>JAETRU010000012.1 GCA_021769965.1 Eubacterium sp.
AGCAAGCGGGACGCAGACCCTGATCCACGACTTGGGGCAGGCAAGGAATACTTTGTTCTGTTAAAAATACATTGGAGTTGTCAACAAAAAACTCCACAACAACTTGACACGACCCCTGCTGGCACTGCCATTTACAGCGTGCCGAGAAAGTGATAAAATATAGAAATCAGAATCAGGAGGGACGCTATGCACAAAATATTCGGCACCAGAATTGAAAACGCGGACTATTATCATAGGCCGGGCGCCTATGTGATCCCGTATAGAGATGGGAAGATCGCTGTTGCCAGAACGCCAAAAGGAGATTTTTTGCTGGGCGGCGGCAAGGAGCCGGCAGCCGACTGCGGCGGTGCGGCCGGTGACAGAACAGTGCTGGAAGACGACCTGACCTGCATCCGGCGGGAATGTCTGGAGGAAGTCGGAATGACCGTCAGAGTCGGCAGCCGTATCTGCTCTGCGGAGACCTTCTGCCAGATCCCGGAGTGCGGATATTTCCACCCGATTCAGGTCTATTACGAAGGCGACCTGCTGGAGAAAATACAGCAGCCGGTGGAGCCGGATCATCAGCTGGTCTGGGTGGATCCAAAAGAAGCCGCAGACAGTCTGTTTGTCCTGCAGCAGCGCTGGGCCGTCGAAAGATATATGGAACGCTTACAAGGCCGCCAGCCCCATCCGGACTGCGATATCGTGAAGCTGGATCCGCCGGACCGCGCCGCGCATCTGTTCAGAGGCTGGCAGGAGACCTTGATCTGGTCCTGTCTGCAGGGCGTTATGGGCTGCGTCTACGGCGACCGGCAGGAAACACCCGCGTCAGCCGCAGCCGTCCTCGGGGATTTCTGCTTTCTGGCTGGACGGCCGTCCCGGACTTTCCTTTCCCATTTATCAAAGCGTGTCCGTCAGGACTATCTCATCATGGTCCCGGCAGACGGCACTTGGGGCGATGTTATCGAAACCCAATTCAAAGAGAGCGCGAAGAAGATCACCCGCTACGCCACAAAGAAGGATACCAGATTTGACCGAACAAAGCTGCAGGCCATGTCGCGGACCGTACCCGAGGGCATGGAACTGAAAATACTGGACAGAGAGATCTTTGATATGGCGAGGGGGCTTTCCTGGTGCAGGGATTGGGTCGTTCAGTTCGACAGCTATGAAGAATTCAGCGAAAAAGGCTTGGGCGTTGTGCTGATGCGGGGCGGGGAGCCGGTTTCCGGCGCGTCTTCTTACAGCAGTTATGAGAGAGGCATCGAGATCGAGATCGATACCAGAGAAGACTGCCGCAGGCAGGGGCTGGCGAGAATCTGCGCGGCAGCGCTGATTCTGCAGTGTCTGGACCGGGGGCTGTATCCCAGCTGGGACGCGCATAACGAGGCTTCTTTAGCGCTGGCAAAACAGCTCGGTTATGTGTTTGACCATGCGTACACGGCTTACGAAGTTGATCTGAGCGGAAGATCTGGAGTATAAAACCTGCATCAGGACAAACGTGTCTGGTTAAAATACGGCATTTTTTCATTTTATGTCGTGGAAATAACAGGACTTATGACGCACTCTATGAAGTAAGGAGGAATTTAATTTGAAAGTACAATCAAGAATGTCTTGTCCAGTCCGTAAAAAAGATGGGACTTGGACGACAATAATAAAAGAGTTTGAAGAAGAGATTCCGGATCTAGGACGTGAAGAGCTGATATGTAATAAATGCGCATGGCCAAATTATCCGGAATGTAAAGAAACATTTTGCAAGGCATGGGTTTACCATGAATAAGAAGTGAAAAAAACTTAGCTCGTAATTCAAGACGATATTTTGAAAATCGGAAAAGAGATTATGGAAGCGGCAGTCAGCACCACTATGACTTTCAATTAGCAGTTAAAACTATATATTGAATTTAAGTTATATTTATAACAGCTTATATGAAAAGGGACAAAATGAAAGAAACAAAAGAAGATCGTCTGGCAGCTTTTGAAGAAATGCTGGTCTTTGTACAGAATGAGTACGAAAAGACAGCCGGCAGGATGGAAACGCTGAAGGCCGAAGGCAGGGAGAAGTCGGCCACCTACAGACAGCTGATGGGCAACAAACTGACGTATCAGAACATCCTGTCCATGTACAGACTTTATGATTTGATATCCTGATTTGGCAGGATGGAAAATGCGAATATGTACTGATAAGATTAAAAGGAGACGGGCAGTGATATTTCGTTACAATTCACAGTTAACATGGCGTACGCCACTTTTTTCGCTTTTTTGCATTCATACGGCGCCCTCGCTTTGATACGCGCCATATTTTCAGATGATTTTACAGCTACACGGCGCGCAAAGATGAAGATGTGCTGTTTTTTACTGTTTTTTGTCATCATGCGAAGCGTTCAAGCTGAAAGTATCTGTACAGCAAGGAGTGAAACGCCATATTGATGTGTTATTTATCAAAAAAGTGGCGCGTATTCGGTAACAGGCGCCGTATGAAATGTTTTTTCTTCGAAATGTGGCGCGCAGGATGCCTGCTGTGAATCGTAACGATATTTCATCATTTCCCCGGTTTTGCTGTGCCTTTCCATTGACTTCACAGCGGATGTTCTGTAAAATAGAAAAGTATCATATGAAGAACGGAGATTGCAAATGACTAAAACATTTCATATAACGACTTTCGGCTGCCAGATGAATGAGCACGACTCTGAAATTATGGCAGGCATGCTTTTAGAAAAGGGCTTTACGCCGGTGAAGGAACGAAAGGATGCTGACGTTGCGATTATCAATACCTGCAGTGTCAGGGAAAACGCGGACAAACGCTTTTTCGGCACCCTCGGTCAGCTGAAGCACCGCAAAAAAGAAAACCCTGACTTTATCGTCTGTGTCTGCGGCTGTATGATGCAGCAGCAGCATGTTATCGATACGATCAAGACCAAGTATCCGTGGGTGGATATCATTTTCGGAACCCACAATATTCATCAGTTCCCGCAGCTGATCGAAAACGCTTTGAACGAGAAGAAGAAACAGATCGAGATCTGGCCCGACGGCGGTGAGATCGTAGAAGGTCTGCCTGCCAAGCGGCTTCACCAGAGCAAAGCTCTTGTCAATATCATGTTCGGCTGCAATAATTTCTGCACCTACTGTATCGTGCCATATACCCGGGGCAGGGAGCGGAGCAGAAAGCCGGCGGAAATTGTTCGTGAGGTTCGCAATCTGGTCTCTGACGGTGTAAAGGAGATCATGCTTTTGGGTCAGAATGTAAACTCCTATAAAGGAGAGGGCGGCACGGATTTCGCCGATCTGATCTACCAGCTCAACGAAGTAGAAGGGCTTGAGCGAATCCGTTTTATGACTTCCCATCCGAAAGATTTGTCGGATAAACTGATTCAGGCATTTGTAGACTGCGATAAACTCTGTAAAAATATTCATCTGCCGGTACAGTCAGGCAGCAGCAGGATCCTCAAAGCGATGAACCGCCATTATGACAAAGAGCAGTATCTGAATTTAGTAGAAAAGCTGAAAAATGCTGTGCCGGGCATTACCATGTCCACGGATATTATCGTAGGATTTCCGGGAGAAACAGAGGAAGATTTTGAGCAAACCCTGGATCTGATCAGCAGAGTCCGCTATGATTCTGCCTTTACCTTCCTGTATTCTATCAGAAAAGGTACGCCGGCAGAAAAATACGAAGATCAGATACCGGAAGAGATCAAACATGAACGCTTCAACCGTCTGGTGGATCTGGTGAATTCCATCAGTGCCGAAAAGAACGCCGCGTATGTGGGTACCGTACAGAAAGTGCTGGTGGAAGGTCCTGCGAAAAGCGGCAGCAAAACTTTTGCGGGCAGAACTGACGGTTTTAAGCTGGTAAATTTCCGCGGTGAGCCGCAGCTGACCGGTAAGCTGGTCGATGTAAAGATCACAAAGAGCAATACGTTCAGTCTGGAAGGAGAGGTTCTATGAACCCGAAATTAAGAGGCCTTTCTGCTGTTATTTCGGACTTTGTACCGGGCTGTGAGCAGGAAGAAAGAGACCGGAAGATCATGCTGAAGTTCCTAAAGGACAACGATAATTGTCTGGAGCGGGCGAATTTAACGGCGCATTTTACAGCCTCCTCGTGGATCGTAAACGAGGCAGGCGATGGCATGGGTGACGATAAAGTACTTATGGTCTATCACAACCTGTATAACTCCTGGTCGTGGACAGGCGGTCACGCTGACGGCGAAGCAGACCTTCTTTCCGTTGCGATCCGTGAAGCGCAGGAAGAAACCGGGGTACAGGATTTCAAAGTACTTCGGCGCGAGCCGGTTTCTCTCGAAATCATTACCGTGGACGGTCATATGAAGCGCGGCATTTACGTGCCGTCACATCTGCATTTAAACCTGACGTATCTGCTGCAGGCTGACGAGACACAGAAGCTGTCTGTAAAGCCTGACGAAAACAGCGGAGTCGCATGGATTCCTGCCGGAGAACTTGCTGAACGTGTCAGTGAGCCGTGGATGATGAGATGGGTCTATGAGAAGCTGATGGCGAGAGTGAAGAAAGTTTTAACTGAGGATTGACGAACTCATATATAAGTGTACATATAATCGAAAAAATTCCTGAATATATGCACGTGTAATCACAAGGTCGTGCATATTTTAGGAGTTTTTTTGTTATATATGCATTTTGACATGATAAAAAATGAAGGGAGAGTGAAGATGGAAGAGAGAATTCTGACTGTTGATTTGATTGAGGCATTTTGTACCTACTTGTATCAGGAGGAGAAAAGCGAAGCAACCATTGAAAAATACCGTCGCGATGTAAAAAAATTTGCGGATTATTTAAACGGTGAAGCCGCAGTAAAGGAAAGGCTGATTGCATACAAACAGTATTTAATTACGGAGGGCTATGCACTCAGCAGCGTCAATTCTATGCTGGTTGCAGTTAACAGCTTTTTTTCGTACGCAGGTTGGGAAGATTTGAGAATCAAACTGGTAAAAGTCCAAAAACAGATTTTTTGTGCAGAAGAAAAGGAACTGACGAGGTCGGAGTACTTACGCCTGGTAGATTGTGCGCGCAGGAGTGGAAAGGAAAGACTGGCGATGATCTTGTGGACTATGGGAACTACAGGAATCCGTATCAGTGAACTGAAGTTCATTACAGTAGAGTCAGTAAAACAAGGGAAACTGCAGGTGTGCAGCAAGTCAAAGAATCGAACTGTGTTTCTGGTAAAAAGGTTACGAAAAAAACTGCTTGCATACATAAAAAAGAAGAAAATTATATCTGGAAATATTTTTCTAACTCGCAGCGGGAGACCAGTCAATCGGACTAATATTTGGAAAGAGATGAAAACACTTTGTAAAGCAGCTGAGGTTTCAGAGAAAAAGGTTTTTCCGCATAACCTCCGGCACCTCTTCGCAAGAGTGTTTTATCAAGTGGAAAAGGATATCGCAAAATTGGCAGATATTCTGGGACATAGCAGTATCAATACGACTCGGATTTATATGGCTTCATCGGGCTGTGAGCATCTGCGCTGCATGGAGAAAATGAAGATGTTGATGTGATAGATCAGAATGCAACATAATTATGATTATGTTACAAATGTGTATAGCAACACATAAAAAGATTATACTTTGAAATAGTGCAAAAATCAACATTTTCTGATAATATTTGTGACATTGATAGTTTTTTCTAATTTTGTCCATGACAAATAAGCTGTTTCGACTATTGCGGCATTAAATAACGAAAGAGCTTGTTTTGTTGTATCTGTAATTCTGTTTTGCAGTAATGGTTTTAGCTGAAAAAGAGTGCTAATTATAACATAATCATAATTATGCTGTAATTGTTTTTTGAGGAGGATGAAATGGCAAAGATTGCAGATGTAATCAAGTATGAAGGAGATAACAGCACCTTTATATGGAAACATCCCAGTGAGGATTTTAACAGTTTGACACAACTGATTGTCCACGAAAGCCAGGAGGCTGTTTTCTTTATGAATGGACAGGCACTGGATTTATTCGGACCGGGCAGATATACATTGGAAACCCAGAATATTCCTAAGATCGGAAAACTCTTGAATCGCTCGACAGGAGATACAACGCCTTTTCACTGCGAGGTTTACTTTATTAATAAAACTGAACAGATGGCAATTAAGTGGGGTACTGACAGCAAAGTACAGTACATAGAACCGACCTATGGATTTCCAATTTCTATCGGTGCTTCGGGCGAAATGAGTCTGCGGGTAGAGGATAGCAGAAAGCTTTTAATCAAGGTAGTAGGTACGGAGAGCTCTCTTGGTCAGCAGAATCTTACGACTTTCTTCCGTGGGTTTCTGATGGCTCGTGTAAAGACATATATCGCGCAGGTGATGAAGTCCAATGCGATTAATATCTTTGAAATTGACGAAAATCTGACTGTCTTTTCGGAAAACGTTCGGAATCTTTTAATAAATGATTTTGCTGATTACGGCGTCAGCCTGGAACGCTTTTTTGTAACCAACATTGTAAAGCCTGACGGTGAGCGACAGTTCGAAAAGTTCAAAGAACTGTATTTTCGCCAGTATGCTGATATTGCGGAGGCAAAGCTCCGTCAGCAGGTTGGAATCATCGACCAGCAGACCGAGGCACAGAAGATGGTGATTGAATCTCAGGCAATTGCGCAGAAACGAATGCAGGAAGGCTATACCTATCAGCAGGAAAGAGGTTTTGATGTTGCGCAGGACGCAGCTAAAAATGAGGCAGTAGGACAGTTTACCAATATGGGTATTGGACTTGGTGTCATGGGCGGCGTTGGCAGCAGTGTGGGCACTATGGTTGGCGGCGCAGTAAGCGGCGCTTTTGACGGAATGCAGGGTGTCGCAGCTGTACAGTCTGTAGGAAATACAGACACTTTTTGTGAAAACTGTGGTGCAAAGCTTGCTGCTGGTGCAGCATTTTGCGAGGAGTGCGGTATTGCCGTGCCTGTGGATACTTCAAAGTGTGTCGGCTGCGGGTTTGTCTTTGAACGTCCGGGTAAGTTCTGTCCAAAATGCGGTATGAAGAGAGGGTAGAAGGATGAGTAAAAGATTTAAAATGTACGCCTCCGTATGGGCGATTATGTTTATTGTATTTCAGATTATCTGTTTCGTAACGCCGACTGAGGCCGCAGGAATGAATAAATTCGGCGGCGCGTTTTGGGCAGGATATGTGTTTATCGATCTGGCTTTTGTCGGACAGCTGGTCTGCGCTTATATTGCACTGAAAGCAGAAAATATGCGGAAGCTGTTTTATAACCTGTCTCTGATTAATATCAGCTATACGGGACTTGTGCTTATGTTGATATGCGGTGCTGGAGTGATGATCGTGCCAGATATTCCAAACTGGGTTGGAATCATTCTATGTCTTCTAATTTTGGCCTTTACTGCAACATCCGTGATTGCGGCCAAAGCGACTGTGGATATTGTCGACCGCATGGACGATAAGTTAAAGGTTCAGACCTTTTATATGAAAAATCTGCAGACAGAGGCGGAAACCTTGATGTCGCAGGCAAAATCGCCAGAAAGTAAAGCTGTTTGTAAAAAAGTCTACGAAGAAATTCGCTACGCTGATCCGATGAGCCACGAAGCTCTGACCACCTTAGAAGCACAGATTACTATTAAATTTGCAGAATTAAAAGAAGCCGTTGCCAGTGAAGATGATTCGGCTGAGACTGTACAGCAATTGGCAAAAGAGGTAATTGTGCTGGTGCAGGAGAGAGGAAAGAAAGTAAAGCTGGTGAAGTAGGATGGGGAAAAGAGTATCTTTTTTATTTGGTTCAGGTGCGGATACTGCTGCATGCAAGAAGTTGAAATCAGGTGACTCTTTTGCTGAAGCGTTGCTATTGGGGAAATATAGAAAAGAAAGAAAAGAATTATTAGGTGAGGACTTTGCAGAATATCAACTTATATATCCACAGAGTAGCAAGGTCTTTATTCAAAGTATTGTTGAAAATAAAGAAGAAGCGCAAAAAATTTTCCCTGAAAAATTTGATATTTGTTATAATTATGCAACCCAAAAAGAGGAAATAGATTATAGTGGTGTGATAAGACCAATGTGCAAAGACTTTTATGATATTATCCATAGTGAAGAACAAGAAGAGACGAAAGACATCAGGAACTTCTTTTTGAAAAAAGCCGTTTTCTTTGATTCGCTAGATGAAAAATTCAACTCATTAAGGGATATTGAATTTAATAAAAATGGAAAAAGAGTTATTAATGCGTATGTTACTATTTTTATTCTCATGTTCAAAAGCCTTTATGATATACCTGAAGAGTTTCAATGGACATATGAAAACATATTCAACGTATTGAAGAAAGACTACGATATTTTGTCCGATATAACAAATGAGAATTATTATAGTATTGTAAAGAACAGTGGAATTTCGTGTAAAATTATCACAACAAACTATACTGAATTATCGGAGAAGCTAACAGAAAAACCAGTAACATACTTGCATGGAAAACTGAATTGGTTTGAGGATTTAAAGAATTTAACTGTTTATGATTGTACGAATAAAGAGGAACTGAATAAGATGAAACCTCTTATTAAATCTTGCTGTTTAATACCGTTTATATTAATACCTAGCGGAATCAAGCCAATCATATGCAAAAGACAAATCAAAGAATTTTATAAAATGATTGAGAAATTGGATAATAGCAATATTCTATGTGTCGTTGGATACCGATTTAATAGTGAGGATAATCACATAAATTCAATTATTGCTGAGTGGATTAGAGAACCTAATCATCAGCTATTTTATTTCAATTTTAATGAAGATGTAAGTTTTTCAAGATTAAGATGGGCGGACTTGTTTTCGATAAAAGATATAGAATATCGTGACAATTATGAGATAAATTTTATAAAAATCGAAGAAAAAATTGTAAATATCATTGTAAATGAGAGCAATAGTATAAAGGCATTTTCTACATTTATGAATCAACTTGAAAGGAGTTAATCTAATAATGTCAATATTCAAATGCAAAATGTGCGGCGGTACACTGGAAATCACAAATAATGAAACTGTAGCAGTCTGTGAGTACTGCGGCACTAAGCAGACTTTACCAAAACTTGATGATGAAAAACGCGCTAATCTTTACGACCGTGCAAACCATTTCAGACGTAGTAACGAGTATGATAAAGCGATGGGAATTTATGAACAGATTCTTAACGAGGACAGCACGGATGCAGAAGCGTACTGGTCGCTGGTGCTTTGCCGCTATGGTATTGAGTATGTAGAAGATCCAGCTACTCACAAGCGCGTGCCGACAGTGAACCGTGCACAATATGCTTCTATTTTCACTGATGAAGACTATAAAGCGGCATTACAACATGCTGACGGATATCAGAGGGTAGTTTACGAAGAAGAAGCGCAGGCAATCGACAATATCCAGAAAGGTATTCTTGCTATATCACAGCGTGAAGAACCTTTTGACGTGTTTATTTGCTACAAAGAAACGGACAATCAAGGACGGAGAACGCCTGACTCTGTGCTTGCCAACGACCTGTATCATCAGCTGACACAGGAGGGCTTTCGCGTATTCTTTGCGAGAATTACCTTGGAGGATAAGCTGGGTTCTGCATATGAGCCGTACATATTTGCAGCATTGAACTCCGCAAAGGTTATGGTTGTGCTTGGAACAAAGCCAGAGCATTTTCAGGCTGTATGGGTAAAAAATGAGTGGAGCAGATATCTTTCATTAATTAAGAATGATGCTAAGAAAATGCTGATTCCAGCTTACAAGGATATGGATCCATATGATTTACCGGAAGAATTTTCTCATCTGCAAGCACAGGATATGTCCAAGCTTGGCTTTATGCAGGATTTGATTCGTGGAATTAAGAAAATTACGGCGTTAGAAAAACCAAAGACTACAGCAAAGGAAACCGTAGTCGTAAGCAGTGCCGCCGGCAATGCAGAATCGCTATTAAAGCGTGCCTTTATGTTTCTTGAAGATGGTGATTTTGCAAGTGCAAACGAATACTGTGAGAAAGTGCTGGATTTAGATCCAGAAAATCCAAGAGGCTATCTGGGCAAACTGATGGCAGAGCAGAATGTCAGAACAAAAGAAGCCTTGAAAGATTGTAAAGAATCCTTTGAGGAAGCGAATAACTATCAGAAGGTGGTTCGCTTTGGTGATGCTGCTTTAGTTGCTGAACTACAAGGATATGTTAAATATATCAATGACAGAAATGAACTGGATAGAAAGATGTTTGCTTATGATACTGCAAAATCTTTAATGGAAAGGGCTAAAAGTGAAAATGATTTCAAAGAAGCTGCAGAAAAATTCCAGATAGCAGCAGGTTATGAGGACGCAGATAATTTGGCTGATGAATGTCTGGAAAAGGCAGAAATTGCAAGGAAAGATGCGATCTATGATGCCGCACAGATGCAGATGAAAAGAAATACAATTTCTGATTATGAGAAAGCAATAGAAGGATTTCAGAGTATTGTAGACTGGAAAGACTCAGAAGAACAGAAAGTTGTTTGTCAACAGGCGTTATCCAAACTTCAGGCTGAACGAGAGGTGAGGAGTAAGACAACTAAAAAATGGATTAAAATATTAGTTCCTCTGGCAATTATATGTGCTGTTTTAGGAATTGTCGTAAAAACGATAATTATACCAGAAAGTCAATATAAAAACGCAATAAGTTTAATGGAGCAAAACCAATACGAAAAAGCAATTAAAGAGTTTGAAAAGCTTAATGGATACAAAGATAGTAGAAATAAAATCAGTGAAGCAGAAGAATTGTTTTTAGAAAACAAATACCAATATGCGGTTGAATTATATCAGAATAAAGAATTTGAAAAGGCCAGGAAAGAATTTGAACTGTTAGGCGATTATAAGAACTCTAAAGTTTTAATTAAGAAGTATTTAATGGAAAGTGGAGTGGATTACTCTAAAATAGGTGATTCCTATTATTTTGGATCTTATGAACAAGATAATGATAGGAGTAATGGCAAAGAGAAAATAGAGTGGCTTATTATTGAAAGAAATGATAACAAGGCATTATTAATTAGCAAGTATGTATTGGACTATAGAAAATATAATAGTGACGCTGTTGTTGTAAAGAGCCTCAACGATTACGATGAAACAACAGGAACAATGAGCTGGGAACAGTGTGATTTAAGAAGTTGGCTTAATAATGAGTTCCTAAAAAATGCATTTACTTTAAAAGAAAGAAATCAAATACGAGATGATATTTTTATCCTATCATCGAATGAAGTTGAAAAATATTTCCCTTCGAGCGAACTTAGGGTTTGTGAGCCAACGGTTTATGTAAAGAAAAAAGGTGTTAAGACAAATTCTTATGGGAAATGCGATTGGTGGCTAATAGCTAGTGAGAGTATAGAATCTTCATATAGATTATCTACATCAATTGTGTCTGGTGTTGGAGAAATTTCTAAAGCGGGTGTTGATTCACAAATTGGTGTTCGCCCAGCCATCTGGCTTGACCTTGCTAAATAAAAATAATTTCAATAAATTACGCTTACGGTATATTTGAAATTAACAAATAATTCATTACAAATGGCACTATGCACTAGATTTGTATAGTGCCATTTATAGTGGAGTGCCGGGCATGACACAGTTCTAAGATGATCCTAAGCTCAGGTTGAGAGTCAGCACCACCAAAACAAAGGTCGTGAGACCTGCCAGGAGCAATTTCTTAGGTTTATCTTCTGAAAAGACAGGGAATGTCTATATATAGTTGTTGCTATTTTCAAAACTGTGTGCTACAATAACTGCGTACATTATTTATTTTTTGCGTGTGGAAAGTTGGTGTCTGCTTGAGTAAAAAAGAAATTTTGAAAACGGTAATTGAAAATAACGGCGGCATTGCAAAAACTTCGGATTTTGCCACTAACGGTATAAATAAATACGAGGTAGCGGCTTTTTGTAAAGAAGGAGTCATTGAAAGAATTCGCAGAGGATTTTACCAGCTCCCCCAAAGTAAAAGCATTACCGAAGAACAGCTCATACGGGAGCTTCTTCCGCAGGGAATTATTTGTGTGGAGTCCGCTTTGTTTCACTACGGATATAGTGATTTTTCTCCCCGTGAATGGACGATTGCTGTACCAAGAACAGCGTCCCGTGTTGTAAAGAACATTGAAGAATTTCCGATGAAAGCTTACTATATTCAAAAAAGCTTTTTAGATATAGGTAAGTCCACAGGCAATTTTAACGGTGTAATATTGTCTGTGTATGATCGTGAGCGAACAATATGTGATTGCTTTAAGTACCGCACTAAACTTGACAACGAAATTTTTAATAAGGCTGTCAATGCCTATGCTGCTGACGAAAAAAAGAATCTTGCAAATTTGTCTAAATACGCAAAGGAAATGAAGCTTTATACAAAGATTATGAATGTAATGGAGGTGCTGCTTAATGGCTGATATAGCTGCGTCCGTGCTGGCACGGCTCAAAAACAAAGCTGCTGAAAACGGCAGAAGCTATCAGCTCTGCCTGCAGCTCTTTTGCCAAGAGGAATTCTTGCGCCGTTTGGAAAAGTCTAGGTATGCTGAAAACCTCGTGTTGAAAGGCGGCTTGTTCCTCTATTCCCTCACTGACTTTGACAGCCGGGTAACGGTTGATGTTGATTTTTTGCTTCGGAAAATGCCCAATACACCGGAGCAGTTAAAGGGTATACTTGAGGAAATTATTGCGGTTCATACCGGCAATGATTTTATTACCTTTGAGATAAAGGATGTTGCACCTATTGCTGCTCAGAAGAAATATGCCGGTATAGGTGCATCAATAGTTGCTCGTGTAAAAAACACACGCACACCCTTTGGCATTGACTTCGGCGTTGGGGATGTTATCGTGCCGAAACAGGAAAAAAGAAAGATTCCCACTCAGCTTGATGATTTTGCTGCACCTACAGTTAATACTTATTCCATTGAAACGACTGTTGCTGAGAAAATTGACGCGATCCTCAGCCTGATGGAGTTCTCCAGCCGCATGAAAGACTATTACGATATTTATTATCTTGCCAATAAGTTTGACTTTGACGGTATGGTGCTGACCGAAGCACTCAGAAGAACCTTTGCGAACCGTGAGCACAATTTTACGGGAGAACAGTTTGAACAGGTTATGGGCTTCGATGGAGATACGGCAATGCAGAAGAAATGGAAAGCCTTTGTCCGTAAAATCGACACGAAAACCGATGATTACAGTACCGTGTTGAAAATAATAAAGGCTTTCCTGACAAAACCGTTTACTGCGGCGACCAGCGGTAAAGAATTTACTGAAAAATGGTCTGCAATTAATGGCAAATGGATGCAATAGGATGTAGCTGTTCGGCCACGTCTTCACGCTCTGCCATCTGATTTAGCAGAGCTGACAGATCCCGCCGAAAAACACTTACGACTTTTTGATTTGAACCTTCTCGATTTCTCCCGCCAGTTCAAATCCTTTTTTGGCGGCGATTACAGCGATGATCTCATTGATTACAGCGGCAGCGGCGATGGTTCCCTGCAGGATGCCGACAAGGGCAGGCTGCGATGCCAAAGTAGCGCAGGCGATTCCGGTAAAGACGAGGGAAACACCGGAATGGGGCAGCAGGGTAAGGCCGAGATATTTCTGTACGGTTTCGGGCATTTTAGTTGCTTTTGCGCCAAACCTGGCTCCGAAATATTTTCCGGCGCCTCTTGCCGCGATATATAAAACAGTGTAGGATCCGGCGCCGAGAATCAAATGATAGTTCAGCGGAGCGCCGAGGTCAACAATGGCGGCCAGCAGACTGACCGCAAGGACAGGGTGAAAATAGTCTGTGATTTCTTCCAACCGCTCTTTATCGACCATATTGGTAAATACAGCCGAGAAGGAAACCCCCATCAGCATATAGTTCAGCGTAATGCCGGACAGTATTTTTGTATTTATGAACCAGCCAATGCCGGCTGTCAGTGTGATGCCGCAAAGCAAAACGATTAATGTCTGCCCGCGGCCGCATCCTCTGCTTAACAGCCTGCCTGCGGGAAGTCCTGTTACAAGGCCGATGATGACCGGCAAAAGGACCATCACGGGAATCATATACAGAGGAACCGTGCCGCCGGATACGGAGCTGGCCACAACGGAATTGACCGTGAAGAATACAATGATCGCCACGATATCATCTAACACTGCCATTGGCAGCAATGTGCTGGTTACAGGTCCTTTTGCGTGAAATTCATTTACAATGGATAACGCAGGCGCAGGCGCGGTAGCCAGTGCGATCCCGCCGAAGATGAAGGCGAGGAAAACAGGCACGCCCGCCGCGAGAAACGCGATTCCAAAGACGATCGTGATGAAACAGAAAGTGCCTAAAGACTGAGTCAATGTAGTGATGATCAGTCCTTTGCCGTAGGTTTTGAGTTCTTTCCATACGAGTTCTGTTCCGAGCATCAGACCAAAGGCGCACTGCATCCACATGATAACGGTCTTATACCATCCGGCAGTGAGGATAGAATCCGGCATGAGTCCGAGCGCGTGCGGTCCGAATATCATACCGATGATCAGCCATCCTAAAATAGAAGGAAGCTTGATTTTAGAAAACAGTTTGCCGGTAAACAGCGCCAGCGCAAGTACGAGCAGCCATCGAAGCAGTTGTATCATTTCCGGGTACCTCCTTTTGCAATTCCGTATAACATAAAGTCAAGCAGCTTAGAAAGAGTGAGCTCATGTTCTTTGATCCGATCTTCAAGGGCCGTATTGCGGCAGGCGGGGCTGCTGAAATATCCATTGAACATTCGCTGCATCTGACGGAAATAAGCGATAGAATCTTCTTCTGTGATACCGTCCCGCAGTGTGAGGCCGGAGATCACATGACGGTATATTTTTTCGTTCATTTCTTCAAACGGTTCTAAAACCTCATTGATCCTGTCCAGTAATTTCTCCTGGGGCTGCAGAACTGCCTCAAAGAAAATGTGCGCTTCGTTAGGGCATTCTGTAAAAAAGCGCATACGCAGTTTCAGGTACTGCAGCGGATCAGAAGCGCAGCCGCTTTCCTGAATCATAGAGATCAGCTTCCGGCAGCTGTTCTCAAGGCATACAAGATAGAGCGCGTCTTTATTTTTAAAGTTATGATAAATCAGCCCTTTGTTGATTCCTCTTTTACAGATATTGTTAATCGTTCCTTTGGCGTAACCCTTTGTGCCAAATTCCGCAAGGGCCGCTTCCAGTATTTTTGATACAGTTAATTCTGTACGTTCGGTTCTTTTCATTTTGTTTGATCAATACCTTTCTGATAGGATTTATCTGCCACGGTGACTATGGTAACATAAATTGACCGGTTAGTCAATTTTCAGAATGAGAAAACTACACGGGAAGAAAAAGAGCAAAAAGAAAAAGTTGTGCGTCCTGGCCTTAAAAAGACAGATTCGCACAACTTTCAACTTATATGATTTCAATGATTATATCGCGCTGATATATTCCTCCAGGGTTTTCAGGCATTTTGGAACCGGCAGATCCGCAGACAGAATGCCTTTTTTTACGAGACTCTCAAAGAGCTCCATGGCGGCAGGCTTTTTGAGATTGGTCTGCTCGAGGATACTGTCATTGGAGAAAACCTCGACAGGCGTGCCGTGCATCAGCGTTTTGCCGCCAGCGATCAATACGATTTCGTCAGCCCATTCCAAAGCATAGTCTACGTTATGGGTGGACATGAGGACAGTAATGCCCTGTTCTACCAGCATATCTACAATTCTGTTGACGATGACAGTATGCTTGGGGTCAAGAGAGGAAGTCGGTTCATCCAGAATGATGATCTCCGGGTGCATGACTAAAACGTCCGCGATGGAGACCTGCTTTTTCTGACCGCCGGAGAGGGAATGGGTGGGTTTATGCTGAAAACCCGTGATCTCTAAAGTATCTATGACTTTCTCCACTTCCTTTCGCGCCTCCTGCTCGGTCATACCCATGTTCAGAGCGCCAAAGGAGATCTCCTGTGTCACGGAAGCAGAAAACAGCTGGTTATCCGGATCCTGAAAGACGATGCCCACCTTGCTGCGAAGATCCAAGAGACCTTTTTTGCTGTAATCTACAGGTTTGCCGTCCAGATAGAGGGTGCCCTGCGAAGGCTTGTGAATGCCGTTTAAGCACAGAAAAAAAGTAGATTTTCCGGCGCCGTTGGCTCCCATAAACGCGACTTTTCTGCCGCGTTCAATTTCCAGATCGAGTCCGTTTAAGGAATAGCTTTTCTCATCATCATAGGAAAAATATAAATTTTCTGCTTTAATAATAATATCTTTCATGGAAACTCCTATCTAAAGCATTTAAACCATAATGTAAACAGCAAAAGGGCAGTCTCGTAAATGGCGATATAACAGATATTTCGCCTGCTGACCGGATGGCTCTCTTCCAAAACCTTTATTTCTCCGTCATATCCTCTGGATTCCATGGCGTCATAAAGATTTCTGGAGCGTTTCATCGCCCTGACAAACAGTGCCTGTACCATAGCCGCAAAGGATTTTATGGAAGTTTTTAAATCTTTGTGACCAAGTCTTGCGTTTTGTGAAGTGGAAATGTAGTAGGCTACGTCCAGCAGCACAAAGATGTACCGGTAGATCAGCAGCATCAGCTCGACCATCAGAGCAGGCACATGGAGTTTTCTCAGCACGCTGAGGATATCTGTCATAGTTGTGTTGAAGGACAGAAAATACAGACATGAAACAGATGCCAGCGCTGTGATGATAAGCTGCGCCCCGTGGGCGATACCCGCGAAACTTCCGGTAAGGTACCAGTTTCCAAGGGGGATCGCGAAAGCATCCAGCAGCTGCCTGCTGATGTTGATGATAATGGCAGCAGTGCTCAGCACAAGAAAAGCCAGGGGAACCATCATCAGATTTCTGTATCTGACAGCGGAAATACCGCCGCGTACAATGGTCAGCCAGCTGTTGACCGCGATGGTAAGAATGCCGATCGCAATGGAACGACTGACGATACAGAAAATGAGCGTCAGCATTGCGAAAACAAACTTTTCCATCGGGTTTACATATCTGAGTTTTGATAAATAGCACAACTTATCTACAATGATCATGGTTATTTATTCTTCCTTTTCGTCCTTCATCCATTTTCTCCTTTCGTAAAACCGGCCCATAAAGAATGCGAGGATTCCCACGCCGATACCGGTCTGTACGCAGAAGATCAGGCTTTCTATTTCTCCGGGGATCTCGCCGCCCAGATATTTTTCCAGAACCGGTGTAAACCAGGGTTCGTATTCTTCACCCTGAATCTCTGTCACAACACCGCCGGCAGCATCATCAGAACCGCCGAATTCTGCGCCTTTGAGCGCAAGGAAAGGAACCACCGCAATGAGAATTGCCAGAATCAGAAGCAGGATCACGAGACCTTTTTTAGATTTCTTTTTGTCCATATTATTTTCCCTCCTTGATAAATCCGATCGATTTCAGTTCCGGTTTCGCAAAGGATTCCAGTCCGATGACGATGATAACCGTTAAAATGCCTTCAACGATGGCAAGCGGCACCTGTGTCGTTGCAAAGATTCCCAGAAATTTCAAAAGTGAAGCGCTGATGCCGCCCACTTCTGAAGGGTATGCCAGCGCCAGCTGCAGACTGGTAACGCAGTATGTAAGCAGATCGCCTAAGGCAGCTGCCAGAAATACGGAAAACATTTTGTTGATCTTTAACTTTTCGCACAGCTTATATACGCCGTATGCGATAAACGGTCCCGCGATAGCCATGGAGAAGGTGTTTGCTCCAAGGGTGGTAAGTCCGCCGTGTGCCAGCAGAATTGCCTGAAACAAAAGCACGATGATCCCCAGAATGCTGACTGCCGCCGGTCCGAAAAGGATCGCGCCAAGACCGGTTCCTGTCATATGGGAACAGCTTCCCGTGACAGACGGAATCTTCAGTGAGGAAATTACAAAGATAAACGCGCCTGCCATAGCAAGCACAGTGATGACTTTTCTGTTATCGGCAAGAGTTTTTCTGATGGAGAAAAAACCCCAGACCAGGAATGGAATGCAGACAGCGCCCCAGACCAGGCAGTAGGTTCCGGGCAGGTAGCCCTCCATGATGTGCATGGCGCTTGCGGTAGGAACCACGCCGAAGATCAGTGAAAAAACTGTTACAATTGATAAAACTAATTTTTGCCTTTTTGTCATAATGTCTCCTTTCTCAATAAACGTAATGAACAAAACACGAAAGCCGCGGCTTTCAGGCATAAAAAAACCTGTCAAATGACAGGTGCGGCGTTTGGAAGGTATGCAAAAAAATCTTTCCATTTCGTGTTCACACCCGGTCATCGTTCGTAACCTGTGTAAATTGGCTGTATTTGGGCAGTTCTTCTGACTTAGACATCGGACGCCCTTATCTTGCCTTCCCGGTTTCCCAGTGACATTTATTAAGAAAGAGCTACGTCATTACAGCGGCGTGACCGTGCAGGAGTTTCACCTGCTTCTCTTTTGACCCCCCCTCAAAAGGGACCCGTATACATTCAATTGTAATTCAATTATATTACTGAAAGCCGCGTTTTGTCAAGCGGGGCAGACAGAGTTAAACGCAAAAATTTTCCTATACAAATGAAAGATTGTATGGTACAATGACCCATGTGAGCATTTGTAACTCGAACAAATGAATGACTGAATTACAACTGAATGATAAGTATTTCTTGTCTGTTTTTACAGCAAAGAGGGAAACAGGTGTAAATCCTGTGCGGTTGCCGCCGCTGTAAGGGAGAAGTCATGCCGGTATACCACTGGGCGTAAGGGTCTGGGAAGGTGCGCATGATGCAGATACCCGAGCCAGAAGACCTGCATGAAATACAGGAAGTTCCCTGACGGTTATCAGGCATCCTGAAAACAGATACAGAAAATACGGGCTGTAGCACATTGTGCTGCAGTTTTTTATATTCCGGAAAGTCTGCTGCTGAGGAGAATCGGCACATCCGGCTTTCTGATTATTTGCTGAGGTGAGATCAAAGTGGAAGTATTAGAGTTAGAGCAGAAGAAGAGATACCTGATAGAAAAAGTCAGCCGTAACTCCGATAAACGATATGGACAGGATGAAAAAACATCTGAAGTCTGGCAGGCTTACGCGATGGCAAGCCGGCAGGGGAAAAGTGTTTATCAAAGCTTTTCTGATGAAGAGCTGCTCGCTTATTTGAGAACTCTGGCCGGGGAACTGGGCCATGGGCCTGCACAGGCAGAGGTTTTCTGGGTATTGCGGGACTACATCAAACACAGGTTTGGCAAATGGCCTTATGCGCTGCGCGCAGCCGGACTTTCCGCGTCGGCAGGCAGAGGCGGGAAAACCATGGAGCAGATGGAAAAGGAGAAACAGCACAAGGCATCCCTTCTTGCCGCAGTCAGGAAAAAAGCGATGGAGCTTGGCAAAATTCCGCATCCGGGAGACTTACCGGAGGTCTGTGAAGAGCTGAAAAAGTATTACAGCGGATGGACTTCTGTAATCAAGGCAGCAAAGCTGGATTCTGATTTTTTTAAGAAAGCGGTCCATAAGATCCCTGATCTGGAAACAGAATATGTGGATATGCTGGAAAAGGTAAAGAATTTTGCCTATGAAATAGGAAGAAGCCCTCTTCATGGAGAGATCGATCCGGCCGTGAAACAGGCGCTTATAGAAAGGTGCGGTTCCTGGCGCAACGCGCTGTATCAGATCGATCTGGAACCGGTACTGCGGATGGAGCCTTTTCATGACATTTACATCGATCATAGAATGGCGGAAAACAGAAAGTGTCATTCTGACAGCCTCTACGGATGTTATTATAAAGTCCTGAATCTGGATGAAAGTGACAGAAAACGTCTTGCGAAGGTCAGAAACCGCTATCTGCGGGATGGGAAAATTCCGATGAAAAAAGAAGTACCCAAACAGCTCCGGCAGGATCTGCAGGAAAAATGCGGATCCTGGGGAAATGTACTGTATCAGATCGGCGTTACGCCGAAAGAGTATTATTTGGAAAAGCATAAAAAGAAAAACATTGTTCGTGAAAAGTGAGGAGAATTGTGATGATGAAACAGAAACAGGATACTGCGATTTTGGTAGTAAGTTTTGGCACCAGCTACAACGACAACAGAAAAGTTACCATCGACGCCATTGAGCAGGCAATTGCGGAGGCTTTTCCGGATTATCCGGTGCGGCGCGCTTTTACCAGTCAGATGATTATCAACAAACTGAAAAAAAGAGACGGACTTCATATTGATAACGAAGCAGAGTCCCTGCAGCATGCGGCGGCGGACGGTTTTAGAAAGCTGGCAGTACAGCCGACTCACCTGATGAACGGAACAGAGTACCACGATCTTCTGCGCGATGTCAAGGCACACAGCGACCTCTTTGACGCAGTCGTCATGGGAGAGCCTCTTTTAACAGATCCGGAGGATTTTGAACAGGTGGCTGCCGCCATGGCAGAAGACACGAAAGCGCTGACGGACGAAAAGACTGCTGTGGTGCTGATGGGACACGGAACTGGCGCAGAAGCGAACAGGGTATATTTTGACCTGCAGGATGAACTGAAAAAACAGGGACATCACAACTACTTTATCGCTACCGTCGAGGCAGTGCCGACCTTAGAGGACATTCTTCCTGCTTTAAAAGCAGGCGGCTATGAAAAAATCGTTCTGCAGCCTCTGATGATCGTTGCCGGCGACCATGCCAACAACGATATGGCAAGTGATGATGAGGATTCATGGAAAACGATTCTGGAAAAGGAAGGCTACGAAGTGCAGTGCGTGCTTCGGGGCATGGGCCAGATCCCGGCAATCAGGAAGATCTTTGCCCGTCATGCAGAGCGCGCGGTAAAACAGCTTTGACCGGCGGCTGAATCCGGCGTAAAATGGCAGTTGACAGTGGAATACGATTGTAATATAATTTTGTTAAGCAACTTGAAAATATTGGTTGATAAAATCGTAATATGGAATCAGGTGAGAGTCCTGAACAGTCCTGCTGCCGTAATGACGGAGCTTTTTTGCAAGGCGTACAGCCAGTCACTGGGAATGTTTCCCGGGAAGGCGCATAGAGAGCATTGACGTCAGAGTCGGAAGACATCCCAATATTTGACCGTGAAAGTCACAGGATATGAGTTTTAGGGTAATAGATTTAGTTGATCTTTCGACGAACAGATTCCCGGTAAGCAGAAGATGCCCGCTCGAAGAAATCAACTTTATAGAGCAGATATCTAAGCCCGAATCCTGTGGATTCGGGCTTTTTCAGTTTTCGCCGGCGGCGAAAACTGAAAGGCTGGAAGAAAGGATAGTATGGAGAAATTTACCGTCAAAAATGGAAAAAAACTAAAATATGGTTTTACGACCGGAAGCTGTGCTGCCGCGGCAGCTGCTTCGGCAGCGGCTATGCTTTTTTCGGGAGAAAAAATTTCAGAGGCGGAAATTATACTGCCGGCAGGTGAAAAAATCACGCTGCAGGTCAGTAATATAGATATGCAGAAAAGTATCGTGCGCTGCGCCGTAATAAAAGACGGCGGTGATGATCCTGACGCGACCCACGGCGCGGAAATCACCGCTGCTGTCAGCAGGAACCCTATTGATGCGGCTGTGCCGGCAGAAAGCAGAAACGGGATCACGCTCCTTGGAGGCAGCGGCGTTGGTATCGTTACCGCGAGGGGGTTGCAGTGCTCTGTAGGCGAACCTGCCATCAACCCGGTGCCGCGGCGGATGATTTTTGAAAACGTAGAGCGGATGCGCGCAAAATTCGGAAAAACGGAAGAACCTCTGTATGTAGAAATCTCAGTGCCTTCAGGCGAGGAGACCGCGAAAAAAACATATAATCCGAGGCTGGGTATCGTCGGAGGCATCTCTATTCTCGGCACGACGGGAATTGTAGATCCGATGAGCGAGAAAGCCCTCGTGGATACCATCAAGATCGTAATTGACAAGCAGTATCAGGAAAATCCGAAGAGGATCCTGATCGCGCCGGGAAACTACGGCAGAGATTTCTGCAGAGATTATCTGGGTCTTGATGTGGAAAAGGCAGTACCTGTCTCCAATTACATTGGCGAAGCCCTGGATTATATAAAGTTTAAAGGCTTTGAGGAAATTCTGCTGGTAGGTCACACCGGAAAGCTGATCAAGCTGGCGGCGGGGATCATGAATACCCATTCTTCCTATGCAGACGGCAGAATGGAGATCATCGGCGTGCACAGCGCGATCTGCGGCGCAGACAGCGATACCGTAAAGGGCATAATGGAGTGCATTACCACCGACGAAGCCTTCGGGCTGATTGAAACAAAACCCTATTATGAAGACGTGAAAGCGCGAATCCTGGAAAAGGTGCTGTATCATCTGCGCTTTCGTCTGAAAGAACAAGTGAAGATAGAAACAATTCTGTTTACCACAGACAGAAACCATATTATGAAAAGCGCCGGCGCGGACCGGCTTTCTGAAAAGATAAGAAAGGATATGAAACAAATATGAGCGGAAAATTTTATGCAGTGGGTGTGGGACCGGGAGACCCGCAGCTGCTTACAGTGAAAGCGATCAATGTGATGAAAGCCTGTCAGGTGATCGCAGTGCCGAAAAGCGGCGCGTCAGAAAATATTGCGCTGAAAATCGCCGGTGATTATATTCGCGGCAAAGAGATCCTGGAATGCGACATGCCTATGATCAAGGACAAAGAAGAACTGGAGCGGTATCACGAGCAGTCGGCGGATACGATTGCGGAAATTCTGACGCAGGGAAAAGACGTCGCTTTTCTGACCCTGGGAGATCCTGCGATTTACAGCACGGTCATGTATGTACACAGAAAATTGACAGCGCGGGGTCATGAGACCGCTATGGTACCGGGCATCCCGTCTTTTTGCGGCGCGGCGGCAAGTCTGAACACGTCTCTGTGCGAGCGGGATGAAATGCTGCACGTGATTCCGGCAACCTATAAGGGCAGTCAGGCGGAAGTTCTGGACGGTACCAGAGTGCTGATGAAGTCAGGCAGAAGCATCATGCAGATCAAAGAGCAGCTGGCTGAGAAAAAAGCTATGATGGTAGAATGCGCCACCATGGAAAACGAAAAGGTCTATCATGATTTAAACGACCTGAAAGAACAGTCCAGTTATTTTTCGTTAATCGTAATTCCTTCAGAAGACAGACAAAAGGAGAGTTAAACTATGATCTATTTTATCGGAGCAGGACCGGGCGCGGCGGATCTGATTACGGTCAGAGGCGCGGAGCTTCTGAAAAAAGCAGATGTTATCATCTATGCGGGTTCTCTTGTGAATCCGGCGCTTCTGGACTACGCAAAAGAAACATGCAAGATTTATAACAGCGCGAAAATGACATTAGAAGAAGTCATCGATGTAATGAGAGAAAATCGCGGCAGGGAGGTCGTGAGACTTCACACGGGTGACCCCTGCATCTACGGCGCCATCAGAGAGCAGATGGATATTCTGGACCGGGAGCAGATGGAATATGTTTCGGTACCGGGCGTCAGCTCCTTTATCGGCGCTGCCGCAGCGCTGAACGCAGAGTACACTCTGCCGAATGTGAGCCAGACCGTGATTCTGACAAGAATGGCAGGAAGAACGCCGGTGCCTGAAAAGGAAGAGATTTCCAAACTGGCGGCCCACGGCGCGACCATGGTCGTTTTCCTGACTTCCACGATGCTGGAGGAGCTGTCTGAACGGCTCATCGCAGGCGGCTATGAACCGGACAGTCCGGCAGCCATCGTCTATAAAGCGACCTGGCCGGATGAAAAGGTAATTCGCACTACTGTGAAAGATATCGCGAAAGCCGCGGAAGAAAACGGCATCAATAAGATGGCACTGATTATGGTAGGTGGTTTTTTGGGCAGTGAATATGAGCGTTCCAAACTCTATGATCCATCCTTTACCCACCTGTTTCGAGAGGCAACGAAATAATGAAGAACATCGGTATTGTGGCCTTTACGGCAAGAGGCTGTCATCTGGCGCAAAAAATCGCAGGAAAAATCGCAGCAGATCTGCAGAATGCTTACAGCGTAGAGCTGTTTGAAAAAGAAAAAGAAGGCGCCAGAGAATATCTGGAAAGAAATTTCAATAAAAAAGACACCTTCCTTTTTATCTGCGCTGCGGGAATCGCGGTCCGTCTCATCGCGCCGCTGATCAAATCCAAAGACCAGGATCCCGCGGTGGTAGTCATGGATGAGTTCGGCAGATTTTCTGTTCCGCTGCTTTCCGGCCACCTGGGCGGCGCAAACGAAGCCGCGGCTGAATTCGCGAAGATGACAGACGCGCAGCTGGTACTGACCACAGCCACCGATATCAACGGACAGTTTGCGGTGGATGTCTGGAGCAAATACGCAGGCTGTCACATCATGGACATCAGTAAGATCAAACTGGTTTCATCAGCCGTGCTGCGGGGAGAAAAGGTCGGCATTTCCAGCGGGTTTCCGTTTGAAGGGGATATGCCGGGCGCTCTGACCCTGGACGATGTGGAAACCGGCATCTGCGTCAGTCTGGCAGGAAACCAGAAGACTTATGAGAATACCCTCAATCTGGTGCCCCGCATTGTGACAGTGGGCGCAGGCTGCAGAAAAGGCGTCAGCGCGGAAGTCTTTGAAAAATTCATTCTGAAGCAGCTGGCAATGAAAAATATCGCAATTGAGGCGGTAGAACAGGTTGCTTCCATTGAACTGAAAAAATATGAGCCATGTATACTGGCTTTCTGTGACAAATACAAAATTCCTTTTGTCACTTTCACTGCCGAAGAGCTGCAGCGCGTGGAAGGCGACTTTCCGTCATCGGACTTAGTGAAAACAGTCACCGGTACGGATAATGTCTGCGAGCGCAGCGCAGTGCTGGCGAGCAGTTACGGAACAAGAATATTATCGAAGACCAGCGGAAGCGGGTGTACCTGCGCCCTGGCTATGAGAGATTGGAAGTGTAAATTTTGAATATCATCATGTCATATATCGACTATAACATGGCGGGACTGGGAGAGAGAGAAGTATTCTCCTGCACCAAAACGCAGACTGCGGACATTTATGACAAGCTGAAAGCAAAGAAAGAAATACTGGGCGCGGTGCTGATCGCCACCTGCAACAGGACAGAGCTTTACCTTTCTCTTGCAGAAGGAGCGAGCCTGAATCCTTTCAGAGAGCTTTGCGCGGCGATCAATGTGGATTATGATGCTTATGCGCATATGAACAGAACGATAGCGGGAGATGAGGCAATCGTTCATCTCTGCAAAGTCGCTTCAGGCGCGGAGTCTCAGATCTGGGGAGATGATCAGATCGTGACACAGGTGGATGACGCTGTAAAAGCCGCACAGAAGGCAGGGGCTACGGATACGTATCTCAATGTGATTTTCCGAAATGGCGTCAGCGCCGGTAAAAAGGTGAAGACGCTGGTGGATTTTAAGGTGGATGATAATTCTACCGCTTCAAGGGCAGTCAGACTGATTCGTACCAACCCGGCGATCCACAAGGTGCTTGTCATCGGAAACGGGATGATCGGCCGTCTGGTAGCGGAGCTTCTGGCAAAAGAAGGACTCTCGCCGATGATGACCCTGCGTCAGTACAGACATGGGGAAAATATTATCCCAAAAGGCGTGGAAACGGTGAACTACGGCAGCCGCTACGAGGCCATCGCCAAGGCAGACGCAGTAGTCAGCGCGACTCTGAGTCCCCATTACACAGTGACTTATGAAGAAGTCAGCCGCATGGAAAGGATTCCGGAGGTTTTCATCGATCTGGCAGTGCCGAGAGATATCGATCCGAAAGTCGAGGAGATCTCCCATGTGCGCTATTACGATATCGACACCCTTGGCAGAGATGTAAGAGATGCCAAGCAGGAAGAACAGATGCAGGAGATCGAAGCGATCATTGATAAATATATGGACGACTTCCACAAATGGCTCAGCTTTCGGGAGCGTCTTTTGAAAGAGGAAAACTAAATGAAAATATATGTAGTAGGGATCGGTCCCGGAAATAAAGAATATATGACGCCGCAGGCAGAAGCTGCCATCAGAGAGAGCGACGTCGTGGTAGGCTACACACTGTATGTGGATCTGGTAAAAGATCTGACCGCTGGAAAAGAAATCAAATCAACCGCGATGAAACAGGAAGTGGATCGCTGCAAGCTGGCACTGGAATCTGCTCTTTCCGGAAAGACAGTTGCCTTTGTCTGCAGCGGCGACGCCGGCGTTTACGGCATGGCAGGGGTCATGGCAGAAGTAGCGGAGGAACATCCGGAAGTGGAGATCGTCACTGTGCCCGGCATTACAGCGGCATGCAGCGGCGCGGCAGTTCTGGGAGCGCCGCTGATCCACGACTTTGCGGTCATTTCCCTGTCTGACCTTCTGACGCCGTGGGAAAAGATCGAAAAGAGACTGCGCCTTGCGGCGGAAGCGGATTTTGTAGTCTGCATGTACAATCCGAAGAGCAAGAAGCGTCATGACTATATTGATAAAGCAGCCGAGATTATGAGCTGCGCCAAAGCATGGGATACGCCATGCGGCTATGTGAAAAATATCGGCAGAGACGGCGAAACCGCAGTAGTCTGCACTCTGGCTGATTTAAAGAACAACGAAGATATCGACATGTTTACGACCGTTTTTGTGGGAAACAGTCAGACGAAAATCATCAACGGAAAGCTGGTAACTCCTCGTGGATACAAAGGCGTGTAAGAAAAAGAGGATTCTGGTCTTTGCCGGTACGAAGGAAGGACATCAGCTGGCAAAGGCATTCGAGGAGAAGGGATTTTTGCCCTTTGCTGATTTCTGCGTCGCCACAGAATATGGCAGCGAAGTGCTCTCCGATATCCCAGGTCTTTCTGTGATGGAGGGAAGGCTTACCCTTTCCGATATGAAGAAGCTTTTAGGAGATAAACCATACGGCCTGGTAATTGACGCGACGCATCCTTACGCTGCCGTCGTCACGGGAAATATCAGAAAGGCCTGCGAAAGCCGGACCATACCTTATGTAAGGCTTCTCCGGGATGCGGGAAGTACAGAATATGACGGCATTACGGCGGTTGCGTCCATCGAAGAGGCAGTAGAACTTCTGAATCGGTGCGACGATAAGGTCCTTTTGACGACCGGCGCCAAAGAGCTTGGAAAGTATAAGGGAATTAAAAATCTGAAGGAACGTGTGGCCGCCAGAGTCCTGCCAAGTCCTGCGTCGCTGGAAAGCTGCAGGGAGGCAGGAATCGCGCCAAAGCATATTATCGCCATGCAGGGACCTTTTACTGAAAAGATGAATCTGGCGATGATGGAGCAGTACGGATGCACGATTCTTGTGACAAAGAATACAGGTAAGGCCGGCGGGTTTGATGATAAGGTGGCATGCCTGCGCGCGGGATACCGGCTGATCGTTATCGGCAGACCTGCTGAGGAGACGGGTTTTAGCCTCGAAGAAGTGATGAGGAAAGTGGTGGCGTTTTATGCAGAATAGATATTTTCCGATATTTGTACCTTCTGCGGAGAAAACAGTGGTCGTCATCGGCGGAGGCAATATCGCTTCCAGAAGAATCAGGACCCTGATGGAATTTGACTTTCAGGTAACAGTGGCTGCGCCATGGGTTTCCGATGAGGTGAAAGCGCTTTCCGAAGCGGGTAAACTGAAATGGATAGAGAAACCTTATGAAAAGCAGGTCATTGCGGACGCTTTCATGGTTCTCGCCTGTACCGATGACAGAGAGACCAACAGAAGAATCGGTCTTGACGCAAAAGCCGCCGGCATTTTAGTCAGTGTCTGCGACAGCAGAGCAGAGTGCACGTTCTATTTTCCTGCCATTGCGGCGGGAGAGGAAGTGACCTGCGGCATTGTGGGAAGCGGCAAAGATCATCACGTAACCCGCAGGGCAGCGAAAAAAGTAAGAGAAATCATAAAAGGAAAGGCGTACTGATGAAAGTAATAGTAGGAAGCCGGGAAAGCAAACTGGCGGTGATCCAGTCAGAGATGGTAATTGACGCCATCAGAGAATTTGACAGTAACATAGATGTCAGCCTGATTACCATGAAGACTACAGGCGACATGATTTTAGATAAAACCCTTGATCAGATCGGCGGAAAAGGGCTTTTCGTCAAGGAGCTGGATAAGGCGCTCCTTGACCATCGGGCAGATCTGACAGTGCACAGCCTGAAAGATATGCCGATGGAAGTTTCAGAGGAGCTTCCGCTTCTGGCATTTTCAAAGAGAGAAGATCCCAGAGACGCGCTGGTTCTTCGGGCGGGAATTTCAGAACTTCCCAAAAATCCGGTCATCGGCTGTTCTTCGAAGAGAAGAACGCTGCAGGCGCAGAAACTGTACCCGGACGCAGTGATCAAACCAATTCGGGGCAATGTACAGACCAGACTCAGAAAACTGGACGAAGGCCAGTTTGACGCGATCATTCTGGCTTATGCGGGCCTGAAAAGACTGAATCTTGAGCCGCGGGTCAGTAAGCTGTTTTCGACTGAAGAAATTCTGCCCGCAGCCTGCCAGGGAATTCTGGCAGTACAGGGAAGAGCAGGCTATCAGGTGTCTTTCCTGAAAGATTTTGCCGATGAAGAGACAAAGCTGATCGCGCTGGCGGAAAGAAGCTTCGTGCGGACGCTGGACGGCGGCTGCAGTTCACCGGTTGCGGCTTACGCCGTGATAGACGGCGAAAGTATCACGATCACTGGTTTTTATGTAGATGAAAAAGAAAACCAGTACATAGATGCAGTTACCGGCAGCAAATATGAGGGAGAAGCTTTGGGAAGACAGCTGGCGCTGGCAATGAAAGGAGGCAGATCATGAGCAGAGGTAAGGTATATTTAGTGGGAGCAGGTCCCGGAGACAAGGATCTGCTGACTGTAAAGGCGGTCAGACTTATCGGTGAAGCCGACGTCATCGTCTATGACCGGCTGGTCAGCGAAAGCATCATGGATCTGATCCCTGATGGCGCGAAGCTGATCGATGTAGGCAAAAATGTCGGAAACCATCCGGTGCCCCAGCATGAGATCAACAGAATTTTGCTGAGAGAGGCTGAGGCAGGAAATATGGTCGTACGCCTGAAGGGCGGTGACCCTTTCGTCTTTGGAAGAGGCGGTGAGGAACTGGAGCTGCTGTCTGAGAACGGGATACCTTTTGAAGTCGTTCCGGGCATTACGTCTTCCATTTCTGTGCCGGCATACGCGGGAATTCCTGTGACCCACAGAGATTTCTGCTCATCCCTGCATATTATCACAGGCCACGCGAAGGCGGGCGCAGAGCTTGATATTGATTTTGAGGCCCTGGTAAGACTGAAGGGAACACTGATCTTCATGATGAGCGTATCTACTGTCGGGCGCATTGCGAAAGGCCTGATGGAAGCAGGTATGGAGCAGGATATGCCATGCGCTGTCATTGAAAACGGGACTTATCCGAAGCAGAGAAAGTTTATTTCGGATCTTGCGCATATAGAGGAAACGACAGCAGTAAATCATGTGAAATCTCCTGCAGTGATTGCAGTGGGAAAGGTCTGCAGTCTGTCCGATCGATTTGACTGGTTCAGCAGAAAACCTCTGAAGGGTAAACGTGTTCTGGTAACTCAGCCTCAAAGCAAGGCATCAAAACTGGAACAGAAACTGCGGAATCTGGGCGCGGATACGAAGTTATATCCATGTATCCGAACTGACTTTATCAGACCGATGGATCCTCCTTTTGAGGATTACGATACGCTGGTGTTTACCAGTACCGAGGGTGTTCGTTCTTTCTTCAGATGGCTGATGGAAGACGGCAGGGATGTTCGTGCGGCAGCTGGCAAACGTTTTGCCTGCATCGGCACAGCGACTGCGAAGGCCCTGGAAGAGTTCGGGCTGAAAGCCGACTTTATTCCGTCTGCTTTTTACGGAGAAACCCTGGGCAAGGAAATGGTATCAACAGGATTTGTTACACCTGACAGTAAAGTGATCCTGCTTCGCGCAAAGATTGGAACCGCGGATCTGACCGATGCGCTGGATGCAGGAAACATTGCCTATCTGGATTATCCTGTTTACAATACAGATTATGTAGAACACGAGGAAATCGAAAACCTGGATGCATGGGATTATGTGACTTTTACCAGCAAATCCTGTGTAAACGGATTTGTGAATACACAGAAGCGAAAGGATTTTTCCGGCGTAAAAGCCCTCTGTATCGGTACGCAGACCGCATCTGAAGCGGCAAAGTTCGGATTTGACACAGTGATTTCAGATATAGCGACCATCGACAGTATGGTAGAAAAAGTAAGGAGTGATTGCAATGATAACTAGACCTAGAAGACTGAGAGCCAATCCGCTGATTCGCGGCATGGTAAGAGAAACAAGAGCATCCGCAGACAGCCTGATCTATCCTGTTTTCTTTGAGGAAGGCAGCAATATCAAGGCGCCAATTGCAGCTATGGACGGACAGTTCCGCTACAGCCCTGACCGGGCGAAGGAGATCGCCGACCAGTGTCTGGAGCACGGCGTAAACAAGCTGCTTCTCTTCGGCATTCCGAAGGAAAAGGACGAAAAGGGCAGCCAGGCTTATGCGGAAAACGGCATCGTGCAGCAGGCCGTGCGCGCGCTGAAAAAAGAGTACGGCGATCAGCTTTATGTCATTACCGATGTATGCATGTGCGAATATACGTCTCATGGTCACTGCGGCATTCTCTGCGGTCACGATGTAGATAACGATGAGACTTTGCAGTATCTTTCAAAGATCGCGGTTTCCCATGCTGCAGCTGGCGCGGATATGGTCGCGCCGTCGGATATGATGGACGGTCATATTGCGGCTCTGCGGGGAGGTCTTGACGAAAACGGATTTAAGAATACGCCGATCATGAGCTATGCTGTAAAATACGCGTCCAAGTTCTATGGTCCGTTCAGAGACGCGGCGGGCAGCGCACCGTCTTTTGGCGACAGAAAGACTTACCAGATGGATCCTCATAATCTGAGAGAGGGCATGAAAGAAGCCGCCATTGATGAGGAAGAGGGCGCAGACATTCTCATGGTAAAACCGGCGCTTTCCTATTTAGATGTGATCAGAGAGCTTTCCTATAACACGAATCTTCCGATTGCAACTTACAGTGTCAGCGGCGAATACGCCATGATCAAAAACGCCGGAAAAGCTGGACTCATCGATGAGTACGGCATCATGTGCGAAACAGCTGCATCCATGTACAGAGCGGGTGCGGACATCATCATGACTTATTACGCCATGGAGATCGCAGACGCTATCAGAAAAGGAGATATCGGATAATGGGAAAGAATTCAGAAACGCTCTTTGAGAGAGCAAAAAAAGTGATGCCCGGCGGCGTCAACAGCCCGGTCAGAGCATTTAAGTCTGTAGGGATGACCCCGAGATTTATCGACAAAGCCTGCGGCAACAAGATCTATGATATAGAAGGAAAAGAATATCTGGATTATGTCGGCTCCTGGGGTCCGATGATCTTAGGCCACGCAGACCCGAAAGTGATCGCGGCGGTACAGAAGAGAGTGGAAAAAGGACTCAGCTTCGGCGCCTGCACAGAGCTTGAAGTGGAGCTGGCGGAACTGATCTGCGAGAACATTCCGCACGTGGAGATGATCCGCATGGTCAACAGCGGCACAGAGGCGGTCATGAGCGCTCTCCGCGCAGCCAGAGGTTATACGAAGAAGAACAAGATCATTAAATTTGAAGGCTGTTATCACGGCCACAGCGACGCCATGCTGGTCAAAGCAGGTTCCGGCGCTATGACCTTCGGAGATCCTGACAGCGCGGGCGTGACAAAAGGCGCGGCAGAAGACACTTTGCTGGCCAGATATAACGACCTTGCCAGTGTGGAAGCGCTGATGAAGGAGAATAAAGAGGACGTAGCCTGTGTAATTGTAGAAGCAACGGCGGCTAACATGGGCGTAGTACCTGCGGCAGAAGGATTCCTGGCCGGTCTGCGCGCCCTCTGCGACAAATACGGCGCGCTTCTGATTTTCGATGAGGTCATCACGGGCTTCCGTCTTGCCTTTGGCGGCGCGGCAGAGTATTTTGGCGTTACGCCGGATCTGGTAACTTACGGAAAGATCATCGGCGGCGGTATGCCGGTGGGCGCTTACGGCGGTAGAAAAGAGATCATGGAATGCGTTTCTCCGCTGGGCAGTGTATATCAGGCAGGCACTCTGTCAGGAAACCCGATCGCCATGACCGCGGGAATCGAAACACTGAAGCAGCTGCTGGCTGATCCGGGCATCTACGACCGGCTCAATGAGATGGGCGCTTATCTTGCAGACGGCCTGCGTCAGAGCTGCGGCTTCACGGTCAACAACATCGGATCCCTGGCCTGCATGTTCTATACGACAGAGCCGGTAACCGATTATGAGAGCGCCCAGAAATCGGATACAGTCCGTTTCAGCCATGTCTTTTCCGGACTGCTGGACGCTGGCATCTATGTGGCGCCGTCTCAGTACGAAGCCATGTTTATCAACAGCTGCTTTACCAGAAGCGAGCTGGACTACACCATCGAAACCTATAGCAAGCTGATCAATGGAGTGAAATAGATGAAAGTGATCGTTGCAGGCGCCGGTCCCGGCGCAGCTTCAACCTATACCGTACAGGCGCTGGAGTGCATCAGAGATTCTGACGTGGTCCTGACGGCGGCCCGGCTGGCAGAACCGCTGAAAGCGCTGCGGCCCGATGTGAAGGTCTTAGGCGTTATGGATACAGTGGCGTATATCAACAGCCATGCGAAAGAGGATATGACCGTCTGCGTCGCTGCCTCCGGAGATACCGGTTTTTACAGCATCGCCTCTACTATCGCCAAGCGGATCGATGAATCGGCAGAACTTGAATTTATCAGCGGTATCGGCAGCCTGTCCTATTTTACGTCGAAGCTGAAGATGGGATATGAGGATCTGAAGCTGATCAGTCTTCACGGACGGAACGCATCTATCGTGCCTTACGTATGCTATAACCCAAGGGTCTTTGCGCTGACCGGCGGGGCAGTCAAAGTGGGAGATGTAGTAAACCAGCTGGTGGAAGCGGAGTTGACAGAGGTGAGGGTCCATGTTGGAGAAAATCTGTCTTCAGAAAAAGAACGGATCGTCAGCAGTACGCCGGAGGAACTGGCAGGACAGGACTTTGACGATCTGGCTGTTGTGATCGTCGAGAATAAGGATTATGTAAACCGATACAGAACGCTGAAAGACAGTGATTTTATCCGGGGTAAAAGCCCGATGACCAAAGAAGCCGTGCGGAATCTGGCTGTGGCAGCGCTGGAGATCCAGCCGTCTGATATCGTTTACGACATCGGAGCCGGAACTGGTTCCGTGACCTGCGCCATGGCCTGCAGAGCCTGTGAGTCCATGGTCTATGCTGTGGAGAAAGAGGACTATGCCGTAGAACTGGTCCGGGAGAATATGAAAAAGACCGGCGCGCGGAACATCGTCATCAGGCAGGCTCTGGCGCCGGAAGGACTGGAAGCTTTTCCGCCTGCGGATAAGGTTTTCATCGGAGGAAGCACCGGCAATCTGGCGGAGATCATGACGGCGGTTCTGGACCGGAATGAACACGCTGTTTTCGTTGTCACGGCTGTAACTTTGGAGACTATCGCCCAGACTGCCGATGTATGCGGCGCGCTGGGCCTTGAAACAGAAATTACCTGCGCCAACATTTCCACGGCGCAGAAACTGGGACGATATCATCTGATGAAGGCTGAGAACCCGGTATATATCATTAAAGGAGCAAAGAAATTTGAAAACGGATGTGAATAGGATCATGCTGGTCGGCACCGGCAGCGGCTGCGGCAAGACCACAGTCACCTGCGGGCTGCTGCAGGCGCTGAAGGACAGAGGGATCAAGGCTGCCAGCTTTAAATGCGGGCCAGATTATATCGACCCCATGTTTCACAGCGAGATCATAGGAACCAAATCCAGAAATCTGGACCTGTTTCTGTGCGGTGAAAATACAGTCAGATATCTCCTTTCGGAAAATGGAAAGGATGCAGATATCGCTGTGATAGAAGGAGTCATGGGCATGTATGACGGCCTGGGTTTTGAAGACGACAGCTTTTCCGCCAACCACATTTCCCGCGTCACCGCAGCGCCGGAGATCCTCATTGTCAGCGCAGGCGGCAAGAGTATTTCCCTGCTTGCGGAGCTGTCCGGCTACCTGAATTTCGGAGAAAATCAGATCGCCGGAGTGATCCTGAATCACTGCTCTGCCGGTATGTATCCGGTCTATAAGAACATGATAGAAGAGAAGCTGTCTGTCAGGTGTTACGGATTCATGCCGAAGGTCGCGGAAGCTGAACTGGGCAGCCGTCATCTGGGACTGGTCACAGCGGAAGAGGTCGATGACCTTCGTGACAAGATGGAAGCCCTTGGCAGGGCCGCCGCTGGTTCTCTGGATATCGACGGCATTCTGGAACTGGCCGCTTCAGCGCCGTCACTGGAATGTGAGGAAATCCGCGTCGCGCCCGTCACGGACCGGCCGGTAAAGATCGCCGTGGCCCGGGACAAAGCTTTCTGCTTTTACTATGAAGATAATTTCATGCTGCTGCGGCGTCTGGGCGCGGAGCTGATCCCTTTTTCTCCATTGGAGGACATAGGACTACCGGATGGGATCAGCGGTATGATCTTAGGCGGCGGTTACCCGGAGGAGCATCTTGAAAAGCTGTCTGCCAACAAGGCCATGCGCTGTGCCGTCAGACAGGCGGTACAGTCCGGCATGCCGGTCTACGCCGAGTGCGGCGGCTTCATGTATCTGGGTGAGTCAATAGAGAGGAATGGCAGAGCTTATGCTATGGCCGGGGCGCTGCCGGGATGTTCTCATATGACAGAAAAACTGGTCCGCTTCGGTTATAAGACTTTGACAGCCAATGAAGACAACCTGATGTGCAGCTGCGGCGAGCAGATCCGCTGCCATGAGTTTCATTACAGTGACAGCGATAATGCGGGAGACGGATTTACCGCTTCCAAAGGGAAACGGAGCTGGCAGGCTGTTCAGACAGGGGATACGGTCTTTGCCGGTTATCCTCATCTTCATCTGTGGAGCAATCTGCGCTTCGCGGAGAATTTTGTGAAGAAATGTGAGGCGTTCAAATGGAAATAGTCATCGTGGTTCTGGCAGGATTTGTGCTGGACTGTCTCTTTGGAGACCCCCAGTGGCTGCCTCATCCCATCCGCTTCATCGGATGGCTGATCTCGTCAGGAGAAAAACTGCTGCGGAAGATCTTTCCGAAGACCAGAGGGGGAGAGATCGCAGCGGGCGCGGTGCTGGCCGCTGCGGTTCCAGCTGTATCCTTCGCCGTTTCGTGGCTGATCCTTGAGGGAGCGGCCCTGATACACGTGTGGCTTAAGTATGGGCTGGAAGTTCTGTTCTGCTATCAGATATTTGCGGCCAGATCCCTGCGGGACGAGAGCATGCGGGTCTATAAGCATATCAAAGCAGAAGATATCGAAGGTTCCCGGAAGTATCTGTCATGGATCGTGGGAAGAGATACGGAGCATCTGGATTTCAGACAGATCACGAAAGCGGTGGTGGAGACTATCGCGGAAAATACCTCTGACGGCGTTATCGCGCCTATGATCTTTATGGTTCTCGGCGGCGCGCCCCTGGGCTTTCTGTATAAGGGCGTCAATACGCTGGATTCCATGGTCGGGTACAAGAATGAGAAGTATATCAATTTCGGAAAAGTATCTGCGATTTCCGATGATGTGTTCAACTACATACCGGCCAGACTGACGGCACTGGCTATGGTGGCGGCGTCTTTCTTTACCGGATTTGATGGAAAGAACGCGTGGAAGATATACAGGCGGGACAGGCATAACCACGCAAGTCCCAACAGCGCCCATCCGGAATCAGCCTGCGCCGGCGCGCTGCGGGTCCAGCTGGCGGGGGACGCCTACTATTTTGGCAGACTGTATAAAAAGAAGACCATCGGAGACGATCTGCGTCCTGTAGAAGCGGAGGACATACCTCGGACAGCACGGCTGATGTACGGCGCAGCGTTTCTGAGCCTGGCGGTCTATGAAGGAATTAGAATAATATTGGTGAATGCATTATGATGAAAGAAATCCACGGCGGAAATATCTACAAATTTGATCATCGGGTCTATGATTTTTCTGCCAACCTGAACCCTCTGGGCATGCCTCAGGAGGTCAAGCAGGCGCTCATTGACAATATAGACAAATATGAAAGTTACCCCGATCCCTGGAATCGCGAGCTGACGGCTGCCCTGAGCCGGTATCACGACGTGGATCCGGACTGTATCTGCTGCGGCAACGGCGCGGCTGACATCATCTTTCGGGCAGTACTGGCGCTGCGGCCGAAGAAGGCTTTGATTGTGTCGCCGACCTTTTCGGAGTATGAACAGGCCCTTCAAAGCGCAGGCTGCTGCGTCGATCACTTCCTTCTGCGGGAAGATCAGGAATTCCGGCTGGGGGAAGACGTTCTTGCGGCTGTTGACGGATCCTATGACATGATGTTTCTCTGCAATCCCAACAATCCGACGGGACTGCCCGCTTCCCGGGAGCTGGTTCTTGCTGTTGCGGAGAAATGCGGCCAAAGCGGCGTGATCCTGATGCTGGACGAGTGTTTTTCCGAGTTTCTTGCTGAGGAAGAGAAATACTCTGTTCTGAAGGACATCGGCCGCCTGCCCTCGGTGGTGATCCTGAAAGCCTTTACCAAGCTGTACGCCATGGCCGGTCTGCGGCTGGGGTACTGCATCTGCGGTGACAGAAATATCTGTGAGAAGATCGCGGGAACTCTGCAGCCGTGGGCTGTATCCACGCCGGCATCAAAAGCGGGAGTCGCGGCGCTGAAGACCGCTGAAACAGGCTTTGTGGAGAGGACAAAGCTTTATGTGGCTGAGAACCGGTCTTTTCTGGCGGACGGGCTGAAGGCTCTGGGGTACCGTGTCTACGACGGGCAGGCAAACTATATCTTTTTCCGCAGCGAATCTGATCTGACCGGACCTTTGATGGAGCGGAACATTATGATAAGAAGCTGCGCCAATTATATTACATTAGATGAACACTACTATCGCATCGCGGTACGGACCCGGGAGGAAAATGCGTACTTCCTTCAGAGTCTGGCAGCGGTAACGAAGAGAAATGAGGGAAATTATGACAGACAGATCAAAGGCTAAGACGATCATGGTACTGGGTACCTGTTCCAACGCGGGAAAAAGCCTGCTGGCGGCCGGCCTGTGCAGGATCTTCAAGCAGGACGGATACAGGGTGGCGCCGTTTAAAGCGCAGAACATGGCGCTGAATTCCTTTATCACCAAAGACGGATTTGAAATGGGCAGAGCGCAGGTCATGCAGGCAGAGACCTGCCAGATCGAACCGGACTGCCGGATGAACCCTATTCTGCTGAAGCCGACCAGCGATCAGGGTTCTCAGGTCATCATCAACGGTGAAGTTCATGGCAATCTGACAGCAAAGGAATTCTACGCCTGCAAAGACAATTTCCGCACCGAGGTGAAGAAGGCTTTTGATTCTCTGGCAGAAGAATATGACGTCATCGTCCTGGAGGGAGCAGGAAGTCCGGCGGAGATCAATCTGATGGAAAACGATCTGGTCAATATGGGCATGGCGAAAATGGCCGACGCTCCGGTGCTGCTGGTAGGCGACATCGACCGGGGCGGCGTATTCGCGTCGCTGGCTGGAACTATGCTGCTCTTTGACGAAGAGGACAAGGCGAGGGTCAAAGGCGTGGTCATCAACAAATTCCGGGGCGATGTGACCATTCTGCAGCCGGGACTTGACATGCTGGAGGATATCATCAAAGTGCCGGTGGCAGGTGTGGTTCCGTATATGAAGCTGGATGTAGACGATGAGGACAGCCTGACAGACCGCTTCGCCGGAAGAAAGGCAGAGTCCATCATCGATATCGCGGTGATCAGAACGCCTCGTATCTCCAACTTTACAGATTTTAACGCACTGGAATATATAGACGGCGTAGGCGTGCGCTATGTAGGATCCGTCCACGAGCTGGGAGATCCGGATCTGATCATCCTGCCGGGAACAAAGAACACCATGGGCGATCTTTTGTGGCTGAGACAGTCCGGCCTGGAAGCTGCGATCCTGAAATTTCACGCCAGAAACAAGCCGATCTTCGGCATATGCGGCGGCTATCAGATGCTGGGCCAGAGCCTGTCAGATCCAAACGGCGTAGAACATGGCGGAGACATGGCAGGGATCGGCCTGCTGCCTCACAGTACAGTTTTTGAGGATGAGAAGGTTAGAACCAACGCAACCGGGGTACTTTCTAATGTAGGAGGCATTTTTGCCGGCCTGTCGGGGAAGGCCTATCAGGGATATGAGATCCATATGGGCGTTTCCGGCGTCGACGGCAATCTGATCAACGAAGGAAATGTTTACGGAACCTATATCCACGGCGTCTTTGACAGGGAAGAGATCGCGAGAACCATCATTGAGGCGCTCCTTGCGGCCAAGGGGCTCGATTTTTCCGATGTGAAAGCCTTTGATGTAGACGCGTACAAGCAGGAACAGTACGACATTCTTGCTGACGGCCTGCGGAAGTCGCTGGATATGGATCTGATCTACAGAATTTTAAACGGGGAGGATAATGATGAAAAAGAATGATTTAGGATTGGTGCACATTTATTGCGGTGAGGGAAAAGGCAAGACCACTTGCAGCGTAGGTCTGACAGTGCGAGCAGCCGGATACGGCCTGCGTGTGCTGTTCATGCAGTTCCTCAAATCAGGAGACAGCAGTGAACTGAAGGTGCTGCGCAGTCTGGACAATGTGGAAGTGGTCGGCATGAAGCCGGTAAAGAAATTTTCTTTTCAGATGACTGAGGAGGAGAAGGAAGAGACCAGAAACTCCAACGCGGAGCAGTTTGCTGATGTGGTAAAGAGGCTGGAGACGGAACACTTTGATATGCTGGTGCTGGACGAGACCTTAGGCGCTATCGAGGCGGGACTGCTGGACGAAAATGTGATCGCGGACTTTCTGGAAAACAGACCGGAGCAGCTGGAAGTGGTCATGACCGGCCGTTATCCGTCTGAGAGACTGGTCGAGCTGGCAGACTACGTATCCAGGATCGATAAAGTAAAACACCCGTTTGACAGGGGAATCGGAGCAAGGGCAGGTATCGAAGGTTAATGAAGATAGAAAACATCAAACCCGATCAGATCGAAACGAGAAGTTTCGAGATCATAACAGAAATTCTGGGCGATAAAAAACTGGACCCAAGATATGAGGCAGTGATCAAGAGGTGCATCCATACATCGGCGGATTTTGAGTATGCCGACAGTCTGTATTTTACGGAGGGCATTATCGAGAAGATCCAGGACGCCATCAAAAGCGGCGCTTATATCGTTACTGATACCCGTATGGCTCAGGCGGGCATCAACAAAAGAAGGATAGAAAAATACGGCGGTGAAGTCCTGTGCTTCATCGGTGACGCGGATGTTGCGGCAGAAGCCAGAGAAAGAGGCGTTACCCGATCTCTGGTCAGCATGGAGAAGGCCAGCCGTCTGGACAGACCGGTGATCTTCGCCATCGGAAACGCGCCGACAGCACTTTTGTCTATCTATGATCTGGTCAAAGCCGGCAGACTGGATCCGGCAGCTGTAGTCGGCGTGCCGGTAGGCTTTGTCAATGTGGTAGAGTCCAAAGAAAAGCTCATCGAGCTGGGCGTTCCGGCCATCGTGGCACGAGGCCGCAAAGGAGGCAGCAACATTGCCGCGGCCATCATCAACGCCATCCAGTACAAAATCGAAGACTAAAACTTTCAGGAACCGTCCCAGAATCGTCATATCCGGGACGGTTCTTTCATATATTCTCATAGAGTTATGTGAGAAAGAGGACGAAGGTATGACGGATGGAACGATTTATAAGAATATAGCAGAAAGAACGGGAGGAGAGATCCACGTAGGCGTTGTGGGGCCTGTCAGAACAGGGAAGTCGACGTTTATCAAGCGGTTCATGGAACTGTTTGTGGTACCGGGCATCGAAAACACCTATGTGAGAAGCCGGGTTGTAGACCTGCTGCCGCAGAGCGGAGACGGCCGGACCATCACTACGACGGAACCCAAGTTCATCCCGGAAGAAGCGGTGAAGATCAAAGTGGGAAGCGCTTCCATGTCTGTTCGGCTGGTGGACTGTGTCGGGTATCTGGTGCCGGGCGTCCTGGGACATCAGGAAGAGGGCAGGAGCCGTATGGTCAAGACGCCATGGAGCGGCGAGCCGATCCCCTTTGAGGAAGCCGCGGAGCTGGGAACGGAAAAGGTCATTACGGATCACTCTACTGTGGGCGTGCTGCTTACCTGTGACGGCAGCTTCGGAGAACTGCCCAGAGAAAGCTACATCAAAGCGGAAGAAAAGACGGCGGCGCAGCTGAAGGCGCTGGGCAAGCCATTTGTGATCGTATTGAACAGCAGTCAGCCGGCCGCGCCGAAGACCAGAGAACTGACTGGCTTTTTGGAAGAGACCTACGGCGTGCCTGTCATCGCGGCAGACTGCATGCATATGAACAGTGACGTGCCGGGGCAGATCTTTGACGCGCTGCTGCGGGAATTTCCGGTCAGCGAAATATGTATCGATTTGCCGGAATTCATGGACGCACTGCCGCCGGATCACAGTATCAAAGCTGGTCTGGTCGACGCTGTACGGGGCTGGATGGAGACCGTGGATACGGTCAGCAGCGCAGCGGCGTCTGTAGGAATGCTGTCGGCGTGTCCTTTTGTGAAGAAGGCTTCCGTGAGCAGCTGCGAGATGGCTACAGGAAGGCTGTTTGTGGATATCGGTCTGCAGGACGGACTGTATTATGAGATCGTCAGTGAGCTGCTGCATCATCCTGTGGCTGATGATCGGGAAATGTTCCTGCTGATGAAGGATTACGCCAAGGCGAAGGAATCCTACGACACCATGGAGGCAGCGCTGATGAATGTGGGACGCACTGGTTACGGCATTGTTCATCCTAAACTGTCACAGATGCACCTGGGTCAGCCTGAGGTATTTCATCAGGGAAATAAATACGGCGTGCGTCTGGTGGCTTCGGCTCCGTGCCTGCATATCATCCGCACGGATATCACTACGGAGATATCGCCTATCGTGGGAAGCGAACAGCAGTCGGAAGATCTGGCAAAATATCTGATGGAGAAATTCCAGGCTTCGGATGAAGAAGAGGATATCTGGGAGACCAACCTCTTTGGAAAGTCCCTGCAGGATATGGTGGTAGAGCAGATGAACGGAAAGCTGACATCCATGCCTGCTGTGCTGCAGGATAAAGTTCAGAAGTCTCTGCAGAAGATCAGCAACGAAGGAAAAGATTATTTTATCTGTATCATATTGTAGGCGTTGTTGGCGGCGAGCAGGCGCGCGCTGCGAAAAAAGAAACCCCTGACAGAGGCCGGGACCGCGTTGTCCGAACTGTCAGGGGTTTTGGGCTAACAGGCTGGATTCTACTTTTAAGGGGTGTTCATCTGTTCAAATAACAGATATAATTACTTTGAAGGGAGGCAGCATCAGCATGGATCTTATCAAAATAGGAAAGCATATTGCAGAGAAGCGAAAAGACTTAGGATTAACGCAAAAACAGCTCGCGGAGAAACTGGGCATGAGTGATAAATCCGTTTCCAAGTGGGAACGGGGCATATGCCTGCCGGACGTATCGGTCTATATGGAGTTATGTAATATCCTTGGGATCAGCATCAATGAATTCCTGGCCGGGGAAGATATCAAAGAGGAAGATATAGCAAAGCGGTCTGAAGATAATCTGATTCAGATCACAAAGGACAGCAGACACAGGCAGAAGAATCTCAAAACCATCATAGCTGTTCTGATCATCATTACGATGATCGCGGTTGTTTCACTGGGAACTGTTATATTCCGCAGTTCAAGTCAGCCGCAGAATTACATCACCGCTTTTGACCGGGACAGCGCGGAGATGAAGACGGCACAGCTATTGTCCGGCATAGACGGCGCGCTGCTTTTCAGATATTATTCAAAAGAAGAATTTAAGCAGCTGACGATATACATGTCCGAATACCGGTCAGGAAAGCTGATAACAAAGGAGTGTGCTGCGTCTTTCTCATATGAAGACATTGATTCTGCATCAGAGGGTATCATCGCCATTGTACCGGATTTTGAAGATTTTACGGTCAAGCTGGTCGTCGCAGATCAATCTGGCAGCGTTTCAACGGATATTCCGATTCTGGAGAATGTAAAGGACAGAGAATACTACGGAAGATCAGCTGTGCAGATCGAAGAAGCGGTCCCGATTCAGTATAGTGAAGAGCAGGGGCTGGCGGCGCTAATATACGGCAAAGACGGGCTGCATGCCAGTCCTGTTTCTGACATGGAAAGCGGGAATTTTGATACCGATAATGATTATGTCTACTATTTCTCATTTCAGTTTGAAAAATATTGAATCGCGTGCGTTGCAGTAAGCTGTGCGTAAAGCTCGATCAGGAACTGAGCAGAGGTTTTAGAACGGCCTTTACTCAGTTTTTTAGTGCGCTAAATTTTTATGCAGGTGAGTTTTTCTGTGATATCTTTCAAATAGGTATTAGATACAATCTGTGCCGCCGCTTTTTTTGCTTTTTGGCGCTTATACGGCGTTGCCTGACTGTCGCGCGCCGCTTTTTCGCAGTATTTTACGGATATACGGCGCGAAAAGACAGATGTAAGCTTGCTTTTACTTTTTCTTTACAGCTGCATGGAGCATACAGACTGAAAATATCTGTACAGCAGAGTGCAGCGCGCCGTATAGCCGCATTATGGATCATAAATGTAGCGTGAATCAGATAACGGGCGCCGTATGAGGCATTTTTTTCGCAAAAAATGGCGCGCAGTCGGTACAATACAAGAATTCTCCGCAGAAAAGATGGATCATTCTGTACGGCAGCAGGTTTTACATGGCGGCTGTAGAGTAGAAAACAGCAATTGACTGTGAACAGTAATATGTATGTAAAGGCATACACAAACTTTCCAACTTTTCTGTGGCATATCGCGGAAGAGTATGATAAAATATTCCTGTTAGTGTATATTAAGAAGAGAAACGAAAGCGCGTTTCCGCGTTTCAAAGAAGAGATTTCCAGACTACGTCTGATATATTATAACCAGGAGGAATGAAGAAACATGAAATTTTATCTCGCACTGTGGTTTGCGAAACTGATCAACGTGATCATTAACATTGTGGACAAGAGCTGCGGATCCAACTTTTCCGGGGAGAAGGCCATGCGGATCGATCCGCAGATGGTAGCTCACTTTAAGGGGATCGACTATTCCAAGGTCCTTTTTATCACCGGAACCAACGGCAAGTCCACCACGAATAACCTGATCACTCATATTTTCCGTTCAAACGGCAAGAAGGTGGTGGCCAATCTGGAAGGAGCTAATCTGATCTATGGTGTGGCTACGGCTTTATCAAAGGCTTCTACGCTGACGGGCCGCATCAAGGCGGATTATATCATCTTTGAGACGGACGAGCGGTATCTGCCGCTGATCCACAAGCAGCTGCCTGCCGGCAACATCATGATCACCAATCTGCAGAAGGATCAGGTGCAGAGAAACGGAGACCCGGATTTCATTTACCGCAAGATCTTTGACGGACTGCCATCGGGAATCAGATTCTTCCTCAATAACGAAGAACCGAGGACCCGTTCTTTCGACGCCAAGTCTGATCATATCGTTACCTACGGCGTGGAGCGTCATCCGGAATCCTTTACCAAAGGCGGCAGCTTTCCGACCATGGCGTGTCCGCGGTGCAGACACAAGATCGTCTTTGATTATTACAACAATGACGGCGTGGGAAAATTCCACTGCAGCCACTGCGATCTGGCCAGCAGCGAGAAGGCAGATTACACGATCACTGATGTGGACTTTGCGGGCCGCAGCTTCAAGCTGGGCGATGTGGCGTTCACGATGCCGTACGATACGCCGTATATGTGCTATAATTACGCTGGGGCGCTGGCCGTGGCAAAGGAGCTGGGCGGCATAGAGCCTGCGGACGCAGCAAAGGCTTTCGGCAGCTTCAAAAATGTGGGCGGCCGGTTTGAGATCCTGAAATACAAGGATAAGACGATCAAATACATGCGTATCAAACAGGAAAATCCAGAGACGCTGCAGACCTGTATCAACGTTATGGCGGCGGATCCTGAGAAAAAGATGATCTGCCTGGGGCTGTGTCCTCTCATCGACATGATCCCGCATTACACCAATTCTTTCTACGCGTTTGACTGCGATCTGTCTGAGCTGGTGAAATCTGATGTGGAAAAGTATTTCTGCTTCTCGGAAGCAGTCTGCTACGATACGGCAAACCGTCTGATCTATGAAGGAGTGGACCCGTCTGTGATCTCCATTGAAGAAACGGAAGAGGTGGAGACCATTTTCCGCCAGATCGAAGAAGCGGAGACAAAGAATATTTACCTGATCACATGGCTGCATACCTTTGATCATATGAAGAAGTACATTGAAAAGGAGGGAAAATAAATGAGAGAGTTAAGAATCGCATGGCTTTTCCCTGATACCCTGTATCTTCACGGAGAGAGAGGGAATATACTGGCATTACAGAGGATCATCGCTCTGAAAGGACTGGAAGCGGCGGTGGATCAGATCGACTTTGAAACAGAGGGCTTTGACCCGATGAATTACGATATCATCTTCTGTCCGCCGGGAGAAATCGTATCTTTTCCTGTAGTGTTAGAGTATCTAAAGCCGTTAAAGTCCAGGTTTGAGGAGTTCGTGTCCGATGGACGCCCTTTGATCGCGACGGGAACATCTGCAGGTCTGTGGTGCCGTCAGGTGCAGCGGGCTGACGGAAGCTCCTTTGAGGCGATGGGGCTTCTGCAGGCGACAGCAAAGGAGAATGAAGCCGTTTACGGGGACGACGTGTATTTTACCTGTCAGTACGGCGGCGCGGAAATGGAGGTCCTGGGCAACCAGATCCAGATGGCGGATCTTATTTCGGAGGGCGAGGAGCCTTTCGGACGGCTGATCTACGGCTACGGCAACACGGGCAGAGACCGGCAGGAGGGATTCAGGAAGGAAAACTCTGTTTTCACCAATACTCTGGGGCCGATGCTGGTGACCAATCCGTGGCTGACGGAAAAGATCGTGGAAACGGCGGCAGAGAAGGCCGGACTTGCGATATCCGGCGGAGCGCTGGATACCAGTCTGGAGCAGAGATCCTTTGACGCGAAGAAAAAGTTTATAGCGGGCAAGACGACCCGGTTAACGAATTGTAAAGAATAGCTTTAGGAGGAAGAAATATGGCTTTTTTGGACAAATTAACAGACGCGGCTGCAGCCATCGGCGATAAAGCCAGTGACGCAGTAGAGATCACGAAAATCAAGACAAAGATCAACGGGGAAAAGAAGGATGTTGAGGCAGAGCTGGCAAACCTGGGCCGGATCTTCTATGAGAAGGCAAAGGCAGGCGAAGCGCTGACACCGGAGGCAATGGAGATCGTATGCCGTGTCGACGGGCATTATGATGAGATCGCGACGCTGGAGGATCAGCTGGCTCAGATTTAGCCGCGGGCGACGGAGGAAAACTATGGAGAAGGAAAAAACATGCAGGCCCTGCAGGATCAAGGCATTTCTGGAAAGAGAGCATACGCCGGCGGAGAAGGGCGTTATGGCGGCTGCCGCGCTGCTGACAGGTGTGGCGTTAGGCTTGTTTTTGGCGCCTGCCACAGACGGGATCCATCTGGAGATTTCCATCGGTTCCCATAACGGCTGCTATAACAGAGACTGCGGCAGCAATAACAGCAGCAAAAGCTTAGCTAAGAAAAAGCGGGCGAAATAAGTATTGAGAAAAAGGAACGGACTTTTATTGCAGGTTATGGCTTGCGGGGAGAGCCGTTTCTTTTTTGATATTCAGCATGTCGTACAGATATAACTTGTTATCAGCAGAATGACGAACAAGAAGCTCTGCACGAAATGTATTATAACGAATCAATTTGCCATGATTATCAAACACGGGGAGGGCGAAACGTGTAGTATAATGATACCAGCCGTTTCTTGCATGATATTGGTGTTTGACGGCTTTGTTCGCAGTATAATATTTGTCTGAAGCAATTTTAATCATTTCTGGAAGCCCTAGAGAAGCGTTAGCTTTGGCCTTTGCGAGGGTTCCTTTTAACTTCGCAGTATATTTTGAACTGGAAAATTCATCAGGAAAATCATTGCCGATAGAGATAAGATCGGATGTTTCTAAAATCCGATAGGCTGTACCGATATATTGTTTCAGATGATGTTCGACCTGGTTCCAGTTGATGTGCTGCCGCCCTTCAAATTCAATGTTGTGGATAAGCACTACATTTTTTCCTTGATCATCTATTATGATTTCTGTGTCTTTAATCATGATGTCATCTCCTCAATATTCTTGTGGAAGTAGTTTAATTGTAACATAGAACACATGTTCTTGTAAACAAAAGATTGACAAAATGATCCGACTAAGTTAAACTATCAATAGAAACGAGTTTTTAACCGTACGGCTAGCGCTTAAGCGGGGTACCCGTTTCTTTTTTATATTTATTTCCTGTAAGCCGTGTCTACGGGCGAAATAAGTATTGAGAATATGAAAGGGACATCGAAGCACGCATGCTTTGATGTCCCTTTTATCATGTCATTTCCTACAGCGGAATGACCAGTTCTGTGCCGATCATCAGATTATACGGGTCGATAGCAGGGTTTGCTCCCATGATATCGTCCAGTTTTACGCCGTGTTTCTTTGCGATTAAGTAAAGTGTGTCGCCGGCTTCGACCATGTGAACGGTCTGCTGCGGCCGGGAAGGTTCTTCTTCAGCAGGAGGCTTCGGCAGCTGGGAAGGATCGCCGGGAATGCAGAGCCTGGCGCCGATCTGCAGATTGTATGGATTGGTGATACAGTTGACTTTCATCAGAAGAGCCACTGGCAGATCGTATTTTTCCGCGATGCTGTAAAGGGTGTCTCCGGCAGAAATCGTATAGACGTCGACACAGACAAGTGAATGATTCATAAAAAAACCACCTTTCGTTTTTTAGGCTTTGTAATATCATATTTGCAAACCGGCGGAAATGTGATAAAATATTAGAAATATATTGGGAAGGAGTAATGTTTTTGAAACGATTTATCAAATCGCCAGCGTTTATCATCATTATCGCGCTGGTCGTTCTTAATTTTTTAGACGGAGAGTTCAGCGATCCTATGGGCTGGCTGATGAATAAGCTGATTTTGCTGCCGGGTATCGTCATCGGACTTTCTTTTCACGAATTCGCTCATGGTATTGTCAGCTACGCGCTCGGGGATCCTACGCCAAAGCAGCAGGGCAGACTGACGATCAATCCAGCTGCCCATATGGATCCTTTCGGATTCATAGCTTTGCTTTTTGCCGGATTCGGCTGGGGCGTTCCTGTACAGATCGATCCAAGATATTATAAGCACCGCCGCAGAGACGAACTGCTGGTATCTCTGGCCGGCGTGGTCATGAATTTCATCATCGCTGTGATCTTTGCCTTTCTCGTAAAGCTGCTCTTTATGACCGGCCCCGGCTGGCTCAGCGGCAGTATAGGCGAGATCGTCATTGAGATCATGATGTATGTGATCCAGATCAATCTGGTTCTGATGATCTTCAACCTGCTGCCGGTACCGCCGCTGGATGGTTTCGGCATTATCACCGAGCTCTTTGATCTGCGGAAATACAGCTGGTATTATAATGTCTACGACAAAGGTTTTCTGATCCTGCTGGTGCTGATCCTGCTGGGCATTACTGATAAAGTGCTGACGCCGGCAGTAACTGTCGTGTGGAGCTGGATGGTGAACAGTATTATCTTTTGATCAAACGGCGTAAGAAGAACTTCACGGCCTGTAAGAGGCTGAGAGGTTCTTTTTTTGCGCCAGAATAAAATTATTAGCACTCTTTTGAGGTGAGTGCTAAAAAAGTACTTTACTTTTTGTTTCTGCGGGTATAGAATAATACCAGAGTTTGAAACTATTCGTATATATATTGGGGGTGACATTATGAATATAGAGAAATTTACACAAAACGCGCAGTCTGCTATCATGGACTGTCAGAACATCGCGATCTCGGAAGGTCATCAGATGCTGGATGGAGAACATCTGCATCTGGCGCTGCTGATGCAGAAGGACGGTCTGATCGGAAAGCTTCTGAAATACATGGAAGTGGAGCCATCTTATCTGATCGCTGATCTGCAGGCAGAGATCGAAAAGCTGCCGAAGGTTTCAGGGGACGCAGGCAATATCTACGCCTCCAGACGGCTGAATCAGATCCTGATGAACGCGGAAAAACAGGCAGAGCAGTTTAAAGACGAGTATGTCAGTGTGGAACACCTGTATCTGGCGCTTCTGTCCGAGAGAGGAACTCCATCCGCAAAGATCTTCGCGAAGTACCATATCACGAAGGACAAGTTTCTGGAAGCCCTGGCAAAGGTCAGAGGCAATCAGAGAGTGACCAGTCAGAATCCGGAGGAAAACTACGACGCGCTCAACAAATACGGCCGTGATCTGGTTGAGATGGCCAGAGAAGGCAAGCTGGATCCTGTTATCGGAAGAGACAGCGAGATCAGACATACGATCCAGATCCTGTCCAGGAGAACCAAAAACAATCCGGTCCTCATCGGCGAACCGGGCGTCGGCAAGACGGCGGTCGTCGAAGGTCTGGCGCAGCGTATCTTAAACGGAGATGTGCCGGAAGGGCTGAAGGATAAGACCATCTTTGCTCTGGATATGGGAGCGCTGATCGCGGGCGCTAAGTTCCGCGGCGAGTTTGAGGAACGTCTGAAAGCCGTACTCAGCGAGGTGGAAAAATCTGAGGGCAGAATCATTTTGTTCATCGATGAGATCCACAATATCGTCGGAGCAGGACGGACAGAAGGATCCATGGATGCCGGAAACCTGCTGAAGCCGAAACTGGCAAGAGGAGAACTGCACTGCATCGGCGCGACCACGCTGGACGAGTACAGAAAATATATTGAAAAGGACGCCGCGCTGGAACGTCGTTTCCAGAAAGTGCTGGTCGATCAGCCAAGCGTCGAGGATACGATCTCTATCCTTCGCGGCCTGAAAGAGCGGTTCGAGATCCATCACGGCGTGAGAATCACAGACAACGCTTTGATCGCCTGCGCGACTTTGTCAGACCGGTATATCAGCGACAGATTCCTGCCGGATAAGGCCATTGATCTGATGGACGAGGCGGCATCCAAGATCAGAACAGAGATCGACAGTCTGCCGACAGAACTGGATGAGATCTCGCGTAAGATCATGCAGCTGGAGATCGAGAAACAGGCACTTTCCAAAGAGAGTGACCGCGGCTCTGCGGCGCGGCTGGAAACGCTGGAAAAAGAGCTTTCCCAGCTGAAGGAAGAGAACGCGGCCATGCGCGCGCAGTGGGAAAATGAGAAGAAAGCCATCACCGAGCTGAAGGGAACAAAGGAGCAGATCGAGGAAGTCCGCCGTCAGATGGAAGACGCGGAGAGAAACTATGATCTGGAAAAGCTGGCGCAGCTGAAGTACGGCACGCTGCCGGAACTGGAAAAGAAGCTGGACGCAGAGAAAATCAAGGCAGAAGCGGCCGAGGAAAACCGTCTGCTGAAGGAAGAGGTAGGCGAAGAGGAGATCGCAGAAGTTGTATCCGGCTGGACCGGTATCCCGGTAGCAAAGCTGGTGGAATCAGAGAAGGAGAAGCTGCTGAAGCTGCCGGAGATCCTGCACCAGAGAGTGGTCGGCCAGGAGGAAGGCGTGCTGGCTGTTTCCGAGGCGATCCTGCGCGCGAGAGCCGGTCTGAAAGACGAGAACCGGCCGATCGGATCCTTCATTTTCCTGGGGCCTACCGGCGTAGGAAAGACCGAGCTGGCAAAGGCTTTGTCCGAATCCCTCTTTGATACAGAGAAAAACATGATCCGTATCGACATGTCGGAGTACATGGAGAAGCATTCTGTGTCCAGACTGGTAGGAGCGCCTCCAGGATACGTAGGCTACGATGAGGGTGGACAGCTGACTGAGGCGGTGCGCAGACGGCCGTACAGCGTGATACTTTTCGATGAGATCGAGAAAGCGCATCCGGATGTATTCAACATCCTGCTGCAGCTGCTGGATGACGGACGGCTGACCGACAATCAGGGAAGAACTGTGGACTTTAAGAATACCGTGGTCATCATGACTTCCAATATCGGCAGCAGCCAGCTGATCGACAATATCAAAGCTGACGGCACCATCGACGCTGCTACCAAGGAAGCGGTGGAAAACCAGCTGAAAAACTATTTCCGTCCGGAATTCCTCAACCGTATCGACGATATCGTGGTGTTCAGTCCGCTGACCGAAGCGCAGATCATGCAGATCATCCAGCTTTCCTTAAAGGGTCTGGAACATCGGCTTGCCGAACGGGATATCAGACTGGAGCTGACCGAGAAAGGCAGAAAATTCATCGCGAGAGAAGCCTACGATCCGAATTACGGCGCGCGTCCTGTCAAACGGTTCCTGCAGAAGAACGTAGAGACGGCGCTGGCGTCAAAGCTGATCAAAGGGGAAATCGTCGACGGAGATACTGTCGTCATAGATTCCGATGGAGACAAGCTGACCTTTACAGCAAAATAGAGATAGATATATGGGGAGAATCGTCATTGCGGCGGTTCTCTTTTTTATTTTACCGATATTTTACACGATCATGATTTCAGTGTTAACACAGGCAGACTAGAATATTATATTGAATTAGAGAGGAGATGAAACATGTATTTTGTAATAGATATCGGTTCCAATACCATCCGGGCTGTGGTCTTCAGAGTCGAAGAGGGCCATCTGATCCCGGTCCTGAACAAAAAGTATTCTGCCGGACTGGTCAACTACGTCGGACTTGACGGCGCTTTGAACAGAGAAGGCATAGAAGTGTGCGTAGACGCGTTGTCGGAGCTTAGGATCATTCTGGACGCGTTTCCCTTTGACGGCGTGTATCCTTTTGCTACAGCGTCCCTTAGAAACATCACAAACACCGCGGAGGTGGTCGGTGAGATACACAGGCGGTGCGGTCTTTGCGTGCGGGTTCTGTCGGGAAGAGAGGAGGCCTTCTTCGACTATTACGGCTCAGTGAGTCAGAGCGGAGAGACAGAGGGCATTTTGATCGATATTGGAGGCGGCAGTACAGAACTGGTGCTCTATAGAGACGGAAAGCCTCAGCTCATTGAATCTCTGCATATGGGATCGCTGAATATGTATAACCGCTTCGTGAACGGCGTGCTGCCGGCAAAAGAGGAGCTGAAGGCGATCCAGTGTGCGGCGAAGAAGCAGCTGGCGGACATATCGGCGTTAAACCGGCGTCAGGATGTGGAAGCCGGTCTTGGCCGCCTGAAGCAGATCAAAGCCGTTGGAGGAAGCGCCAGAGCGATCCTGAAGCTGTATCAGGGCATGTACAGCCAAGAGAAGAACTGCATATCATATCCTCAGAAATATCTGAAGACGCTGCTTTCGATGAAATGGGAAGAAAAGAAGATAGCGGGCTGCATTCTCAAATACGCGCCGGAACGGATCCACACACTGCTTCCGGGCGCGGCTATTCTGTACGCGGCGGCAAAGTTTTACGACGCTGATGTGATCACCACCGGTTCTCACGGTGTAAGAGAGGGGTATCTGCAATATATACTGGATCAGGAGGGATGCGCCTATGTATAGGGATTACACGCAGAACAGAGAGCTGTCATGGCTGAAATTTAACGAAAGAGTTCTGATGGAGGCTGTGGATGAGACAGTGCCGCTGCTGGAACGACTCAGGTTCATCGCCATTTTTACCAGCAATCTGGATGAGTTTTTTATGATCCGGGTAGGAAGCCTGTCGGAACTGATGCGGCTGAAGGAGAGCAGCGTAGATAATAAGTCAGGCATGAGTCCGGAGGAACAGCTGAAGGCTATCTACAAGGAGGTCAGAAGGCTCTATGAGAAGAGAGAGAAGATTTATCAGGATCTGAAGCGTGAGCTTCGGATCCATGGGATCTGCAATCTGTCTTATCGGGAAACAGACAGCGCGGACCGGAAATTTCTAAAGAAGTATTTTTTCGAATATGTTCAGCCTATCCTGTCTCCGCAGATCGTCGACGAGCATCATCCTTTTCCGCATCTGCAGAACAAGACGGTGCATATCGGTGTCAGACTGAGTGTCAAAGGCAGGGACGTCTTCGCGTTTATTCCGCTGCCCGCAGTGCTGCCGCCGGTTCTGTATCTGGACGAGGATGAAGCCAGATATATCCGGATGGAGGAAGTCGTCAGCGCGTACGCGGAGGACATCTTCGCCAGCTATGAGGTAAAGGAAAAGATCTGTTTCTGCGTTACCAGGAACGCGGATATCAACGCGGAGGATGAGGAGTTCGATTTTGGCTATGATTTTCGAAAGAAGATGAAGAAAGTCCTGAAAGAGCGCAGGCGGCTTGCTGCTGTCCGGTTGGAGCTGTCGGGCGAGATCAGCAAAGGGTTTCAGGCGTATCTGTCCGATAAGCTTAACGTTTCACAGGAGCAGATCTACGTCACCAGTCTGCAGTTTAAGATGAGCTATGTATTTTCTGTGGGCGCGCATCTTTCGCCTGAGAAGGTCTGCGCGCTGTCCTATCCTGATTACGTTCCACAGGCAAATCCTTTGATCGATCTTTCCCGGAGCATTATCAGCCAGGTGGAAAAGAAAGACCTGGTTCTGTCACTGCCGTATGAATCGCTGCAGCCGTTTGTTCTGCTTTTGAAAGAGGCATCAGAGGATCCAGCCGTGATCTCCGTAAAAATTACGATTTATCGGCTGGCAAGCAATGCCAAGGTGGTGGACTATTTGTGCAATGCGGCGGAAAACGGCAAGGATGTGACGGTCATCATCGAGCTTCGGGCCAGATTTGATGAGCAGAACAACATCGACTGGCCGGAGCGTCTTGAAGAGGCCGGATGCAATGTGATCTACGGTCTGGAAGGGTACAAGGTACATTCAAAGATCTGCCTGATCACCAGACGGGAGAAGAACGGCATCCGCTATATCACTCAGATCGGTACGGGTAATTACAATGAGAAGACCGCCTGCCAGTATACGGATCTGTCTCTGATCACGGCAGACCCGGGCATCGGCATGGACGCCGTTCGGTTCTTCCACAACATAGCTATCGGCGACCTTGCCGGAAGCTATGAGCATCTGCTGGCAGCGCCGAACTCTCTGAAGAACCATATTATCGCCTGCATCGATGAAGAGATAGTAAAGGGAAACGAAGGCCGTATCCTGCTGAAGCTGAACTCCATTACGGATCTGGACATCATTGAAAGGCTGAAGCAGGCTTCCTGCGCCGGTGTGCAGATACAGATGATCGTAAGGGGTATCTGCTGTATTCTGCCCGGGGTGGCGGGGAAGACGGAGAATATCTGTGTGAAAAGCATCGTTGGGCGCTTTCTGGAACACGCAAGGGTCTATTGCTTCGGCAGCGGAGATTCGGAAAAGATGTTTATTTCCTCAGCGGACTTTATGACCAGAAACACAGAGAGGCGGGTTGAAGTGGCCTGTCCGGTCTTTGACAGGGAGGCAAAGGAAAAGATCCACCGCATACTGGATGCCTGTCTGGCGGATAACACAAAGAGCAGGATACTGGGAAGTGACTCATGCTACCGCATGGTGCCTGTGAGTGAAGACGGAAAGAGGGTGGACTGCCAGCAGAAGCTGATGCAGGACGCTGTCAGAGCCGCTGCGGAGCGTAAACAAAAAACAGGGGAAAGAAGGCCTGTGATTAGACGCTTTCTCTCTGCCCTGTTTGCACGCGATGCTATTTAAACTTTCTGTCCAGCGCGTTTTCCATATGCCGGGCCATGGCCAGCGCGCCGCCTTCGACGTCTTCCGCGATAAACGCGTTGTAGATGGCGCGGTGCTCTTCCAGAACAACAGATAAGTAATCCGGAACGTAAAAGTTTGACGGATTGCAGTATTTCAGATAGTTTTGATAGCTTAACAGCTGCTGCTGCAGCATCCGGTTGTGGGTGGCGGCGTATATGATCTGATGAAAGGCGGCATTGATGCTCTGCATTTTGTTGATGTCGTTTTTCATCGTGTAGAATTCCATGAACTCAAATGTTTCATCCATCTCATCCCGTTCTTCATCTGTAATACGCTCAATGGCCCATCTGACCGCCTGGATCTCGCAAGAGGTGCGAAGAAGCTGCATATCCTGAATATCCTGCGCAGACAGTCCGAGGACAAAAGCGCCCCTGTTAGGAATCTTTTCAATCAGGCCGTCTATTTCCAGCTGGTGCAGAGCTTCTCTGACCGGGATCCGGCTGACCTTGTATTCGTTGCATATCTTCTGCTCTGTCAGCTTTTCTCCGGGCTGCAGTTTTCCCGTCAGGATGTCCTCCTGCAGTTCCGCGTACAGATTGGTGGACAAAGGCTGATTTCCGGTTTTTCCGTCCTCTAAATATTGTATAATAGACATGATCTTCCTCCTGCTCTGAACCTATACAATTATATGGGCATGTTTTTCTTTTGTCAAGAGATGGGTGGTTGTCAAAAAAGATTTTTTTTTGTATAATTCTAAGTATGAAGAAAGAAACAGTAAACAAAATTTTAGATGTGCTGGAGGATACTTATCCGGAGGCGGAATGCGCCCTCCATCACCAGAACGTATTTCAGCTTATCGTGGCGGTGGCTTTGTCAGCTCAGACCACGGATAAGAGTGTCAATCAGGTAACGCCCGCTCTGTTTGAGGCATATCCAGACGCTTTCGCGCTTGCAGAAGCCGACCCGGAGGAGGTCAGTCAATACATAAAAAGGATCGGCATGTATAAGACCAAGTCGAAGAATATCGTGGGTATGGCGAAGGTCCTTGCGAAACAGTATGACGGACAGGTGCCTGATGATTACGACAAGCTGGTCGCATTGCCGGGTGTCGGCCGGAAGACGGCTAACGTAGTCCTGTCGGTAGGGTTTAACCATCAGAGGATCGCTGTGGACACCCATGTGTTCAGAGTTGCCAACCGGATCGGTCTGGTCTGTGAGAAAGACGTACTGAAGACGGAACTGGCTTTGATGGAATGTATTCCGGAGGACCGATGGTCCCGGACCCATCACTCTTTGATCTTTCATGGAAGAAACTGCTGCGCGGCGAGAAAGCCGGACTGCGCGCATTGTACGATCGCGGATCTGTGCGAGAAGCATCTTTGACAGGAGGAAATGATGAAAAAGAAATTTGTACCTCTTTTGATAACGGTATTGATGATTTTCTGCGCTGTGCCTTTTGAAGCTGCAGCGTGGAGCGCGACCTTTGATCAGTCGCCGCTTACCGGAAGCGACTGCACGTCCAATAAGACGGCAGCGGCAACCATTGACTACGTGCTCAACAAGTATAAGCAGGATGCGGTCTATCCCGGAAGCGGGGAGTGCTGGGGTTATGCGGAAAAAGTCAGCACTCTGCTGGCGTCTTCCCGCGATACCAGATACTATACCGGACTGAAATTCAACGCCGCTAATTTTAAGAAAAAATGCCTGGGCGCCAAGGCCGGGACGCACATCCGGCTTGGCAACGACAAGAAATTCAACGGGTGGAGCGGTCATTCCGTGGTGCTTCTGAAGGTCACGGAGAATCAGATGATCTGGGCGGACAACAACTTTGGCCGCGACAACCGAGTATGTTATTACTCCGGCACTCTGGACGATTTTCTCTGGACCTACGGATACACGTATCTGCAGATGGTATCAGAGCCGGTCAGTTACAGGACTTACAAGGAGCCTCAGGTTTCTTCCGGTCTGGACAGTCAAAAGAGCGGCGTCCGGCTGACCTGGGTGAAGACGGCTGGCGCGGCCCGTTATGACATATACCGCAGCTATGCCAAAACCGGCACATACAAGCGGATCGCGAAGGTGACGGGAACCAGCTATACTGACGTTTCGGCTGTTTTGGGAAAGACTGCGTATTACAAGGTCAAAGCGGTGAAAAGCAGCGGCAGCAAGTACAGCAATATAACCAGCCGCATGGCAAAACTCTGCGCGCCGCAGGCCGTGTGGAGCAATGAAGAGGGAACAGGCCGCATCGTACTCAGCTGGAACAAAGTGCCGAAGGCTGACAGGTATGCTGTCTATCGGTATGATTTTTCCTTAAGCAAGTACAGGCTGATCAAAAAAACTACAGAATGCACGTTTACTGATATAACAGCCGATGGCAGCGGAGGCGAATACTATTTCTACAAGATCCGCGCGGTCTGCGATGCGGATTCCAAAGGAAATTCCGCGTTTGCCTTTGTAGATTACTGCTATTATGATCCTCCGTATGATCCCGGATACGACGATACAGATGAAGAAGAATGGTAGGACGAGGTGAGCAATGGAGCTGTATAACAAAGTCATAGATAAACTGAAAGAACTTGGCATCGAATTTGAAATCGTTGAACACGAGCCGGCGCTGACCACAGAGCAGGCGGACGCTTTCATTGAAGGTATCGAGGGCGTTCGTACGAAAACGATGTTTTTGACGAATAAGAAGAAGACCCTGTACTATCTTCTCATTATGGATGATCAGAAGAGACTGGACATGAAACAGTTTGGCGAACTAGTGCAGGCGAAAGGCATCAAAATGGCGTCGGCAGACAGCTTATACGAAAAGATGCTGCTGCCGCCGGGCGTAGTGTCGCCCTTCGGACTTCTGAACAACCCGGAAAGAGATATTCAGGTGTTTATTGACCGTGAGATCATCACAGAAAAGCGTATGAGTTTTCATCCTAATACCAATGAAAAGACCATTTTTCTGGATACGTCAGATTTGCTTAGATTTATGGAATCCTTAGGCTATGGAGTGAATGTTATTGAATTTAACATTGACAATCGGTAGAATTTTCGGTAAAATTTAATAGTAACTATGAGGGTAATGGGCCTGGAGATGAACATTTTGTTCAATCTGAGGAGGACCCATGAAGAGAAAAATACTGACTGCTTTTTTTGCAGTGATCTTGTCGGCAGCAGCGCTTCCGCTGTTTACAGCAGAGGCTGCAGCCTACAGCGAAGGTGCTACGTATCGCGGCGCCGACTGTACGGAAAATGAAACCGCGGCGGCTACCATCGATTATCTGATGGGCCGTTATCCCCACGGAAAGGCTTTTGACAGCGCCGGAACCTGCTGGGGCTACGCGGTGAAGATCAACGAACATCTGTCAGACGACAATAAGACCAGTTATTATAACGGGCTTCGCTTTACCAAAGCGAATTTTAAGAAAAAGTGTCTGAACGCCAAGGCGGGGACACACATCCGGTTTTCCCGCGGCAGCTCTTTCAACAGAGGCTATGGCCACTCTGTCATATTGTTGAGCGTCGATGAAAACAAAGTGTACTGGGCGGACAATAACTACTACGCGTACAATACAGTCTGCTATTACCAGGGCACGATGAACGATTTCTATAATTGCTATGGCCAGTACGGGTATATCAATATGGTATCAAAACCGACCGGATACAAGAGCTATGTGACGCCGAGAGTATCCGCAAAGGCGTTGAAGGCGGCGGGGAGTATCCGTCTGACATGGCTGAAATCCACATCGGCGGACAGCTACCAGATCTACCGCAGCTATGCAAAGGACGGCGATTATAAGCTGATCGGCGAAGTTCAGGCAGACACCTTCCGTTATACCGATGATACAGTCAAAGAGAACAAAAAGGCATGGTATAAGGTGAAAGCCATCAGGGAAAGCGGAAATAAGTGCAGCGCGGCTGTAAGCTGCACCGCCAACTGAATAAAGATCCATACTGCGCAGTGTTTTCAGCGCCGGGTGCGGCGGTGAAGTGAAACTGCGCAGTTTGTATGTGGAGAAAAATCTCGTTTTGGTGCATAGCTTTATAAATCAGCACGGTAAACGCGCGAAAACGAAGTAGTGTGACAAATGTCCGTGATTTCTTTATTTTTGTCAACATTTCATTCAATTTGTTCTCGAAGACGCCTGTAAATCAATCAGTTCAGTGACAAAAGTGACAAAAAATCAAAAAAGTGTCACTCCTGTCAACATTTCAGAATATTAACGTTGACAAAAGTGACAGATTATCGAATTTCTGTCACTTTTGTCAATGCTTAAGGGTATTTTAATCCACCGTTCAGAACATTTGTTGACTAAAATACGCAAAATAATGAAATTTGTCACCGCTGATAGAATAAAAGAATTTTCCTATGCTTACCACGATAAATCAGCAGTAACCCTTGATTTCGGAACTGAAATATGTGATACTAAACCTATATAATTATCTTTACCCGAAAGTACGGAGGTGCGAAATGGCGCTTGAAAATAAATTAGGACTGACAAGTTCCGCTGACCTTGCCCGTGAAGAAGAACGAATCAGTAAAAAAAGGCTGCGGAGCTTTTTGAAAATGGTATACTGGATCAGATCAAGCCCGGTAATTTTTCCGCACTTCAGGCAATTCACAGATATCTCTTTGATGAAATTTACAGGTTTGCCGGAGAGATCAGAACCGTGAATATCGCAAAGGGTAATTTCCGCTTTGCCCCGGTAATATATCTTGAGGCAGCGCTTGAAAATATTGATAAAATGCCGCAGTCAGACTTTGATGAGATCGTCGAGAAGTATGTGGAAATGAATATTGCTCACCCGTTCCGCGAGGGTAACGGCCGCAGCACCCGCATCTGGCTGGATCACATCCTGAAAAGTAAAATCGGCAAGGTGGTGGATTGGAGTAGGGTAGATAAGGAAGATTATCTGCTCGCAATGGAGCGCAGCCCGATCAGGGATATTGAGATCAAATACCTGCTCAAAAACGCCTTGACCGATGACATCGACAGCCGCGAAATCTATCTGAAGGGTATCGACCACAGTTACTACTATGAGGGCTATACAGCCTTTAAGACGGAAGAATTGTAAAGAGTGTTTTTGTTAAAATGATGGCTGAACTTTAAGATGTCAGTGTATCTGTGATAGATCATCACATAAAAAGATATTTGATGATGGGGATAGATTAAAGTTTTCTTGCACGAATAACAAAACACACCTCTGTCCAAAGCAGGGTGTTCATATGACAGCTAACAGTCACAGTAATTTGCTCTGCTGTGGCTGTTCTTGAATCCTTTCCTGTTATGTAATAGTATGAAGCCAAACAGACCTACAAATCGGAATTGATAGAGGTATTACAATGTATCCAGTTAGTGAAATGTTTCACAAAAAATACTACGATATGTATGATAAGATTGTAAAAGTAATCTTCAAAGATGGCTCAGAGCGTGTAGGCTTGTTCAATGATGAATTTTTTGAAGATAGTGCTATTTTAGTAAGTTGTGAAGTGATTAAAATAGCAGATATTGAAAGAATGGAATTAGTAGAGGATTAAATTCCAGTTTGTCGAACAGATAAGAATGCACTTCTATACACTGCTCGGCGTAGTGCATAACAGGAAAATCCGACCTATGATTGCAGCCATGGGTCGGACTGTTTTGGGCGCTTTAGCTTGAGAAAAAATACCCCATCCAATCGGACGGGGCATTGATTTATTTAGATTTTTTAAGCATTCTTCCCGCAGCACTTCTTATATTTCTTGCCGCTGCCGCAAGGACACGGGTCGTTTCTGCCAGGTTTCTTTTCTACATGAACGATCTTGGAACGCTTGTAAGCTTTGACGATCGCGAGACGCTTTTCCTCGCTGAGTACGTCCTCCCATGCAGGGATCGTGAACAGATAGTCGGCTTCTGCCTTCAGCATGTTGAAGAAGAGCTTCTCAAAGTCGATATCCAGATCGATGGCAGTATCGTCTGTAACTGCTTCCAGATCGATCTCCGTGTTAAGACTGCTATTGATGCCGTCCAGGAAACCGACGAAGATCGTCTTACTGCATTCAAACTTTTCCACAAGCTCTGCGACGGTGCCGGTCATATGCTCAGCAGGGTTTTCCAGAATATGCGTGTAAAGCTTTGTCTCTGTAGCGGAATATTCCTTCCAGAAATCCTCAAAAGTCGCTTCGGTCTGATTGTTGATCAGTTCTTTCCAGTCTTGATATAAGCTCATAGTGTAAATTTCCTCCTAATTAACCCAGTACTACAGTTCTTTGGCAATAGCCAGAATATCTCCGACGATAGCGCTGCCGGTAGGCAGGGCTCCGGCGCCTTTACCGTAGAACATGACCTCGTCTACAGCATTGCCGGTGACGTAAATGGCGTTGAATTCATTGGATACGCCGGCCAGAGGATGAGAATTTTCGATCTCCATCGGTTTAACACTGTATTCAACAGTATCGCCGGCCTTTTTAGCGCAGGCGATCAGCTTGATCCTGCAGTTCTTTGCCTTAGCCGCTTCGATGTCTTCCATAGTGATCTTGCTGATGCCTACGGTAGGGATCTCTGTCGGCGGCACGTATTTGTCAAAGCATAACGCCATGAGAATAGACAGCTTGTTGGCTACGTCGATACCTTCTACGTCGGCTGTCGGGTCTGCTTCTGCGAATCCTTTTGCCTGTGCGTCTTTCAGAACGTCGGCATAGTCAAGGCCCAGATCAGTCATCTTTGTCAGAATGTAGTTTGTGGTGCCGTTGAGGATGCCCATGACCTCTGTGAACTCGTTGCCGGCCAGAGCTTCCTGGATCGCAGTCAGAGCAGGGATACCGCCGCCTACGCTGGCTTCAAAACGGAAAGACACACCGTGGTCGGCAGCAGTTTTCTGCAGCTTGTCGAAGTTTGCCGCGACGGCGGCTTTGTTCGGGGTGACTACGCTCTTGCCGTTTTCCATGGCAGTCAGCATGAAAGTGGTGGACGGTTCAATTCCTCCCAGAGATTCTACTACGATGTCGATCTCAGGATTTTTCAAAATATCATCAGGATCCTGTGTCGCGCACGACTCAGGCAGCCCAAGGGTCTTCAGTCTGTCCATATTCTTTTCCAGGACCCGCACGACTTTGATCTCTTTTCCGATTCTTTTCTCAATCAGTTCCTTGTTCATGTCCAGGATCTGGTAGGTTCCTCCGCCTACAGTACCCAGACCGAGTATTCCGATTTTTACTGTTTTCATAACAGCCTCCTTGTACAATTTTTACGCTAAAAAAATTATATACTAAAATTCGTTTTTTGTCTTTAAATTTTTGCAAAAAACCTTTATGATGTTAGAGGAATTGTTTTTTAGGAGGAAAAAATGTCACTGCATATTGTTTTTGTCGAACCTGAGATACCGCCTAATACAGGAAATATTGCCAGAACCTGTGCCGCGACGGACACCTGTCTGCATCTTGTGGAGCCTCTGGGATTTTCCATTGACGACAAGGCTGTCAGAAGAGCGGGGCTGGATTACTGGCCCTATGTGAAACTGGAGGTTCATCCGAGTCTGGAAGCTTTCATGGACAAATACGGAGATCGAAACATGTATCTGGCCACGACTAAAGGCGGAATGCTGTACACGGAACCCGCTTACCGGGATGAGGATATGTTCCTCTTCGGCAGAGAAACAGCCGGACTTCCGAAGGATTTCATTCAGGAGCATCAGGACAGGGCTATCCGTATTCCCATGAGCGAGAGCACGCGGCTGCGTTCTTTCAATCTTTCTAATTCTGCGAACATCATCCTGTTTGAAGCGCTGAGACAATTAAACTTTCCGGGACTGAAATAAGCGTTGAAATAAACCCTTGCAGTATGGTATACTATTTGCATAGGAGATGGGAAACATGAAACTAGGTTACGAGCTAACAATTGAACAGACCCAGAAGCTTTCTATGACGCCGGAGCTGATACAGGCCATCCAGATCCTGCAGTTTAATAATCAGGAACTGGTGGACTATGTACAGAACGAGCTGATGGAGAATCCTGTGCTGGAAGCAGAAAAGAGCTATGACGCTCAGGATGTGGACATCAGAGCCAAGATCAGGGAAGCAGATTATGAGGAGCAGAGTTTCCGTCAGTGGGAGTATTCACCTGATGACGATGATGACTATACCTATGAACAGTATGCCTGGGAAGAGGATACGCTGACAGATTATCTGCTCAGCCAGCTGCAGTTTTCTTCCCTGAAGGATATCAAAGCCAAAATTGGCCGTTATATCATTGAGGCTATCGATGATAACGGCTATTTGACTGTGTCTGTAGAAGAGATCGCGGAAGCGCTTCACGTGGAGACGGATATCGTGGAGGAGACGCTTAACTTTATTCAGACGTTTGAGCCATCCGGCGTGGCGGCGAGAAATCTGCGGGAATGCCTGATCATCCAGCTGGCGGCAAAGGGTCTCCTTACCGATGAGATCGAATATATCATAGAAAATATGCTGCAGGATCTGGCGGATAACCGTATCGCTTTCATTGCCAAAACGCTGGGAATGAAGAATCAGGAGGTCCAGCAGATCGCGGACCTGATCCGTACACTGGAACCGAAGCCGGGCAGACTGTTCTCTTCCGGCGAGACGATCCGTTACGTGGTGCCGGATATCTTTGTTGAAAAGGTAAACGGCGAATATGTGGTCACCAATAATGATACCAGTGTGCCGAAGCTGATGGTCAGCTCGTATTACAATAAGCTGACGGCGGAAGCCGATAAGGATGAAGAACTGGACAAGTATCTGAATGACCGGTTCAACGCCGCGGTATGGCTGATACGCAGCATCGAGCAGCGCAAGCAGACCATCTTCAATGTTGCCAGTGCCGTGGTCAAATATCAGCAGGAGTTTTTTGACAAAGGAGAAAAGTTCCTGAAAACTTTGACGCTGAAGCAGATCGCCGACGAGATCGGTGTCCATGAGTCTACGGTCAGCCGGTCTATAAACGGAAAATATATGCAGAGCCCCCGGGGCGTCTTTGAGATGAAATATTTCTTCTCCAGCGGCGTGTCAGGCGGCGATGGGGAAGGCGTCTCGTCCAACAGCGTCAAATCCATCATCAAAGAGATCATCGCGGAGGAAGATCCGAGAAAACCTTACAGCGATCAGGATATGGTAGAGATCCTCAAAGAGAAGGGCATCGATATATCCCGCCGGACGGTGGCAAAATACAGAGAAGGTATGAATATACTGTCTTCTTCAAAACGAAGAAGATTCTAGTAAATATAATATAACTTTAATCCAAAAAAAGAGATATGGAGGTAAATTATGGCAATTAAAGTTGGTATTAGCGGATTCGGAAGAATCGGAAGAGTGGTAATCAGAGCGGCAATGGATATGCCTGATATTGAGATCGCAGGCATCAACGTTCGTAACGCGGACATCGATTATCTGATCTACATGTTGAAGTACGACACCACCTTTGGACGTTTTCCGAAGAGTCTGGAGAAGTATGAGGAAGGCATCGTTATCGACGGAAAAAAGGTTCCTGTATACAGTGAATCCGAAGCAAAGAACATTCCGTGGAGCAGATGCGGAGCTGAATACATAGTTGAGGCTACTGGTGCCTATACTACTACAGAGAAAGCTATGGATCATATTAAAGCCGGAGCGAAGAAGGTCATCATCTCTGCGCCTGCAAAGGACAAGACGACCCCTACCTTCGTCTTTGGTGTCAACTCCGATGAATATACCAGCGATATGCATGTTGTTTCCAACGCGTCCTGTACTACGAACTGTCTGGCGCCGCTGTGCAGAGTTCTGGAAGAGAACTTCGGTATCGAGCAGGGTCTCATGTCCACGATCCATTCTGCTACAGCAAAGCAGAAGGTCGTAGACGCTCGTTCTATGAAGGACTGGAGAACCGGCAGAAGCGTATTCGGCAATGTGATTCCGTCTACCACAGGAGCAGCCAAGGCGGTAGGTCTGGTTATTCCTTCTCTGGCAGGCAAGATGACAGGCATCTCCTACAGAGTGCCGACCGCAGACGTATCCGTGATCGACCTGAACGTAGTTCTGAAGAAATCCGCATCCTATGACGCTATCTGCAGAGCTGTCAAGAAAGCATCCGAGACTTATCTCCACGGCGTTATCGAATATGTGGATGATGAAGTGGTCTCCGGTGATTTCGTAGGCGATCCGCATACTTCCATCTTTGATGCGAGAGAAGGTATCGAACTGAACGATAAGTTCTTTAAACTGATCGCCTTCTATGACAACGAGTACGGTTATTCCAGCAAAACTCTGGAACTGATCCGTCATATGTACGAAGTTGACAATGCGAAATAGACTTTGATTTTCATGGGGAAATGCTGCGGCGCAGTGTTTCCCCATAGCTTATGACAATAAAGAGGTATACTACGATGAAAAAAACAGTGAGAGATATTGATGTGAAGGGCAGAAGATGCCTGGTGCGCTGCGACTTTAACGTGCCGCAGAAGGACGGAAATATCACAGATGATAAACGTATCGTCAGCGCGCTGCCTACGATCGATTATTTGAGAGAGCATGGCGCGAAGATCATTTTGATGTCCCATCTGGGCAGACCAAAAGGTGAGCCGAAGATGGAATATACTCTGAAGCCGGTCGCGGACAGACTCTCTGAACTGCTGGGCACAGAAGTGAAGTTCCAGAGCTGCCCGACGGTGGTCTGCGATACCATAAGAGCTATGGCAGACAGCCTGCAGGACGGCGAAATCATGCTGCTTGAGAATGTCCGTTTCCGGAAGGAAGAGACAGAAAACGGCGCTGAATTCGCAAAAGAGCTGGCTTCTCTGGGAGACATCTTTGTGCAGGAGGCCTTCGGCACAGCTCATAGAGCCCACGCGTCCACAGCCGGTGTGGCAGATTATCTGCCGGCAGTTTCCGGATTTCTCATTGAGAAAGAAGTGAAATTCCTGGGAAGCGCTGTGGAGGATCCGCAGCGGCCGTTTATCGCTATCATGGGAGGCGCAAAAGTCGGCGATAAGATCCCTGTGATCGAAAATCTGCTGCAGAAGGTAGATACGCTGATCATTGGCGGCGGCATGGCATATACTTTCTTTAAAGCCATGGGCCTTGAGATCGGCACATCCATTCTAGATGAAGAGAATATCGGCCTTGCCGGAGAACTGCTGGCGAAAGCGGAAAAAGCAGGCGTTAAAATGCTGCTGCCTGTAGACGTGGTCTGCGCAGAACGTTTTGAAAACGACGCTCCGTCAAAGGTGGTCAGCAGGGAGAATATACCGGCAGATATGATGGGACTGGATATCGGACCTGCTACAGTAGAACTGTACAGAGAAGCGCTGCAGGAAGCAAAGACAGTGGTCTGGAACGGCCCGATGGGCGTTTTCGAGATGCCGTCCTTTGAAAAGGGAACCAAGGCTGTCGCGGAGATCCTGGCCGGCAGCGATGCTGTAACAGTTATCGGCGGAGGAGATTCTGCCGCGGCTACAGAGCAGTTCGGACTGGCAGATAAGATGACACACATTTCCACTGGCGGCGGCGCTTCGCTGGAGTTCCTGGAAGGCAAAGTCCTGCCGGGTATCGCGGTCATCGAAGACAAATGAGAAGATAAGGATAGAAGGGAAGTATCGTAATGAGAATACCGTTCATTTGCGGCAATTGGAAGATGTATAAAACAAAGGAAGAAGCGGCGGCCTTTGCCGCCGCCTTCCGCAAACTGTACGAGGAAGCGGACACTGATATCAGGGCTGCCATCTGCGCGCCGTTTACACAGCTGGACACGCTGAAAGAAGCTTTTGCCGGAACCTCGATCGGTGTCGGCGCCCAGAATGTCCATTTTGCTGACGAAGGAGCCTATACTGGAGAGATCTCAGCTGCTATGCTGCAGGAGATCGGCGTCGATTACTGCATCGTAGGCCATTCTGAAAGACGTCAGTATTTTGGGGAAACGGATGATACCGTAAATCTGAAACTGAAAAAACTCTTTGACGCTACGGATATTACGCCGATCCTGTGTGTCGGTGAAAATCTGGAGCAGAGAGAAGCCGGTCTGGCAGAGGCAGTGGTAGGCGGACAGCTGGTAACAGATCTTGCGGGGATCTCTGCAGATAAGGCGGTCGGGCTGGTCATCGCCTACGAGCCGGTATGGGCCATCGGAACGGGAAAAACCGCTATGCCGGAGCAGGCAGAGGAGATGTGCGCGTTTATACGGGGCGTTCTGGAAGGTCTCTACGGCGAATATGTATGCGACCAGATCATCATACAGTATGGCGGCAGCGTAAAACCGGAAAATGCAGGTGAGATCATGAACATGGACGAGATCGACGGAGCCTTAGTAGGCGGCGCCAGTCTGGATCCTGAGAAATTCATGGAAATTATCAGCTTTTAATGCGATTTTATAGCTAAGCTGTAGAATGTAAATCGACAAAGGGAAATAAACCCTTTATCGGTTTACATTTTTTTATTGCACAAACTTTGAATTTTCAAGGAAATCTTAATTATTTTTTGTAAGTACTTCTTGAGCGAAGCATCGAATAAAAGGGTTTAGCTACAAAAAATAAGTTATGATTTCAGCGAGTGCAGGAAGGAGG
>JAETRU010000080.1 GCA_021769965.1 Eubacterium sp.
ATGGCTCTGGTCGGTGAGCATGGCGGCGTCAAAACCCACCAGACGCTCCCGAAGGACGCGGATGCTCTGGCGGAAGTGCTGTCCAAGCAGAAAAGCCGCCGTGACAGACTGCCGGAGGCAGAAAGGACAGAGGCACTATCGCCTCTGCCCGTTGCAGAACTTCGGAAGTATGAGGCAGTCAAAAAGGCGCATCCGGACGCGCTGGTCTGCTTTGCCCAGAACGGCTATTTTGAACTGTATGGCAAAGACGCGGAGAAAGCCGCGCCCTTGCTCGGCACAAAGCTCCTTGAGAAGAAGGTACGCGGCAAGACCTCCATGCCGGTGACCGGCTTCCGTGAAAGCGCATGGGTAGCCGGTTCTCACAAGCTCTGGAAGTCCGGCATGGATGTCTTCCTCAGCAAGGACGGCGAGACCTTCAAGGAACTCAAAGCCGCAGATTACATTCCTGTCGGCGCGACGCTGAATGTGGATGGGATCAAGTGCAGAATTGACGCGGTTGATTTTGCCGCCGATGAAGTCCGGCTGACCAACATCGAGGACAAGAACCGCCCCATCCGCTTTTCTGAAAGCATCCAGTATGTCCGCTTCTATGTGGAGGATGCCGGAACTGCTATCTACGACACCATCCCCAAGAAACCCACTGCCCGCGAATCCATCCGCGACAAACTGAAATCCGCGCAGAAAGCCCAGCCGTCCCACACACCGAAACAACAGAAATCAAAAGGAAAGGATATGGAACTCTGATATGAAAAACTTTACCGTGGAAGAAACCAACCTGATGTGCTGCTTCAATACGTCCAGCCGCAAGCGGCTGATCGACGATATGAAGGGCGTCACCCTGAACGACATGGACGGCGAGATCGCAGAGCTGATGTATAAGACCGTCCGGAAGCTCGAAGCCATGACCGACACGGAGTTTGAGGAACTGTATATCATGCCGGACGGCATGGTGGATGACTGAAAGGAGGATGCCTATGCCCGTATTAGACGGTAATTTTGAAGCCTTTGTCACGAACCTTGGCAAGTACAACGAGGGTATGCTGGTCGGTGAGTGGGTGAAGCTGCCCACCACCGAGGAAGAGATGCAGAAGATCTTTGAGCGCATCGGGATCGGCAAGCAGGACGAGTTCGGTCAGCCCTACGAAGAGTGGTTTATCACCGACTACGAATGCCCGATCTACGGCGTTCAGAAGATGCTTGGCGAGTACGAGAACCTTGATAAGCTCAACTACCTTGCCGCTTTGATTGACGAGCTTTCCCTGAGCGATCAGGAAAAGCTCGTTGCCATTATGGAGGCTGGCTGCGATGAGGTCAGCGACATCGACGATC
>JAETRU010000058.1 GCA_021769965.1 Eubacterium sp.
ATTGATGTAATTATCTGTAGCCAAATCCTCTAAAACTGTCATTGCAGCAGTTACAGCAGATGACAATTTTTCTCTTTTATCTTTTATTATTATATATCTTTTGAACGTAAAAGTCTACTTTTTCTTTCAGTCTTCTTCCCAATTCAACACAACCCGCTATATTTCCGCTTTGAAACAGTACGGATGTCATCACTTGAGGACAAAACGCCAAACGTAAAACGACCACAACACAAATATAGCAGAAAAGCAGCGCAGACGGCCGTAAATATTTTTTTCGATCAAAAAAGTGCGACAGATATTACCAGATCCTCTTGATGCCGGCCGCTAAATACAAAAAAGCCTAAATTCGGCCGCCTCCTGGCACGAATTAACAGCTTCAGAACATTGAAAAGGTACACAGGAAAGCAGAGGAGTCATTGAATCTCTGTGATCTCTATAATTTTTCTTAGATCCTCCATTTGTATAAAATTTAGAGCAGCGTTTTTGATCTTCACCTGCTCAGATACAAAGTGCGGACGGCCGTAAACAGCAGTTTTTGAAAACAAAGGGCGCATCTACCATGAACTACGAAAATCTGGCGGCCGTAAATGATAAAAAGCATCAAAAAAGGCCGGGTATACTATATAACTTCAATTCTTTCACGCTCCCTGCGCCGTCGGTTCATTTTGCTCTGTCTTGGCTTAGCCTCGCCAATCGCAGTGAACCTTCGCGGGGGACCTACCAGCAATTTGCCATAAAAAAGAGACGCCGAAGCGTCCCTTTTCAGTACGTATTTAAATTATAATTTCCGAGCAAAGCCGAGGAAATTATATAGTTTCTACCTTGCGGCAAAGCCGCCTGCGAGCAAGGCTCGCATATAAATCGAAGAAACTTTATTTCGTAGTAGCGTCGTACAGTGCTTCTGCGTTGTCCCATTCAGCGATGATTTCAGGGATTACTTTGTACAGGTCGCCTACGATAGCGTAGTCAGCAACTTCCATGATAGGAGCATCCGGATCTTTGTTGATCGCTACGATGCAGTTGGAAGTCTGCATACCAGCAAGGTGCTGGATAGCGCCGGAGATACCACAAGCGAAGTAGATTTCCGGTTTTACAGTAGTACCAGTCTGACCTACCTGGTGGGAGTGATCGATCCAGCCAGCGTCTACGCAGGCACGGGAAGAACCAACAACACCGCCAACTTTGTCAGCGAACTTCTGCATCAGTTCGAAACCGGAAGGATCGCCCAGACCACGTCCGCCGGAGCAGATGATCTTAGCGTCAGTCAGGGATACCATTTCCTTCATGGACTTAACGATATCCTTGATCTCGATTCTGATGTCTTCTTTAGTGATGTTCGGCTTAACGTTTACGATCTCACCGGTAGCACCAACTTCTCTTTCCTGTTTCTGCATTACGCCAGGTCTTACTGTGGACATCTGCGGTCTTGTCTTAGGGCAGATGATGGTAGCCATCAGGTTACCGCCGAATGCCGGACGAGTCTGCTTGATTCCAGTGGATGGATCGTTAGGGTCCAGAGTGGAAGTATCTAATGTAGTGTTAGCTTTTGCGAATTCGATGTACTTGGAAACCTTAACGTCCAGATGTGTACAGTCAGCAGTCAGACCAGTGTTGCATCTTGCAGCGATACGAGGTGCGAAGTCACGACCGATGTGAGTAGCGCCGTACAGAACGATTTCAGGTTTGTATTCATCGATTAACTGTTTCATAACCTTGGTGTAACCGTCAGTTGTGAAGTTTTCCAGTAATGGATCCTGAACCATGTAAACTTTTTCAGCACCATATTCGAAGCATTCCTGAGCCAGGTGATCGATGTTGTTACCGATCAGAACTGCGCAGATCTGAGTATCTTCGCTGATGTCTTTTGCTAATTTCTTACCTTCGCCCAGCAGCTCTAAAGCTACGTTCTGGATCTTGCCCTGTCTCTGTTCAGCAAATACCCAGATGTGCTTGTAATCAGACAGGTCAACTTTAGCTTCCTGTTTAACTTCCTGAATAGCGCCAAACTTACAAGCAGTTAAGCACTGGTTACAGGATGAGCACTTTGCATTGATCTTTGCGACCTTACCCAGCTTATTACCGTCATAAGGTTCAAATTCCAAGGCATCATACGGACATGATTTAAAGCACTGTCCACATCCAATACATTTATCTTTTAAAATTTCAACAGCCATTGTTATTCCTCCTCCTAAATTAGATGATATGCTTACCCTTCAGCTGGATCAGCAGGTTCTTTGCCTGTTCGTTTTCGGAATCTCCGGTAACGACCTGGCCAGGAGCCTTTGGAGCCGGGGTAAAGGATCTGAATACATTTGTAGGGGAAGCTTCCAGACCAACCTTAGTCAGGTCAACTTCGATGTCCTTTGCATTCCAGACTTTGATATCTTTTTCGCCGAAAATGCCAGCCATGTTCATGTATCTTGGCTCGTTCAGCTCTTTGATTGCAGTCAGCATACAAGGAGTCTGGATTCCAATCAGTTCATAACCGTCTTCCATCTGTCTCTTAACAGTGATGTCTTTCAGATTGTCAGCGATCTCAAATTCTTCAACATATGTAACCTGCGGCAGGTCTAACTTTTCAGCGATCTGCGGACCAACCTGAGCGGTATCTCCGTCGATAGCCTGACGACCAGCGAAGATCAGATCTGCAGGGCCGTTGATCTTTTCCCATTTTTTGATAGCAGCTTCCAGAGTGTTGGAAGTAGCCCATGTATCGGAACCGCCAACTGCTCTGTCGGAAACCAGAATACCTTCGTCAGCACCTTTTGCGATACATTCAAACAGCAGGTCGGATGCCTGAGGAGGTCCCATGGAGATAACGGTGATTGTTACATCGTCATATTTGTCCTTAATCTTTAATGCTTCTTCTAAAGCGTTAGCATCATCGTGGTTTAAGATGCTTGGAACGCCGTCTCTGATAAGAGTACCAGTCTTAGGGTTAATTTTGATAACGTTTGTATCTGGTACCTGCTTTGCACATACGATAATCTTAAATGCCATTTCTATTTCCTCCTACTATTTTATTTTTTGAAAGTCGCGCCAGCGATGACCATTCTCTGAACTTCAGAAGTTCCTTCATAGATCTCGGTGATCTTAGCGTCTCTCATCATTCTTTCTACTGGATAATCCTTAGTGTATCCGTATCCGCCGTGGTACTGTACACACTTAGTAGTTACTTCCATGGCAGTTTCTGCAGCGAACAGCTTAGCCATTGCAGCAGCTTCACCGTAAGGCAGGTGCTTATCCTTCATGTCAGCAGCTCTGTAAACGAGCAGTCTTGCAGCTTCGATCTTAGTCTTCAGGTCAGCCATGCCGAACTGCAGAGCCTGCATCTGGGACAGCTTCTTTCCGAACTGTTTTCTTGCCTGCATATATTCAACAGTTACATCAAACGCACCCTGTGCGATACCCAGAGCCTGGGAAGCGATACCGATACGGCCGCCGTCCAGAGTGGACATAGCAACTTTGAAACCTTCGCCAACCTGACCCAGAAGTCTGTCTTCAGGAATTACGCAGTTCTGGAAAATCAGCTCAGTAGTGGAAGATGCGCAGATACCCATCTTATCTTCTGTCTTACCAATGGAGAAACCTTCGTCGCCTTTTTCAACGATGAATGCGGAAATACCGTGGTTTCCTTTTTTCTTATCAGTCATAGCCATAACAACGAAAACGTCAGCATAACCACCGTTGGTGATAAATACCTTAGCTCCGTTTAAGATCCACTTGCCGTCAACCAGCTCAGCTCTAGTCTGCTGTCCGGATGCGTCAGTACCTGCGTTTGGCTCAGTCAGACCGAAAGCACCCAGCTTCTTTCCGGATAACAGATCTGGCAGATATTTTCTCTTCTGGTCTTCGTTACCCCAGTTGAAGATCGGCCAGCAGCACAGGGAAGTGTGCGCGGAGCAGATAACGCCTGTGGATGCGCATACTCTGGATAATTCTTCTACAGTGATAGCGTAGGAGATGTGATCTCCGCCAGCTCCGCCGTATTCGGTTGGGAACGGAACGCCCATCATGCCGTACTTGGCCATTTTTTCAACAGTTTCTTCTGGGAATCTGTGTTCCTGGTCAATGTCTGCAGCTAATGGTTCAACTTCGTTAGTGGCAAATTCTCTTACCATTTTTCTTACGAATTCTTGTTCCTTCGTCAGTTGAAAGTTCATGTAAATGCCTCCTTAAATTATAATAACGGTCCTTCCATTGGAAGGAGTATTTTAACCGCATCAAACTATGCCGTTTTTTTGTTTGTTATAAAAATAACAGCATACATATATAGTAAACCACTTTTCCAAGGATTTTGCAAGCCATTTTTGCTCGAATGATCATAAATTGTCGAAAAGATAAAGGTGAGCCGATTTCAACTCACCCCTTATCCTTTGTAAATACCTTCTTTTTTTCTTGCTATTCCATTTTCTCCCTGATTCGTTCCAGCGCCCGTTTCTCTATGCGGGACACCTGCACCTGAGACACGCCCAGGATCTTTGCGATCTCCAGCTGGGTCATATCCCTGTAATATCTGAGGACGAGGACCTGTTTTTCCCGGTCATCAAGGTTACTGATCTCTTTTTTGATCATAATACTGTCCAGATTATTCTCCGGAGACGCCTGCCTGTAATAGGAATCGTATTCCTCCTCTACCAGCTGATTGTCAAGACTTGCCACATTTCCCAGAGCTGACGCCGCCTCCATGACTTCAAGCACATGCTCGCTGCTGACTCCCATGGCCTCTGCTATCTCGCTGATCCTGGGCGGCATGCCGGCGTCGGCCGTCAGCTGTTCCTGTACTTTTTTCAGCGTGCTGATCTCCGACTTCAGACTGCGGCTGGCTTTGATCTTTCCCGTATCGCGAAAGTGCCGCTTCATCTCACCCATGATCATGGGAACTGCATAGGTGGAAAACATCACGTCATATCCCGTCTCAAACTTGTATACTGCCTTCAGAAGCCCGATATAGCCGATCTGTATCAGATCATCCAGCTCGTATTCTCCTGCGGCAAATTTCAGAGCGATCTTCTTTACCAGGCCCGTATTCTGCCTGCACAGACTTTCCTTGGCGTCCTCGTCGCCTTCCTGCGCCAGCCGGATCAGTGCGTATGTATCTTCCTTAGAGACCGGCACATATTTACAGGTCATAATACGTATCCAGGCACTTGATCAAAGTCACCGAGGTCCCCACTCCCGGCTCTGACTCCACCAGTACCTTGTCAGAAAAACTCTCCATTACCGTAAAGCCCATACCGCTCATTTCCATATCCTCGCCCGTTGAATACATGGGCTGTCTGGCTTTCTCCACATCGCTGATGCCGCAGCCCCAGTCCGTCACCCGTATATACACCCTGTCGCGGTCTGTGAACTTCAGTTCCATGGCAATGCGGCCTTCTCCCTTCCTTTGATAGCCGTGTATAATGGCGTTGCTCACTGCCTCGCTGACCGCTGTTTTGACCTCTGTCAGCTCCTCCACGGTGGGATCCGCCACGCTGATATAAGCAGCCGCGACAGACCGGGCAAAGCTCTGGTTCTCAGGCCGCGCTTCAAATTCTATATTAACTACATTTTTTTCCATCGCCTACTCCTTTCGCTTTTCTTCCCTGCAGCCATCCAGCATAAACACGCCGCTCATCTCCAGGATCTGCCTGACCAGACTGTCTGCGCCACGTATGACCACCGTTCCGCCCAGGGCCCGTATTTTCTTATATCTTCCCAGAACCACTCCGATGCCGGAGCTGTCCATAAACGTCACATCAGAAAAATCAAAGATCAGATTCTTCACGTCGTACAGCAGCAGCTCATCGTCGATATCACTGCGGATCCGGTCTGCCGCGTGGTGGTCGATCTCACCGGCAAGGGTGGCTACCAGCGTATCGTCCTGCAAATAAAAAATCGTATCCATAAAAAACCCCCTCTTCCTCTATTATAATCCAACCGTCATGGGTTGTCTTTAAGAGAAAAAGGGGAAATTGTACTACTTTTGTCGAGTGAAGCCCTATTCCGCTTCGATATGCACGATCTCTTCAGAAGCTACAGCAGCGTCCACCAGAGCTTCTACATCCAGTCTGCTCTCCGATTCCAGTATCCGCTCCAGTTTCGGCTTGGTCGTCGGATGCTTCGGCAGAAATACGGTGCAGCAGTCTTCATATGGCTGGATAGAAGTCTCAAAGGTGCCGATCTCTTCGGCCTTCTCCATGATGTCCACTTTGTCCATAGCGATCAGAGGCCGCATGACCGGCATTTTAACGCAGGCGTCGGTAACTACCAGAGCCTCTGCAGTCTGACTGGCCACCTGTCCCAGATTTTCACCCGTGATCAGCATCATAGCCCGGTTTCTTTCCGCCAGCTTCTCGGCGATACGCATCATAAAGCGGCGAACCAGGATCGTCGTCTCCTCCTCCGGGCAGTTCTGGACGATCTGCTCCTGGATCGGCAGCAGGTTGATCACATGCATCTTTAAATTACCGCAGTAGGAAGCCACGATCTTTGCCAGATCCTCCACTTTCTCCTGCGCTCTCTGACTGGTATACGGATAAGAATGAAAATGGACCGCTTCCAGCAGCATACCGCGCTTGGCCATCATCCACGCTGCTACCGGGCTGTCGATGCCGCCTGACAGCAGCACCATTCCTTTGCCGTTGGTACCCAGCGGCAGACCGCCGAATCCTGCGATCTTCTGCTGATAGATATAGGATTTATCGTGGCGCACGTCTACAAACAGGTACACGTCAGGGTTGTGCACATCCACCTTCAGAACCTTGCAGCCGATCAGGACCTTGGCTCCGATGATGCGGGCGATATCCGGAGACTTGACCGGGAAGTTTTTGTCTGCCCGCTTGGCCTCCACTTTGAAGGTCTTAACTCCTTTGGTCTCGATCAGCTCCATCATATATCTGACAGCTTCCTCTCCGATAGCGTCCAGATGGCTTTCTGCCTCTACGGCAGGGCTGATGGAAGCCACGCCGAAAACTCTGGATATCTGGCGGATCAGCTGCTCCTTATCGTGTTTTTTGTCGGCTCTCACATAGATCAGGCCTTCATGGCGGCGCACATCCACGCCGTCGAATTCCTTTAAACTCTTTTTGATCCTATCTACCAGCATCCGCTCGAAGTAAGGCTTGTTCATGCCCTTCAGGGCCACCTCGCCGCAGCGGACGATAAAAATGTTCTGTTCGTTCATTGTAAATTCCTTTCTCTGCGTCTGCCCCTGCAAAGCAGTTGTCTTAAATCAGCAGTTTTTCCGATCTTAGGATGAATTATCTCATCACACGCCTGTCATCAAGCCCTACCGATAGCTTCCCAGTCTGCGGAACCGCTCCACCGCGGTCTTCACTTTCTCTGTCACATAGTCCATTTCTTCCGGCGTGTTAAATTCGCAGAAACTGAACCGGATAGCGCCTTCGATCTCCTTATCGGAAAGACCCATAGCTGCCAGCACATGGCTGCGTCCTTTTTTATTGGAGGAGCAGGCGGAAGCGGTAGACACATAGATCCCGTCCTGTTCCAGCGTATGCAGCAGCACCTCGCCCCGGCATCCCAGAAAAGACACGTTGAGCACGGAGACCGCCCCGTCCTCAGGGCTGTTGATACGAATGTCGCTGATCTGGTCTCTAAGACCGTCCAGAAGCCGGCGTCTCGCCGCCCCCATGGCAGACACCCTTTGATCAAAATTCTGTCCGGCCAGACGGCTCGCCTCGCCGAAGCCTATGATAGCCGGAACATTTTCGGTGCCGGAGCGTCTGTGTTTTTCCTGGCCGCCGCCGACCATGAAGGCCGGCAGATTGACGCCTTTGCGGACGCAGAGGGCGCCAATGCCCTTAGGTCCGTGGATCTTGTGGCTGCTCAGGGAGATCAGGTCTGCGCGCACACCGCGCAGGTCCACCTTGCCGTAGCCCTGGACGGCGTCCACGTGAAAGACAGCGCTGCCCTTGCACGCGGCGATGTCAGACAGGGGCATGATGGTTCCCACTTCGTTGTTGACAGCCATGACAGAGATCAGTATGGTCTCATCGTTGACGGCGTTTTTCAGCTGCTCCATATCCGGACGGCATCTGTCGTCCACATCGAGATAAACCACTTCGTATCCGTCCTGTTCCAGTACTTTACAGGCCTCCAGCACGGCGGGATGCTCCACTTTTGTGGTGATGATCCGTCTTCCCTCCCGTCTGCGGGCCCGGGCAATGCCGAAGATGGCCGTATTATCGCTTTCCGTACCGCCGGAAGTGAACACGACTTCCTCCTCGCGGCAGGACAGTGATGAAGCTATGGACTTTCTGGCTCTGCGGACTTCCTTTTCGGCCGCCAGTCCCATGGCGTGCAGAGACGATGGATTTCCGTAAAGATCCCGCATAGCCGCAGTCATGACCTCAGTCACCTGATCGTACTGCCGGGTGGTCGCGCTGTTATCTAAATATACAATCATGTATGCCTCCTCGTATCTATCTTATCCAGAATCTGGTCAGAACTCTCTCTAAATTATCGTATTCAGCCATTTCCTGCTCAAATACCGTCTGTACTCCAGCACGGCTTTCAGCAGATTTCCGCCGGCCGCCACCAGAATGCACAGATGCAGCGGCAGCTGCAGGACCAGTACGGCAAAGAAAGCCAGAGCGACTTCCAGACCCAGATTACAGGAAAGCTCCACTACCATGCAGAAGAAGGTATCTCCGCCCGGTCTCAGGATACCGGACTGGACAGAATACGCCACCATACGCGGGACCTGGGCTATACCGAACATGGCCATGGAGATCATCAGCACCTCCGTTGTCTGCGGATCAAAGTCATAGAAAAGAGCCACAGGTCTGCGGAGAAGCAGGATCAAAAGGCACATGAGGCCGTTGAGCGCCCACTGGACCTTCAGGTATTTCTGCGCGTTGGCAAAAGCCTTCTCCGGTTCTCTCTGTCCCAGCGTTTCACCGATCAAAGCCGCGCAGGCGTTCCCAAGACCGAATGACGAGCATTGGCAGAGGTTGCAGAGAACCTGGCATACCTGAATGACAGCCAGGGACTGAGCACTGATCCGTCCGTAAGCGGCAAAGGTCAGGCTCATGCCCAGAGCCCATCCGCCTTCACTTATGACTACCGGCATGGCTGTCCTCATGACGCTTTTGATCAGAGCACGGTTAAAGCCAAGAAAATCTCTGAGCCTGCCGTGGAACGGATGATTCTTATCTACAGCCAGATAGACCAGCAGAGAGATCATCTCCAGAAGACGGGCGATGAGCGTAGCCAGAGCCGCTCCTTCCACTCCCATGGCGGGACAGCCGAAATGGCCGTAGATCAGGCAGTAGTTCAGCACAGTGTTGACCAGAATACTGCAGACATTGATAATGGTAGGAACTTTCAGACTCTGGACTGAGCGGGAATTAAAAGAGATCGCGAAGCTGACGCCTACTGTCAGATATGTAACAGCGACGATCCGGATATATGCCACGCCCATCTCTATGACTTCAGGCTCATCTGCAAAGAGTCCGATGATCTGCGGCGCCATGGCAAGAACTCCTCCTACGGTCAGCAATCCCAGCACCAGACCGATGGCAATATCCATCCCCAGGATCTTGCGGATGCTCTTAAAATCTCTGACGCCGTAGTACTGGGCTATAGGCACGGCAGCCCCGCTGAAAAGACCGAAAAGGATCATAGAATAGATGGAATACATCTGATTGGCCGCTCCCACTGCCGCCAGAGGCAGAGCTCCCAGCCTTCCGATCATGATATTGTCTATCAGATTCAGCCCGACGCTGATGATCTGCTGCAGCATGATAGGCAACGCCAGCCGCATAAGTTTCCGGTAAAAAGACGGGACTTTTATCCCGTCTGACGGCTGTTCCACCTGCAATTGTTCTGAAGTCTTTTTTTTCTCTTTGTCCATACTTTATTCTATTCGCCTCTGTCCGCTTCTGTCTGCGATAATATCTTCTGCTATTTTATCACACCCGTCTGTAATTTACAAGAGTCCGCCACATTGAAAAAAAACCATCCACGCGTCAAACGCGTGGTTTTCATTTGTCGGGCAAAGCCCTCTACTCCTCGCGAACACGTCAAACGTGTAAAGCTAAATCTGCCAGCTGCGAGTGCTATAAC
>JAETRU010000013.1 GCA_021769965.1 Eubacterium sp.
AGTTTCCATAGAGATTTCTCCTTTTGTTGATGTTTTTGCAAATTCTATTTTAACACATTGGAGCTAATCTCTATTTTTTTCTTCTAAAAACCCCACAACTATTTTACACTATCAGAGCCTGAGCAGCACGGAACGCCGCCGGGTTCTTTTATATTTCAGTGCCGTCAGGGAACGTAAAGCCAAAATGGTATGTTGCCCCTAGCGCTTCGGCGATTTTTTCCAATTCTTCAACAGTGAAAGTTTCACGCTTCAGTTTTGAGTTCATGCTTTGCGGAAACATTCCGATTCGGCGTGAAAGTTCGGCCAGACTGACATTTTCATGCGCCGCAGCCATTCTGATTTTTTGCTCCATTCGCATTTTCAACCCTCCTATGGTTATTATAAGTATAACAAAAAATCGTTATACTGTCAACTGCAATTAGAAAAAATATTTTGAACGAAAACAGAAAATATATTGACAATATAAATAAAAAGGTTTATAATAACAATAAAGAAAAACAGCCGCCACTACCTGACAAGTACAACGACTGTTTAGCTGTAGAAGCTTCCTTGAAAGAAGTCTGCTTCTGCAAATCATTATAAAGCAGCTGCAAGCTTCTTTCAAGGGGATAATTGAAAGGAGAAACAATAAAATGAACAAGAAAATTGAGATGAAGTACACGCTTGTACCGTTTGACCAGCTGAGCAACTATGAAAGAATGTGCGTCGGCATCAGCTGCCCTAAAACTCTGAAGTATGAGATCGTGAATATAGGAGGAAAACTCTACATCAATAGCGAAAACCCGCATTGTGCGGAAATCGTAGCACTGATTAAGGAGATGGAGCACGCTGAATTTATGGACGATGAAGCTTTGGAAGAAATCGCAGCTTATACACATCGTGAAGCAATGTCAGAAGTTATGGGGTTATGGTATAAGCTTCGGAAAGAGCAGAGGCATGACGAGGCGAAAGAGAACGCTGCTTTCTGGTATAACGCAAACCGAGAGCGATTCATGGATGATGATGAAGAATTCATGAAACACTTTAGTCATGAGTTTCTGTATGAACTGTTTTACGTGGTAAAAGACGATATGGACAGTAAACCGCGTGGGCGGCGTGATAATTTCCCGACAGAGCGAGCCTTAGAAGCTGTGTTCTTATATGGCTTTGAAGCAGGACAGGAAAGCAGAAGCTGAGGGAGGTATAACATGAAAGATGAAATCATCAGACTGGTTAACACGATGGATGAAAGCCAGGTGCGAGTAGTTCTCATATTCCTCCAATCATACTTGTCTTAACTAAAGGAGCAGGAGGACAGCGAAATGAAGAAAAAGATTATTGAATGTCTGGATAATCTCACCGATGAACAGCTTAGGATCTTATTACGTACAGTCAGACGAATGATAGCAAGGAACAAGTAGCTGACCATTACATAAAAGTCGGTGAGAGGGGCAATTTTCGCCCTTGTGGCGTGTGTCCCTCTTCACGATCAGGAGAAAAGAAAGATTCAGCGTGTGGACAATGATAAGCTGAAATGGTAGGCGGGCGGCAGTAAGACCGCCCCGCCTTAGAAGTGATTTGAAGAGGCGTAAATATGGCACAGGTAACAACACGAAAAAGGGGTAAAACATGGGAGTATCGGTTCGAAACTGCCAGCATAGACGGAAAGCGCAAACAGACATCAAAGGGCGGATTCAGGACAAAAAAGGAGGCACAGAAAGCCGGCGCAAAAGCCCTGATCGAATATGACACGTCAGGTAAAAAGTTTACTCCATCCAGCATGTCATATGCTGACCTTTTGCACGAATGGTTTGAGAAACGCTGCCCGTTGATATACGAACAGACAACAATAGACAATTACGAAAAAGTTATACGAATCCACCTTGAACCCGCTTTAGGCAAATACCGCATATCTGCACTAGACACCGTCGACTTCCAGAATGTTATAAACGACAAATTTAAGGCAGGATATGCCCTGAACCGCCTGTCTACGTTTAAGAACGTCATGTCGCTGACAATGAAATATGCCAAAGAAATGGGATATATAAAACACAATCCGATGTATGAAGTGAAGCTGCCCTCTAAAAAAGTAGCTAAAAGCAACTCCAATACCAGGAAAAAAGACCGTCTCCCCATACCTCGAGATGCTCTTGCGAGGATTTTTGAGCGATTCCCAGAGGGTAACCCATCGCACGTTCCTATGATGATCAGCTATAAAACGGGAATGAGGCTCGGTGAAGTCTTTGCTCTTACATGGGATGATATTGATCTGGAGAATTCAACAATTGATGTAAATAAGCAGATCCAAAGCAAGCGGGGACAGGGTCAGAACAGTATATACTATTTCAAAAGCTGTAAATACGATTCTGAGCGCACATTGCCAATAGACACAGAACTAGTTCATCTGCTTCGCAGAGAACGTCTGCGGCAAAAAGAAAATCGTCTTTATTACGGCGAATTCTATCAAAGATATTACGTAGGGAAAGATAATATCATAAATCAGATATCAGGGCAAGAAATATGGTTTGTGACCGTGAGAGAAAGTGGACAATACCACCAGCCTCGTGCTATGCAGCACACATCAAAGATCATACAGGGCAAGGCACTGACCAAAGGGGACGAGAAACCAATATGGGAAGATTTTGATTTCCACTCCCTGCGGCATACTCACGGGACAGAACTTGCCGCAGCTGGGGTGCCGGCGAAAGAAATTCAGATTAGAATGGGTCATAAGAATATCGAAACGACACTAAATGTATATGTTCATGACACACCGGATATGCAGAACCACACAAGAGAAACCCTCGAAAAGATATATCAAAAAGCACAATAGGCAGGATAAAAAATCCCGCCTATTTTTTTATTTTGTCCGCGCAACAGAAAAAGCGTGGACAAATCGTGGACAAAATGCCATTTTTTCAGTTTTAGGGTAAATTGTATACGATTTCTTGTTCTCGATAAATGGCTGAATTTCAGTCTTTGCACGCTTCCTGCACAGCAACCGCTACAGCTACGCTTGCGCCTACCATCGGATTATTGCCCATACCGATGAATCCCATCATTTCAACGTGAGCCGGTACGGAGGAAGATCCTGCAAACTGGGCGTCGGAATGCATCCTTCCCATGGTATCGGTCATGCCGTAAGAGGACGGACCTGCCGCCATGTTGTCCGGATGCAGCGTTCTTCCGGTACCGCCGCCTGACGCAACGGAGAAATACTTTCTGCCTTCCAGTACTCTCTCCTTCTTATAGGTTCCGGCGACCGGATGCTGGAATCTGGTCGGATTGGTTGAGTTTCCTGTAATGGAAACATCTACGTTCTCATGATGCATGATAGCGACGCCTTCTCTGACATCATTGGTGCCGTAACACTTCACCTTTGCGCGGTCTCCCTTGGAATAAGGAGTCTCGCTGACGATCTTCAGTTCTCCGGTATAGAAATCATAATCCGTCTTCACATAGGTGAACCCGTTGATCCTGGAAATGATCAGCGCCGCATCCTTGCCCAGTCCGTTTAAGATGACACGTAGCGGCTTCTGACGCACTTTGTTGGCGGAATTCGCGATACCGATAGCGCCTTCCGCAGCGGCAAAGGACTCGTGGCCTGCCAGAAACGCGAAGCACTCTGTCTCTTCACTGAGCAGCATGGACGCCAGATTTCCGTGACCGACGCCGACCTTTCTGTCGTCAGCAACAGATCCCGGAATGCAGAATGCCTGCAGACCTTCACCAATGGCTTTGGCAGCCTCCGGAGCAGAAACAGCACCCTTCTTCATAGCGATGGCAGCGCCCAAAACATAAGCCCAGCACGCATCCTCAAAACAGATCGGCTGAATGCCTTTTACGATCTCGTATGGATCAAAGCCCTTGTCCGTGCACATTTTCCGCGCAGCCTCAAGGCTTTCGATGCCGTATTCTTTCATGACCGCCGTAACACCGGCAATTCTTCTATCATAGTTTTCAAACAACTCCATCCTGACACCTCCTACTCTTTTCGCGGGTCGATCTTCTTGACAGCTTCGCTGAATCTGCCGTATTCCCCGCTTGCCTTCTCAATGGCTTCCATAGGATCCACACCGTCTTTGATGAAATCCATCATTTTTCCAAGATTTACATATTTATAGCCGATGACACTGTCATTCTCATCCAGGCCGACTTCCATAATATAGCCTTCTGCCAGTTCCAGATATCTCGGTCCCTTTGCCGCAGTGGAATAAATGGTTCCCACCTGGCTTCTGGTACCTTTACCCAGATCCTCAAGCCCCGCGCCTACCGCCAGGCCGCCTTCCGAAAATGCAGACTGGCTTCTGCCGTACACGATCTGCAGGAACAGTTCCCGCATAGCTGTATTGATCGCATCACAGACCAGGTCCGTGTTCAGTGCTTCCAGAATCGTCTTCCCCACCAGAATTTCTCCGGCCATGGCTGCAGAGTGCGTCATACCGGAGCAGCCCAGAGTCTCGACCAGCGCCTCCTGTATGATCCCGTCCTTCACGTTGAGGGTCAGCTTACATGCGCCCTGCTGCGGCGCACACCAGCCTACGCCGTGCGTCAGACCGGATATGTCCGAAATCTCTTTTGCTTGTACCCATTTTCCTTCTTCAGGAATCGGCGCAGGACCATGATTCGCATCTCTGTTGACAATGCACATGTTCTCCACTTCTCTTGTGTATATCATCTTTTACCTCCATTAAGTATCCTGCCTCTGGCCGGCCGGCTGCCGCAGACGGCACCGCCAGTCTGAGTTATTTTTAGTATAACATTCACGCACCATTTATTCAACAGGTTTTCGGTGGCAAGCCAGGAAACCGCCGCCAAAAAAGCAAAAAAACTGCGTCCCATGCAGAACGCAGTCTCCCGTCAAAAGCTATCTTTTACCCTTCTCCGACCAAAGGGTGTCCGCCGCAGGCTTCCATGTATCGGCATAGCTGCGGCATTTGCTGCACAGCGACTCCGCCGATTCAGGCGATACCAGATCCGTAGATCTGGCGCCGGCCTTCTCTACCAGACGCGGCAGAATATCCGGATTCTCCAGCATCGGACACGGCCGCAGCATGTTATCATTAAACGGCTGGTTTTCATGGTACGCCATGAAGATCGGCGAATGAAGGATCTCCAGCAGCGTATTTTCTTTGATGTTGGCGTTGGAGTAATGGATGAAGACACATGGCTCCGCGTCACCGTTTGCATTGATATGGAAATAGTTCCTTCCTCCGGCGATGCAGCCGCCTACATATTCACCGTCGTTCTGGAAATCAAAACAGAACAGTCCTGGACCCGTTTCCATGTCACGAATCTGTCGTATCCTGTGATACATGTATTCCCGCTGATCTGCAGCCGGCATCAGCTCAGGTGAAGCGTCGCTTCCCACCGGCATATAATGAAAATACATGGAAAATTTTACGCCCTTTTCAATTTCCATAGCTATAAAATCATCTGAAGTTACTTCTTCTATGTTGTTTCTGGTATAGCAGATCGAAGTGCCGAAAAGGCATCCGTTCTCTTTCAGCAGATCCATCGCCTTCATGACCTTCTGGTAGACGCCGCCGCCCCGCCTCTGATCGTTGACGGCCTCGCTGCCTTCCAGGCTGATAGCCAGATACAGATTACCTACCCTCTTCAGTTCATCGCAGAACGCCTGATCTACAAGACTCCCGTTGGTGAACGCAATGAAAGCGCAGTCGGGATGCGCATCGCAGAGCCGTATCAGATCGTCCCTGCGTACCAGAGGTTCGCCGCCGGTGTACATATAGAAGAAGATGCCAAGTTCCTTGCCCTGGCAGATCACCTGATCCATCTGCTCATACGTCAGATTCAATTTGCTGCCGTATTCAGCCGCCCAGCAGCCGGTGCAGTGAAGATTGCAGGCGCTGGTCGGATCCATCAGGATCAGCCACGGCACATTGCAGCCATGGATCTTGCGGGCGTCCTCCATGATCTTCGTTCCGCAGAACATGGCTTCATATCCAAAATTTAAAACAGCCGTCTTCAGCACATTGGCGTCCAGCTGATCGAAAAAACGGCCGATATATTTTGACAGCGCGCTGTTTTCGTCCATAGTCAGACGCCGCAGTCTGTCGAAATCCACTTCGACTTCGGTATCAGCAATATATCCCTCCGCCATACGGAACATATCGCTGACCGTTTTGTCCCTGTCCTTTCCCATTCTTCCGCGGGCTGCGTCTATCGCTTTAGAAAAAGCCATTCTGCCCATTTTGTGCTTCAGCGTTTGCATCGTAAGACCCCCTTTATATGATCTACACTAGATTATAGCTTCGACCCGGGAATACGGCAAATGTCAAAACAGCCTTTGTGTAAAAAAAACAAACATTTGTCGAAATTTATCGCAAACAGGCTTACGGCTGCAGTGATACAACAGCATCTCCTTCCGCGGTGCAGGCAATATTCTTTTTCTCCACCGTGGTACAGCCGATCCTGTGGCCTTCCACGCTGTGCACTTTGATGATCAGCGCGTCTGTTTCCAGATACGGTTCCGCGCCGTCCTCTGGTATCTCATCCAGTTTGCCGCAGATGAATCCGCCGAAGGTATCGTACAGGTCTGACGGAAGAAAAACGCCCAGTTCTTCACTGACGTCGTCGATGTCAGCCCAGCCGCAGACCATCCACTTATTCCCGGAAAGCCTTCGGATATCCTCAGGTTTTGCCGGTTCCTCCTCTTCACGCAGATCACCCACCAGCGCCTCTAACAGATCGTGAAGCGTGATGATACCGGAAAGTCCGCCGTACTCGTCGATAACCACGGCGAAGTAAAAACCCTTCTTTTTCATATTCCGAAACAGCACGTTGGCCTTCATCGTTTCCGGTATGAAGCAGGCCTTTTTCACTGCTTTTTTCATGACAGCCGCCCGGTCATCCTTTGCTTTCATTCGAAAATACTCCTTAGTGTCAAGAACGCCCCGCACCTCGTCTATGCTTCCTTCACACACCGGATAGTAAGTATGCCTGCCTCCGCAGATGCTCTCCGTCCACACCTTCATATCGTCCTCAGTATCCAGATAGATCACGTCGACCCGATGAGTGCAGATCTGCTCAGCAGTGATGTCGTCAAACTCGAAAACATTCTCGATGATCTGACTTTCGTCCTCATCGATGATTCCCTGCCGGTTTCCTGCCGTCAGCATCATGCGGATCTCCTCCTCAGACACCTTCTCCTCATCCTCTTCCGGATCGATGCCAAGCAGCCGGAGAATACCGTTAGTGGATGCAGTCAGCAGAAAAACCAGCGGCGCGAATATCTTTGATACGCCGTACAGCAGCCCGGACAGGGCAAGCCCCAGAGCGTCTGCCTTCTTCATGGCGATCCGCTTCGGCACCAGTTCGCCGAAGACCAGATTAAAGTACGCTAAGATCAGCGTGATCAAAACCACTGCTGCAGACTTCAGCATCCCGGGCGAGATCTGTGGCAGCACGCCGGACAGTCTCGCTACCAGCGGACCGGCAAAGCTTTCCGCGGCAAAAGCGCTGCCCAAAAGGCCTGCCAGCGTAATAGCCACCTGGATCGTCGCCAGAAATCTGGCAGGCTGACAGGTCAGCGACGTCAGACGCAGCGCTCTCTTATCCCCCTGTTCCGTCATCCGCGCCAGACGGTTATCATTCATGGATATGACGGCGATCTCCGCGCTTGCAAACACAGCATTCAAAAATATCAACACAACCTGTAATAACACAGCACTCAACATTTCAATTCCTCCATTCACGTATCATAAACAGTGCCTGTAAAAACACAAAAAGGCACAGCCTGACAGAACAGCTGAACCAGCTGCCCGCAGACAGTGCCTTATTTTCTTACATAACACTACATGGCCCGTCATAGTCGTCCATGCACTGATCCCACCTTTCTCTTCCGCAGTCATATGTATGTACAGACCATATCATGACTGCGCCGCGACAGTCAATGGAACTTTAGGCTTATTTAGCAGTATCTCTCTGTTTCTTTACTTTTTTACCTCTGCCGCCTGACGGTGAGCGCGCTGACCGGGCCTGCAGTTCTGGCACAGGCCGTAGATCACGGAACCCCGGCACTGCAGGTCAAAACCGTGCTCCCTGTCGATATGCTCAGCGATCTCGTCCATGAAATGACAGTCCAGATGGATCACCGCTCCGCAGCTGACGCACTGCAGATGGAGATGGTCATCACAGCCCTGATCCGGTTCCACATACTGATAAGAGGCCTTCTCCCCTTTTTCACCTGCATACTTCATCAGCTGCCCGTCCTTCTCCAGCTTATCCAGGTAGCGGTAAATGGTAGTCACGTTGACCGGACAGTCCAGATCATGCATATGGATGCCGATCTCCCGGACGGTCACAGTCTTGTTCCTGTTTTCCTGGAGGAATTCCATGATCTTTGTTCTGCTGTTGGTCCTGTATCCCTGCTTCGTCATATCCGCGCCTCCCGTCAGAAAGTAATACCGAGCACTTCGATAACCACGCCCCAGATCACGCTGCAGCCATAGAGCAGCGCCGCGATGGTCAGATTTTCCTTCAGATGGTGGTTTTCCTTAAACAGCACCAGCAGACCTACCCCTGCGCTGACCAGAAGGCCGCTCATCATAGATCCCGCCGTGATAATACCGTCCAGATACAATTGGGTAATGATCACCGACGCGGCGCAGTTAGGAATGAGGCCCACCAGTCCGGCAACTGCTTCTCCCAGCACCGGCACATTGGAGAACAAAGCTCTCAGACTGTCCTCACCGACAAAATAGATGGCAGATCCGATTACCAGGGAAATAACCAGGACGAAGAAAAACACCTTCAGCGTATGGGCTGCAGCCTCCAGCAGCACACTTCCCGCGCAGTGGCAGCACGCGTCATCCGGATGCTCGAAACTCTTAGGCGCTTTCTTTCTTCTCGCAAGCCATCCGAACAGAAATTCAACGGCAAAACCGCTGATCATGCCGATAACGATCTTTGCTACCAGAATCGATACGATGGTCCTCATCCCTACCTTTTCGGAAATCAGGATCGGCAGCATCTCATCTGAAGTGGACATATAGACAGCGATCAGCGTTCCCAGAGTCACGACTCTGCCCATATAGAAATAGGATGCTGCGGCAGAAAACCCGCACTGCGGAAATGCGCCGATAATACCGCCCCATAACGGTCCGAACTTTCCTGCTTTTCTGATCAGCCGCTGCGGTCTGTCGCTGGCCGCATGCTGCAGAATGCCCATGACCAGATAGGTCGCGAACAAAAATGGTATCAGCTTTATGCTGTCTTTTAACGCGTCTAAGATAACGTCCGGCATAATTTCTCCCTTCCCTGTCTTCTCTGAATATGATCACCTGATTGCAAAAGAAAAATGCAACCAGTTTGAATTTGCAAATCAGTTGCATTTTTATTATACCACGGAAGAGAGATTTGTCAATCGTCTCTATTTCGTCATCTGTAAGATCTTATCTATAATAGCCGCAGCCACTTCTTCCTTGCCCATCAGCTCCAGCTGACTGACGTCATCCCGCGTGATCAGGGTGACCAGATTGGTATCTGTGCCGAAGCCTGCTCCCGCGTCCTTCAGATTGTTGGCTACGATCATATCGGCGCTCTTTTTTAACAACTTGGCTCTGGAGTTTTCCAGCATGTTCTCTGTCTCCATGGAAAATCCGCACAGGAACAATCCGTCTCGTTTGTGCTCTCCCAGATATTTCAGAATATCCCGGGTCCGCTTCATTGCGATGGAAAGATCACCATCCTTTTTCTTTACCTTCTGATCGCTGACCTCAGCCGGGGTGTAGTCGCTGACTGCCGCCGCTTTGATGATGATATCCTGACTGTCCGCCCGCCCGGTGACGGCCGCAAACATGTCAGCAGCGCTTTCTACGTTGACGATATCCACGAACATGGGCGGCTCGGCTGTCGTCGCCGCTTTCACCAGCGTCACCTCCGCTCCGCGCAGCATGCACTCCTTTGCTATGGCAAAACCCATCTTACCGCTGGAATGATTGGTGATAAACCGGACAGGATCCATGGCTTCCCGCGTCGCTCCGGCGGTCACCAGCACCTTCTTTCCGATCATGTCTTTCTCCCGCGCGATCGTTCTCTCTATATAATGGAAGAGAACTTCCGGCTCCGGCATTTTACCGCTTCCTGTATCCCCGCATGCCAGATAGCCGCTGGCAGGAGTAATGACTTCAATGCCATAGCTTTCCAGCCTTTTCATATTGTCCTGCGTAACGGGATTCTCATACATGGCTGTGTTCATGGCTGGCGCGACCAGCTTAGGACACTTTGACGCCAGAAATGTGGTGGTAAGCATGTCGTCAGCCAGGCCGTGAGCCATCTTTGCCATCACATTAGCCGTCGCCGGAGCTGTCATGAAAACATCAGCCTTCTTTGCCAGCGCTACATGCTCCACGTTGTGCTGAAAGTTCCGGTCAAAGGTATCTACGATACATTTATTTCCTGTCAGCGTCTCAAAGGTGATGGGATTGATAAAGTTACAGGCGTGCTCTGTCATGATCACATGGACCTCCGCGCCTTCTTTGACCAGACGGCTGGCAAGAGACGCTGTCTTATACGCCGCGATACCGCCGCTGACACCTAAGAGAACGGTTTTGTTCTTCAACATAATTCTCTCCTTCAGATGAAAATTTGATTGCATTATTATCTATTCAGTATACGCTATCTTGCCTGGAAATACAAGACAAATCTGCCCTGCCGCATCGGGCAGGCTCATCCTCCGCGCACGCGGCTCTGCCGCAGCAGGAATTGGGCTAAAATCGCTTGTTCTGATCAAAAATCCCATCTTTTCGTCTATAACTTTGGGTAAAACTCTTCGAAATCGATCAAAAAACCCAATTTTGCTTCTTCAAATGGCTCGAAAATAGTTCTGATTCCATATGAATTGGGTTTTTCGCGGTAAATATTCAAAAAAAGCCCAACTCATTAGGGGTAAAATTGGGCTTTTTCTCCTTAAATCATTTTAAAAGCCCAATCCACGATCGTGGAAGTTGGGTTTTTCTTCTCCAGACGACTACAAAAACCCAATCCTGCTTTTTGAGCTTCTCGTCATCCTGCTATTCACATGCCAGTTTCTCAATGGCGAGCCGATAAATCTCTCTGGCTTTTTCCAGATCTTCAATGAGAATACATTCATTTGGTTTGTGCTCTGTGCACTCTCTTCCCGGGAATACCGGTCCGAAGGCTACGATATTATCCATGGCTCTGGCGTAAGTGCCGCCGCCCATGACGGAAGCAGGGGTACTGTCACCTGTGACCTCCCGGTACGCTTCCATCAGCTTTTCGATCACCGGGCCGTGCTCATCCATGTAGACAGGCTTCATCCACATTTCCGACTCTACGGAAGCTCCCCATTCTGCTGCTGCAGCCTTCATCGGGCGAAGAACATCCTCCTGCTCAAAGGTGACCGGATACCTGATGTCCACTTTCATCACAACTCTGTCATTTTCAATGGCGATTTTTCCAACGCTGAATGTGAGTTTACCGCTTGCTTCATCACAGAGACCTGCGCCGAATTTGCTGCCGTCCAGAGTCCATCCGATTTTATCCATATAGAATTTAGCAAACGGACAATCCATCTCCGCAGCTTTTTCCATCAGCTTGGTAATGGCGTTCTCACCCTGCTCCGGCATACTTCCGTGAGCTGATTTTCCCTGTTCTTCGAGAACCGTTCCATCGCTGAGTACTGCTTTCGCATGGTCAGCCACCATATTTGCCGCCGTACCGCCGGAGATTTCTTTGAATCCTGATGCCGCCGCATCCATGGAAACCGACACCATCATGATGCCTTTCTCTCCATAGGTTGCCGGAAAATCCGCGTCAGGTGTAAAGCCAAAGGAAGGGATCTCCTCATGCTCCTTATAGTATTCCATATCGTCCCAGTCACCTTCTTCTTCCTGACAGCCGAAGATGAGACGGACTCTTTTATTGAGCGGCTTTCCCGCGTCCAGAATATCCTTCATGGCGTACATTGCCGCGACAGCAGGGCCTTTGTCATCCACAACGCCTCTTCCATATATGGCATCGCCTGCAACCTCCCCGCCAAAAGGATCGTGATCCCATCCGTTTCCCGGCGGTACCACATCCAGATGAGCCAGGATACCCATCAGTTCCTCACCCTGCCCGATTTCTGCGTATCCCAGAAAATCTCCTACTTTCTTCGTGCGGAATCCCAGATCACTGCAAAGCTGCAGAGCTTTTTCCAGCGCGTCATGCACCGCTTTTCCGTAAGGCATCCCCGGTTCAGCCGGAGCGCCTGTTACACTGGGGATCGCGACCAGTTGTTTTAATGCTTCGATCATCTTGCCTTTTCCTCCATTTCGACCTTATTTTTCTCTCGGTCTTCTGATATAAGTTTACTGTATTTCAAACTTATTTTAACATAAAGTTCCAGCATCCTCAAGGCTGATTGTGCTCCTTCGCACGCTTTGATCACCTCAATATGCTTAAGCTGCAGCGCTGCGGTGCGGGCATGTCTGTCTTCTGTCAATCAGCCGCCAACGCCCTGATCTTCTCGATCAAAGGAAAATGTCGGTTGACAAGATTGACAAATCTGCCTACAGCAAAAGCCGAGATCACCGTGCCGGCTCCGATGCCGTTGAGCCGTCCAAAAAACAGAAACGATAGAGCCGTCGACAGAACCATCAAACTGACATCGAAACAGATCTTTACAGTGCCGAACCTGATTCCGGCAGTCCGTGCTATCGCCCTGACGATACCCTCCCCCGGCACAACGATGACAGCCGGAGCCACCTCGATGCTGACGCCGGCAGCAAGGATCATGCAGCCTGCCAGCAGACTTACCAGCCTCGCGAAAACAGATGCCGGATGAACACAGTCCAAAAGGACCATGCTGATGTCGATCAGCGCGCTGAACAGAAAAGTAGCTGCGATCTGCAGAAACTGAACAGGCCTGAAATCCCGCCGCAGTAAAACGATCTGTCCGAGAACAAACAGCATATTCAGAATGAAGGTAGTCACTCCGAAACTGAAAGCGGGAAACTGCAGACTCAGCACATAGGGTACACTGGAAATAGGAGAAGTGCCCAGCGCGCTTTTGGTGATGAAAACGATGCCGAAGGAATTGATCACAACTCCTGCAGTAAACCAGAAATAGCGGAGACAAATATTTTTCCGGTTCCTCATATAACATCTTCCTCCAGATTCCGGATGATCTGTTTCAGAGTCCGCAGAAACACCTCTCTGTCAGCCTGTGGGATCCCAGCCAGCGCCGCCTCGTCGATCCTGATACAGGCAGCTTTGATCGTCTCCGCGACTTCCCGTCCCTTTCTTGTCATATAGATGTGCTGCGCCCGCCTGTCGCCGGCGCTTTCCTTTCTCATGACCAGCCCCTGCTTCTCCATCCGGGCAAGCAGGCTGGTCATAGTAGATTTATCCAGAACACATCCCTGACAAATATCTCTGGCTATGCAGCCATCATTTTCGATCAGGTACTCCAGGATCTTAGGCTGTCCGGGATACAGGCCGTTTTCTGCAGCATTCTGCTGTACCCTGCGGTTGCTGTGATGAAAAGCTCTGAGCAGCATAAAGTGCAGTTCCTGGTCTAACATTTCTGATTCCTTCTTTCTTTCAAGCGTTCGCAATATAGTTTTAATTCAAACTATATTATACTTCTGTTAATAGAAAAAGTCAATCACGCTGTGTGTTCGGCAAGTTAATAAAAATCTCAATTAAGTCAGATCATCAAAAAACGCTCCAAAAACCTGATCAAGTCTTTGGAGCGTTTTTAACAGAAAAAATTGGATCTGCCAGACAAAATCCGCCAATCGAAGGGCTAGGGCTTCATCTCGCCGTAGGTTTCTGCTGATCGAACTTTGCTCCCGCTCGTTCTCTCAGGAAACCCTGACGTTGGACCTACCTGCGATTCTTCCTTCTGCATGCGCATCGGAACAATCGGGTTAGGTCTCAAACATACTTTCTCATATACTTCAGTGCGTTTTTCTCCAGTCTGGATACCTGGGCCTGGCTGATGGATATCTCCTCTGCCACTTCCATCTGCGTCTTTCCTTCGAAAAAGCGCATCTGCAGAATATGCTTTTCACGGGGCGACAATTTGTTCATAGCTTCTGACAGAGAAATATTCTCGATCCACCGCTCGTCAGTATTCTTCGTATCCTGCACCTGATCCATAACATAGACGGCGTCTCCGTCGTCGTGAAACAGAGGTTCAAAGAGGGATATCGGTTCCTGGATAGAATCCAGAGCCAGTACTACGTCTTCCCGCGGCACCTCTATTTCTTCCGCGATCTCAGTAATAGAAGGATCACGGGACAATGTATTCGCCAGCCGCTCTCTGGCCTGCAGCGCTTTATACGCGATATCCCGGAGGGATCTGGACACCCGGATGCTGTTGTTATCCCGCAAATATCTGCGCACCTCTCCGATGATCATAGGTACCGCGTAAGTGGAAAACTTGACTCCGTGACTCAGATCAAAGTTATCAAGAGCCTTGATCAGCCCTATGCATCCCACCTGAAACAGGTCGTCGGGATTTTCTCCCCGTCCTGTGAATCTCTGGATCACACTCAAAACCAGCCTCAGATTCCCCGTAATAAATTTTTCCCTTACATCCATATCTCCGGCTTTAATCGCCAGGAGCATCTCCTGCATCTCATAATCCTTGTAAACCGGAAGCTTCGCGGTATTTACACCGCAGATCTCTACTTTGTTCGCCATACTTCACACCAGCCTGTTCTATATAATTTCATATGTATAGGGTGTGTCTTCAGGCATAAAACATGTGAAACAAATTATCCCAGCTTCTGGACTTCCCGCTGCAGCCGTTCGATGATCTTCTTCTCCAGGCGGGATATGTAGCTCTGCGAGATACCCATGGCGTCGGCCACTTCCTTCTGGGTCATCTCTTTTCCGTTTTTCAGGCCGAAACGCATATCCATGATCTGCTTCTCCCGCAGTGACAGTTTCCCCAGAGCCGTATACAGAAGCTTCCGGTTGACCTCCTCCTCCAGATGGGTGCTGACCACATCGTTTTCCGTCCCCAGTATATCAGACAGCAGCAATTCGTTGCCGTCCCAGTCCACGTTCAGCGGTTCATCCAGAGATACTTCGCTCTTTCGCTTCACATCCCGGCGCAGATACATGAGGATCTCGTTTTCAATGCATCTGGACGCGTAAGTCGCCAGTTTAATATTTTTCTCTACCTTAAAAGTATTGACAGCTTTGATCAATCCAATTGTGCCGATGGAGATCAGATCTTCCACATTTACCCCGGCGTTCTCAAACTTCTTCGCGATATACACCACCAGGCGGAGATTCCGCTCAATGAGTACCGATCTGGCTTCCTGACAGCCCGCCGCGTAGGATTCCAGCATTTCCCGTTCTTCCTCCCGGGAAAGAGGCGGCGGCAGTACATCACTGCCTCCGATATAAAATACGCTTTTTCTGCTCAGCCCGAAAGCTTCTGTCAAAAAATCTCTGAAATCACTGAACCTCAGCATATATCCCCCTTTCCAGCATCTCCGCCGGCAGCAGGATCTGTTCCTCAGACTGCCCCGGCAGAAACCGGCCGTCCCCCCAGACGGCCAGCACAGGCTGATCCACCTGTCTGCCCTCAAATATTATGTGATCCGCCCGCCATCCATCCAGCAGGCCGTGCTCTGTGCCGACTGCCCGATACGGTACCGCCGCGTAACGTGTATCCGCATCCGACAGACCATCGAGCATTTCCTCCATCAAAGTCTTTCCCACCAGCGCCACCGGCCTGCCGGACAAAGGCTCCCGCAGCAGATTGCCCGAATCGATAAAACCGGTCACTTTCCACGTCTTTCCGCCCATGGATACCGCCGCAGCCGTCAGCGTTCTGGACGCCTGCCGCTTTGTCCGGATCAAACTCACAGCAAGCTGCAGGAACAAAAGAGCGCAGACCGCCGCCGCGCTGACCGTCAGATAGGTAGCCCGCGGGAGATAGACCCCTGCCCCGCATACCGTGCCCTGCCATCCGAAAAAGAACAGGAGAGCCACCGCCGTACCGCCATAAAACACTGTCACGATGAGAAAGAGCGCCGCCAGAGCCGCCGTTTGCCGCAGTCCCTTCCAGTCAAAGGCAGAAACTGCCGCAGTCATCGCGAAGAGCAGTTTTGATCCGGCAGATACGATCCCCGGAAGAGACGCGAACATGGTGAAAGAAAACGCTCCGCAGAGCAGACCGCACAGTGTCAGCCGGAGCCTGCCGGCCGGACAACCTGCGATCTTTCCTGTAAAATACGTTATGATCAGGCCCGATATAAAATTTTCCAGAAAAAGGTATTCACCGTAAATAACCAAAACAAAAACTCCCCTCCAGCTGGTACTTAACAGTATAGCTAAAGGGGAGCCTGAAGTTTGTCAAAGCCTGTCGCGGACAAAAATTATTTCTCTATGCCGGCAATTCTCTTGGCGAGTTCTTTCTTGCCCTGAATATTTCCCTGTCTGCCGATCATGATCCTCTGGGCCTGCGGCGAACCGGCGCCATGGAGGGATTCTGTACGATAGCCTACAGCGGAAGATCCCAGACAGATATTCTCTAAAAAGCGCAGGATACGCATTCTGTCTTCGGTAGAAACCTCCGGTCTTCCCGCGAAATACTTATTGCAGATCTCTCCGATGGTCTCGCCGTTTCTGCCCGCTACCGTATCAGAATTAAAATCCTTTTCTGACGGCATCGTAACCATCAGTCCTCCCGCAATGTCCTCCGCCAGTCTGACGATCTCATACGGGAACCGGGTCACGTTCTGCTTGCAGACGTTAGCCAGCAGCAGGTCGATCTGGTAGTTCCCCGCTTTTGTCTGCTGGCCCTGGCTGGAACAGGCTATGCCGCAGCAATACAGGGTCTCATTAAGATGAGTCATCTCAATGAGCTTATCCTTTACAGCAGAGGCCTTTTCAGCGCCGTTGTATTCTGCCGCCAGCGCCGCCGCGCCGATGACCACGTCGCCTACGCCGACTTTGCAGCCGCCGTAGCTCTGTCTGTGATATCCTGCGAACCGTTCTACCATCATGCCGGCAAAGTCATATTCTCCTGCCATAAACACATACTCATTGGGAATGAATACGTGATCAAATACGACCAGTGCCTCCTGGCCTCCAAACTGCTTGTTGCCCAGATCCACATCCGCGCCGTCTTCCAGCTTTCTGGTGTCACAGGACTGTCTTCCGTAGATCATGAAAAGTCCTTCCGCGTCACTCGGGCAGGCAAAGGAAACCGCGTAATCCGCATCGCCTTCCTTCATTGCTATCGTCGGCATGATAATATGCCAGTGAGAGTTGATAGAGCCGGTCTGATGCGCTTTGGCGCCGCATACGACGATACCGTCCTCCCGGCGCTCTACGATATGTACATAAAGATCCGGATCCGCCTGCTCATGAGGCGCTTTTGCGCGGTCTCCTTTCGGATCGGTCATCGCGCCGTCGACCACCAGATCCTCCTCCTGAACCATTTCCAGGAATTTAAGAAAGCGCTGATTGTAGTCGGTTCCGTATTTTTCATCAATTTCATACGTGGTGGAATACACCGCGTTAAACGCGTCCATACCTACACAGCGCTGAAAACATGAAGCTGTCTTCTGGCCCAGAAGGCGCTGCATCTTCACCTTCTTGATCAGGTCATCTGTAGACTGATGGAGATGGGTAAAACGGTTAACGCGTTTTCCGGTAATACTGGATCTTGCCGTCATCAGATCTTCGTATTCCGGCTGCTGCGCCAGCTCATAGGTCATCGCCACGCAGTTGATAGACGGCCGGATGATAGGATGATCCACCCAGTTATCGATCTTTTCTCCAAACATATAAACTCTTGTATTCAATTTACGCAGGCTTTCAATATATTCAGCCCCTGTCATCAGTGACATAGTATTTCCTCCTTTGCCGTCACAAACGCCGCACTCTGGCTTTTACAAACTCTAACTTTTTACAGTCTGTCCAGCGCTCTTGCGACCTTGATCAGACCTTCTATCAGGTCTTTCTGTGATTTTTCAATGTCCTGCCGGCTCCACTTCATAAAACCTTCGCCGCTCTTGAAACCCAGCTTGCCTTCATCCAGCTTTTCTTTCAGCAGCTTTGACGGCTCAGTACTGTTTTCAATGTGCGGGAACAGATACTCGTGAATATTATAGGTCAGGTCTGTGCCGCCTGCGTCGATGACTTCCATCGGCGCGCGCACGCCAAGACGCATGCCGAACCCGTATTTGATCGCTTTGTCCACGTCTTCCGCCGACGCGATGCCTCTTTCCACGATGGAGATCGCCTCTCTGAACAAAGCGTGCTGCATACGGTTTGCAAGAAATCCCGGTACATCTTTCTGCACGATGACCGGACACTTATTCGCCTTTTCAAGGAGATCATAAGTTTCTTTCACAACCGTCTCCGACACATATTTTGTCTTGATCACTTCGACAAGAGGCACCAGATATGCGGGATTCCAGAAATGGGTACCGATGATTCTCTCTTTATGCACGGATTTCTCCGCGATCTCTGTCACGCTGATCACCGATGTATTGGTAGCCAGTATGGTTTCCGGCGGGCAGATGGCGTCCAGTTTCGCAAAATAGTCCTGCTTGACAGCCAGATCCTCCACCACGCATTCAAAGATGATATCCGCGTCGCGCGCGCCTTCCTCCATGCTCTCAGTCAGACTGACCTGCGCCAGGATCTCCGGAATACGCGCGGGATCCAGCGCATCGTTTTCTGCCAGCACTTTCAGATTGGATTCCATGGTTTCCATAGGCTTTGACCTGGTTAAGTCATCATACATGCAGATCAGGGTCACGTCACAGCCAGCCATGGCAAAGGTCTGTCCGATCCCGGTTCCCATCGTTCCGGCACCCAGAACTGCTACCTTTTTCTTATCTTTCATTATTTGTCTCCTTTTTAGAAAGATAGGAAATCCTGCGAGCAGAATTTCCTATCCGTTTGTTTTTAATATACGCCGTACGGATACTCTTTGTCCGGAACGTTTCTGTCAATTCTGTCAGACGGTACGAACGCAACGGCGCGGACGATGGTGCCGTCACCCATATACCAGCGAAGCGGGAACGCGCAGAACAGGAATCTCTGGTTCGTTACCTTGTCCAGATCTCCGCCAAGGTTTTCAATACCCATTACGTTGTTGGCCATCAGGATATCATGGCATGGCTCCCATTCAGGGAAATCTTCCAGCGCCGGATGTCCGAACTGTTCCTCGTATTCTTCTACGATACGTGGAACATAAGGTCCCGGGCCGTGATCTGCAGCATAGGTGTACAGGATATGGTCAATAGCCTGCATGTCGAAACCCACGCCTCTTACATGATGCTCTACAAACCACTTCGCGCCGTCAATGGAAAGTCCCGGACTGTACGCGAAGTAATCGTCGTTTTCGCCCCAGCGTCTGTGTGTGCCTGTGTTGAGAAGGACCCAGTCGCCCTCTTTGATGCCGCCCGGAACCTTTTTCGCAGCCTCTTCAATATCCTCAACTGTGATCAGTTCCCATTTTCCCTTCGGGATATCCAGGCAGACTGCCTCGCCGAAGTAGTTCTGAATCGGAAGCTCATGGGTGAACGGGCTTTCCGGAATTACATGCGCCGGAGAATCGGCATGGGTGGAATTGTGCATATGAAAGTCATTGAAAGTCTGCAGAAGCCGGTAATGCATCGGCATATGCTGCACTCTGTCGATATGGAAATCCCCATTGGACGGCCAGAGCGGATTACCTCTGCCGAACGGGTTTGAAAGGTCAAGCAGTTCGAAAGATCCGTCTCTGAACATATCAAAGATACTTCCGTCATAAGGTTTTTTCCAGTCATTTGTATGTGCGAAGCACTCTTCGCGGGTGTGTCTTACAGCGATTTCTGACATGATAAGGTCTCCTTTTCATCTTATATTTCTGATTCTCGATGCTATATTACATAGCAAGGCTCGTGCCAAAGTTTTAACAGCTGGCCAAAAACTTTCACATCCCCTGGAATCACTCAATCTCTGTCAAAAGGCGTCAGCCCGGCGTTTCTTCGTTGCAAGACTTTTTCTGTTGCAGCGCGGCACTGGCGTTGCAGAGGAACAACAAGTCAATCGCTAAATTTAAATTCTGCTTCATTCACAAAAACGACAAGTTCCAATGTTATAATTCATGGAATTAAGTGGAATAATCCAAAGTGTGAAATGTATCAGGAGGTAAAAAATGCTAGAAGAAAATGTCATGATACAATTTTTGAGAAAATTTGATGCTGTTCCCTTCAATGTAAAACTGGAAGGAAAATCGTATCAGATCGGGGATGGTAATCCTGCGTTCACCGTGAAATTCCATAAGATGATACCTTTAAACGAACTTCTCACCCGTACATCCCTTGCGCTGGGAGAGGCCTATATGGACGGCAATCTGGAAGTGGAAGGCGATCTCTACGAAGCTCTGGACCTTTTCATGGGACAGATGGGCAAATTCTCCACCGACCAGAACGCGCTGAAAAAGCTGATCTTTACATCCATGTCCAGGAAGAATCAGGAAAAAGAGGTTCAAAGCCACTACGACATCGGCAATGACTTCTATAAGCTGTGGCTGGACGAGACCATGAGCTATTCCTGCGGTTACTTCAAAAGTGAGGATGACAGCCTGTATCAGGCCCAGGTCAACAAGGTAGACTATATTCTGAAAAAGCTCTGTCTGAAGGAAGGCATGAACCTGCTGGACATCGGCTGCGGCTGGGGTTTCCTTTTGATTGAAGCCGCGAAAAAGTACGGCATCCACGGCCTCGGCATCACATTGAGCCGGGAGCAGCACGACGAGTTCAAGCGCCGCATCGAGGCGGAAGGCCTGACAGATCAGCTGGAAGTCAGGCTGATGGACTACCGTGATCTGGAAAAGACCGACCTGCAGTTTGACCGCATCGTCAGCGTAGGTATGGTCGAACACGTAGGCCGCGGCAATTATCAGCAGTTCATCGACTGCGCCGCCCATGTGCTGAAGCCGGGCGGCCTGTTCCTGCTCCACTTCATCAGCGCCCTGAAGGAGCATCCAGGCGATCCGTGGATCAAAAAATACATCTTTCCCGGCGGTGTCGTGCCGAGCCTGCGGGAAATGCTGACCTGTATGGCGGAAGCCGACTTCCACACCCTGGATATCGAAAACCTGCGCAACCACTACAACCGCACCCTGCTGTGCTGGGAGCGCAGCTTCCGCGAGCACGCGGGCGAAGTGCGCCAGATGTTCGATGAACGGTTCGTCCGCATGTGGGACATGTACCTGTCCTCCTGCGCAGCCACCTTCCACAACGGCATCATCGACATCCATCAGATCCTGATGTCAAAGGGCGTCAACAACGACCTGCCAATGGTGCGGTGGTATTAACGCTTTCATAAAAGAATGCCCTGAGTCTAATTGCTCAGGGCATGTATTTTTTGGGCTGTCCAAAAACTTTGAGGGTTTGTGCTCTATTGACGCGCTATTCATTCACAGTACCGGTTTCATCTCCAAGGTAGGTAATCACATTTTCCTCTGTCAGGAGCATATAGGGGTCGTCACCTATGCCTATTCCGTTGAACGGTATATAGTGCGTTTCAGCAGCGATCTGCGCATAAGTATTTCCTTCGAAAACATGAGAATATTTTTCGCTGTACTCGCCGATATGTACGAGAGCGCCTGTCGCGACAGCAAAGATATTATTTCGGACGATCAGGTTTTCCTGTGCGCAGGGGCCTCCCTGCAGAACCATTGCATTACAATATTCATTTTCCCAGTCTGTGCTGAAAAAATTATTGACACCGCTGTCTAGTACAATATTATCTTCAATTAAAATATCTTTGAAAATATGATTTTTGTTTACTTCCATATCCCAGTTACAGAGCAGGATCCCCTGCGTCGTTCTCTCGATCAGATTTCCGGAAACGATATTATTGCTCATGCTTTCGCAGCCATCAAAGGTCTCTAACGCGATCCCTTCCTGAAAGGCATCATGCACATAGTTATCCCGGATCGTATAATTACTTCCGGCAAAACTCATAGCGCCGCCATTTCTGCCAAAGAGACCTCCATTTAACTGAATGCGTGTATCTCCTTCTTCTGCTCCTGTTGCATAAGAGATTACATTACCGCCCATCCAGCCAACCTCGCAGTTTTGTACTACGCCATTGCAGGCTTCCTTGATTCCGTTAAATCCACTGCAGAATGTCATGCTGGAGTATTTGATACAAAGGTTATCGTATGTTTGGTAATCAGACATCCCATCACAGAAAGCAAATGGTTCAATGAATTCAATATCAGAATAGAGCTCTCCCGGATTTCCTGCATCACAGCGGAAATACAGCGGTCCTTTAGTAAATACTTCTTCCCCTTTTTCCTCATCCCAACTGCGGAAAAGACGCTCTCCCAGGTTTTCTGTATTCTTATCAGGATATTGGAGCGCAGGAAAACACCATCCATCGGACAAAAATTTTGTTACATCATAATCTTCTCCCGTCAACTGCTGATGGGCATCATCCATTTGAAGATATTTTTTGCCGTTCCAATAAGCAACATCTCGATAGACGACTTCTTCTTCATTCAATACGATCGTAGCAACCTCGGTGATATCACGATAAAATTTCCAGATCTTTTTGCCGCTTTCATCAGAGTAGTATAATTTCCATTTTTCTGCACCTGCCCCATTTTCTTCACTGCCATAAAATGCCGGCTTCGCGCCTTCACCATAAGCAGACAGTGTGATCCCCTGCGTCCCAAGGATATTCCAGGGCAATTCTACCGCGCGCCAGATACTGCCGCGTTCAAAGAAAATGGCGTCGCCATAGGAAAGTTCAATGTTCCAAAAAGGCTCTAAGGTTGCAAAAGCCGTTTCCGGGCTGAGACCATCGTTACTGTCATCTCCCTTGTTGGAAACATAATACGCCCTGCCACAGTAGCTTTCCCCCATGACGTATTCGTCTGCTTTTACAATTGCAGCAGGGCTGTTCAAGATCGACTGTTTTCGTTCTTCGGCTGTATTGCGAATCGTTTCCATTTTTTCATCTTTTTCATCTGAAATGCCGTCAGAGGCTTTCGCACAGCCTGATAATAAACACAACACCATAACAGAACATAGGAGAACACTGATCAATCGTTTCAAATTCATTCGATTTCCTTCTTTCTCTGTATCACATCAATGAAATATCGATTTTTTTATTTTATCACAATTGATTGTCAAAAGCCATGTATACATATAGTGCAGGGCATAATGAAAAAGCAGTTCTGCCCGAACTGCTTTTTCGAAATATATTTGAGAGTAACTATGTGAATATTTCTCCATTATTTTCCCAGACCCAGGATCTCTCTGGCTTCTTCCGGCGTGGCGACAGTCTTGCCCATCTCCTCTACAAGGCGCTTGACACGGGCTACGAACTGTTCATTAGATTCCGCCTTCTGACCTGCGTTGTAGTAGACGTTGTCCTCAAGGCCTACGCGGATGTTTCCGCCCATGGCCAGGGCAGAAAGCAGGATCTCGTTGGCGCCTTTTCCGATGCCGAAAGCGCTCCAGGTACAGTTCTCCGGCAGATGATTCACAAGGTAGAGCAGGTTTTCCGTCGTCGCCTCCATGCCGCCCGGCGCGCCGAGACACAGCTGGAAGTGAGCAGGTTCCTGGAGGATGCCCTTTTTGATGTAGTATTTCGCCGTGTTCAGCATGCCCATATCAAAGATCTCGATCTCCGGCTTCACCTTTGCCGCGATCATCTCTTTGCCGCAAAGCTCCAGGAATCCCGGCTCGTTCATAAACACTACAGAGTTGAGCCAGTTCATGGTTCCCGCATCAAAGGAAGCCATGTCCGGCTTTAATTCCTTGAACGGGCGGATTCTTTCTTCCCAGGAAAATCCCTGTCCACCTGAGGATGTCAGATTGATGAGCACCGGACAGCCGGATGCTCTAAGCAGCCTGACGGTCTCTTCAAATTTATCAAAACGCATGCTTGCCTTGTCCTCGTCGTCGCGGACGTGGATGTGCGCCACAGCAGCGCCTGCTTCATAGCAGGCAATAGCGGATTTTACGATCTCCTCCGGCTGAGTCGGCAGGTTGGCATTGTCAGCCTTTGTTGTAACCGCGCCCGTCAGAGCAGCGGATACGATGACTTTCTTCTTATCGTTCATTCTTCTGGTTTCTAACATATCTTAACTCTCCTTTGCTTCTACTAATATCAGTTCAAGAGGCGGCAGACCGGTCTCGCGCTTTCCGACGCCGTAGCCTCTGGACAATAACGTTTCTTTTTCTTTGATCTCTTCCCATCCAAAGGCATCCGCAACGCCCGCCAGTATAGATGCCCCCGTCGGCGTCAGCACCTCCTGAGGGATCTCTGACCGATAGTGCGGGATCTCCTCATCAGCCAGAATCTGCCGCACCGCCGGAGACGGAACGTTCAATTCCCCGCAGGCGCATCTGATCTTGCCGTAGCCGGTGGGAACTTCCTTTGCGATCACTTCATCTGCCCCCAGATAGTCACAGCAGATCGCCGTACCTACGATATCCACGATGGAATCCACAGCTCCCGCCTCGTGAAACTTTACCAGCTCCACCGGCACCTGATGGACTTTGGCTTCTGCCCTTGCTTTGATATCAAAGATCCTTCTGCTCAGGACCTTGGCGTTACTGCTCAAACTGCTGCCGTTGATCATGTCGAGGATCTGGCCGTAGTTCCTGTAATTGCCGCTGTACGGATCAGTGTCAAGGTTTCCGGGCTCTTTCAGGATCACGTCAACATCCGCAGCACTGTGGCCTCCGGCTTCCCTCTCCCTGACAGACAGTTCAAATTCATCCAGCTTCAGCCGCGACAGTCTGTCCCGCAGATATTCCTCGGGAACGCCCAGACTGATCATGGCGCCCAGCATCATATCGCCGCTGAGGCCCGACTGACAGTTGATGTATAGCTTTTTCATCGATGTCACTCCTTTGCCGTTATATAAAGCAAAGATTGTGCCAATGTCAAAACGTTGAAAATCCGGCGTTTATTCGCCTCCCATCGTTGCATGACGCAAAATAGCGTTGCAGACAGGCAACAAAAGCTTTTCATCCTCATGTTTTTTTGCTATACTAGTGACTATACGGGAGGTACACACCATGGATCAGGTTTTGGCAATACAGAAGGTAAAGGAAAAAATCAGAAAAGTACTGGATGACGGCAGCTATGACAGCGGCGAAAAGATGGCATCCTTTCTCAGAGAGATCGACAACGATCTGGAGGTCTTTCTGGCTCAGGGCATCGATTTCAAGATCGTGGTCGACGCGCTGGACGACAGCATCTTTATTACCGACAAAGACGGCGTCTGTCTCTACGTCAACCCGGCCCACCAGCGCAACACCACCATTCTGCCCGAAGAAGTCATCGGCCGCAGAGTATCCGATATCGTGGAAGACGGCACGCTGTTTACCGGCGGCGCCACCCTGGATGTGCTTAAAACGCAGAAAAAAGTATTTCGTCTTTCTACCGTGCAGAAAACCAGTCCGCCCAGTGTCGGCTATGCTGTAGGCGTGCCGATCTTTGATCAGAACGGAAGTCTTCACCAGGTGGTCGTCAGCAGCCGGCCGATTCTGACCCTGCAATCCCTGCAGGAAGATTTCGGAAAATTTCTCGCTGAAGCAAACGCGCTGGATAAAAGCCGGGAGAATGTCCGGATCCTGGAGAGTACCGAAAACTCCAAAAGACTGGTCGGCTCTTCTTATTCGCTGCAGAAAGTCTGGAATACAATAAAGATGGCAGCACCTACTGACGCGACTGTGCTGATCACCGGTGAGTCCGGCGTGGGAAAAGAGGTAGTAGCCGATGAGATCTACCGTCTTTCCAGCCGCAGTGACAAGACCTTCGTCAAGGTCAATTGCGCTTCCATCCCCGCAAATCTTCTGGAAAGCGAACTGTTCGGTTATGAGAAGGGAGCTTTTTCCGGCGCCAGTTCCTCCGGAAAGCAGGGACTCTTTGAGATGGCAAACGGCGGCACGCTGCTTCTTGATGAAATCGGAGATATGTCCATGGATCTGCAGGTCAAGCTGCTGCGGGCCATTCAGAATAAAGAGATCACCCGGGTCGGCGGCACGAAGCCGATCAAGCTGGACATCCGTATCATCGCGGCTACCAACAGCGATCTGAAACGAAAAATCGCAGAAGGTGCCTTCCGACAGGATCTGTATTACCGGCTCAATGTCATTCCGATCCACATCCCGCCGCTTCGTGAGCGGCTCAATGACCTGGATGACCTGTGCCGCCACTTTGTGAAGTACTTTACAGAAAAACACGGACGGCCGTTTACGCTGACCGATGATCAGCTTGCGATCATGAAGCAGTATACCTGGCCGGGCAATATCCGCGAACTGGAAAACGTCATCGAATACCTGACCATCTGCGCTTCCGGCACGAAGGAAGTCGCCGATGAGATGCTGCGGGGTCTTCTGGATATCTCTCAGGGAGACGAAACCGTTACCAGCACGGGAACACTGTCCCAGTCCATGGAAAACTACGAAAAAAGCCTGATCGAGTCCGTGCTGAGAGATTCAAGCAGTCTCAGAGACGCAGGGGCAAAGCTGGGCGTCAACGCTTCTACCATATCCCGAAAGATCAAGCAGTACGGTATTGATTATCCGGGAGCGAAATAACTGCATATAAAAAGCTGCCTGCAGTTCATCTCTTGCTGCAGACAGCTTCTCACTTTTTAAACCTCTATAAAACGATTGTTTTTTCCACTATACCATCTCAATGATGACAGCCGTGCCCATGCCGCCGCCGGCGCAAAGTGTCGCAAGGCCGTACTTTTGCTTTCTCTTCATCAGTTCATACATACAGGTGATCACCAGACGGGAACCGGTAGCGCCTACAGGATGCCCCAGAGAAATCCCGCTGCCGTTGACGTTAAGTTTTTCATCAGGAATTCCCAGCGTTTTCTGACAGGCCAGGCACTGCGCCGCGAAAGCCTCGTTGATCTCGAAGAGGTCGATATCGTCTATGGTAAGTCCCGCTTTCGCCAGTGCCTTCTTTGATGCGCTGATCGGTCCGATTCCCATCAGCTCAGGCGCAACCCCTGTAGTTGCTACCGCTTTAATTCTTGCCAAAATCGGAGCACCAAGCTCCTTCGCCTTATCTTCCTCCATGAGGATTACACCGGAAGCCGCATCATTCATGCCAGAAGCATTGCCGGCTGTTACTCTGCCGTCTTCCTTGAAAGTCGGCTTCAGCTTTGCCAGCTTTTCCAAACTGGCATCGCGCCGCGGATATTCGTCTGTGTCGATGATGGTATCACCCTTTTTGCCTTTTACGATGATCGGAATGATTTCATCTTTAAATTTGCCCGCATCGATAGCGGCCACGGCTCTCTGCTGAGAGCGGAGAGAATAGGCGTCCATCTGCTCTCTGGTTACATCGTATTCATCGGCTACATTCTCTGCCGTAATGCCCATAGCCGGACCTACACCGAGATTGGTCAGAGAATCCCACATGGAATCCCGCAGCTCCATATGACCGTATTTCTGTCCATAACGAGCATTAAATACCATATGAGGCGCTGTACTCATACTGTCAGCTCCGCCAGCCATAATGCAGTCTGCTTCTCCTGCTTTAATCTGGTAGTAGCCGAACTGAATCGATGACATGGAAGATGTACAGTTTCTGTGAATGGTAATGCCGGGAACTGAATCAGGAAGTCCCGCTTTTACTGCTGCCACTCTGGCAAGATTGTTCTCTTTATAGGTTCTCTGATAATTGCATCCCCAGATAACGTCTTCAATCATAGCCGGATTGATACCTGCTCTTTCGACAAGATTCTGCATGACCGGAATGGAAAGATCCAGGGAAGTTAAAGTTTTAAACTGGCCGCCGATAGTACCGATTGGCGTTCTGCAGGCCGCTGTAATCACTACGTTTCTCATGTGAAAATCTACCTTTCTGTTCATATATGAGGGCAGGCCGCTTCACAGCGGAAGCAGCCTGTCCAGATTTCAAATATTGATATCAATATATCCAATAAAGCGCTGAGCTTTTCTAAAGCCTCTTATGCGTTCAATTCTTCTTCCTTCTTATAGTCCAGGTTGTACTTCTTCGTGTCGAAACAATTAATCAATACAATATTGACAACCAGCAGGCCAATGAATACCAGGTAAGCGCCTCTCAGGGATCCTGTCAGTTCCAGCGCCTTTGCGTTGATGTAGTAGTTCATCATCAATACAATCTGCATAACCGGGAAGTAGATGGAGTATACAACGTCAAAACTCTGTCTTCCGAATACGGATGCAGGAAGTGAAGTCATGAAGTTGGCAGCGGCACCGATGGCTACGCCTACCATTGCTACGCAGATATATCCGCCCAACATACTGTTCAGGACGTAATTCACAGCCAGCGCTGCACAGTACCATACCAGGAACATGAGTACCGCCTTCTTAACACCCAGCTTCTGATCCAGCCAGCCGAATCCATAAGATCCGCAGACACCGACAACGGCACAGACTGTCATTAACCATACAGCCTTTTCAGGCGCAAAACCGAGTTCGATGTTTCTTGGAACCATCTGGCTCATTACACCGGTGGTGACCAGCTGGTTGATGCCGATGATGATGGCAACGAACCACATCTCTTTGGTCTTTAAGAGCTTAGCGACTGTCCATCTTGGTTCGCCGTTTTCTGCCTCCTGTGCATATTCAGCTTCATATACTTCCTTTGACACATTGTCAGGATACATGCCTCTTTCCTGCGGCGTGTTTCTTACAATGAAGTAAGCGATTACAGCGATAATAATCGCAGCGATGCCAGGCATCGTCATACCTTTCGCGATGCCGAACGCGCCAATCAATCCGCTGATCAGAGGTACATAAAATGCAGAACCCAGATTGTGACCCATGGTGGTATATCCGTTTGCCAGACCCTTTTTCTTCGGGAACCACTGTGTTACCAGATTGCCGCCGCCGATGTAAGCAGCGCCGTTGATAAATACTGTAACCAGGGTTAAACCGATGAAATATCCCGTGGTAGTCGTTGAATGTCCATAATAGATGTAGGAAGCGCCTGCTAAAGCAAGGCATACTGCAGAAAGCGCTCTTCCGCCAACCATGACCAGAATTCTTCCGATTACAAAGTACGCAACTACACCGATAAATCCGGCATACATCGCTAATTTGAGCAGCTGCGGTTTTAATTCTGCCGGATCTGCGCTGCCGCCGTTTGCATTAATCCACTGATCAATTACGATATTCTGCCCGTCGATAGAGAAACCGATCAGGAAGAAAAACATAATCATTGAGTAAAAGATGATCAGCCAGCCTTTACCAAAGTTGGATTTGGTATTTTCAGACTGGAGTTTTGGTTTATTGTCAGCCATTTGTAATTACCTCGTCTCTTATTATTTGGGTTATTGTTTTTCTTTCGCAAATCTTTCGTCCGCCGCTTTCATCACCATTTCGTCCCAGGTCTGAAATTCGGTGCTTTCAATGACGAAATTGTTGAAAACAGTTTCCGGATAAATCATATATTCCCCGCCCCAGTTGCACATTACCGCGCTGGAGTAGCGAAAGTATTCAAAGCTCTCAAAGTTGGTATGCTTCTGCATGAATTCATCGGTAAAAATGATATCTAGAATATCCCAGAATTCTTTACCAGCTTTTACTCTGATATAACCGTCCATTATTTTGCCTCCGGATTTTCCTTTTTGTATTCTTCGAACTTAGCGAAAACGTAGTCGTGCCATACCTGCGCGTCTCTTGCCATGCATGGACGAATAATTTCATCCTCCTGATCCCCTGTTCCGTCGATGGTTTCATGTCTCTGAATGGTCAGGTACAGAGCCGGTTCATTGGGAGGGCATCCCAGAATGTGATATGCACCCGGATGCTGTTTCAGATATTTCTTAGTGCAGTTTCCGTGCAGTACAATTTTCTCATCTGGAATATCATCCGGAATTTCATTGAGTCCGCCGATCACAACAGTCATACCTGCGTTTTCATCGTAAGCGTTTACTGCCTTCAGTTCTTCCATGTTGATGGCAAGAAGTGCCTGACAGCTGGAGCAGCCGCCCTTGCATCTTACATCGTATTCCGGCCATCTGGTGCTCATATCGCCGATGTACGGGATCCACATCTTCATAAAGGATTCCTCGATGGTGTTTCCGACGACTTCGATCTGATCCATATCATAATTGCCAAGACCGGTTTCCTCTGCAACCTTAAAATAGTCTACGGCAGTAGTATCAATGCCGGTAACCTCGCAGGCAACACGGTCAATGGCTACAGGGTCTTTAGAACCCAAAATCATATGGGATTCGATTGGAACCGGCATATGCGGGCTGTATCCTGATGCGGCGCGGTGCGCGTCCATAATATTTATATCCGCGCGGCATACAGACCAAACATCCATCATGGCCATGGTCAGATTCTGTTTATGCATATCCATATGTACTTTGTCCTGTACAACGCCCTTGATATTCTTCAGAGCGCCGGAGAATACCATGGAAGCATGGGCTTTCAGAATCGGCAGATTGATCAGATGATCCGCCTCCAGCAAAAATCTAGGCAGCTTTACGGAATCGATATTGGAACGGAAACCGCGGACGGCTACCTTTACCAGATCTTTATCCCGCTTGATATCCATCAGCTCAACGCCTTCTTCTTCAGCAACAGCCTGGATTCCGCTTACTTTGAAGCATTCCATGGTATCACAGCCGATGGCAGCTGCCTCTGCTACGATAATTCTCTTCGGCTCGGCTTTCTTGACCTCACGAATGACAGCTCTTACTACCTCAGGGTTGGTGCATACAGAAGTTTCCGGCGGTTCAGCATGGCCGGCATTAGGTTTCAGAACGACAGTAGTACCTTTGCGGATCACGCTGGTAACGCCGCCCATCAGGTCAAAGACTTTTGTCACATTTGCCTGAATATCATCGCCCTTTGCGAGAGCAACTAATGATTTCCCTTTACTCATTTCTTTCCTCCTTGAAAATTATAACGTATTTATAATGACACTCTTATCTAAAGCAAAAAGTGTGCCAAAGGAAAAAGGAGGTTTTTACGGGGAATTTGTTATGGAAATAACAATTCTGTTGCGTCCGGGCGGCCAGTCCGTTGCAGCTACGCAACGAATCGGATAAATTTTCTGTATATCTGCTCTATATCAAAGGCTGTCAGACCGGTAAGACCCCATCCGATAAACGGTCTGCCGTCTAACGTCTGCTCCGCAAGGGCCGCAAGGTCCAGTTTCTCTGTTTCCAGTTCCTGCGCAAGCCCCAGATCTTCAATAAATTTCCGCAGGGCGCGGATTCCTTTTTCTATGACATCCTGCGTCTGCTCTTCTTTCACATCAAATACTTCCTGAAAGAACGCCGCAAACCGTTCCGACGCCTGATGACTGACATATTCGCACCACGCCGGCAGCAGCATGGCAAGGGCAGCTCCGTGAATAACGCCAAAAGACTCTGTGATCTGATGGCTCATCTCGTGGCAGCCAAAATCCCCGCCCGGCCCCAGCATATCATTGTGCGCGACCGAAGCCGCCAGCATCAGCTCACCGCGAAGCGCTTCATTTTCTGGATCCTCCAGCGTCTTCGGCAGCGTCTGGACGATCTCTTTCATAAGTGCCAGGGTCATGCGGTCCAGCAGGCTGCTCTGCCGGTTCAGATCAAAGTACCGCTCAAAGGCATGGGCAAAGATATCAAAGCCTCCGCTGGCCGTCTGAAATCTGCTGACGGACAGCGTCAGCGCAGGATCCAGCAGGGCAAACTTCGGCTTGGACTGCTCAAAAGCTCTCGCGATTTTCTTTCCCGTCACGCTATCGCTGATCACTGACATAGCGTTGGATTCGCTGGCTGTCGCCGGCAGGGTCACGACCGCTCCCACCGGAAGAAACCGTTCCGGACAGTGTTCGGGATTCTGATAAAGTTCCATGATGTCGCCGTCAAAAAAAGCGCCTGCGGAAGCCGCCTTCGCCGAATCTATGACACTGCCTCCGCCTACAGCCAGTATGCCGTTTATACCCTCTTTGCGGATAACATCGACAGCCTGTCTGATATACGCGGCATCCGCATTGGGCCTCACGCCACCCAGTTTAAATACCGTGCAGCCTGCTGTCTGCAGATCCTCCTCAATCGTTTCGCCCAGGCTCTTCTGTCCATCCTGTCCACCTGCCTCAGCGCGGAAGATCCGCTCGCTGCCGTAAACCAGAAGCACCCTGCCTCCTTTTCCGACCTGTCGCGCCATCAGCGCGCCGGCTTTCCGCTCACATGCCTTGCCAAAATAGATCTCTGTAGGAATGCTGAAATGAAAATCGTACATATTCTTACCTCCGTATTGTATGATCGCTTGTAAATACTGTGATATGAAATAGTTAAAAGCAAGAAGTATGCCAGCTTCGAGACAGGCTGTCAGGACAGTAAAAAACGGCAGTTTAAGTAAATCTCCGAAAATCATCGTCAAAAACTAAAAAAAGCAGGACAGATCCTGCTATATTAAAGTTTTGACTGGTTTCACAGCGCCAAAAACTTAATCCACCTCCATTGGCTGGGCGGCTTATAGTTCCTGATCTCTTATCTTTCTACAGCGTCACGCCGTCCTTCCAGATAGCGATGGACCGATAGTCGTTTTTCTCGCTGCAGGTCTTCTTCCCGCTGGCGATATCCAAGACCAGATCGTACAGCCGCTTTCCCGCCGCTGACAGGTCCTCGTCGCCGGCGACGGTTCCGGCGTCAAAATCGATCCATCCAGGCTTTTTCTCTGCCAGAGCTGAGTTGGTGGAGATCTTTACCGTCGGTGACGGCGCGCCAAAGGGCGTGCCTCTTCCTGTAGTAAACAGAATCAAATGGGCTCCAGCTGCAGTCAACACCGTAACGGATACCAGGTCGTTTCCGGGACCGCAAAGAAGATTCAGACCTTTTCGCCTTACTCGGTCGCCGTAATCCAGCACATCTGTGACAGGCATCGTGCCGCCTTTTTGCACACAGCCGCAGCTTTTATCCTCCAAAGTTGTAATGCCTCCGGCTTTGTTGCCCGGGCTTGGATTCTCATAGACAGTTTCTCCGTGGCTGACGAAGTAGTCCCTGAATCCTGTCAGCATAGCTGCAGACCTGTCAAACACCGACTTATTTATACAGCGGTCAAGCAGCACGGACTCAGCGCCGAACATTTCCGGTACCTCGGTCAAAATCGCTGTGCCTCCGCTTCCTGTCAAAAGATCGCTGAAACATCCCACTGCCGGATTTGCAGTAATGCCGGAAAGGCCGTCGCTGCCGCCGCATTTCAGGCCTACCACCAGTTTGCTGACAGGCATAGGCGACCGCCGAAACTTTTCCGCGTGTTCCGTACACCGCTGCAGCAGCCTGCGTCCTTCAGCAAGCTCATCCGCAGTTTCCTGACAGATGAGAAAATGGATCCGCTCTCTGTCATAATCGCCCAGTGCCTCTTCAAACTGACTGCGAGTCAGATTTTCACATCCCAATCCGACGATCAGTACTGCTCCGGCGTTGGGGTGATCTGCCAGAGAGGCCAACAGTTTTTTAGTTCGCTCGTGGTCGGCACCTGTCTGGCTGCAGCCAAAAGCGTGGGAAAACGCATAGATACCGTCCACGCTGCCCCGGATCAGATCCTGATTTTGGGCCGCAAGCCGTTCTGCCACATCGTTGACGCAGCCTACAGCGGGAATGATCCAGATATCGTTTCTGATGCCGACCCGGCCGTCTTTGCGGCGAAAACCCTGAAAAACATCTCCGTTTCCTGCAGGCTGTACATATCCCGCTGCAGTCTCCTCAGGCTGCCTGACCGGATGATAGACATACTGCCCCTCTACTGTCAGCCCCGTCCGCAGGTTGTGGGTATGAACATGGCCGCCCGGAGAAATGCTGCAGCTGGCATAACCTATGGGAACACCGTATTTCATGACCGGCTCACCCTCAGCGATATGCCGGAGTGCAACTTTATGGCCTCTTTCAATATCCTCGCAGAGCCGGATCCGTGCGCCACCGCATTCTATGGTCTCACCGCTCCGCAGATCAGTCAAAGCCACGGCCACATCGTCGTTTTCCGCGATTCGTATGTATCTTCTCATCTTATGCCTCCCTCATCGCAGACAGGAACCAAACGCTGCCAGCGGGCCTTCTGACCGGATCAGCGCAAGATCTGCCGTAACCGCCGTGAAAAGACCTTTGATCTCTGTCAGATCTCTGCCCCACATCCGAGTCTCAGACAGCACTGCCTCTGTCAGCGCCGCAGCATCCGCATCCTTTCTCTTCCAGAAGAGATCCAATATCCAACTATCGTCCTTCACTTCATACAGATCGCCTTTCGGCCGCCTGCAGATCAAAGCGTCATCGGTTCTGCCCTCCACATTACAACTGTAAAATGCGATATATGCCGCCAGGCTCATGACCAGACACGCCGGCAGCTGATCCTTCTTCTCCACATACGCCAGCAGCGACGGCAGATTTCTGGTCCGCCATTTTGAGGTAGAATTGAGGGAAATACTCAGCAAGGCGTGGTCGATAAACGGGTTATCAAACCGGTCGACCACTGCCTCAGCAAAACAAAGCAGATCCACCGGATCCAGCGGCAGGGTGGGAATGATCTCCTCCCGCAGCATCCGTTCCATGAAGCCTTTGACGGCCGGAACTCCCATGCAGTCCCTGACAATGTCCATGCCAGCCAGATAAGCTCCCAGAGCAAACCCCGTGTGGGCGCCGTTGAGAATGCGGACTTTTCGCTGCTTATACGGCCTTACGTCCGGTACAATTCGGATATTCCCGCCGATTCCATCAAAGGGCAGTCTGCCGGACAGTGCCTCCGGACCCTCAATGATCCATGTGCCGTAGACTTCTCCCACGTCCATGAGTTGATCCTGATAGCCGTTCTCCTTTTCCAGTCTGACCAGTTCGTCAGGATCCTGGATCCGTCCCGGCACGATCCGGTCAACAAGGGTGGAACAAAACAGATTTTCTTCGTTGACCCAGCTGCGAAAGCCTTCGTCCAGTCCCCAGTCGTCTATATACCGGTTTACGATCGTCTGCAGCGCCTTTCCGTTGTCGTCGATCAGCTCACAGCTGAGGATCACCAGACCGGGACCGCCTGACCGATACCGTTCCAGCAGGACTCTGGCAAGTTTGGCCGGAAAGCTAGCCGGCGGCCGGTCTTCCTGCCTGCAGGAAGGGTCATAGACGATCCCCGCCTCCGTAGTATTGGACACGATGATCTCAAGCTCCGGACTTTTTGCAAGGGAAAGCACAGCGTCAAAATCCCGCCGGGGATCGATGCACCGGCTGACGGCAGAGATTATTCTGCGTCTGTCGATGCGTTTGCCCTTTTCCATCCCGCGAAGATACAAGGTGTACAGGCCTTCCTGAAGGTTGAACTTATCGGCCAGTTCCGATCCTTTAGGCTGAACCATGACCACCTTGCCGTTCCAGCCGGTCACCTCGTTAGCCCGGTCAAAATAATAATCCGCAAAGGCGCGCAGAAAATTCCCCTCGCCGAACTGCATGACCTTTTCCGGTCCGTGTTCCAGCAGAAAACCGTCATATCCAATCCTTTTCAAAACATCGTAGCTGAGCCTTTCCAAACCGTCGTGCCTCCTCGTTCTGTCAGTCTATCGCTGGACCCTGCCGGAGCCGTCCCCGCCAGCCAGCTTCTTCACTTCGTCCACACTGACCATATTGAAATCACCTTCTACCGTGTGCTTCAGGCAGGATGCCGCAACGGCAAATTCGATGGTCTCCTGCGGTTCATATCCCTGCAGGCAGGCGTAGATCAGGCCGCCGCCAAAGCTGTCGCCGCCGCCCACTCTGTCTACAATGTGGATCGGATACCTTTTACTGAAATAGTATTCTCCGTCCGCATACAGCATGGCGGACCATCCGTTATCATTTGCGGAGATGGATTCCCGCAGAGTGATGGCGACTTTGCTGAAGCCAAACCGCTCCGCCAGCTGCCGCGCCACGCTTTTATAGCCCTCATGATTCACCTTGCCGCTGGTCACATCGGTATTCTCCGCTTTGATGTCGAACACATCGCTGGCATCCTCTTCATTGGCAATGCACACGTCTACGTACTGACAGAGCTGCTCCATAATCTGCCCTGCCTCTTCTCTGGTCCACAGCTTTTTCCGGTAATTCAGGTCACAGGATACGGTAAGCCCCAGCTTCTTCGCCGCTTTGACTGCCTCCAGGCATATCGCAGGCAGTTGGCCTCCCAGTGCAGGCGTAATGCCTGTAAAGTGGAACCAGTCCGCTCCGTCAAAGATCTTTTCCCAGTCGAAATCAGACGCCGCAGCGGTGGCGATAGATGAGCCCGCTCTGTCATAGATGACCTTAGAAGGTCTCTGAGACGCACCTTTTTCCAGGAAATAGATGCCTACACGGCTGCCGCCTCTCGCAATATCCGATGTGTCCACACCAAAGCGGCGCAGAGCGTTGACACCGGCCTGGCCGATCTCGTGCTCCGGCAGCCTGGTCACAAACTTGGCGTCGACGCCGTAGTTGGCCAAAGATACGGCAACGTTTGCCTCCCCGCCGCCATAGGTGGCGCCATAGCGGTCTGCCTGCACAAAACGGTAATAACCTTCCGGCGCCAGCCGCAGCATGATCTCTCCAAAGGTAACAACTTTCATTTTACTAACCTCCCTATTTTCTTTCTGCCATGCCGTCGACCAGGGCGACGGCTTCTTCTGTAAGCCTGGTGATCTCATCATAGTTTCCTGCCTTGACCAGCGCCGGTTTTACCATCCAGCTGCCGCCGCAGGCTATGACCTTTTTAAACGACAGATATTCTGTCAGATTTCCAGCGTTGATGCCGCCGGTAGGCATAAACTTCAGATTTACATATGGCCCTGCCAGCGCTTTGATCATAGACAGGCCGCCGGCAGCCTCCGCCGGAAAAAATTTGATGGTGTCCAGCCCCGCCTCAAGGGCCATTTCTATGGCATGGGTGTCCATACAGCCCGGCACGATGGGGATGTTCTTTTCGATGCAGTGATCCACCACCCTTGGGTTGTAACCCGGCGTCACGATAAACCTGGCTCCGGCCGCGATGGCCCGGTCCGCCTGTTCTGTGGTCAGGACTGTTCCGGCTCCTACCAGCATCTCCGGCATTTCTCTCGTGATATTCCTGATGGCTTCTTCCGCAGCAGCCGTGCGGAAGGTCACCTCCGCACAGTTGATGCCGCCTGCCTGCAGCGCCTTTGCCACAGGTACGGCCTTCTCTGCCGTCTCCAGCACCACCACAGGTACGATGCCGATCTTCTCTATTTCTTCTAAAATCTGATTCATCTGATAGCCTCCATTTATTCTGTTACATATTTTCTGAGGACAGTCCGCACAGCGCCCGGTCCTGCAGTCATTTCATCAAAATATGCCATGACCTTCTCAGCCAGTCCTGCGTCAAAGAGATCCACGCCGAAGATCTTCTCGTTTCTCAGGATCGGCGCCGCTTTTGACGCCCTATCCGTCCCTTCTCCCAAAGCGATACCGGAAAGCTGCCCTTTCAGTTCCTCGTAAAGAGGATCCGGGCTGACGGTAAACGGCTTTCCCCCATCATCCACGCCCAGCAGGTATCTGAGCCAGCCCGCCAGCACCAGCGGTATCAGGGTCAGCGTCCCGGCATCGCGGTCAGGGTCTGCCAGATACGCTTTGATCGTCTCGCCAAAGCGAATGGATATCTTCTGTGACGTATCAGTGGCGATGCGCTGCGGTGTGTCCGGCATAAATGGATTCGGTATGCGCACCGTAAGCACCTGATTCAGGAAATCCTCCGGGTCCAGAATGCCCGGATCCGTGACCACCGGCAGCCCCTCCTTATAGCCCAGGTCAAAGACCAGCCTGCGAAGCTGCGGATCCTGCATCTCGTCTGAGATCTTCTCGTAGGACAGCAGGCACCCGAAGACAGCCAGTGCCGTATGCAGCGGATTCAGGCAGGTGCACACCTTCATCCTCTCCACCTTGTCTACCGTAGCCCGATCCGTAAAGATCATGCCGCCCCCATCCAGGGCCGGCCTTCCGGCAGGGAACCAGTCCTCAATGACCAGATACTGACATTCCTCCGCGTTGACAAAGGGCGCGATGTAGGTGTGTCTTTCTGTGATCACAGGCTCCATGTCCGTAAGGCCGTCAGCCTCCAGCATGGCCTGGATCTCGGCATCAGGCCGCGGCGTGATCTTGTCGATCATGGTCCACGGGAAGGAGACCTTTTCAGGATCCTGCAGCCAGGTCAGGAAGCCTTTGTCCGCCAGATCTCTCTCCGCCCAGCGTTCAGCAAAGGTGATGACAGCGTCCTTCAGGCGGTCTCCGTTATGTGAGAAGTTATCCATGCTGACCAGCGCCAGAGGCCTGCCGCCAGCCTGGTAACGGGCGTAGCAAAGGGCCGCCACCTTTCCCATATAGCTTTCCGCCGCCTGCGGCCCTGCCGCCAGATCCGTCTCCACCTGGCCAAAATACCGGCCGGAGGCGTCCTGAAGCTGATAGCCCTTCTCCGTAATGGTAAAACTGGCCATCTGCAGGGACGGACTCTGAAAGACCTCCGTAAGGCGCTGCCAGTCCGCAGTCCTGCTCCTCTCCATGGTCAGCGATTCTGCGATGCTGGCGATGACTCTCTTATCCACTGTGCCGTCGCCTCGCAGAGTGACCAGCAGACTCAGATCATCCCATGGCTTATATACTCGGTCAATGATCTCCGTATCAAAGCCTTCCGCCACGATGAGGCCTGTGTCCTCCTCGCCTGCATCCAGCAGGGTCTGCAGCACTGCCGCAGGGAAAGCTCTGAAAATGTTGCCTGCCCCGAAGTGTATCCATCTGGGCGAGGTCTTCGTACGCTGTATCATAGCCGCGCGGTCAAAGGAAGGAATGCCGATGCCTGCAGCCTTCCACGCCGCGGAATTTAACTCAGAGAGTTTCAGTTTCAATCTTTTTACCTCCTAGCAATTGATATCCCGGACTTTGTTGTTCATCCACTTTCCTGACCTGAATCTGCGGGTCAGGATCACCGACTTGACCAGATCCTCGCTCTGGGCAAACAGCACGACAATATATATTGGCAATCCCAGCACCAGGGCGCTGAGAAACACCAGCGGCACACTGACCAGCCATATGGCAGAGACCTCTGTGACCATGGCAAAGCTGACGTCGCCTCCAGCCCTGAGGACCCCTGTGATCAGGGAAACGTTGTACACCTTCAGCGGCAGGAACAGTCCGTAGATGCACAGCAAGGCGGTCAGACAGCCCTGACTCTCATCGCCAAAGTGAAACAGTCCGGCCGCCGGACGAGCAATAGCAATGAGGATAACGCCTGCTGCAACGCCTAAAAGAACGTTGAGCCGAAGCAGTTTCTTCGCCATTTCATAGGCTGGCCTGGTTTCGTCTTTTCCGAGCTGTTCTCCCACCAGAATCAGCGATGCGTCGCCTACACTGTAGATCGCCTTTGTGAAAATATGCGTCACGATGTCCGCCGACTGCGCCGCGGCTGAAGCCAGGATGCTGATCCTTCCATAAGCCGCATTATATGCGGACATGCCGCCGCTCCACATCATTTCATTGACCGTGGTCGGTATGGCGTTGCGGACTACCTTTCGAATCAGTTCTCTGTTCAATGACAGATAATCCTTCCATCCTGCCGTCAGCGGGCTTTTGCTGATCACCATTCCGATCAGAAGAATCACAAGCTCAATACTCTGAGACAGGGTCGTCGCCAGAGCTGCTCCTGCCGCGCCCATGACAGGCATGCCAAAGGCACCAAAGATCAATACGTAGTTGGCAGCTACGTTGACCACCACTGCTGTAATACTGGCACCTACAGCCAGCTTCACCTGCTGCATGGATTTCAGCGCCATGATCACAGGCAGAATGATGCTGTACAGAAGCAGTGTCGGACTGCGAAACAGCATATATCTGGCGCCTTCCTCCTGCACAGCGCTGATATCCGTAAAAATGCCCATGACCTGCTTTGGCGCAGCTGTCAATACCAGAAACAGCACCAGGCTGACCAGGAAAGCCCCGCTGACCGCCGTACCAAGGGTCTTCCATATGCCATGAAGATTACGGCTGCCCCAGAACTGGGCCATATAGGTGGACGCTCCGCCGCAGAACCCGTAAATTGTCATAGACTGGATAAAGAACACCTGGGTTCCCAGACCCACGGCTGATACAGCGGTCTCTCCCATGCTGCTGATCATCAAAGTGTCTACAAAATCCGCACTGGCAGTCAGAAGGCCCTCCAACGACATGGGAAGGGCCAGCTGCAATAGTTTTTTCTTCAGATTCATCTTTTGCCTTTGCGGATAGCCTCTAGAAGCCCATTGAGATAAGCAATGCCCAGCGCACGATCGTAGAGGCCGTATCCCGCCCGTCCGTTCTCATCCCAGATCATCCTGCCGTGATCCGGTCTTACATATCCGTCAAAGCCCACTTCGTCGAGAGCTTTCATGATCTCATACATATCAAAGCTGCCTTCTTCTGAATAATGAGAGGATTCATAGAATCTGCCCGGCTCCAGGATCTTCAGGTTCCTCACATGAGCAAAAGCGATCCTGTCCATGCTGCCGAAATGACGGATCAAAGCAGGCAGATCATTATCCGGATTAGATCCCAGAGAGCCCGTGCACAGTGTAATGCAGTTATATGGACTGTCATACAGCTTCAGGATCTGGTCAAAAGTCTCCATAGAGTTAGCGATCCGGGGCAGACCAAAGATATCCCATGGCGGATCATCCGGATGCATTGCCATTTTAATATCGCAGGCTTCGCAGACCGGAATCACCGCGTCAAAGAAGTATTTCAGATTCTGACGCAGATCATTGCGAGTCACACCGCTATAAGCAGCAAACAGCTTCTTCAGTTCTGCCATCCGCTCCGGTTCCCATCCAGCCATTTCAAACTCACCAGTATTCTTCTGGATCTCATCGGCAAAGGCTTGCGGATCGGTGATTTTGTCTATGATCCTCTGGTCATAGCTCATGGTATTGGAACCATCAGGCAGAGGATCAGCCAGACAGGTCCTTGTCCAGTCAAAGACCGGCATAAAGTTATAGCAGATCACCTTGACGCCGATCTCCTGCAGATTCTTTATAGTCTCGATATAGTTCTCTATGTATCGGTCTCTGGTCGCAAGGCCAAGTTTGATGTCCTCATGTACGTTGACACTCTCTATGACCTCCAGCTCCAGACCGGCAGACGTCACTTCCTCCTTCAGGGCTCTCAGACGCTCTTTCGTCCAGAGCTCTCCCGCCGGCAGATCCATCAGAGACGTGACTACACCGGAGATATTGGGAATTTGTCTGATATATTTCAGCGGTATTGGATCCATCGAAGATCCGTACCAGCGGAATGTCATTTTCATATTAGTTCTTTCCTCCGTTTCTTTTCGGGTTATGGTCAAACAGCGATATGAGCAGCACGCCCAGATAAGCGCCGAAGAGTGCAAAGAACACCTCAAAGCGCATAAAGTTGTAGTAGAACACTTCAAAGGAGTAAAGTCCCAGAAAGTAGGTAATGTAAATGGCTGCAATAAGACCGCACCACAAAGCTGATATCAGAATCCGCAGTCGTCTCTCCACCTTGGCCGACAGATACAGTGCGACGCCGATGACCAGCCCCGCGATGGCAAAGCAGATGAAATACTGCCAGTATATCGGAAGCTGCTCTTTCAGCGCTTCTGTCCTGATGGTATAGAACTTCATCAGCAAAAAGACCGCTGCCGGCGCCGCACCAAAGACCATGGCTGCTGTTTTTTGTAAAGTAGCTTTCATTGCCGCCTCCTTTTTAGTATTCTAATAAGAAGAATTTGTATCATTATAAATTAAATAATTCTTTCGCGTTGTAATAGCAGACGTTCTCCACGATAGCTCCCGCTGTCTCCATATCTGGCGGATACAGGCCCTGATCGATCCACTCTCCCATGAGGCCGCAGAGGATCCGCCGAAAGTACTCGTGTCTGGTATAGGACAGCAGGCTCCGGGAATCGGTCAGCATACCGACGAAGTTGTCCAGAACGCCGCTTTCCGCAAGGCCTGACAACTGATGACGCATACCGGCCAGGTGATCGTTGAACCACCAGGCAGAGCCGTGCTGGACCTTGCCTCTGATCCCTGCCTCATGGAAACAGCCGCAGACCGTGTCAATCATGGCGTTGTCCGTAGGATCCAGGGAGTAGATGATGGTCTTCGGCAAACATGATTTTATTTCCAAGGCATTCAGCAGGGCAGGCAGTTTTTCCCCGCACTTGACGCCTGCAATGCAGTCGTAACCGGTATCCGGCCCCAGCTGCTCATACATCAAAGTGTTGTTGTTCCGCTTTGCGCCGTAATGCAGCTGCATGACCCAGCCCAGATCTGCGTAGAGCTCTCCCAAATCTAAAAGCAGTCTGGTCTGATAGGCTTCGACTTCATCTGCTGTCAGACCCTCGCCGCGGAGCGCTTTGACCAGAATTCGATCAGCCTCTTCAGCGTTCACAGGTCTGTACGGGATCCGGTCCAGTCCGTGGTCGCTGGTCCTGCAGCCCATTTCCTGAAAATATCTGATGGATTCCTTCAGAACCTGCAGCAGATCCACGTAGGAGGCAATGGGGCAGCCGAATCTTTCTTCCAGTAGGCCTATGTATTTCCCAAAGCCTTCCGCTGTGATCTTCACGGCTTTGTCCGGCCGGAACGCTGGAAGTACTTTGGTCTTAAAGGAGCTATCTCCCGCCAGCATCTTGTGCCACTTGAGATCGTCCTCCGGATTGTCGGTGGTACAGATCACCGAAACGCCGGACATAGCGATGATCTCCCTGGCGGACATCTTTTGATCAGCAATAACGCGGTTGCAGTGTTCCCAGACTTCTTCCGCATTTTTTGACGACAGGACACCGTCATAGTCGAAGTACCGTTTCAGTTCCAGCATAGTCCAATGGTAGAGTGGGTTCCCCGGACATTTCTCAATGGTCTGAGCCCAGGCCAGAAACTTCTCTTTGTCGCTGCCATCGCCGGTAATATACCTTTCATCTATGCCGCAGCTGCGCATGAGCCGCCACTTGTAATGGTCGCCAGAGAGCCAGAGCTGGCTGATATTATCAAAGACTTTGTCCTCTGCAATCTCCTGTGGCGACAGATGGCAATGATAGTCGATAATCGGCATCGGTTCTGCAAATCCGTGGTACAATCTCTTTGCAGTTTCTGTGGACAGCAGAAAATCATCATGGATAAACTTCATCACGCTCTCCTTTACAGTACCTTTGCCAGGAAATCCTGCGTACGCTTATTCTGCGGATGCGCAAACAGTTCTTCCGGCGTATTTTCTTCTATGATCCTGCCTTCATCGATGAACAGCACACGGTCGCCAACTTCCCTGGCAAAGCCCATCTCGTGGGTCACGACCACCATGGTCATACCAGATGATGCCAGCTCTTTCATAACTGCCAGAACTTCGCCAACCATTTCAGGGTCCAGCGCCGAAGTTGGTTCATCAAAGAGCATGATATCAGGATCCATAGCCAGCGCCCTTGCAATGGCAACTCTCTGCTTCTGACCGCCGGAAAGCTGTTGTGGGTAACTGTCCGCTTTTTCCTCCAGACCAACTCGTCTCAGAAGTTCTATGGCTCGCTTCTCTGCCTGCTCCTTTGGCGTCTTTTTTACTGTCATAGGTGCAACGCACATGTTCCTCATGATATTCATATTGGAGAACAGGTTGAACTGTTGAAAAACCATGCCCATCTTCTGGCGGATTTTATTAACGTTAGCCTTCTTCCCGGTGATCTCCTCTCCTTCAATGAAAATGGTTCCATCGTTAGGTGTTTCCAGCAGGTTCAGACAGCGAAGGAAAGTACTCTTTCCGGATCCGCTGGGCCCGATGACTACGACCACTTCACCTTTTTGTATGTCCGTATCAATGCCACGGAGAACCTGATTGCTGCCAAAGCTTTTTTTCAGATTTCTAACTTCTATCATCACTTGCCTTCAGCCTCCTTTCCAATATGCCGATCAGCTTCATCAAAACATATGAAATTGTAAAATAGATAATTGCTGCTATGATCAACGGTTCAAATGCCAGCAGGGTATTTCCTCTGATGGTGTCCGTATTGTACATCAGATCATGGATACCGATGATGGACAACATGGATGTATTCTTGGTAACGACGATGAACTCATTGCAAAGCGCCGGCAGAATATTTTTGATAGCCTGGGGAATAACCAGAAGCCGCGTCGTATGGAAGTGGCTCAGTCCCAGGGAACGTGCCGCTTCAATCTGGCCTTTGTCTACAGCCTCAATACCCGCTCTGACGATCTCCGCCACATAGGCGCCGCTGTTGATAGCTAAAGCTGCAATACCCGCGGTAGAATCAGCTAAATTGATACCAAAACTGTAAAGGCCAAAGTATACGATATAAATCTGTACCAGGAGCGGCGTTCCTCTGACAAAATTGATATAGGAGACCGCAACGCCCCGCAGCACTCTTAACCGGGACAGCTTCATCAGGGCCAGCGCTACGCCCAGGATAATACCAAAGATAACCGCAAAGATTGAAAAAATAATGGTGATCTTCAGCCCTTCCACGTAGAATGGCCAATATGTGCTTAAAAACTCGAACTTCATAATATCCTCTTTTCCGTAAAGATCGGGGGAGCGGCAGATGCCGACTCCCCCGCTGCAGTATCGGTTTCAGATTTCGCTTAAGCGATATCGTCTATATCCATCAATTCGATGGCATCGTCTTCCCACTTCTGTAAATCGCCGTTTTCAATAACTCTGGTCAATACTTTGTTAATTACTTCGATTAGATCTTCGTTATTCTCTTTTCTGACCAGTACACAGGAACCAGCGCTCTCTTCATCAGTCAGCTCATACTGAATTGCAGACAGCTGCAGATCATCGTTGTACTTCTCGTACAGAGAACCTACTACATAATCCATGCAGACACCGTCAATTCTTCCGCTCTGCAGAGCTGCGATCAGATCAGGAATTTTGCCAAGCACATAAGTGTCAGCATCAGGATAATGAGCAGGGAACGTCTTTTCCTGCTCCGCACCCTTCAGAATACCGATGGTCTTACCGGACAGATCGCTGTCAGCTGCTACAGAATCAGCATTGTCTTTTCTCATCAGGATGACCTGTATGGACTTGTGATATGGATTGGTGAATGCTGCATTTTCAGCTCTTTCTTCTGTATAAGCCAGTCCTGGCAGGAAATCTACTTTACCAGTGGACAGTGCAGGCAGGAGTCCGTCAAAGGACATGTCTACAACTTCAAATTCTACGCCCAGCTCATCTGCAATGGCTTTCCCAAGCTCGATATCGAAACCGACGATCTGATCCTTACCATCAATGGTCTTATGGAATTCAAATGGCGCATAAGTAGCGTTGACACCCATAACGATCTTGCCTTCTTCCTTGATCTTGGCCATGGTTTCGCCCATTTCACTTTCTTCCGCATCTCCACTTCCGCCACAGGCAGCCAGTGAGAATATCATAGCGATAACTAATAAGAGCGTGGTTAATTTTGCTAAATTCTTTTTCATTTTCTGTTCCTCCTCTAAACTATTCTTCTGAACCAGGGTAACCATCCCTGCCTACCGGGAATCCCTCTGAAGCGAATTTGATCCAGAGATAATGGATGCCGCCATCGCCAACAGGTTTCGCACTGCTGCTGGCGCCTTTAGGAATGAAGTAAACATCTCCGGCCTTCGCATCGCCTTCTTTTCCATCAACGGTGTATTTAAAGTGTGATCCTGGTAGTACGTAGTTCCACTGCTGCAGGTGTTCGTTGACATGTTCTCCTACAAAAGCGCCTTCGCCCTGTCCGTCATCCATGCCCACAAACCATCTGCCAAAGGCAGTATCCAGCACCAGTCTGCGGCTCTCAATGGTGGAGCCCAATTTGCCGGTATAATACTCAGTAAATCTGAAACACTGAGATTTGCCTCTCATATTTGGCAGAATAATGTGGTAATCAATGAATTCTTTCTCGTCATAGGCGTTCATAACACCTATGATGTGCACGAAAGTGAGATCCTCTTCCCCTGCCTCGATCCAGAAGTTCTCTTTTTTATAGTTAGGTATAAAGATTCCCTGTTCTTCGATGTTCCATGCCCTATTCTTCGTCGCCACATAACCTGTCGCGTTTACAAAGAAAAACATCTGCATTCTGTCGTCAAGTCCCAGAAGTTCAGGCTCGTATCTGCACCCCGCCTTCAGGGTGCATTCATACAGGGTCAGATCAGGATGGGTACCTGCTGCCAGCTCACGTCTTTCTAATCCCTCAACTTTTTTCATCTCTGCCATTTATATTTCCTCCCATGCTCTGTTTAATTCAAACCATACATAATTGATATATCCGTCCTCCGTGCACTCTGAACCGTGAGATGTACCGTGAGGGGTAAAAGATACGTCGCCCTCACACACCGGGATCTTATTTCCGCCTGCCACATAGGTGAAATCCGATCCGTCGATCATGAAGTACCACTGCTCCAGGGTCGGGTGGGTATGCTGTCCAATGAAATCCGGACCTGCACCGATGTTCCAGCCCATGGTATACCTTCCTAGATGGCGGCCGGCTACAATGCTGTGAGACACCACCTTGGAGCCTGACTCCTGAGTAAACCGCTCTGTATATTCAATGGATTCCCGCAGTCTGACAAAACGTGGCAGCACGTACTGGCAGTTTGCCATCTGCCTGTGGTCGATCTCCGTCATCGGTCCTGTGATGCGGATAAAGTACAGATCCTCTTCACCTGCGATGATCGTCACCTTTTCTCTGTCGAAGTCGGGAACGAAAACCGCCTGATCGTCGATGGCGTAGATCCTGGTTCCGCTTTTAACCACGCCTGATCTGCTGGTGAAGAACAAAAGCTGCATCTTCTCGTCTTCTGCGTAGACCTCCATGTCCCGTGCCTGACCTGCTTTCAGGCAGCACTTGCAGATCCGGATACCCGGACAGGTCCCCGCAAGAATCTCGGTTTCAGCGTAACCGCCGGCAAAATCGTACCGTATCTCGTCCGCTTTGATAATCTTGATTTTCTGCATCTCTCTTTCCTTTCTGTATTATATATATTTTGATAGAATCTCCATGCTCTGCCTGTCCGCAGCTGCCGGATCGTCATAATACTGTCTTGCAGTGATTTCCAGTCCCAATAGGCCGCTGTAACCGTAGTCCTTTAAGATCTGCAGCCACTCTTCCAGAGGCTGCGTTCCGTCGCCCCATACCAGATGGCCATAAGGAGTTCCATCGATAAAGTGAGTGTTGACGATATTGCTGCCAAAGGTTTCAAACCACTGCTTCGGCGTCTCTTCAGCCACACCCATGGCCGTAGTGTCGATCATGATCTTCAGCGCCGGATGATGAATCTCATCATAGAGTCTCTTCGTATTTTCCAGATTCCATGCCAGCTGAGATTCCGCCCGCCGCAGGGACTCCATGGTGAGCACCACGCCTTCTCGCTGTGCCGCGTCGCACAGTCTGGCGATCATCTCTTTGGAACGCTCCCAGGCTGTCTCAAAGGGTTCATCCCAATATCCCCAGCCTGAATTCATGGAGACCATGTCGGCCCCCAGCTCTGCCGCGGCCTTGATGCCGCCCAGATAATACTGGTACACCCGTTCCCGGTGCGAAGTCGGCTGCATGCCCATCTGGTAACCGTAGGTACCGCTGGACGGCGTGAAACATTTAATCTTCAGGCCCCGCTTCTCCGCCTTTCTGCGGATCTGGGCGCAGTCGCTGTATGACAGATAGTCCAGGTAAAAATGCGGCGCGCCGCCCCAGAGTGCTACGGTCTCATAGCCGTTTCGCTCCATGGTGTCCAGAAAAAAGTCTAAAGAATAGTTATAGTAATGGCAGTTCATGCCTGCGATCTGTTCATGTCTGATCAACCCCATCGGTTCACCTCTCTTTTCGCCAGGCGATCCAGTGCATACGGTCTCTCCAGGTATGTTTCGCCTGGATCAAACAGGATCACATCGCCATCAAAGGACACTTCGCTCAGTTCCCGCGGTTCCGCCGTTCTGACGTAAGCAATGCGCTCCTCAAATACGGTCTCCCATTGGTTCAGGTATTCTCCTGCAGCTTTCAGCGCCTCACAGCTTACGCCGATCAAAAGCCGCTTATCGCTGATCATCGCGTCCAGTTGCCGCATCTGGCTTAAGTCCGTGATAAAGCCCTGATATGCAGCCTCTTCTGCTTCCAAGGCGATAGTGACCGCCCTTTCCGCGCCATACTCGATCAGTTCACCTAGATTCTCCGCGCACCGTTTCAGGATAAGCTTCTGATCATGGTCGCGAAATCCACACGTCAGACTTGTGTCCAGTCTTTCCGCGCCGATCTTTGCCGCGTAGTCGATACACCTTTTATAGGCTTCAAGGCTTTTGGAATTCCACCCGTCATCCAGATAACAGAGACCGTATCGGAAGGACAAGGTCTCCGGATGAACGGCTTTGATCCTCAGGCCATACTTTTGGGCAAGGTTCGGAATACTGCTGAAGTCGTCGATAGTCTGACCATCGATGAAGATGTGCGGCGTACCCAGATACAGTTCTGCTAGTTGAAAGCCTGCCTCTTTACTGTTTCGGAAAAAGGTCTCTGTATCGTAGTAAAAGTAATGCACATTAGAGCAGAGAAAATTTCTCATATCTCATCCCATGCCCGGTTCAGCTCAAACCACAGGTAGTTGATGAATCCATCCTCTCTGCAGGTAGACCCATGAGATGTACCGTGAGGCGTAAAGGAAACGTCTCCTTCCTTGACATCAATTTGGGTATTTCCCGCGTCATAGGTGAAATCAGCTCCCTGCAGCATAAAGTACCACTGCTCCAGAGACGGATGGGTGTGCTGCCCGACAAAGTCCGGTCCCTGGCCGATGACCCATCCCATAGTGTATCTTCCAAGATGGCGTCCGGCGATGATGCTGTGCTGCTTTACTTTTGCTCCGGATTCCTGGGTAAATCTTTCCGTATATTGGATCGCTTCACTGAAGCGGACAAATCTCGGCAGGACATATTGACAGTGATCCATCTGCCGGCGGTCTGTATCGTTCATCGGACCAACGATGTGGATCATCTCCAGATCTGCATCACCTGCCGTGATGACCAGTTCCTCCCGATCAAAGTCCGGAATAAAGACGCTTTGTTCATCGATAGCAAAGAGCTGACTGCCGGACTGCACCATGCCGCAGCCTGCGGTAAAAACAAAGATCTGCATCTTGTCCATTCTGCTGTAGACCGGAAAACTCCGCTGATGTCCTGCCTGCAGGGTACACAGATTCAGGTCTACGTCCGGGCAGGTCTCTGCCAGGATCCTGGATACACTGAAACCTTCCTGAAAGGAATGTTTCAGCTCTTCATGATTGAAAATCGAAATTTTACTCATTTCCTCCTCCATTCTATCTCCTTTATTATTTTTGATTAGTTTTAATGCAACATTTAATATATCTCTGATATATCAATCGAATTGCGATTTATCCTCCCAAAATATGTTAAAATATATTACAAATATTTCATCTACACAAGGAGGCTCTCTCATGCATCAAAATGGACTTTCTGATTTGGCTTACTGCCAAATCAAAACCATGATTCTTCACAATCAACTGAAGCCCGGCCAACTAGTAAGAGAATCCGAGCTTCAGGAAATGGTCGGTATCGGCCGAACTCCTGTCAGGGAAGCTCTGCTGCGTCTGGCTGACAACGAGCTGGTCAGCATCCATCCCAGAAAAGGAATCGAGATCGCCAAAATCTCTCCCAAGTCAATCCATGATATCTTTTCGGCACGCGTTCTCATAGAGCCTTCGATCCTGAAGGATTATCATCAGAACATCCCACAGAGCGATCTGATTCATCTTCGGGATCGTTTCGCTAAACTGAATGCACTGGATGCGCTCAGCCATGAATCTGCTTTAGCCCTTGCTGAACTGGATGATCAGTTCCACCTGATGATCGTATCCGCTATGCACAATCAGTATGCCACCCGAATGATGAATCTCTTTGTCGATAAGCTGACAATCATTCGCGCCGCCGTCAGTGTTTATGATAAATGCAGGTGGGTTGCCAGCAATCAGGAACACTTGCAGATCATCGACGCGATCCTGCAGCAGGATATCCCTGCTGCCTGCAGACACCTTCGTCAGCATCTCGACACCTCGTACAATGAGGCGGTCAAAACGCTGATGCTGATGGAATAGCGTCCAGACTACATATTCTCTTTGGTCGTGCCCCTTTGGATATACTCTGTGGCAAGAATCGTCTTATGTGAAGCTTTCTGACCATCCAGTACCCGCATAAGGGTTGCTACTGTATTGACGCAGATGATCTCGCACTTGTTGTCTATGGAAGACAGCTCCGGCTCACAGCAGATGGAAAGCACAGAGTTGTTACAGCCGATGATGGACAGCTCCTCTGGAACCGTTAGTGAGGCTGCTTTGGCAAACTTCAAGGCTCCGATGGCGAGCTCGTCATCGCTGGCGAGAATCCCGTCAAAACGGTTTCCTTCGCCATAATATTGAATCAGGTCTTCTTTGATCTGTTCCATCTTGCCGTTGCTCTGCAGCACCAGCTCCGGCCGAAATACTTTGCCTCTGTCAGACAGGGCGTCTGTATAACCCTTCTGCTTCTGACTTTGGCTATAGGTCGCTTCTCTATAGAGAAACAGGATGTCCTGACATCCTGAATCCAGTAAATTGCCTACAGCCTCATAGTACGCGCTGTAGTCATCTGAGAGATTGCAGTAAATATGATCCCCTTTCAGATAGCCGTTGACCATCATCAAGGGGATGTTAACGGAGGCATCTACCATATACTGATTTTTTTCCGGGGTATTCTCTATATAGTGGGATCCGACCAGAATGACCGCGTCTACTCTGCGGGCTTCCATGGCCTTCATGCATGCCGCTTTTCTCTCGTGATCATAGCCGGTGCAGTTGAGGATCGTATCAAATCCATTCTGCCGCAGCTCCCGTTCCAGATAGGAAACCGCGTTTGCCAGATAGAGGTCGGCTACGTCGGCACAGAGAATACCGATGGTCCGCATGGATCCGGTGCCTAAGCCTCTTGCAAAGGCGTTGGGCTCGTACCCGCATTCCTCAATGATCTGCAGCACCCGTTCCTTGGTCTTTATGCTGACCTTGGGGCTGTCATTGAGGACCCGGGACACGGTGGCGATGGATACGCCAGCTCTTCTGGATATATCATAAATCGTTTTTTGTTTGGTTCTTTCTTTTTCCTGCATATGTAAGCGCTTTCACTCCTTTTCATGTGCCTATTATAATCCTCTGATAATCTTTTGTCAATAGATGCCTGCGAAATTTTCCGAACTTTTTTGAAAGTCAAAATTTATTGTTGATTTTTAGCCATTTTTAAATATACAGTTTATCCTTAACTTTAATTTAAATCAAGTTTTCTATTACGTATCAACTCTATTTTTCGTGTAATCGCTTTCATTTCTTCCGAACCGCTTTATCCATTCTGTTCATTCGCCTCTATTCGTGCTTCTTATGATCACAAACTCTTCACCCGCGTCCAAGTCACGGCTTCGATCAGAGTTTTTCCATCTTTTTTGATTTCATCGATGACCGGATTTGCGTCTACCATACCACTAAAACATCATACTGCGCCAGCCCTGTTTGAGCGCTTCAAAAAACTGTCTGCGTAGACGTGACCGATTTTCCTCCTTCAGCCAGACGGCGTAGCAAAGGCAATGCCACGCCCAGCTTCCGTCGTTATCGCAGGCATAGTACTCAACTATCTGTAAACTGATATGTAAAAATAAACACCTAATGAAAAAAGCAGTTCGTCCTGAGCTGCTTTTTCAAAATATATTTTTTAGTAACTAGTGTCGCTGTAAGGATCTGTTTTCAGATTTTCAGGCTCTTTCAGAATCACATCTATATCGCCGCGTAAAAGGGCGCTGCATTCCGACAACAAATCGTCGGCAAACTGCTGCCAATTGAGAAAGTCTTATGTTATCCGATCAGGTTTTTGCAGTACAAATAAAAGTCATCGTTAATGGCAATAGTCTTTATGAAATAGCTTACGGGATCGCTATTAATTATTACGCGCACCATAGGATAATATCGGGCAAATTCCTCTTTATTTTTTCGAATATCTGTAAAGATTTTTTTCCAGTCCTTATCGCGAATCAAAATGCTTCTGTTTTGTTCCACGATCCAATTGCAGCGATTTTGTGCTGTTTCCTGCATGAGCGATTCATAACGTTCTTCTTCCGTAACACTTCTATAGAATTGATAGTACTCCTTTATCGACTCCATAATCTTCGGGCTGACTGTGTTGCCTTTCTCAAAATAGGGTAATACCTCGAAGGTGAAAATGTCGTACTTTTTCATTTCCTCTTCTATAGACTGGCGTTTTATCTCCATCACCTGACTGAACACCTCTGAAGCGTCCTTTTCGCAGGAAGTTTCCATTGCATCCTCACTGACCGGCTCATCACAGATCTGAGCCGATTGTTCTGACTTTTCCTTTTCAAGATACGCATCCATTATTGCATCTACATCACATTTTTTGCCCAGACCGTTTTTTAGCGCTTTACGCACTTCTTCGACAGGAATATATCTGTCAACTTTCTTATTTCTTGCTGCGGAAAATGTAAACTGCGCAAATAGCGTATAGATGCTGTATGGTTGTGATTCTTCCTGATCTATCTCTAAAATATCTACACAGTTCTTTTCCGGTAAGTGAACTTTCGTATCCATAATCATGCGGACATATTCCTCATAATGAGGAACTCCGTCCTTATCGTGATAATTTACAAGTGCGCATAGTTCTTCCAAATCGAATCCCCACAGAAGATATGTTTTTAACTTCTCGCTGAACCCAACCGTTCCGGCATAACACTTTTTAAACTTTTTTTCCCAGTACTTGTCACAGGCATTCTTGGAAAATACATTCCTGCAGAATGAACCGAATTCCGCGTCCTTCGTTCCCAGATATAAGGATATGAATACCGCCATTTTCTCTTCTTCTGCCAGCGGCAAATCGGAAACACGTGCAAAGAAACGTTCCATACTGCAGCGATCAGGGACTTGAATTGGTTTGTCAAGAAACTCATTTGCCATTTCCACAGCTCTTATACACTGTCCCCGCGTGATATCACCGTACACAAATGCCTTTTTACCAAGCCTTGATTCGATCAGACAGGCAATGGCCAGCAGGTACAGGTGATATGGCTCTACCTGTGTTTTATTTCCCCATTTACTGTACGTATGGGAGCACAGATCATCCTGCCAGTCATAATCAAGATACGCAGGGAGCACTCCAAGCAGCGCATCTCCCGCGTCAGGCTCCGGTTCTATGTCTTCAACAAGATCTTTTGGCAGATAATAAGTCTCTGCTGTATGCATGGTCTCGTAATCTCCGTCTGCCCACCATCCTATTTTTGGTTTCTCATCAAACCAGCTTCGCGACATCTCGCGTTCCACTGTTGGCGTCAGGCAAACGGTATCGATTCCTTTACAACGGACTGTGCGCTGCTCTGCTAACGGAAACGCCTTGACCAAATGCAGCGTTTCCGCATACACCTTACTCCATTCCGCTTTCTTCACAGATTTTGATATATCCATATGAAGAAAAATGCCCATACTGTTCCTCCTTATCATGATTTCTTCTGGTACTTCCAATATCCGAATCTGTAACTGATGCAGATCCAAAGGGTATGATCTACTATTCTGAAACCATTTTAAAGAAATTTAAGCTCACTGTCATTGTAGCTGTAGTATAACTTACCCTGCCTGCCACACAAATAGTTGTTCATAATACAGCCGCAGCTGAATATTTGAGCGCTCAAAACCTGCCTGATAATCACCCCGGTAATCACCTTTCCATTTCCGGTTTCCGCACAGCATCACATCCACTGAAACCTGAAACAGTTCGCTCAATGCATAGAAATTGTCCAGTGAGGGCATGCATCTACCGTTAAACCAATGATAGACAGCCTGTGGCGTGGCAAAGCCTAAATATTTCTGGACATCGCGTACAGTCAGCCCCTTAATCTGCATAATACGCCTGATATTTTGTCCCGTTCTATATACGTCGATCACTGGGTACTTTATCATCTTCCATTCTTCTCCTTGTTTGATTATTTAGCGTCTGCCACTTTCCTCTTAGCAGCTTTTTCAGTATCTTTGATCGTCTGCAAATATGCCTCTTCCACCGGTGACAGATTCTGCACCTGATACTTCTGATATTCCTGCTTTGCTTTTTCCATGGCCTGTGCATGGCTCACAGTTCCCGGGCCTTCTAAAAGTTTCTCACCTGTTGACTTGAGCAGATTATCCAAATGCTCTGCGTAATCGCTCATGTACATAGGATTGCGGCGCATGGCCTGCGCCTCTGCAAAATCAAAATATCTTGAAACGATATTATTGAGTATTTTCAATTCTTTTTCATCCAGGTAATTCTTTGCAGTACCAATATCTTTTGCCGTAGGAAAATCTCCGGAAAATGAAGTAAGTCCCATAAACGGCTTATCTGCGTCAGCACGTTCATAAATCACTTCCGCAGCTGTATGTCCATGTGCAGCATAGTGCAGCTTGTTCTGCACCATCTTGAAAAAAGCAATTGATCATATACTCTTTCAGCCGCTCCGTTGCCCAGCGGCGAAACTGCGTGGCGATCCGCGATTTTATGCGATAACCCAGTGAAATGATCATGTCGAGGTTGTAATACGGCAATTCTCTCGTAACCATTCTGTTTCCTTCTGCGCGAACCTGTCGGAATTTCCGACAGGTTGATGCTTCATCCAATTCTCCCTCTTCATAAATGTTCCGTATATGTTCTACAACATTACTTCTTGATGACCGAAACAATTCTGCCATTTGTTGCTGCGTCAGCCACACTGTTTCATCGACAAATCTTACGTCGATCTTTGTATTCCCGTCTTCCGTCTGATATATGACGATCTCGCCCTGTTGGATATCCTCTGATGAATCTCTTGTGCCTGTCACTGCCATCCCTCCTTTGCATCTGCAAACATTCGTTCTCTTCGCTATCAGTATATACGAATTTTTCTTAAAACACAAGCAAAAAAACGGCTCCGGTTTTTCCGCCGGAACCGCTTTGGTGATTCTTCTCTATACTCGTTACTCGTTTACACGCTCAGGCCTTTCACCATGGTCTCCACCATTCTCACGCCCTGCGCTCTGATGTCAAAGTCACCCTCACAGATACGCCATTGAATCAGAATTCCTCTGTGCAGGATAACCAGATCTCTCACTAACTGCTCTACGCTGCAGTCCGGCGGCACGCTGCCTTCGGCCTGACACCCTTTGACCAGACGGCCAAGAACCTGGAAGTAGGCCCGTTCCGGCTTCAGCTTCAGCACGCCCAGTTCCGGGCTCTTCAGGCTGTAGACAAAGCTCTGCCAGACCAGCGCGTCGCCTGAACTTATTATCAAAGCCTCACCGGCAAAGTCTAAAAGCTTTTCCAGAGCTGTCATCTGATCATCACTGGCGTATCGAGCCTCCAGCTCTTCATAGTAAGCGTCCACATAAGCCGGTACGCTGGCGGCCAGAGCCTCTTTGTTCTTAAAATAATGATAGATATTGCCGACAGAGCAGCCTGCCTCCTGGGCAATTTCTTCTATGGACACGTGTTCGAAACTTTTTTGATTAAATAAATCCAGCGCGGCTGCCTGAATACGTTTCTGCATTTCCATGGCCTGCCGCTTTCTATTGGTCATATGTTCTGCCATTCGCTTTCTTTCCTCCATGGATACATTCTAAGCACTCCAGTACAAAAAGTCAAGGAATGACAGAATCTTCTGCCGAAATTTTCGTTTATTTAATCCAGGGCCAGCTTTGGCTCTGCTTCTTTTCCTTTGATCCGGCCAAAGACCGCGCCCAGCAGACCGCCTATGACGGCAGGCGTGATCCAGCTGAGACCGTATTTCGCAAAAGGAAGCAAATCTAAGAAGGCTAAAGCCGGAACTGACGGGGCAAGCAGATTCAGCACACCAAATCCCAAAGCCGCATAGGCGGCTAAGCAGGCAATGTAACGATTGCCAAACACTCCGTCAAAGAAAGTAAGAATGACCAGCACCAGTACCGGCGGATACAGCAGGCTCAGAATCGGCGCGGAGATACTGATAATCGCCGACAGTCCCAGATTTGAGAACACATAGCTGAAGGCCAGCATGCCGATAACCAGATAGGTATACTTTACCTTTCCCCTGGTCAGGTCGCTGAAGAAATCTGCCGCAATGGCAGTGAGGCCGATTGCGGTAGTCAGACATGCCAGGAATACAATAAGCGCCAGCAATACAGTACCGGTCTTACCCAGGATCGCGTTGGTAATATACATCAAAAGTTCAGCCTGAGACAGCTGTTCAAGACCGCTGCCTGAAGTGGTCGCGCCCAGATAAGCAAGACCTCCATATACCAGCATCAAAAGTCCGCAGGACACCATGCCAGCTACCGCAATCATTTTGCTGATCTCTTTTTTATCTGTATAGCCATGGCCATGGGCAGCTGTGATCAGCATCATGGTCATCAGCATGCCGCCGATACCATCCATAGTCTGATAACCAGACAGCAGCCCCTCCTTCAGCGGAACCACATCGTCCACCGGTGTGATCTCACCTACCGGATTGATGATACCGAGAATGATGAGCGTCACCATGACGATCAGAAGCAGCGGAGTCAGATAATTTCCGACGATATCCACGACCTTGGTTGGACGGATAGTCAGAACCAATACGATGCCGAAAAATACAGCGCCGAAAATCCATGGGCTGACTCCTGATGTCAGAACATTCACGCCCATTTCATAAGTGGTCGCCGCAGTTCGGGGAATGCACAGTCCCGGCCCGATGCAAAGAATGATCATAGTCAGCATGATCTTTCCCGGTACCTTTCCGATCTTATCCACAACACCGCCGATATCGCCGCGGCGATTGGTAACTACAGCCAGGATCGCCAAAGTAGCCAGGCCGATATCCATCAAAAAGAATCCGGTGAAGCCTACAAACCAGCCGTCTCCAGTATGGCTTCCCAGGTACGGCGGAAAGATCAGATTTCCAGCTCCAAAGAATGTCGCAAACAGGGCGAAGCCCATTACAATGATGATCTTCGTTTTTTTCTTTTCCATGTTCCCTCTCCATTTTCAGTGATTTTCTTCTTTTTTGAATCAATTCATTAAAATAATTCGTTGAATAAATTCAGTATAATTGAAATCTTTGCATTTGTCAATAACAATGTCCGCACTTTGAGGTCAGAGAACTTAGGCTTTGTTCTTATTCACAGTCAATCTGCGCCGCCACTTTTTTTGATTTTTTGCGCTCATACGGCATTCCCTGCCTGCTGCGCGCCGCTTTTTCGCAGTTTTTTGCGGCTATACGGCGCGTAAAGTACTTTTTCTGTAAAAAATGGCGCGCGGTCGATAAAATACAAGAATTTGCTATAGAAAGGACATTTTCTTTGATTCCCTCCGCTGTTCACATACCGCCGCTTTAGCCCGACCACAGCGTCTAAGTCAAAAGACACGACCGAGACTGATCTTTCTCTTGCGTCTCTGCCCTGATACAAGTATAATGATAGAAAACAACGCTAACGATAAGGAGTGAACTATATGCACGTTCTGGTCATAGATGGACAAGGAGGCCGCCTTGGGAAACAGGTCATTGAATCAGTCCGGAAAGCCTTTCCGGAAAGTCATATCACAGCCGTAGGAACTAATGCCATGGCTACTGCGGCCATGCTGAAAGGCGGCGCTGACGAAGGCGCGACCGGAGAAAATCCTGTCGTCATAGCCTGCCGCAGAGCAGACTACATCATCGGACCCATCGGCATCGTCATCGCCGACGCTCTGCTGGGCGAGGTAACGCCAAAGATGGCCGCTGCCGTAGGTCAGAGCAGCGCGATCAGGATTCTGATCCCAATGAACCGCTGTGATAACCTGGTAGCTGGTGTCAATAGCCAGCCTCTCAGCGATTTGATCGAAGACGCTGTAAAAAAAATCGCAGGAGCCTGTTAGCTCCTGCGATTTGCCATTTTAAATCTAGTTCTGCCACATAGTTTCCTCTATCAAAAACTCCCAGTGCCCATTATGACTGCTTCCTACCCTTTTAATGATCCCTTTTTTCTTCATCTTATTCAGATAATATTTTATCCTGTCTACCGTCCACCCTAATTCCATAGCAAGTTCTTTCTGCGTCAATGTCGGCTGTTCATGCAAAAGAAATAAAATCTGTTTGTCTGCTTCCGAAAAAACCATTTCATGAGTTTGGGTAGTTTGGGTAGTGCTTTGGGTAGTTTGGATGGCAAAGCCATTATCTCTCAATGTATCCCCATTTCTTCTATACATGTTTACTCTAAAATCTCCGTCAAAATCAATTAATTCCGGATCCGGCAAAGCATATTCCCTGCATTCCCGCATCATCCGGGGAATGCCACTACCCCACTTTTCCATAATTTTCATGTACGCAAACGCGTTTGCTATTGCCCTATTACGAATTTTCGACTGACCCCTTATCATCTTCTCCAATGTTACACCATTGAGCAGCATACCCGGTGAAGTGACTTCTAACCGATCATCAAACAGTGCTACCTGAATATTTCCCGGCTCTAAATAAGAACGATGTGCAACAGAATTAGCAATCATCTCTCGCACACTATCTACCGGCAGTTCGTACAAATCCTGTCGGTACAGCCCTTGAATCCTCATTCCTCGATTTATTTTTTCCAGCACATATTGAAAGGCCGCATCCATCTGTTCCTGAATCGGTCCTCCAAACTCCCGCCGATCCACAAAATATGCCCGGTCTGTTCCTTTGAAAACTGCGCATTGAATTACCGGCTGAAATTTCAGCTGTCCTGTAAGCAAAGCATACGCATTTGTAGGAAAAACAGTACCGTCTTTTTCGGCTAAAACACCCCCGGTAAGCAGCTGGCTCTGTGTCACATCTTTCACATTTTCCTTATCAGCCTTAGTTTACTGCTTACAGCTCCAACTCATACATAACCATAGCCAGTGCCGCCATGCCTGCGGTCTCTGTCCGCAGGATGGTCTTTCCCAGGCTGACCCGTACCGCGCCAGCCGCATCCAGCTTTTCCGCTTCGCTGTCGGCAAAGCCTCCTTCGGGTCCGATGATGATAGCGACGGTCTGCGGTTTAGCCGTCAGGCCTCGCAGACAGTCTTTGATGGTCCTGCCTGTTTCGTTTTCATAGGGAAAAAGCACCAGATCATAAGACGACAGCTCTCCGATCATCTGATCAAATTTCTGCTGCGCTCTCACCTCCGGCACGATACCCCGCCTGCACTGTTTCACTGCTTCGTCAGATACCTTTTGCCACCGCTGCAGCTTCTTAGAGAAGTTACCCTTTTCTACCACTACAGACCGTTCCATAAATACAGGAGTGACTGCGTAAACGCCCAGTTCCACGCATTTCTGAATGATGGTCTCCATCTTTCCCGCTTTTGGTACGCCCTGATACAGCGTGACGGCAAGCTCCGGCTCTCTGGCGAATTTCTGCTTGTCACAGATAGCAAGCAGGACCTCATCCTCATCTATAGAGACGATCTCAGCCGCATATTCCCACTGGACAGAGTCGCTGACATCCACCATGTCCCCTTCACGCAGGCGCAGCACCTTTGACAGATGTCTGATATCGCCGCGGTCTGTGATCCTGATATATTTATCGCCTACATTGGCAGGCTCTGTGAACAGCCTCATATCCATCCTCCGAAGATCTTTGAAAATACGCCGAAGTATACCAGCGCAAAAGTGAAAATGATGATAAAAGGAAGCGCCATCAGCTTCTGATACTTGCCCGGCGCCAGAAGGATATACAGTATCACGGCACAGACCACATCAAACGCCAGAGGGATCGTAAATTCCTTATAGATCGGCCAGGCTTCTGCCACAAGCAAAGAAACAGGCACCGCCGCGCAGATGCCGCCCAGCCATTCTCTGGCCCGGCTGTTCCACACGATAAAGCCCGCTGCCGCGCCGATGCACGCGAAGATCAGCCAGTAGAGCAGCGTTTTAAAAGACACGCTGCCGCCGGTCAGTACAATATTTCCATAGTAACCGGCGATGACGCCGATAAAATACAGGAAGACGTGGAGCGCGGCCTGAAACGCTTCCGGCGTATAAGCGGCGAGCAGCGAGCTTACGAATACCCAGATTCCGATGTTTCCGATAACAGCGCCGATAACGCTGCCGCCCATCAGGTCTCTTGCCGCCCATCCCATAAACAGCCCCAGAAACAGGGCAAACAGGATGAACACCACATCAAATTTTTTCTTACCTCTGCTCAAATCAGTTTTTCTCCTTTTTCTCTACTTTTTAGCCACGATACAGCACCAGCCGCCGTCTTCACGAACCTCCATGATGGCTAAACCTCTGCCTCTCAGATAATCAGCCACCTGTATCTCCTTTTCGACTAAAATGCCGGAAGATATGAAATATCCGTCATCGGTCATATGCTTTGCCGCGTCATCAGCCAGCATCATGACCAGATCAGCCATCAGATTGGCGACTACGATATCCGCCTTGTAGTCGATGCCTTTGGTCAGATCTCCATAATCCGCCCGGCAGACTGATTCCACATGATTCAGCCGGATATTCTCCTGAGCCACCTCCACAGCCACCGGGTCGATATCCACACCCAGCACGTCTTCTGCTCCAAGCAAAGCTGCCGCAATGGACAGAATGCCGCTGCCGCAGCCAACGTCCAGAACCTTGTCGCCTTTTTTCTGGTACTCCTCCAGCATACGAACACATAACGATGTAGTTTCATGAGTTCCCGTGCCAAAAGCCATTCCCGGATCGATCTCGATGACCAGATCGCCTTCCTGTTTTTCATATTCCTCCCAGGTCGGCTTTACTACCAGGCTCTTCGATATCCTCGCCGGCTTGAAATATTCTTTCCACTTGTCCTTCCACTGGGTGTCGTCATCAAAGCTGCTGGTAACGTGCAGACTGCCGAAGTCTGCGGCATCGCCGAAATCACCCCGGCAGACACCCTTTGATAATGCTTCCATGGCTGCTTCGACAGCGCTTATCTGCCCGCGGTTCTCTTCGGTATCCTCCAGGTAAACGGTCACCTTAGGCGCATCCTGCAGCTTGGCGATGACTTCGTCGTCCAGGTAATCCCAGTCGTAGGTCTGCTTTTTCTCCATCAGATCCTCGATATCCCGGGGATCCTCCACTACGGTATCGGTGATGCCGATAGCCAGCAAAGCGCTGACGACAGCCTCAATGCCTGCGGATGTGGTTTCTATGTCGATCTCTATGTATTTCAACTTTATTTCCTCCAATTTCATTGCTTTCTTTATTCTATCACAAAACCGGTGCGCAGGCAAAAGAAAATCTGCCAGGCGCTGTATCGGCATGCCTGACAGATTTTCTTTCACTTTCATATATTTGGACTTATTAAGATATTTTCTAGAATATGTCGCTATACTCGCTGAGATCCACTTCCTCACCCCTGCGGCGCTTCTCCACGCCTGCGATGATCCTCGGATAGGTCTTCCGGTTGATCGGATAACGGCTCAGGATCAGGGCCACTGCTATCATGCACAGACCGGGGATCAGGCAGTAGCTGTTGCCAATCCAAAACAGAGCTGACGCCGGCTGAACTGCCGCCGTATCCGCAAAACCCGCCTGCTGCAGGATGATTCCCAGCAGCTGGACACCGATGGCTGCGGACAGAGACTCCGACAGAGCCTGCAGAGAGATGACTTCACCGGAACGCTGCTTGCCCGACGCCAGTTCCTCAGCCTCGCAGACGTCGTAGATCATAGACGGCATCAGCTGCCAGTAGCAGGTATTTCCTACAGAAAACACCGCGCTGACCACACACGCGCCGAAAACAGTCGTGACGCCCATCAGCCTTGCCGCGATCAAAGCGATACCGCTGACGGTCAGTCCGCCTACAAACGCAGCTTTCTTATCTGTCCTGCCGGAAATTTTCGCTACAAAAGGCGTCATGGCAATGCCAAAGACGGTCATAAACAGAGTAATGCCGGATATCTCCATGGCAGAAAGCCCCATATTGTATGTATAGTAATAAACCATATCAGAAAGAAAAACGGTATTGGCTACCAGATAGATCAGGCTGCCTCCGATAAGGTATCTGATCGGCCGCAGTTTGATAATCGTCCCGTAGGAACCGAACATCTTCCTGATGTTGGCAAAGGTCAGAACCTTCGGCTTGTTCGGATCCTTTACAAAGTCAGGCACGTCGGATTCTTTGATGGTCAGGGAACAGATCAGAAGGGCAGCGCCGCTGACCAGACCCACTGTGATGCCTACTGCTGACCAGCTGGCAGACAGGCTGAAACCGATGCCCATGAGGGCTGCCACCAGAATCGTCGGCATGACCGTACCGAGACCTTTGCCGATCTGATTGAAAACATAGGCATAGGAACGCAGCACAGTACGCTCATGATAATCCTCGGTCAGTTCTGAGCCCCATGTCATATATGGCACAAAGAAGATGGCGAAACACCACCAGAACAAAATCGTCATCAGGCCGTAATAAAGGATCTTCATGGTATATGGCATCTCGATCGCGGTAAACAGAAGCGACGTTACGATCGCCGCCGGCACGGCCGCCGCCATGAGAAACGGCTTTCTCTTGCCGAACCGGGTCTCTATATTATCCGAAAGGAATCCGCTGATCGGCCCGCAGATTGCTTCCCAGATACAGCCGAGGGCCAGGATCAGTCCTGCCGCAGCGGGTCTGATGCCGACGACTGTAGTCAGGAAGAAAAGCAGAAACGTCTCGATCAGGGTAAACAGCGCATTATCTGCCAGGCCGCCGATACCGTAGGACAGCTTGGTCTTAAATCTCAATTTCATCTATATCACCTCAAATTTCAGCCGGCGTCCTGCCGTTTGCAGCTCCGCCTTTTTTTCCATGATAAACCCTGGTATCATACCAAGGTCAAGGGATTTTTGGAAAAAAGTACAAAAAAGAAAAAACCATCCACGCGTCAAACGCGTGGTTTTCATTTGTCGGGCAAAGCCCTCTACTCCTCGCGAACACGTCAAACGTGTAAAGCTAAATCTGCCAGCTGCGAGTGCTATA
>JAETRU010000081.1 GCA_021769965.1 Eubacterium sp.
GTAACCGCCAAATAATAATGCGGTCAGATATAAAATTACCCCAGCCCTTTGCGAGTTGGAGTAATTCACTATAATTCACATGCGATTTTTGATAGATTGGAGTTTTTCACTCCAAGGTGCAAGCTCTGCGAGCTGGTCATCGGTCATCTCTTTCATTGGTCGATGGTCCAGCAGAAATTTCAGATATCCGTAAATGTTCAGGCCGTGCGCCTTTGCCATCTCAACCATTGTATAAACTACAGCACTGGCATTGGCTCCGGAGACAGAATCACTGAACAGCCAGTTCTTTCTACCGACTGCAAACGGACGGATCGCGTTCTCGCTGAGATTGTTTGTGAAGCTGCAGCGGCCATCCTCCAGATAAGTCTCTGCTGTTTCCCGCCGGTTAAGGACATAATTCACCGCTTTATCCATGCGGGTATTCCGGACTGGCTTCTGCTGCTCAAGCCACGACCAGAAAGCCTCCAGAACAGGTTTTTCCTTCTCGAGACGCAGCTGCTTCCGCTTTTCATAATCACCGGGATATTTTTTGTTAATGGAATCCTCTATGGCAAACAGGCGGTTACAGTACTGGACTCCCTGTACTGCCGGCTGGCTGTAATCATACTGTTTCCCTTTGGGAACGGCATCGATAAAGTAACGGCGGATGTGTGCCCAGCAGGAACACCGCCTGATATCCGGCAGGCTGTTGTAGCCCTGATAACCATCCGTTTCCAGATACCCATGATAGCCTTCCAAAAACTCCTTTGCATGGCTGCCGCTCCTGGTTGGAGAATAGCCATATAAAATAATGGCAGGAAGGCCGTCTTCGCCACTGCGGAACAGCCACATGAAGGATTGCGTCTGTGCCCGGCGTTCTTCTTCCTTCAGTACCTGGACCCTGGTCTCATCTGCCATTGCGAAGCTACGCTTCAGCAGTTCCCGGTGGAAGTAATCATACATTGGCTGAAAGTAATTCCCGGAGCAATAGATAATCCAGTTGGCAAGTGTCGTCCTGCTGATCTGGGCACCATACTGTTTCCAGTCTTTCTCCTGACGGTAAAGAGGAAGGCCATTCGCGTACTTTTGATACATCGTCCATGCAACAGCGGACGCACTCGCCGGGCCTTTTCCTACCAGAGCCTGCGGGACCTGGGACTTTACGATCACAGGTTTTTCCGTGTCTCCCAATCCTTCCTTACAGGACGGACATCCATAACTCTGACTGTAGTATTCGATCACTTTACATGTGGCCGGGATAAATTC
>JAETRU010000059.1 GCA_021769965.1 Eubacterium sp.
CATTTGATGACCTCCATTTGTATGCGGTAATCCCTGTTACCTTTGTTTTTTTCCAATCTATAGTATACAGGTAAATCCGCGAACTTACAAATTGGAGGTCATTACATATTGTCTAACTTTTGTGTAATAACAGCAGGATCAGAAAGACTCTGGAGCCGTTTGAATGCATAAAATTGGGCTTTTTGATAGTTTTCATAGGGATCTGCCCAAGTCTTCCGGTGAAAAGTTGGGCTTTTTAGCCGTATTATGAAGCTTTAACCCAACCGAAACTCCAGCACGTTCTGCATCGTCACCCGTATTTTCATGCAATAGTATACCACAAAAAACAACTTTTGACGACATTTACATGACGGCAAAGGAGAAGGAAAGAACGATTTACAGCTGCATCTGATGGTGTATGATATAAACGAGGGAAAGAATCAGGAGATCATGAAGCACTGCAGAACGCTTCAGGAATGTATCGATGAGAACATTCTGGCAGATTTCCTGAAAACATATGAAACGGAGGTTATCAGCATGTTGTTTACAGAAATGACAGAAGAAGCCAGAGATCTGTCCAGAGAAGACGGATACGAAGCCGGTCTTAAGCAAGGCCGCAAATCAGAGATAATAAATTGTAGCGCAAAAAAATAACCCCACGAGCTTCATTCATCACTCTCGTGGGGTTATTTTATAATTTCGTAAAGTCAATCTTATTCTTTAGCAGAAGCGGGATCCGCAAAAGTTGGATGCTGCTCTTCATGCGCATTTCTCATGAATACAGCCTGCACAGGCCTTACTCATACTCCCCGATCCGTCTTCTGGTCCTCTCTTCGCCCAAGATCTGCTGGATCTCCCAGACGTCCGGCGACTGGGCCCGGCCCATGAGGGCAATACGGATCACGGTGCTGACGTGGCCCACATGACCTTTGTACTCCTCCGGATGTTTTTTGAAATCCTTCGGCTTGGCCGCGTAGCCCATCTCTGTGGCGATGGCGCGGATCTTATCGAACCACTGGCTCTGGTCGTCGCTGTGATCGTACCCTTCCAGATACTTCTGCAGGATCACCGGCACGTCAGACGCAGGCACCTTTGCCGGCATCGCGTCTTCGATCTTAAACATATCGTCGAAGAAGTAGCTGATAAACTCCACCATCTGCTGCGCGTAGATGAAGTCCTTTCTCGGCTTCTTGTCATTTCTGCCGAGATCCAGGATTTTCTCCAGATAGGCTCTGTCCTCAAAGATATGCAGGATCTCCGGCCTGAATTCCTCGGCCCAGCCTTTCAGAAAATCATAGAGCTGCCCAGCCGGAATCCGCAGCAGCACGTCTTTACTGATGTCGTTTAATTTGTTCAGATCGAACAGAGCGCCGGAATTGCTCATCTTTTCCGTAGTAAAGGCAAACTCATCGATATCCGCGTCAGGATTTTCCATTCTCCACTCCTCAAAGTTGGAGTTCAGAATGGTCAGCAGATACTCTCTGACTGCTGCCGGATGGTATCCCTGATTTCTATAGTAATCCAGAGACAGCTCCGGATCCTTTCTCTTGGACAGCTTCCGCTTGTTGCCCTCTTCATCCAGCTTCATCAGCTGCGCGGTATGGCAGTAGACCGGCGGTTCCCAGCCCAGCTTTTCGAACAGCTCCACGTGGATCGGCAGGGACGGAAGCCACTCTGCGCCTCTGACCACGTGGGTAGTCCGCATGAGATGGTCGTCAACGACATGGGCGAAGTGATAGGTCGGAATACCGGTAGCCTTGAGGATGACCACGTCCTGAAAGTTCTCCGGCATCTCCAGCACGCCTCTTACCGCGTCACGGACGTGGATCTTGCGGACGTGTTCACCGCCCTGATCGGGATCGCCTTCCGACCGCAGCCTTACGACGTAAGATTCGCCTCTCGACAGACGCTCTTTGATCTCATCAAAGGACAATTCCCTGGACCTGGCGTAAGCGCCGTAAATGCCCGGATTTGCTTTCTCAGCCTCCTGGCCTGCCCGGATCTCCGCGATCTCCTCTTCGGTGAGGAAGCACGGGTATGCCTTGCCGTCTGCCACCAGCTTCTTCGCGAAGCATTGATAGATCTCGCCGCGCAGGCTCTGGGTATACGGGCCGTATGCGCCGGTCTCCCCGTCGAGGCCCGCTCCTTCGTCAAAGTTGATGCCGAAGAACCGCAGGCTGTTTATGATGATATCCACCGCGCCTTCCACAAAGCGTTTGTCGTCGGTATCCTCGATGCGCAGGTAAAACTGTCCGCCGCTCTGATGGGCCAGACGCTCGTCCACAAACGCCCCATACAGATTTCCCAGATGAATGAAGCCGGTCGGGCTCGGTCCCAGTCTGGTCACCATAGCCCCTTCAGGCAGGTCGCGCTGAGGATACATGGCCTCATACTCCTCCGGTGTCTTTGTGATCTGAGGGAAAAGCAGTTCTGCTAATTTTTCGTAATCCATTTATCAAAACCTCCGTTATGTTCCATTATCATAGTCTTATTATTATACCTTCCCCGGCGCATAGATTTCAAGGTTTTTGGCAAAATATATTCGATTGATCTGTATAAATGTTACGATTCACAGCAGACAGCCTGCGCGCCACATTTCGCAGAGAAAACATTTCATGCGGCGCCCGTTACCGAATACGCGCCACTTTTTTGATAAATAACTCATCAATATGGCGTTTCACTCCTTGCTGTACGGGTACTTTCAGCTTGAACACTTCGCATGATGACAAAAAACAGCAAGAAAACAGCACATCTTCGTCTTTGCGCGCCGTACAGCTGTAAAATAATGCGAAAATGTGGCGCGTGTCAAAGAGGGAACGCCGTATAAATGCAAAAAAGCGAAAAAAGTGGCGTACGCTATGTTAACTGTGAATTGTAACCTGCAATTGGACTTTTATACGAACTTTTATGCGGAGGTTTCTATGAGCGAAAACAAATATCAGTATTATCTGCAGGCCTTATCTGCGCGGCTGCCTCTGGGGGAATCCTTTGATCTGGACGCGCGGCCGGTGAGGATCGGCGGCCGAAGCGGTTATCTCTACTATGTGGACGGCCTGTCTGACGGTCATCAGCTGCAGCTTCTCTTTAACTTCCTCATGGCGGTGCCGCAGGAGCGGATGGCAGAGATCAGGGATGCGGACCAGTTTCTGGATACTCTGTTTCCCTTCATCAAAAGTACGGCAGAGACGGATATTGACAAGATCCTGAAGTTTCTTTTTTCCGGTCTTTGTCCTATCGTTCTGGACGGCCTGGACAAAGTCATTGTGGCCGATGTCAGAAGCTACCCTCAGAGAAGTGTGCAGGAACCGGAAAAGGAAAAGACGCTGCGCGGTGCCAAAGACGGTTTCACAGAAAATTTCATGGACAATCTGGGCCTGATCCGGCGGCGCATCCGTGACAGCCGTCTGGTCTTCGAGAACTTTGCCATTGGCGAAAAATCCCGCACGGACGTGGCTCTCTGCTACATGAAAGGGACAGCCGATATGGAGCTGGTGTCCAGACTCAAGCGAAGCCTGAAGGAAATCAAAATAGACAGCGTCTCCATCAGTGACCAGACCATCGTAGAACAGCTGATCGCGGGTATGCAGAGCGGCAAGCTTCAGAGACAGTTCAACCCTTTTCCAAAGGTCCGCTACACCCAGCGGCCTGACATCATCTGCGCGCATCTGACGGAAGGCAAGGTCGCCATCGTGGTAGATAATTCTCCTACCGTGATCCTGCTGCCCGTGGGCATCTTTGATTTTACGCAGGACGTGGACGACTACTACTTTCCGCTGATCACCGGCAACTACCTGCGTCTGCTGCGGATCCTGAACATGCTGGTGATTCTGTTCCTGACTCCGGTCTACCTTCTCATTGCAGAGGGCAACATTCCGACGCCATTCGATATGGATTTTATCAAACCGAAAGATCCCTACGCCCTGTCCATATTCTGGCAGTTTATGCTGCTGGAGCTGGCCATCGACGGCCTGAAGCTGGCTTCTCTGAATACGCCTGAATCTCTGGGTACATCTCTTTCTGTCATCGGCGCTCTGATTCTGGGTGAATTTTCTATAGATTCCGGCTGGTTTATTCCTCAGACGATCCTGATGATGGCCGTGGTGGCTCTGGCCGCTTTCACGCAGCCCAGCATCGAGCTGTCCTATGGCATCAAGCTGATCCGGGTCATGATGATGATCGGCGCCACGCTTTTCGGTCTATGGGGTCTGATCGGCGCGCTGGCACTGGGACTTCTGCTGATCGCCGTCACCAGGACCATCAGCGGCCGTTCCTACCTGTACCCTCTGTTCCCGTTCAAATGGAACGAGTTGAAGAAGCTGCTTTTCCGCACGGCCAGATAGACTTCGGATCATTCAAAGAATTTCCGCGCGAAAGTTTTCAGATACACACACCGGCAAAACAGACTTCTGCCGGAGGCCCGCCTGCCGTGAGAGCAAATCAGCAGGAATCAGTGATTCCGTCTCAAAATCCTCGAAATCCTGCTGAATAGTGCGTTTTTTTATCTGTCTCGCTTCTGATCCGCCCTATTTCCCGCACTAAAGGCCCCGAAAATCTGTCTAATGCGACGGAAAATGATAATTGATCAAAAAAAAACGCCCTATCTCCTGCTAAACTTGCGAAAATAGGGCGGATTGCCATATCAGTTTCAAAGTCAGTTTCAAAATCAGCTTCAGATCAGAATCCGTTATAATAGCTGTGATCCGTAACAACGCCGCTGCTTTGGAAAATGCCGAATACAACGGATATGATCAGTGCCACGATACAGATAATGACTACTACTGCGGCAATGATGATCAACGCTTTGGCCCAGGACGGCAGCCCGGCCGGTTTTGATATGTTTCCAAAATTCTCCTGATAGTAAGCCGTGCCGCTTCCTTCATCACCCATCAGCGGATAATCTCTGCGGATGATCAGGTAGATCACCAGTCCGATGAAGCTGGGCACCAAAGCTGCCACCAGAGCCCACAGCAGAGGGCTGCAGTCCACCCGCTTGCGGGCGTCTCTGTACACGCATACACCGATCAAGATCGGCAGCCCCAAGGCAAACAGGAGAATTACCGGTATCAGAAGTACAATAAACATGCTGCTGAGAAAAAACATAATCTCTCTCCCTTCAAGTCGAATTTCTTGTTCGAATTCTTTATCTGAATTCTTTCATTCCAGTTCTTTAATGAAAGTATATCACATTTTGCTCCCGCTGCATATTCTATAATTGAAACTTTCTTACAGAAACATGATTCCAAACTTTAAATCCGAGGTGATACACATGCCCATGGACACAAGAGAACTTTTCGCCCGGCTGATCCAATGCGAAGCCGGAGGCGAAGGTACAGACGGTATGCGGGGCGTCGCCACTGTGATCATGAACCGGGCGACCATCGACTACGGTGAATTCTCACGGGTGAGCCAGGGCGGCGACGTACGTAATATCATTACACAGCCCGGCCAATTCGTCTGTATGCGGGAAACTGTAGGCGGTAAATACAACAGCCAGAATGTATATAACATGTCTCCGACGCAGGAACATTATGATATTGTAGACTGGGCCATGGACGGCGGCCGGCTCATCGGTGTTGACAGCTCTCTGTTCTTCCATAACCCCTACAGTCCCACCTGTCCTACCTACTTTCCAACCAACGTAGGCGTAATCCATAACAGAATCGGCGATCACTGCTTTTATCTTCCTACATCATATTACGAAAAAACTTAATTATAGATCAATATGCACCAAAACAGTTTTCACCCTTCGCCGTCAAAATTATCAGTAAAGAGAGGTAAATCACATGCTCACATCTTGCGACGCAAAAAACGGATGCGGCACGATATCCATGACCAATCCGAACTTTCCGATCGATCCGGGAAACCGTCCCGCACAAACTCTGCCTTACACACAGATGACCAACTGCACCGCGCACCAGCAGGAAGCCAGACAGGTGGTCAATTACAACAGCTGGCCGACCGGCAGCGGACAGATCAACGCCGGACAGGGTATGAACTACACTGGCCAGCCCGCTATGAATCAGCCTGCCATGACCGGCAGATCTCCTTCGGCAGATCCGGACATCGATCCAGACATGGAAATGATCCCCGGTCAGCCAGATCCTCCGGCAGCAGCAGCCCGCGGCAGCAGCAGCGTGATTCCGGAAAGCGTACTGCCGGAAGCGCCGCAGATCCAGGTCCCCGCGAATCCTCTTCTGCCGCCAGGCTATCAGGAATTCATAACCTATGAAAATCTGCAGTACTTAAACGGTTTTCTCAGGACCCAGATCGGCAGATATATGAGAGTGGAGCAGCTGATCGGCTCCTCTACTATCGAAGACCGCTACGGTTTCCTCATCGCTGTAGGAATCAACTATATTCTTCTGCAGGAGATGGGCACCGGCAATATCATGACCATTGACTACTACAGCATCAAATCCCTGTATATCTATTATTCACAGCCTTCCCTGCCGGAGAATCCGGCTCTCCGGTTCTGATTACCCATATGCCCCGTCTTTTTGGCTCATTCCACTGTACGCCGAAAGACGCTGTGCTGACTGCAAACCACCGCCGCGGCAAGAGCTGCCGGCGGTGGTTTTCGTGACGCTGTTTTCGGATCCGTATCCTATGTTATAAAAAAGTTAAAAAACCAGCAGCAGTAAAATCGTCGTTGTGTTTTCATCTGCTAAAGTGTATAATATTGTTAGAAACAAAACCTCAAGAAAGGACAAGAAAGGACAAAACATATGAAAAAATCAAGAATTCTCAGTCTGGCCCTGACCCTGGCGTTAGTATTCACGACCGTATTCGCAGGTACGGAAAGTATTTTTGCAGAATCTTCAAATGCAAAACTTCAGGCCCTTGGCAGCACAGTGACTGCGCTGGAAGACGCAACTGGTTCTGCAGGATCTTATGATAATCCTATTGTGGCCAAAAATATAAATACTACTGGTGACGCAGAAATATACCGCATTTCTTACAGCAGTTCCGCATCAAACGAAGCAGCTGTAAAAATTCCTAAAGCAGGTGTTTTTCTATTTAATATCCAAGTAAACGATTACACAACCGTTTATCTCTACGACTCACCAGATCCTTCCGCAGACCCTGTCGCATCTCAGAATCTGACCTCCACTAATCAGACCGTATACTTTACGGCTAAGAAGGCGGGCGTATATTATTTAGCTTTCACTACCAGCAATGCTTCTGCCATTGAAAGTACATTCAACGCATATTATGTTCCTGCTAGCGATGCTACATTAAATGCAGTTTCAAAAACAGACAAGCCTTTTCATTTTGCATCCAGCCTCAGCAGCACCAAATACTACCGTTATAAGGTCAAGACTACAAAGACCGGTTATCTGACTATTGATTTCAGCTATTTAGATGAGAGCTCTACCTATACAGTAAGAATCTCTAATTCCAAGAAAAAAGTCATCTCTTCTGCTACAAAAGTCAATTATAACAAAAAATTTGTTACCTATGCTGGTCTGACAAAAGGAACTTACTATGTAGAAGTAAAAACGGCCGACCCAATCTATGGAATTAGAATTAATGCCAAATATCCAACAGAAAACAGCGGTAGCACTAAATCAAAGGCAAAGAGTATTTTGAAAGGCAACACCAAAAATGGCATCATCACTGCTACCCAATCCTCATCGTCCGGCGACTGGTACAAGATCAAACTTAACGGTAATCAGCCGACGACTATTTCCGTTGATACTTGGGCAGGCAGTACCGGTGGTATTAGAGTTGAATTCTATCGTTCTAGTGCCAGCAAGCCGTTTGCCAGCTATGATTTTCCTGGTAGAGATGGTGGAGACATTACGCTATCCACCACCATTAATGGATTCAAACAATCTTGGTTAGCTAAGGGAACTTACTATATCAAAGTCAAAAAATACGGAAACGGTAATGGCTACTACAAGCTGCAGTGGAAATAATCCACCCCGGTTCTGAATCAAAAGCTTAACGATCTAAACGGCATCTTTTGCAGGTGCCGTTTTTTCATACCTTTTACTTTTGATATTTTACTGCCCAGCTTTATAAGAATTCATAAGAAATCTTGAAAACATTTTCAAAACAGTGTATAATTAAATTAAGAAATTTAAATTTTGCGAATTTATTGAAAGGACAAAAATATGAAGAAGAGCAAATTATTATCCGTGATGCTTGCGCTGGTGCTGGTTCTCACCACCGCCTTTGCAGGTGCGGAAAGCGTTTTCGCAGGCACCGTATCTGTGGTAAATGGCGGTCCTATTGCAGAAGTCACCGCACTGGACGCGAATTCTGAAGAAGCCGTTATACCATACCTGGCCCGTATGAGCACCGGCAGCGACAATGTCACCATCATTCCAGTTGTTGCAAAAAAAGGAGGAACCCTTGCATTCAAGCTTGCCGGTCAGGAAGTAGGAAACGGCGTTACTGTAACGCTACACTCTGCTTATACCGCAACCGACGGAAACAGAATCGGCGGCTCCAAATATCTGAACAGTTCCAACTCGACGAATACACTGTATGTAAAAGTAGCAAGAGCAGGTACCTACTATCTGAAGTTTGATACCTACAAAACCTCAACACAAGATGTACCACAGTCTGTAGCATTCACTGCATTCCTCTACCCTGCGGGCGGTACACCGACCAAAGGCAAAACATTCCGCGGCGCAAGCCCGGACAACAACGGCGTTTCTTATTATAAAGTGACCGCACCGGGAAACGGCTATCTGACCGTAAGCTTTCCGGAAAGAATGTCAGACTACTCCAGTTTCTACATCAAGTTAATGAACTCCAAGAAGAACAGCCTGTTCACCAACTTTGAATTTGTGTCTTCCAGCAAAGCATACAAGACCACCATCGGCGTTGCGAAAGGCACCTATTATATCGCAGTGAAAAATTCTGATGATGCTTACGGCATGAAGGTCTCTTTCACCAGTGTAAAGGAAAACAGCGGCACTACCAAGAGCAAAGCGAAATCCATTTACAAAGGCAATACAAAGAAGGGAATCATTACCGTCACCCAGAGCGAAAACTCCGGAGACTGGTACAAATTCAAAATTTCCAAGACCCAGTATGTCAAATTCACCTTTAAAGTAAAAGCAAACGGCGGCGGCAACTATGGCGGACTGAAAGCCGAATTCTACCAGTCCGGAAAATCCTATTCGTTTGGCAGCTTCAGCTGCTATAACGAAGAGGGCAGAAAAATTCAGCTGTATACCTACGGCAAAGGCAACAAACTGGCGCCGGGCACCTACTACATCAAAGTAAAGAAATACAGCGGCGGCAACGGATACTACACACTGAAATGGAATTAATAAAACTTTAAAAGTCAAAGGAGCTGTCGCACAGTTTGATCAAAAATCGACTGGAGCGGCAGCTTCTTTCTCTTCATGAGTACTTCATAACGTGAAAATATTTCATTTAGATTAAATAAGCAGCACGAAACTAAGGACAACCAATCATACC
>JAETRU010000014.1 GCA_021769965.1 Eubacterium sp.
AAAAGATTCTGATAAAACTTGTGCTTTCTTTGTAATTTCAACATTTTAGGCAATAAAAAAATGTAAATCGATAAAGGAATTATTTCCATTTGTCGATTTACATTCTACAGCTTACGCTGTAAACCAGCTTCCATATTCGTACCACCGTTAGCTTTAAGGCTATTAATTTGAGAATCCAACTCATTACCAGTCGACACCTCAGTCCATCCGCTAACAAGCTTCGCTCCATCAACAAAATAATCTCCACTGAATTTTACAATGGCAACTTTGCGTGTTGCATCCTTGTCAGCAAATTTTCTGATAAAACTTTTCGCGGCATCTTTTGCTGATTGTAAGCGGTTGCCTCTCATCATACTATTAGAAGTATCAATCACCAATACAACTGCAGCATCAGGTGAAATCGCAGTATTATCAATCCTCTCCTTAGTGATAACTTCCAGATTAACATTGAAGAGGTTCTCAGAATTTGTAGGACTGATCGTCTTATTTACCTTGACCTGTCCGTCATCTGAACCAATTGGTTCATAAATCTGCTGCGTTTTTTTCGATGAGAGTGTATTTTCACTAGGAATCGCTCCCGTATCGTCATCGACCTCATAGTAATTGCCAATCTGATCCGCACTGCTGTTTGGTGCTGATGATGTTTCCTGATCGTTGTCAGCAAACGTTGACAGCGGCATCAGCCCCACCACGATAAGCAGGCTCAAAAGAAGACTGGCTGCTTTTTTAAATTTCTTCATAGTTTCCCCATCTTGCGGTAATTACCGCTTTTACCGGGTCGTTTCATTGTACCCGGACAGCTGGCTGCCAACCATGGGGATGGTAAGGCCCTTTAGCTTTCCGTCACCGGCTTTCGCCGGGTTTGGCAAGATATCCTCCTTTTCATAAAATTTTGAGTTCAACACTTTTGAACGTTCCGCGTACAGACAACCCCCTCACATCGAACGTAAGACTGCAGTCGTCTAATACGCATTAAAATTATTCCTTTTATATTACACCAAATATTATATCATCTTATATATTTTTGTCAATGGTACTGTTAGCTTTTTTTGCATTTTGCTGTCGATTCTTGTCGCAAGCGGGTCTTTCTTGCTATTGCATTACGATCCCTGTAAAAAGGCTGGCACTTACCCGGGAAATTGGGGATGCTTCGCCAATTTTCTGCATGTTTTGTCGAAAATCGCCGAAACATTCACATTTATTTCCATGTAAGAATATGTTATCATAAGTTCAGAAACATTGTGCGCACGGTGTCTTCTAACGTATTCTAATACTTTATGTTTTACTACGAGGAGATGCCTATGAACTATCGAAACATTAAACAAGCGAACGCAGCCCGTGAAACGGAAGATAAAACAACTGAAGAACTCCCCTTTACTAACGACTGGATCTTCAGCATGGTCATGAGAGACAAGGATATCTGCAGGGAGCTTTTAGCACGGATTTTACCGAATGAACATTTTGGAGAGATCCATCTCGCCGATCCGGACGGGAATTTCTCAGATAGCGATGCTTTTTCAGAAACGGGACATCATGAAGAACGAACCGACAGGCAGACACGGGACGGCGATTTGTCCGGCTCTGAGTCTGATTTGTCTGCCCAGATACAGGCAGCCTTAAAATTTGGCAGTGAAAGCCATGGTGTCCGTTTTGCCAACCAGCTAAAGCTGGGGCAAAAAGGCAGGTCTACACAGGAGATCATCTGGGAAAGCGTTCCCGGTATTACTTTACCAACATGGATGTGGACATGCTCATGGCAGGGGCCGATTGCAGGGATCTGAAGAAGAGCCAAGTCATCTTCATCTGTACATATTTTGCGCCTATTCACAGTTGCCCTGACTCACGCCACATTTCCCGCTTTTTTGCATTCATACGGCACGCCTGGTCTGGCACGCGCCATATTTTCACATGATTTTACAGCTATACGGCGCGCAAAGACGAATCCGAGCCGGTTTTTACTGCATTTTATAGTTATGAGAATCATCGAAGCTGAAAAATATCTGTACAGCAAGGCGCTGGGCGCCGTATGGACGCGTTATCTATCAAATTATTGCGCGCGCTCGGTAATGGGTGCCAGACAAAATGTTTTTTCCGCAAAATATGGCGCGCAGGCTGCCTGCTGCAAATCGTAACCCTTTTTCCAGAAAAATGCTTCATCTCCACAAAAAAGTGTATAAATATACTGAAATTCATGTTAAAATATACGAATACGGAAAGGAGCTGACAGAAGTGGCACAAGCAGCTGAAACGAGGGTGGCGTTGATCTCCATCATCGTCAAGGACACCGACGTAGTGGAAAAACTCAACGAGATCCTTCATATATACAGAGATCACATCATCGGACGCATGGGGATCCCCTACCGGGCGAAGCACATCCAGATCGTCAGCGTGGCGGTGGACGCGCCGATAGACGTGATCAATGCCATGTCCGGCAGGATCGGCAGACTGCCGGGTGTCAGCAGCAAGGTGGCCTATGCCAATGAATAATACGTCAATGAACAAAGACATAGAAAACGCCCTGGATCTGCTTAGATCCGGCCTGCTGCCGGACCGGCAGGCGCTGACGGCTCTCATCGAGAATGACGACCCGCAGACTGCGGACATTCTCGTGAAAGAAGCCGACGCCTGCAAAAAGAAATATTACGGAAACAAAGTCTATATCCGCGGCCTTATCGAGTTCACCAACTACTGCAGGAACGACTGCTATTACTGCGGTATCCGCAGAAGCCAAAGCAGTGTCAGCCGCTACAGGCTCACCGCGGACGACATTCTGTCCTGCTGCGAAGCCGGCTATGATCTGGGATTTCGGACTTTTGTCCTGCAGGGGGGCGAGGATCCATGGTGGAACGATGACAGACTGGCCGCTTTGGTAGAAGCCATCCGAAAAAAATATCCGGACTGCGCCATCACACTGTCGGCAGGCGAAAAGAGCCGCGGCAGCTATCAAAGGCTTTTTGACGCGGGAGCGGACCGGTATCTGCTGCGTCACGAGACAGCAAACCCGTGTCACTACGAAAAGCTTCATCCGGCAGATCTTTCATGGCAGAACCGGATGGAATGTCTTCGCGATCTGAAAGCCATCGGTTATCAGACCGGCTGCGGGTTTATGGTAGGCTCGCCTTTTCAGACCGCCGACGATCTGGCTCGCGAGCTTTTGTTCCTCAAAGAGTTTCAGCCCCACATGGTCGGCATCGGGCCGTTCCTTCCTGCCGCCGGAACACCCTTTGAGAGAGAAAAGGCAGGCTCCGCGAAGCTGACGATCAGACTGCTCAGCATCATCCGTCTGCTGCTGCCGAAGGTGCTGCTGCCAGCCACTACTGCGCTTGGGACCGCTGATGAAGACGGCCGCGAGCGAGGCATTCTGGCAGGCGCGAACGTCATCATGCCAAACCTGTCACCGGCGGAGGTCAGAAAGAAATACCTCCTCTATGACAACAAGATCGCCACAGGAGACGAGGCTGCGGAAAGCGTGGCTCACCTGCGTCAGTCCATGGCAGACATCGGTTATCAGGTCGTCACCGATCGCGGTGACAGCCTTAACACATAGAATCAACTAACGGGAAAGCTATACCTGACCCGAAAGAAAGGAAGTAAAAAAAATGTATGATCCAAAATCACTGAAAGCAGAAGAATTTATCAGCCATGACGAGATCATGGATTCGCTGAAATACGCGGATGAAAACAAAGACAATCTGGAACTGGTCAGACAGATCCTGGACAAAGCTGCCCTGCGCAAAGGAATCAGCCACAGAGAGGCTTCTGTGCTGCTGGCCTGCGAAGATCCGCAGATCACTGAGGAGATCTGCAAGCTGGCAGAACAGATCAAAAAAGACTTCTATGGCAACCGAATCGTCATGTTCGCTCCGCTGTACCTGTCCAACTACTGTGTCAACGGCTGTGTCTACTGTCCATATCACTTAAAAAACAAACACATCGCCAGAAAAAAACTGACACAGGAAGATATCAAGAGAGAGGTCATCGCCCTTCAGGATATGGGACATAAGCGTCTCGCCTTAGAAGCCGGTGAAGATCCTGTCAACAATCCAATCGAATACATACTGGAATGCATCAAGACTGTTTATTCCATCAATCATAAAAACGGCGCCATCCGCCGCGTCAACGTCAACATCGCCGCCACCACCGTGGAAGAATACAGAATGCTGAAAGACGCCGGTATCGGCACCTATATCCTGTTCCAGGAGACCTATCATAAAGAAAGCTATGAAAAGCTTCATCCGACAGGACCGAAGCACAACTACGCGTGGCATACCGAGGCCATGGACAGAGCCATGGAAGGCGGCATCGACGATGTAGGCCTGGGCGTTCTCTTCGGTCTGGAGCTGTACCGCTACGAACTGGCCGGACTTCTGATGCATGCTGAACATCTGGAAGCGGTCCACGGCGTAGGACCGCACACCATCAGTGTTCCGAGAATCAGACCGGCTGACGACGTAGATCCGGAAGATTTCAACGCAGGCGTAGACGGCGGTCTGACCGACGATCTCTTTGCGAAGATCATCGCCATCATCCGTATCGCCGTTCCATATACCGGCATGATCATGTCCACCCGCGAAAGCCAGGAAATGCGTGCCAGAGCACTGCATCTCGGCATTTCTCAGATCAGCGGCGCATCCAGAACCAGCGTAGGCGGCTACGATGAAGAAGAACCGGAAGACGAAAACTCAGCACAGTTCGAAACAGACGACCGCCGTACTCTGGACGAGGTGGTCAAATGGCTCATGGACATGGACTATATTCCAAGCTTCTGTACCGCGTGCTACAGAGAAGGCCGCACCGGCGACCGTTTCATGAGCCTGTGCAAGAGCGGACAGATCCAGAACTGCTGTCATCCGAACGCTCTGATGACACTGAAAGAATACCTGGTAGACTACGCGAAACCTGAGACCCGGGCCGTAGGCGAAGCTCTGATCGCGAGAGAGCTCGACAATATTCCAAAAGAGAAGGTCCGCCAGATCGCAGAAAACTATATCAAGGAGATCGAACATGGCAAAAGAGACTTCAGATTTTAACAGAGAAAACGCCGCCGATCTGAACAGCACCCCGTCAGCCAGCCGGATCCATATTGGTTTTTTTGGCCGGCGCAACGCCGGTAAGTCCAGCGTAGTCAACGCTGTCACAGGACAGGAACTGGCTATCGTTTCCGATGTCAAAGGCACGACTACCGACCCGGTGCAGAAAGCCATGGAACTGCTGCCTCTGGGACCGGTGGTCATCATCGACACCCCCGGCATCGACGACAGCGGGCAGGTAGGCGAAAAGCGCGTGGAAAAAACGTATCAGATCCTGAACAAAACCGACGTGGCTGTGCTGGTCATCGACAATTTCGTAGGTCCCTCGGCGGACGATCTTGCCCTCATAGAGGAATTCCGCAGACGCAAGATTCCTTTTATCGTGGCGCTGAACAAAGTGGATCTTGACATGGAATCCCTGGTTCCGCCGGAGGAATCTCACAGTTCCTACGATTTCCCCCACCTGCTGGTCAGCGCGCTGACCGGTCAGGGCATAGAGCAGCTGAAGCAGAAGATCGCAGAGATCGCGAAGCCTGCGGAGCCTGAGAAAAAGATCCTCGGAGACAAGATCAAAAAAGAAGATGTGATCATTCTGGTCACGCCTATCGACGCGTCCGCGCCAAAGGGGCGGATGATCCTGCCTCAGGTCCAGACCATACGGGATATTCTGGACGCCCACGCTGTCTGCATGGTCACACAGGTGTCAGAGCTTGACCGCTGTCTTGCCGCTTTGAAAGAGCCGCCGGCGCTGGTCGTCACTGACAGTCAGGCCTTCGGTCAGGTAAAGAAGATCCTGCCGGAAACTATGAAGCTGACCTCATTTTCTGTCCTTTTTGCCCGTTTCAAAGGCATTCTGGATACGGCTGCGGCAGGCGCTCACTTTCTGTCAGAACTGAAGGACGGTGATAAGATCCTGATCTCCGAGGGCTGCACCCATCATCGTCAGTGCGAAGACATCGGCACGGTAAAGCTGCCGGGCTGGATCAGAAGCTATACAGGAAAGAAACTGGATTTTGACTTTACCAGCGGCGGCGAATTTCCCCGCAGTCCGGAAAAACTGCAGGAATATGCTCTCATCGTTCACTGTGGAGGCTGCATGCTCAACGAAAGAGAGATGGCTTTCCGCATGACCTCCGCGGTCAGCGCGGGAGTGCCTTTTACCAACTATGGGACTCTGATCGCCCATATCAACGGAATTTTAGACAGAAGTCTGGAGATTTTTCATGAATAAAGAGCAGATTACAGAAAGCCGCCGGATCGTGGTCAAGGTGGGCACCTCTACCCTGACCCACAAAAGCGGCAAGATCAATATAAGGCATATAGAAGGGCTCTGCAAGGTCCTCAGCGATTTACAGAACGCCGGAAAGGAGATCATTCTGGTCTCCTCCGGCGCCATCGGCGTCGGCGTCGGCAAGCTGGGTCTTGCCGGACGTCCGGACGAGACCAGCAAAAAGCAGGCGCTGGCCGCCATCGGTCAGTGCGAGCTGATGTTTATGTACGACAAATTCTTCGGCGAATACAACCACACTGTGGCTCAGATCCTGCTGACCTACGATTCGGTAGACAGCGAGACCGACCGCCGCAATGTGCAGAATACTTTCGGCGAACTGCTTTCCATGGGAATCATCCCCATCGTCAACGAAAACGACACGGTCGCGACCAACGAACTGGAAGGCCACAACATCGGCGATAATGACACGCTGTCGGCCATGGTGGCAGTTCTGACGGAGGCGGATCTGCTGGTGATCCTTACGGATATCGACGGTCTCTACGACCGGGATCCCCGCAAAGATGAAAACGCCAGACGGATACCCTTTGTTCCTGTTATTGACAAGAGTATTGAAGCCCTGGCGGGCGGTGCAGGTTCTCAGTTTGGCACCGGCGGCATGGCAACCAAGGTCAGTGCCGCCAAACGTTCCACTGCGGCGGGAATCCCCTGCTGCGTGATCAAAGGAGATGACCCGGCAAATCTGTACGCGCTTTTTGACGGCGCGGACATGGGCACGGTTTTCGGGTGTGAAGAAAGGAGATCACTATGACCCGGTTAGAACAAATGGGCATGCGGGCAAAAGCCGCGGCCAGGACACTTCGGACAGCTTCGGCTGACGACAAGACCCGCGCTCTGGAAAAGATCGCTCTGGCGCTTTCGCAGCGCTGCCAGGAGATTCTGGACGCCAACGCTTTGGACGTGGAGGCAGCGGAAGGAAAACTTTCTCCTTCTATGATCGACCGGCTGACTCTGACGCCGGAACGGATCAGCGGCATGGCGGAGGCTGTCGTCGCCGTATCCAGATGGGACGACCCTGTCGGCCGGGTTCTGGAAGTCACCGAGCGCCCCAACGGTCTGCGCATAGAAAAGACTGCCGTGCCTCTGGGCGTCGTCGGCATCATCTTTGAGGCCCGTCCCAATGTGACAAGCGACTGTGCGGCCCTGTGCATCAAAGCGGGCAACACCTGCATTCTCCGAGGTGGCAAAGAGGCTGCTCATTCCAATCAGGCTATCACTGCAGTCATGCGTGACGCGCTGGCCGCTTCTGCGCTGAGTCCTGACTGCGTCCAGCTGGTAGAAGATACTTCCCGAGCCTCAGCCACGGAAATGATGACTCTGACTGAATATCTGGATGTGCTGATTCCAAGGGGCGGCGCAGGACTGATCAGATCGGTGGTCGACAATGCGAAGGTGCCGGTCATTGAAACCGGCGTCGGCAACTGCCACATTTACGTGGACGCCGCGGCTGACGTGGAAATGGCTGCCGATATCATCTTTAACGCGAAGACGTCCCGCCCTTCTGTCTGCAACGCGGCGGAGAAAGTCTTAATACATAACGACATCGCAGACACAGCTCTGCCGGTTATCGCGGCGCGGCTTGAGGAAAAGTCAGTGGCGCTTCACGGCGATGCGGCTGCCTGTGAGATCCTGCCTTCTGCCGTACCGATGCAGCCGGAGGAATGGAGCCGGGAATATCTGGACTATATTCTGGGCATCAAGGTGGTAGATTCCATAGAAGAAGCCATGGATCACATCGAGCGGTACTCCTCACATCACAGCGACTGTATCGTCACTGATGATGAGGCTGCCGCGGCCAGATTTCTGTCTTCTGTAGACTCTGCTGCCGTATATCACAACGCTTCCACCCGTTTTACCGACGGCGGCGAAATGGGTCTGGGCGCTGAGATTGGCATCTCCACCCAGAAGCTTCACGCACGCGGACCTATGGGCGTAGGCCAGCTGGTATCATATAAATACGTGGTGCGGGGCAGCGGCCAGATACGATAAAAACTGAATTGACGGACATGCGAGTTGGGTTTTTGAAAGCTATGCGCTTTGAAAAGCCCAACTTTTTTGTATGTGCATTGGGATTTTCTTTGATATATGGTCATGCACCAAATCCCATCGGTATTCATATTTATAGACATATAACCAGAATGATTTTAGGAGTTGAATAGAAATATGAATGCAATTACATGGGCACTGCTGGGCACCCTGTTCACCTTTTCGGTGACGACTCTGGGTGCTTTAAATGTTTTTTGGGTCAAAAAAGAAGTCAGCAACACGGTTCAGTGCGTGTTTCTCGGCTTCGCCGGCGGCGTTATGATCGCGGCTTCGGTCTGGTCCCTGCTGCTCCCCGGTATCGAACGGGCTGATGAAGCCGGACAGATCAGCTGGCTGGTCATGACGGGAGGCTTTTTGCTGGGAGTGGCGGCACTGCTTCTGGCAGACAGCCTTTTGAAGCGCCACTACCAGCTGCGGCTGCAAAACGGCCGGATCGCCAGCCTGAAACAGAGCACGCTGATGCTGGTCATCGCCATCACGATCCACAATATCCCCGAAGGCATGGCTGTAGGCCTGGCCTTCGCCCTCGCCATGAGCGATCCGGGCAATCCTGCTCTGTTCTCCGGCGCTCTGGCTCTTGCCTTAGGCATCGGCATCCAGAACTATCCGGAGGGCACAGCCGTAGCCCTGCCTCTGATCAAAGACGGTATGGGCCGGAAAAAATCCTTTTTATACGGCAGCATGTCCGCCATGGTGGAACCGGTCTTCGGCGTACTGGCCGCTGTTCTGGCTACCCTGATCACGCCGCTGATGCCGATGCTGCTGGCCTTTGCCGCGGGAACCATGATTTACGTTGTGGTACAGGAGCTGCTCCCCGAAGCCCAGAGCTGTGACAAAGAAAAACTGGCTACACTGGGCTTTATCGCCGGATTTCTGATCATGATGATTCTGGACGTAAGTTTAGGGTAAATAAAGAATCAAACAGTTTTTTGTTTTTTTTCACAAAAAACTGTTGACACATTCCATATCTCATGTTATTCTTTAACAGTAAACTAAATAACAGACAAACCTTTGAGGGAGAGTAGTAAGCTTTGATACTTACATCTGAGAGAGCTGTAGATGGTGAGATTACAGCATGAAAAGGCAGAGCTGAATGGACTCCTGAGGGCAAACCGAACCGCCGGACGACAGGTGAAAGCACGACTGACACCCTTTGATCAGGCACAGTAGGGGCGCCGGAGAAGATACTCCGTTAACAAAATCGGCATATGATGGTATGCGCAGAGTGGGCACAGCGATAAAGCTGCGCCAAGCCGGGTGGCACCGCAAGAGAACCTATTACTCTTGTCCCAGCAGAAGATTTGTCTGGGACAGGAGTTTTTATTTTGCTCCTGTCCGCGAAAAACGAAAGGAGCACACTGAAATGAACAAAGAAATCAACAAGATCCCTTACAAAATTTATCTGGAAGAAAGCGAAATGCCGGCACAGTATTACAACGTCAGGGCTGACATGAAGAAAAAACCTGCCCCGCTGCTGAATCCGGCGACCCTGCAGCCGATGACGCAGGAAGAGCTTTCCGCCGTATTCTGTGAGGAACTGGTCAGACAGGAACTGGACGATACCACCGCCTATTTCGACATTCCGCAGGAGATCCGGGACTTTTACAAGATGTACCGCCCTTCCCCGCTGGTCCGGGCTTACTGTCTGGAAGAAAAGCTGCAGACGCCGGCAAAGATCTATTACAAATTTGAAGGCAACAACACCAGCGGCAGCCACAAGCTGAATTCCGCGATCGCGCAGGCCTACTACGCCAAGCAGCAGGGGTTGAAAGGCGTGACAACTGAAACCGGAGCCGGCCAATGGGGTACTGCCCTGTCCATGGCCTGCGCTTATCTGGGTCTGGACTGCAGGGTCTACATGGTAAAGGTATCCTACGAGCAGAAGCCGTTCAGAAGAGAAGTCATGAGAACTTACGGCGCTAACGTGACGCCTTCCCCGTCTATGACTACTGAAGTCGGCAAGAAGATCCTGGCTGAGCATCCGGGAACCACGGGAAGTTTGGGATGCGCTATCTCAGAAGCTGTAGAAGACGCTACGACCCATGAAGGCTACAGATACGTGCTGGGAAGCGTTCTGAACCAGGTGCTGCTCCACCAGAGCGTCATCGGTCTGGAAACCAAGACCGCCATGGACAAATACGGCATCAAACCGGATGTGATCATCGGCTGTGCCGGCGGCGGTTCCAATCTGGGCGGACTGATCTCCCCGTTCATGGGCGAAAAGCTGAGAGGCGAAGCTGACTACCAGTTCATCGCCGTTGAGCCGGCATCCTGCCCGAGCCTGACCCGCGGCAAATATGCCTACGACTTCTGCGACACTGGTATGGTCTGCCCTCTGGCTAAGATGTACACCCTGGGAAGCGGATTTATTCCGTCAGCCAACCACGCAGGCGGTCTCAGATATCACGGCATGAGTTCCACCCTTTCCGAGCTGTACGATCAGGGCCTCATGGAAGCCCGCAGCGTAGAACAGACAGAAGTGTTCAAAGCAGCTGAGGAATTCGCAAGAATAGAAGGGATCCTGCCAGCGCCGGAAAGCAGCCACGCTATCAAAGTCGCCATCGACGAAGCGCTGAAATGCAAAGAGACCGGCGAAGAAAAAACGATACTCTTCGGTCTGACCGGTACCGGCTATTTCGATCTGAAGGCTTATGAATCCTTCAACAACGGCACGATGACCGACTACATTCCGACGGATGAGGACCTGCAGAAAGGCTTTGACGGTATTCCTCAGTTTCCCGGCAATGAGATCTAACAAAATTACGCAAGCAGAATATAAAGGAGTATTCCTATGAACTATAGCATCACGCCCATCGCCCGTATCCAGAGCCCTTTTAAAAGCAAGTTCGGGATCCCGAGACAAAGCGGTCTGTCCCCTTCTGTCCTCTCCCGGATCATATTTGAAGAAAAGTATCGTTATCCTTCCGCTCTTCACGGACTGGAGGATTTCTCACACTTGTGGCTGATCTGGGCTTTCTCGGAGAATCTGGACGCGCCGTGGCATCCCACGGTCCGTCCGCCGCGCCTCGGCGGCAACAAGCGAATGGGCGTCTTTGCCACCCGCTCTCCTTTCCGTCCCAACGGTCTGGGCCTTTCCTCTGTCAGGATCGAAGCAATTGAAAAGGACCCGTCACTGGGTCCTGTCATTCTGGTTTCCGGCGCGGATCTTCTGGATGGAACGCCTATCTACGATATCAAACCGTATATCTCTACCGACTGTCACCCGGAAGCAGTCTGCGGCTTTCAGGATCGTACAAAAGCTTATCGGCTGCAGGTGGATATTCCAGAAGACCTGCTGACCCGCATACCCCTCGGGCTGCAGCCAGGTCTTCTGGAAATTCTGGCGCAGGATCCCCGGCCCGGATATCAGGACGATCCCGACAGGATCTACGGTCTCGTTTACGACAGATTCGATGTACGTTTCACTGTGGCAGACCGGAAACTTCGCGTCATAGATATCGCCGCGGCGGACACCCTTTGATCATTGACGATGGGAAACTTCCGCGGCAGAATCGTTTGTGGAAACCGCTCTGGCCGTGACTGTTGTCTCGATCAGATCGTCCGGGTTGCGGCGGCTGCGCCGGTATCGGTTTTCTTCCACAGTGATCTCTATTTTTATGTTTTTTGACGCGCCCTGCTGCACGGCTCTCCTTCGGGCGCCTTCCTCTGCCAGTGTTTTCGCTGCCTCTACGGCTTCTGTATACTCCGGCAGTGAGAAGGTCTTCGGGCCTCCGGTGATCACGTATGTCAAATAAGAGCTCCGGATGCCTTTATACGGTTCGATCTGTATCACACACTCGGTATTGACATTTCCCACAGCCGCGCCGATGGCGTTGGCCACCTTTCCGTCTTCCGGAAATACTGCTTCTGTCCGCATCAGCGCCGCTATATCTTTGAGAAAGACTTTGGTAGGGCCGCCGATTCCGATCAGTCTGAACGGAACATGAAAATGCGGACTGACAAAGCGTTCTGCCATGTCACAGTCTCTGGTGCGGAAGATATAGGACGCCAGCTTCATCAGCTGTTCCTTTTCCTCTGCTGCCAGATCCCGGCCTGTTTCATACTTCATAGAGATGGCAACTAAATTGCTGTAGAGCCGGCATCTGACCAGGTCATAGATCTCCCGGCAGACGCTCTCCGGCGGCTGTTTCATCACAATGCCCAGATATGCCGCGCCTAACTTCGATGCCTGCACATCATACTGCACATAATCGCCGCGTATATGCATGGCGTCTGTAGGCGTCATTCCTGACCGCATCACGATGCCCAGATCCTCCAGTCTCTGCATATTCAGCACATGGGGACTGATGCGCGCCGCTTCCGCTGCTTCTCGGTAGATCAAAGGACCTTTCGCAAGGGCTTTGATAAACCGCTGCTCTCCAATAGTAAAAGACGAGAGATCCTCAGGTTCTTTCACCAGCAGAAAAAACTCACCCGCGGGATAGCTGAACGCCCGGTCCATATAGACCAGTGTCTTCAGTTTTTTGATGATCTCAGGATATTCCTCTGCCAGCATACACAGCGGAATATATCTTCTCTGATCCAGATACAGTTCTCTTCCTTTATATTTTACTGCCGTATCTCCTCCCAGAGCAAAAGTATCGATGGAAACGCCTTTGACCATGGTCTTCCATTCTCCAATGGATATGCCGGAGGCGGCCGTAACGGGCTGCCCGTTTCGGATCATGGCTACATCGCTGGTGGTTCCGCCCATATCTACGATCATAGCGTCAGACTCATCCGAAAGCTCCATAGCGCCGATGATGCTCGCTGCCGGTCCGCAGAGCAAGGTCTCCACCGGCCGTTTACCGGCAAAATCTCTGCTCATAATGCTTCCGTCACTTCTTACGATGACGATAGGCAGACGGATATCAAGCTCCTCAAGCGAGCGATCGATCGCCTGAAAGAATTCCTCCATAACAGGCAGCAGCCGTGCATTGAGCAGGGCTGTCGCGCCTCGTTTCTGAACATTTAATTCCTGGTAGAGCTCATATCCTCTGACGCACGGTATATTCAGTTTTTTGCGCAGAATAGACGCCGCGCGCTCTTCATAGGCTCCGTCGTTATATTTAGGATTCACCTGTACGACCGCCACGCTGTCATACCCCGCGAAAATGTCTTCTGCCCGGGCCGCGAAGGATTCCCAGTCAGGCTCAGGTTCATCTTCCTTCATAGGATCACCCGGAAGGAAACATATCTCATTCACAGGCGGCAGGCCGTACTCTCCCCGCATCTTTTCGACCAGAATCGGCTTTACGCCGATGAAAAGCAGTTTCGCCCTGCCTCCTTTTGTTTCAACACAGGCATTGGTAGCCAGCGTAGTTGAAAGAGATATATAAGAAGCTTTGCTGATCAATCCGCTGTCCAGTCCCCGCAAAGCCCTGATGATGCCGACACACAGATCCTGCCTGGTCGTCGGCGTTTTGCTCTGGGCCAGGACCTTATGTTTTTCTGTATCAAAGATGACCGCGTCGGTACATGTACCGCCTGTATCTATGCCGATTGCTAACATTTGGAAACCTCCCGCTGATATTCACTATATTCTGTTTTAAATATATCACAGGTCGGGATCCGGGTCTTGCCTGTTTCCATAGAGATTCTGGTACTTTTTCTATTGAGTGGCGCCGGTCACCGCTGATCATGGATCTCCTTCAAGTCCTCAATGGCGACGACCGGATCCATCGTGTGGAATATCATATAGTTTCGTTTCATTATTTCAACAGGAGCCTGCTTATAGATCGCAGCGCTGTCCTCACCGTTGTAGTAATGCCAATAGCGGTAAATATAACCGATCCAGTACAGCACATCAGCATCAAATATCTCTCCGTCTTTTTTAAGCGCTTCACCTGCGGCAGAAACGACTTCCTCAAGGAGGTATTCTTCACCTGCCCACTGCATGCGGTTATACGCAGAATCAAGTTCCTTTGCGGTATCAGATGTCATAAACGCTCTGATAAAATCAGCGCTGTCATATTTCTTTTCGGCGGACAATTCAAACAATCTGCCCTGAATATCACAAAGCTTTATCTGAAGCTCGTTCATTTTCCACCTCCGCTCGCAGCCTCGTCGAGTATTTCATCAAAAAACATACCTCTACGGCGATAATCTTTACAAATATCGTTGGCAAGGGAAATGCCTCTGGCACGATTTTCTCCTGCGGCATCTTTTATAAACAGCCTTTCGAGATAAGAAATGCTTATCTCTGCTTCAATGCGGACAGCATCGCAGCCTTTTTGAGAAACCATCACATACTGCCTGCCAAGCTGGAGAGCAGAAAGGCTGTTGATAAGCGCCATGTCGGTAACATTACCGACAAAGAAGTTGTCGATGACAAAAAACATACGGTCATCTGCGATACTGCCGATAACCAGATCTTTGCCTGAAGTCATACTACGGTATTTGTTATAGAATGGAGTATCGCTTATCGCTTCCATTTTTCCCCTGTGGTATGCGACAAGCATTGCCCAGTCAATATCCTCGGCCACTTCAATTTGACTAAGTTCAGCCACATTTACAGAGACGATGTAAAACCTGGATTTTTCATAATCACAAATCAAGGTAAGCACCTGACCGGGATTCGTTCCCATATAAAAGCCTCTGCCAAAGTCGCACTGCCTGCGGCTCCTTGGTTCGATCCGGCCCTCGATTCCCGACTTTGAGCCATGGTAAAGCAGCACGCGATCTGCATCAAGCTTAACGGCTTCCGCTGCCCCCGTGATCCTTTTCAAAGTCATATCATAAACAGGCACAGACTTCTCCCTGCACAGATCATATATCCTGGACTGCGCCAGTTTGTTCGGAACAGCATGGCCATTTTCCCAACGGTTTACAGTTGCAAAAGTAACATTCAGCGACTTTGCAAATCTGGTCTGACTCATATTCAAATATGTTCTTATCTGTTTGATAAGCATTTGCATAGTACCACCTCGCAAAATATAACATCATTTCTATTTTTTATTATATTAAATGTTATACTCTGTGTCAATTGCGAATTTCTGAGAGATAACGGCGGCAAAAAAAGAAATCCTGCAGATCGCATGACTGCTGGATTTCTCGTTGGCGGAAGCGGTGGGATTCGAACCCACGTGCCCTTGCGGACAACCGCATTTCGAGTGCGGCTCCCTACTCTCGCAGCATCTCATTATAGCTGACCAGTGTTACATTCCCCATCTCTGCCGCTTTATCCATGCAGCCTTTTGTAAACCCGGTTTTGGCGAAAAGATAGAAATGCTTTTTCTTATAGTTAAACAGCTCGCTGCGCTCTACAAGAGTCTCCAAAACGCCGAGATCAGCCTTTTCGTTTGTCCACTTACACTCAGCAAACAGGGCAGAATCCTTATCCGCACCCATAATATCAATCTCCTCCTGGGTTCTGGTCTTGGAATTCGTTCCCCACCAGCGGCCGAGATCGCTGAAATTTACAGCGCATTTACCGTCAAGCAGCAGTTTCCAAAGGTATTGCCTGCAGATTTCCTCAAATACGCCGCCCATATAGGCAGGGATCTCAGGAGCAATGCGTTTATAAGCAAGGTCGGCAGCTCCACGGGAAATGATCGAGGTATTTTCCGGCACAAAGCGATACCAAAAGCGGAACATATTATCCTCAATAGAATAAATCGTCTTACGGTTTGATTTTTCACCGTAGGGTGATTCTTTCTTCACGATGCCAAGCGTGATCAAATTCTTAATATAGGTAGCACACACGCTTGTATCTTCGCCAGTCTTACCAGCGATCTCATTCATTTTGGAGCAGCCTGCGGCGATCGCTGTAATTACCGCATTATAAATCGCCGGTTCACGCACTTCCTGTTTTAAAAGATTGCTTGGCTCTTCAAAAATAGAAGAAGCGGGATTCAAGTAGATGTTTTTGATATTGTCCTCAATGGAGAAATGGTCATCTATCTGCATCAGATACTGCGGCGTTCCGCCGATAACTCCGTATGCCAGTGCCTTGTCGATATCAGAAAACCTTGTGAAATATCGGCAGACTTCAAAGAAATCAAAGGGACTTAATTTGAGTTGTGCCGTTCTTCTTCCATAAAGCGGTGCTTTATATGCCAAAACATGATCCTCCATATATGACATGGAGGATCCACATAGGATCAGAAAAAGCTTTGAACTATCCTTGTTTTTGTCAATCAAAAGCTGGATCGTAGAAGCAAGGCTTTTGGATGCGCGGGCAACATAGGGGTATTCGTCAATAACAAGCACGATCCTCTTCGTTTTTGCCAGTTCAAAGACATACTCTAACGCCGATTGAAAAGACGCAAAGGATGAATCAACAGCAATTCCCGTGTTATATTCCATAATGCATCTCGAAAAGTTATCCAGATTCTGTTTTGCATTAGTTTCCACGCCGGTAAAGAAAATAGTATCTTTATCTTTTGTAAATTCGCTGATGAGAGCGGTTTTTCCCACCCTGCGGCGGCCGTAAATAACCGCGAATTCGAACTTTCCGGAATTGTACAGCTTATTCAGCGTGTTTAATTCCTGCTGCCTGCCAATAAACATCGACGCACCTCCATACAATTAGTGATTTACGATTTACTAAAGTATATCCGACTTCGATCTAATTGTCAATAGCTTTTGTATGATTTACTTATTTACGATTTACTAAAATAGATCTTTTCAGCGTATCAAAAAAGAACGCTGGCTTCATATCGAAATCAACGTTCTTATTTGGCGGAAGCGGTGGGATTCGAACCCACGTGCCCTTGCGGACAACCGCATTTCGAGTGCGGCTCGTTATGACCACTTCGATACGCTTCCAAAGCAGATATTGAATTTTCTGTGACCTGAAAATTATACCACGAATCGTCACTGCTTTCAACTAAAGTTTTTTCAAAATTACCCAACATTTTTCGTCGATTCTGTGATATATTGTTAATATGAACATCGGGAGGTGTATCATGAACGCGAACGAAGAAGCAAAATCAAATAGAAATATAAACATCTACATAGCTGATCCGGCGGGAAATATCACCATCTTCGTGCTGGATCCTTTTCCGCGCAGCCAGTATCAGACTGTCGCCAGTCAGCTTCTTGCCATGGAAGAGCTTCAAGGCGAACAGGTGGCCTTTGTGACGGGACCGGACTCGATGGAAATGTGCGGGCTGGAATTCTGCGGCAACGCATCCCGCTCCTTTGCCCTGATGAAGGCAAAAAAAGAAGGCATTCAGGGAAATGCCGTCATGGATATCGCTGTCAGCGGCTGTGGCGAAAGACTGCTGGCAGCTGTCAACACGTCCACCAACTACACCAAGATCAAAATGCCTCTGCCCCGAAATGTCGCAGCGCCGGACGTGGAAGATCTCGCCGCGGCGGACACCCTTTGTTCCCTGATGGAGGACAGCAGGATTGTGGACATGGACGGCATCATTCACGTGGTGGTGCGTGACAAAGCGCCGACCCGGGAAAATTTTGACGTGATCAAAGAGTACATAAATGACAGATTTGATCCGCCGGCCGTCGGGGTCATGTTTTACGATACGGCCCGCAATGCGCTGACGCCGGTGGTCTATGTGAAGGATGTGGACACCACGTATTTTGAAGGCAGCTGCGGCTCCGGTTCTACAGCGGTGGCGGCAGCATTCTGCCAGGACGAAAAAACGGGCACATTCAGCTTCACTCTGCCGCAGCCGGCGGGCGTCATTACCGTCACCTGTGAAAAAGCAGACGGCATTCTAAAGGCAGTCTACATCGAAGGGCCGGTGCGGCTGGGACCAACGCGGCAGGTCAGGGTACAGGTCTAGTTTTTCGAGGGAAGAATGAAAGGCAGCGCCCCCGGACGTATCTCGAACCTTACCGACTCCGCCACGCAGATCTCACCATCGGCACACAGAAAGAAAGAGCCTGCCTTCGGCGTCAGCTCCAGCTGTGTGCAGGTCTTTACGCGAATAATTTTATCAACACCGGGCACTTCCAGATGGGTGCCCGCTTTGTATTTCGGGAACAGTTTCAGAAACTGCAGCCGGGACACATCGTTGATGATATTCAGATCAAAAACACCGTCAGCCACATCAGACTGAGGCGAGGTATGTATGCCGCCGCCGCAGAAAGAACCGTTGGAGATGGAGCACAGCAGAACATCGTCATCCAGAAGGACTTCGCCCTCTTCCTCAAGCCGCAGGCCGATGGTCTTCTTCTGCAGAAACACTCCCAGCACGGCCAGCAGATAAGCGGCTGACCCGGCGATAAACGGCTTCTTCTTCAGCCTTCCCGCCAGTTCCACCACATTGCAGTCAAAACCGATGTTAAACATATTGGCGCAGTACCGCTCACGATATACGCCGTCCATGACGCCGGCATACCAGATCAGATCGATATCTTCCGTCCGTCCCAGAAGCTGCACCTTTATATCATTGAAATCCCCAGCGCCGGGAAAATTGCGCACCATATCGTTGCCTGTGCCGGTAGGGATGCAGCCGACCGGTATACCGGAACCTGCCGCGCCGCACAGGATCTCGTTCAAAGTGCCGTCACCGCCGCAGGCGTAAAAACGGGCGTGACTCCCCTGCTCCGTCAGCTGCCGCGCCAGTTCTCCCGCTCTTCGCTCACCGTCGCCGACGCCTTTCGTTATGTAAATATCAAAATCTGCATCCTGCTGCGCGCATACGCGTCTGATTTCCGCGATCAGATCATCAGTGCCGCTGCCCTGGCCCGCTGCGGGATTTACAAAAAAATAGTGCTTCATCTATTGTCCTTTTTCGTCCTTTCTCGCCTGTAATATAGCTCTATTTTACGGCAGAAACCTTTTAAATTCAAGGGATTTCGTGTATAATAAAAGATAGAAATTTTTAGTTTGGGAGGACAATATGGATCCAAGAGACAAGAAACTGGCAGATTTACTGGTAAACTACTCCTGCGCGCTGAAAAGCGGCGAAAGCATTCTGATCGAATACGAAGGATCGGAGTGCAAGCCTCTGATCAAAGAGATCATCCGGGACGTATACGCGGCGGGCGGAAAACCTTTTGTCAATATATCGGACAGTGAGATCACCCGCGAGATCGTCTGGGGATGCACGGAGGATCAGGTCCGTTTCATGAATGATTACATGCTCGCGCAGATGCAGGGCATGGACGCATATATTTCTGTGCGCGGAGGCGCCAACGTCAGCGAGCTTTCCGATGTTCCCGCGGAAAAGATGAGCCTTTACAGCAGATTGCGCAGACCGGCGCTGGACTATCGGGTAGACAAGACCAAATGGTGTGTCCTCCGTTATCCGAATCCATCCATGGCGCAGCTGGCGAACACCAGTCAGGAGGCTTTCGCGGACTTTTATTATGATGTCTGCACGCTGGACTACGCGAAAATGAGCAAGGCCATGGATCCTCTCGTTGATCTGATGGAGCGGACGGACCGTGTCAACATCAAAGGACCGGGCACTGATCTGGAATTTTCCATCAAAGGGATCCCGGCCGTCAAATGCGCAGGGGATGCCAATATTCCTGACGGCGAAGTGTATACGGCTCCGGTACGGGAATCCATGAACGGATATATTACCTACAACACGGTCAGTCAGGAGCAGGGTTTTACATTTGAGAATATTCACTTTGAGATCGAAAAAGGCCGTATTGTCCATGCAGCTTCCAACAATACAGACAGAATCAACCAGCTTCTGGATACCGATGAAGGTGCAAGATATTTCGGCGAATTCGCTTTCGGGGTCAACCCTTATGTGCTGCATCCGATGAAAGATACCTTATTTGACGAAAAAATCTGCGGCAGCTTCCATCTGACGCCGGGCGCCTGCTATGAAGACGCGCCGAACGGCAACAAGTCGGCAGTCCACTGGGATCTGGTCATGATCCAGCGTCCTGAATACGGCGGCGGCGAGATCTGGCTGGATGATGTTCTGATACGCAAAGACGGACTCTTTGTTCTGCCGGAACTTGACGGTCTGAATCCGGAAAATTTGAAATAGAAACAGCATGACCGGTTCTGCCAAACCTTATTTTAAACTTTCTTCAAGTCTGATTTAAGGTTTCAGGACCGGTTTTTTGTTGACAAATTTCAGGAAATATTGTATATATTTCTATAAAATAATTTTTCTTCTAATTTTTATAAATGGAGACAGAACCATGAACTATATTCACTTGACAAAACAGGATATCACAGTTGAGGAAAGTCTGCTAGACGCTTATCAGGAACTTCTGGCAGGAATGCCGCCGCCATCAAGCGCATCATCGATGGACAGCTGCTGCCTCTTTTTCAAGGCGAATTGTCTTAAGATCAGTTTTTTAGAGATTTAGGTACAACTAATCCCTTTGCTATAAACGCTTTTTCTGTCTTATCGGCAGGTACAGCAGCTTACAGTAGTTAATAATTCATCTTAAATCAGCAAACTCAACAAAGAAGGTACAACTCTTCTCCTCAGCGGGCCTGCATACCCTTTGCCCTACTGGATCAAGTTGTACCTTTTTCAGCAAAACTGCTGATTTCAGTTGAAAACCGTATCAAAAGTTGTACTCAATTTCATTAAAAACTGATTTTCAGACAACTCCGATCAAATTCTGCCTGCACCAGCGCCGCGCCTTTCTACAGGTGATACAATCTGCTGAACTTTTCCTCCAGATAATCCACATAATACGCCGGATCAAATGGTTTGCCGCAGGTCATCTCAATCAGCTCATCTGCTGTGTACAGCATGCCGTGACGATAGATCTTTTCTGTCAGCCACTGACGCACCGGCGCGAAGTCGCCTTTTTCGCAGCAGGCATCCACATCCACTTCTGCCCGCAGGGCGTCGTAAATCTGAGCGGAATAAGCGGTTCCAAGCGCGTAGCTCGGAAAATAGCCGAACGCGCCGCCTGCCCAGTGTGCATCCTGCAGAACGCCTCTGGTATCATCCGGTACATCAATACCTAAATATTCCTTATATAAGCGGTTCCACTCCGCCGGAAGCTCGCTGACAGTCAGGTCGCCTTCAAAGATCCGTTTCTCCAATTCGTAGCGGACCATCACGTGAAGCGCATAAGTCAGCTCATCGGCGTCCGTGCGGATGAGAGACGGTTTTGCCACATTGACAGCCCGGAAGAAATCTTCCGCGCTCACCCCTTCCATCTGGTCAGGGAAAAGCTCTTTGACCTTCGGGAAGATCAGCTTGCAGAACGGCAGGCTTCGTCCGATATAGTTTTCCCAGAGACGGGACTGGGACTCGTGAATCGCGGTAGTGGCACCGGCTCCCAGCACTGAAAACTGCAGTGCATCGTCTATTGACAATTCATACATGCCGTGACCGCTTTCGTGTACTACACTGTACAGATTGCTGGTCAGATCATCCTCCACGTATTTGGTTGTAATACGCACGTCATTTTTGGAAAATTCAATGGTGAACGGATGCTCTGTTTCCCGCAGGATACAGCGGTCCTTATCGATATCCATCACATCCATCACATACTCGGACAGTGCCTTCTGCGCATCAATGGCAAACGGACCTGCCAGGAAGGAAGTATCCGGCTGTTTCGCTTCGCCCACTGATTTGATCAGCGGCACCAGCTTTTTTCTGAGCGCGTCAAAGAACGGATCCATCTGCGCCCTGTTCATTCCCCGCTCATACTCATTCATCAGGGTATCGTATACATCGCCATCCGGATTGATATAACCGGCGTAACGCTTTTTCATTTCGATCAGCTTTTCCAGATGAGGCGCGAATATCGAAAAATCGTTGGTCTTCTTCGCTATTTCCCAATAATGGTTTGCCAGGTTCTCTGCTTCCTCCATGGCAACCACTTCTTCCTTTGGTACTTTTTCCATCTTTTCCTGCTCCAGGTGCAATTCTTCTACTTCCCGGCGTGTCTGAAAATCCAAAGCTTCCCGCTGTTCATACAGATCATTTAACAGGGCTTTGAACTCCGGATTCACCGTCAGGCTGTAGATCTCACCGCTGATCACGCCCATAGTATCACTCATGGACTGAGCCGCGCCCGGCGGCATGGATGTAGACGCATCATAGAACAAAAGACTGGACACATGGGTGTATGCTTTCAGCTTTTTCTGATGCTCTTTTAAGGCAATTACTTTCTCTTCCAAATTCATTTTTTCTCCTCATAATAGAAATGCCCTCTACGGGGCATTTCTCTGTATTTTATAAGACAACTATTTAGCTTTGCAGCAGGCCACAAAATGTCCCGGTTCTCTCTCTTCGAACGGGATGTCAGCGCTGCGGCATTCATCTGACGCGAACGGACATCTGTTGGCGAAACGGCAGCCCGGTTTCGGATTGATCGGGTTGGATACTTCGCCTTTGATGACTTCGATTTTCTTTCCCTTCATCTCGATACTAGGCACCGGAATTGCAGAAAGCAGTGCCTTGGTATACGGATGGATCGGATTTTTGAACAACTCCTTGGACGGAGCCAGTTCTACACACTGTCCCAGATACATTACCACGATCTGGTCAGAAATATGCCGTACAACGGAAAGGTCGTGGGTAATGAACATATAGGTCAGATTTCTTTCATCCTGCAGATCCATCAGAAGGTTCAGGATCTGTGCCTGGATGGATACGTCCAGAGCAGAAACCGGTTCATCACATACAATAAACTTCGGATTCAGCGCAAGGGCTCTCGCAACACCGATTCTCTGGCGGCGTCCGCCGTCCAGCTCATGCGGGTACGCGCCGGAAAGACGCTCCGCAAGACCTACCGTTTCCATCAGCTCAGCGACTTTATCAAAAACCTCTGCCTTGCTCTTGCAGACTTTATTGATGATCAGCGGTTCCGCGATCAGATCCTGCACACTCATACGAGGATTCAGACTGGAATACGGATCCTGGAAGATCATCTGCATATCCTGACGGATCTTGTGGATCTGTTTATTCTTATACTTGGTAATATCTTTTCCATCGAAGATGATTTTTCCGTCTGTAGGCTCATGGAGCTTCAGAACGGTTCTTCCCAAAGTGGACTTGCCGCAGCCGGATTCTCCTACGACGCCCAGAGTTTCTCCTTCATTGATGGTCAGTGTAACACCGTCCACCGCGTGCAGCTGTACGCCCTTGGAGATATCAAAATACTTCTTGAGGTTCTGTAATTCAATTAATGGTTTTCCCACGGTTATACCTCCTTTGCCAAATTATCAAAGAGATGGCATCTGATTCTATGCGTGCCGGATACTGCTTCTTCCGGATGTACTTCTTTGCACTTTTCTGTGCACTTCGGACATCTCGGCGAGAAATAACAGCCCGTCGGCAGATCTGTCGGGTCAGGCATCATACCGTCGATCGGGTGCAGCCTTTCTTCGTCTCCCTCAAGATTCGGGATGGAGCCGAACAGGCCTACCGTGTACGGGTGATGATTTTCCCCTGTGAAAATATCTTCTACTGTACCATACTCAATGATCTCACCGGCATACATAACCGCTACTTTATCACAAGTCTGCGCCACAATTCCCAGATCGTGAGTGATCATGATCATCGCAGTGTCCAGCTTTTCTTTCAGTTCCTGCATCATGGCAAGCACCTGCGCCTGAATGGTCACGTCAAGGGCGGTGGTCGGCTCGTCTGCGATCAGAAGCCCCGGGTTGCAGGCAAGAGCGATCGCAATAACCACTCTCTGTTTCATGCCGCCGGAAAACTGATGCGGATAATCTTTCTTTCTGGCCGCGGGAATACCTACCAGTTCCAGTACTTCTTCCACACGAGCCTCGATAACATCTTTGCCTCTGCCCTTATCATCGTGGAGATGCAGAGACTCGGCGATCTGGTCTCCTACAGTCAGAACAGGATTCAGCGCCGTCATCGGATCCTGGAAAATCATAGATACCTTTTCGCCGCGGATCTTCTCCATTTCTTTGTCTGTCAGTTCCAGAACATTTCTTCCTTCCAGCTCAATGGTGCCGTTTGTGATCTGAGCGGTACGTTCCGGCAGCAGACGAAGAATAGAAAGGGCAGTGGTAGTTTTTCCCGCGCCGGTCTCGCCTACCAGACCCAGGGTTTCCCCCTTTTCCAGATCAAAGGAGATCTTGTTGACCGCGTAAACGGTTTCCAGGTCAGTCTTGTATATCACTTCCAGATCTTTTACCTGTAAGAATGTTTCTTTCATATTTGTAACCTCCTCTTAATCTTTCAGCTTCGGATCCAGCGCGTCTCTCAGGCCATCGCCGGCAAGGTTGAAGCACAGCGCTGCCAGAACGATGAAGATGCCCGGAATATACAGAAGATATGGAGCATTAAACATATACTGTCTCGCGTCGGAAAGCAGAGCGCCCCACTCCGGTGCAGGCGGCTGTACGCCCATGCCCAGGAAGGAAAGTCCGGAAGCTGACAGGATCATGCTGGAAACGTTCATTGTCGTCGTTACAATGATCGGTCCCAAAGCATTCGGAATAACATATTTCAGTATAATACGAAGATCCGAGCCTCCATAAGATCTCGCCGCCTCGATATAGTCGTTGTCGATAACCGTCAGCACGACGGAACGCACCATCCTGACCATGCCAGGCACACAGGATATGGTGATCGCGATGAGCAGGTTTCTGAGGTTCGCGCCCAGCGCCGCTACAACAGCCAGTGACAGCAGGATCGGCGGAACCGTCATGACCACGTCAGTCAGTCTCATAATGACATTATCTATTGTCTTGCCGTAATAACCTGCCGCTGCCCCCAGAAGTCCTCCGATGACCAGAGCAAAGATACTGGTGGAAATACCGATCAGTAATGAATATCTGGAGCCGTGGACGATACGGGCAAAGAGGTCTCTGCCGAGTTCATCGGTGCCGAACCAGTGCTCCGCGCTTGGTCCCTGAAGTCTTCCTGAACTCTGCGTAATAGCCTCCTGATAAGGCACGATCAGATCTGCGAAAATTGCTATCAATAAAATCAGAATCAGCAGCACAAGACCGAGCATAGCTGTTTTACTTTTTCTAAATCTACGCCAGATCTCCTTCACCTGGCTGTTCTTTTTTGTCTTTGTCTTATTCATATTATGTATGCCTCCTGACTAACTCTTGTACTTGGCCTTTAATCTCGGATCGATGTATGCATAGAGCAGATCGACGATCAGCATGATCAAACAGAACAGAACTGCCAGGAATATGGTCGCTGCCATAACAGTCGGCGTATCCTTCTGACGAATGGCTGTAACCATCAGCTGTCCGACTCCCGGCACACCGAATACGGTCTCGATGATGACCGCGCCGCCAAGGCTTGCGCCAAATCCCATACCGATAGATGTCAGTACCGGCAGCAGTGCATTTTTCAAAGCGTGACGGAAAATAACGATCTTCTCTGGCGCGCCTTTTGATCTGGCCGTTCTTATGTAGTCAGTTCTAATGGTCTCCAGCATGCTGGAACGGGTCAGACGTATATCAGAAGCGACATTTGACAGAGTCAGCGTGATGACCGGCAATATATAGCCCTGCCAGGAATCCAGTCCGTTGGAAGGAAGCAGACCCAGCTTCAGGGAGAACACCAGCATCAGCATCAGAGCAAGCCAGAATCCCGGAACTGCAGAAAGGATCATAGAAGTCGTCGTCAGAATGTTGTCCAGTGCAGAATACTGTTTTACAGCGGATACAACACCGAGTACGATACCGATCACCGCGCCCAGAAGACATGACCACAAAGTCAGCCAGAAGGTCGCAGGGAATCTCGCCAGAATTTCGTTAAATACCGGCATACGGGTCCTGTAGGAAATGCCGAAGTCAAACTCAGTGACAATATCCTTTATATAGTTGAAGAACTGTGTAAAGAATGGCTGGTCTGCACCGAGGGCGTGATTCAGCGCGTCAATGTCTGCCTGCTTGGCTGTCATACCCAGAATCAGAGATCCCGGATCGCCCGGCGTCAGATACATGATCGTGAACACCAGGAACGTGGCACCAAACAGAACGGGGATTGTAAATAGAAGTCTTTTGATTACGTACTTATACATAATGTTTCCTCCGTCTCTTTGTTTAGGTTTTGTATAATACCAATTTTCTTTTATCAGTATTCTAACTCATTTTGTAAAATTCGTCAAGAAATTTGCAAAATTTATATTGCAAATTTTTTCAAAATTTGATAATATATCTATATCAACAAAGAAACACAAAAAAATAAAGGAGGAACGCCAATGACTACCAATCAAACGTGGCCCTACCCTTCAGAGGTCGGCAAAACCACTCATATGGAAGCTGACGTGCTGGTGCTGGGCGGCGGTATCGCAGGCTGTATGGCGGCGATCTCAGCAGCGAGAAAAGGCAAAAGTGTCATTCTCGTAGAAAAAGGCGCGACAAAGCGCAGCGGCGCCGGCGGCAGCGGGTGTGACCATTGGGAATCCGCAGCGACCAATCCATGTTCCGGAGTAACCCCGGAAGAACTGGTAGACGCTATGCTGGACGATAACGACGGTTACAACAATGCTATTTCTCATTATATAGAATGTAGAGAAGGCTGGGACCACCTGCAGGAAATCGAAAAGATGGGCGGCAAGATCAGAGACACCGAGGACGAATTTAAAGGAGCAGACTTCCGCGATGAGGAAACCAAGCTGATGTTTGCCTACGATTATAAGAATAAATTCACCATCCGTATCTGGGGTACGACATTTAAACCAGCCATGGAAAAGGAACTGAAGAGACTGGGCGTCAAAATCGTTGACCGTGTTATGGTCACTTCTCTTCTGACAGAAGGCGGCAAAGTCGGTGCCAGATGCATCGGCGCTACCGGTATTCACACCAGAACCGGCGAGTTCTATGTCTTCTCCGGCAAGGCAAGCATTATCACCATGTCAAGACCGGCAAGAGTCTGGCTGTTCTCATCCGCACACCCTGGTCTTTGTGAATTCCGTCCGATGACCACCATCGGAGACGGTCACGCCATGGGATGGCGCGCAGGCGCTGAATTCAATATGATGGAAAAATCTGTCCGGGCGGAATTCTCCTCCGCAGGGCGTTCCTTCCCGCCGTACAGCGCAGGCAACAACCACAACACCTGGTTCCCTGCAACGCTCATCGACGCAGAGGGTAAGGAGATCCCGTACGCAGACAGAGACGGCAATATCCTGAAAGATGTCAAGAGCCGCTTTATGCCGGCAGAAGGCCAGCACTACTTCATGAAGGGCGGCAACATCGAGCAGGCAAAATACGAATATGACGGACCGGAAACCCTTCCTTATGATAAATTGAAAGAAATGGGCTACAAGCTTCCATTCTATGCGGATCTTTCCTCCATGCCTGAACTTGAAAGAAAAGTCATCTGGGGCATGATGGTAGGTCAGGAAGGCAAGACCAACGTTCCTGTTTATAAAAACTTCACCGAAGCCGGCTTTGATCCTGAGAAACACGTACTGCAGTGCTACGGCGTAGGCTGGACCAGCGCGGAATTCCTGCCGCAGGAACGTCAGCTCTTCGGTATGCCGGGCGGTTTCATGAACGACTGGAACCTGATGACCAACATTGAAGGACTCTTTGTTGCAGGCGACAGCTTATATTCTTCCAACTGCTTCGGTCACGCCGCTTCCACCGGAAGCTACGCGGGCAGAAAAGCCGCGGCCTTTGTAGAAGGTAAAGAACAGGTATCCCCTTACCAGCCGCAGGTCGACGCGGAAATGGAAAGAGTTTACGCTCCGCTTTACGCAGACCCTGAAACCGGCATCAGCTGGAAAGAGCTCAACGAAGCCACCGCAAAGGCGATGCAGAACTACTGCGGTGAGATCAAACGTGATGAACTTCTTGAATCCGGCGTAGAACTTCTCGCCAGATACGAAAAGGACTTCGTTCCAAAGGCTTACGCTGCAAACCCTCATGAACTCATGAGACTGCTGGAAGTATTCGATATTCTCACTGTATCGCAGATCATTCTGCAGGCCTGCCTTGCAAGACATCAGACCTGCGAAAAGCTGGAATTCTATCGTTCCGATGACGACGGCAAAGAAAAAGCACCGTTCATCGTAATCAGCCAGGACGGAGAAAAAGTCGTCCGCAGAGAAGTTCCTCTGGATTATGCAGGCAACATCAAAGAGAACTACGAAAAATACAATCAGGACTATATCGAGGAAAAGAAAGGAGGCTGCTGCTAATGAAACCGATCAAAGAATTTTCCATTAGAAAGACCCCTCCTGCTGTGCCTCTCACCTTTGACACAGAAAAGTGCATCGGCTGCGGCCGCTGCATGGAAGCCTGCCAGATGGATGTGATGATCCCGGCAGCAGAAAAAGGCGCGCATCCTGAGGTTGCTTACCCGGATGAATGCTGGTACTGCGGCTGCTGTGTCATGGAATGTCCGAAGGACGCCATCAAGCTGCATCATCCGCTGATGAATCAGACCAGATGGGTAGAAAAAGCAAGCTTACTTGCGAAAGGAGCTGAAAAATAATGGAACTGTTAAAAGAACTGACTCAGGCCTGGGGCGTGGCAGGCCGCGAGAAAAATATCCGCGCGATCATCAAACGGGAGATCGAAGGCCACTGTGATGAAATGTTCACAGATGCTGTGGGCAATCTCATTGCCGTCAAATACGGCGCTGACCATCCTGACAAGAAAAAAATCATGCTGGCTGCTCATATGGATGAGATCGGTCTGCAGGTCAAGAAAATCGAAGGCGACGGCCGCATCAAAGTGTGCCATGTGGGCTTTGTCTGGGCAGGTGCTCTGTTCAACGACAAGGTAGTCTTTCAGAACGGCACGATCGGTGTCGTTGGCTGCGAAGGCATGATCTGGGACGCTAAGAATGATCTGGACAAGCTTTACATCGACATCGGCTGCACTTCCAAAGAAGAAACAGAAAAATATGTCAAAGTCGGCGACTACTGCGGCTTCATCGGCAAATACTACGAGCTGAAGAACGAGCGTATCGTCTCCAAGTCCTTTGACAACAGAGTCGGCTGCTACATTCTCATCGAAGCCATGAAGAAAAATGACGGCACCGGCCCGAACGACGTCTATTACGTCTTTTCCGTTCAGGAAGAAGTGGGCTGCCGCGGCGCTGTCGTTTCCGCAGAGAGAATCAAACCGGATATCGGTATTTCCGTCGATGTAACGCCGGATCACTTCTACCCGACCGACCTGACCGGCGCGAACGCTGTCGGCGAAGGCATCGGCATCAGCATAGGAAACCCTTCCGCCATGCTGGATGAATATCTGGTCGATTCCATGATTGCCTGCTGTGAAGAAAATGACATCAAATACCAGCGCGACGTCATGGACAGAGGCGGCACAGATGCCAGCAGCATCAATATGAGCGGCATGGGCGTCCGGGTCTGCGGCATTTCCGTCGTAGACAGATTCCCGCACAGTCAGAGCTCCATCATCTCTAAAGAAGATGTAAGAGGCGCGATCAAACTGACTGATCTATACACTAAACGCGTTTTTCAATTCGTAGAATAAACTGCGAGTGAAAATAGAACCGAAAGGAGAAATATTATGAAAAAGAACCTTATCAAGGGTCTGGTGCTCACACTGGCTCTGACAATGACCATGGGTGTGTTCGCAAGCTGCGGCGGCAGCAAAGACGGCGGAGAGGCAGAAGCCAGAACAGATCTGAAGATCGCCATCGATTCTGACTACGCAACACTGCACCCGACTGACACTATGTCTGCTGCAGAAGCACGTCTGACCGCGCAGATCTACGATCCGCTTATCAACAAAGCATATGATGATGAAAGCAAACTGGAACCGCAGGTTGCAGAAAGCTGGGAAGTCAGCGATGATGGAAAATGCTATACTTTCCATCTGAGAGATGACATCAAATTCCATAACGGCGATCCTCTCACCGCAGAAGACGTTGCGTTCTCTTATGACCTTTACAGCAAATCCGAATATCAGGGCGCTGTAGTAGAAGGTTTCGATCATTATGAGATCGTTGATGATTACACCATCAAAGTGTACACGACTCACGTATACGCGCCGTTCCTGGCAAGCATGACTGATCTGTACATCGCAGACAAAAAATATCATGATTCCGTTGACGAGAATACTTTCGCTCAGGAGCCTGTGGGCTGCGGTCCTTACAAATTTGTCAGCCACGACATCGGCGACAAAGTAACTCTTGAAGCTAATGAAGACTACTATGAAGGCGCACCTGCCATCAAAAACGTTACCTTCAAGGTAATCAGCGATACCGCTTCCATGGGTATGGCCATCCAGAGCGGCGACATCGACTTCGCTGAGATCGACGCTTCCGTTAAGAGCACACTGGACGCAGACGATAAAGTACAGGTACTGGAAGCAGAACAGACTACTTTCGGATTCATCGCTATGAATACTGAAAAAGAACCTTACAACAATGTAAAATTCCGTCAGGCTATCAACTACGCAGTTGACCGTCAGGCAATCGTAGACAGCGTACTGGAAGGTATCGGAGAAGCTAACTCCAACCTGCTGACACCTGGCAGAATGGGCTACAGCGAAGATCAGATTCAGTACACTTATGATGTAGACAAAGCAAAGGCACTGCTGAAAGAAGCAGGCGTAAAGGAAGGCACTGACCTTGGTAAAATGTATGTTGCTGAACAGTATAAGCTGATGGCACAGATGGTACAGTCTCAGTTAGAAGCAGTCGGCCTGAAAGTTGACATCGAGATCCTGGAATTCAACGCTTACCTCGATAAGCTGAGACAGGGAGACTTCGGTCTGACTTGTCTGCAGATGGGTCTTGAAGGCGACACGCAGCAGGTTTCCATGGCTCTGACAACAGACTACATCGGCATGGCTAACAACGCTCGTTACTCCAACAAAGAGATCGATGACATGTTCAAAGAAGCAACTACCATCGTTGATGACGCAGAAAGAGAAGCTCATTACCAGAAGCTCTTCGCTAAAGTACAGGAAGACGCTGTTTACGCAGTTCTTTACAACCCAGGCATGCTGTATGCAGCTAACAAAGATCTGAAAGTGCACACACTGCCGCTGGAAGGTGACTATTTCATCGTTGATTTCGCATGGTAATAAATCAGGTTTTTTAACAAGGAGTCATCCTGTTTTCTAAGAACCAGAAATTCTAAAAGAGGAAATGGAGCCCTGCTCCATTTCCTCTTTTCTAACTGATCAAAAAGGAGGTAACCTTATGGATCCGAGAAACAGCAAACTATCTGATCTGATCGTCAACTACGCCTGCCATATCGAGCCGGGCGAAAAAGTTTTTATAGAATACGAAGGCAGCGCCTGTATTCCACTGGTAAAGCAGATGATCGCCGATGTCTACAAAGCCGGCGGAAAGCCTTTTGTCACGATCAGAGAATCAGCCATTATCCGCGCCATCTGCATGGGCTGCGACGAAGAGCAGATCTCTTATCAGACTGACTACATGCTCTACCAGAATCGGGAAATGGACGCTTATATCGGGCTTAGAGCGTTTGATAACGTATCTGAGCTTTCCGACGTCCCTGCCGAAAAGATGAATCTCTACTATCAGATCACCAGTAAAGCAAGTCAAAGCCTCGTCAACAATACAAAATGGTGCGTCATGAAATTTCCAAACGCAGCCATGGCGCAGCTTGCCAATATGAGTGAAGACGCATTTACAGACTTCTACTATGACGTGTGCACCGTTGACTACGCTAAAATGAGTAAAGCCATGGATCCCCTTGTGGAACTTATGTCAAAAACAGATAAGGTACACATCTTAGGTCCTGGTACTGATCTCACCTTCTCTATTGCAGGTATTCCTGTAAGAAAATGTGACGGAAAAAACAACATTCCTGACGGTGAGGTATATACCGCGCCGGTCAAAGATTCTATGAACGGTGTGATCACCTACAATACCCCGTCTCAGGAACAGGGATTCACGTTTGAAAACATTCGCTTTGAAGTAAAGAACGGCAAAATCATAAATGCATCCGCTAACGATACAGAGCGCATCAACGCCCTGTTGGATACGGATGAAGGAGCCCGCTTCTTCGGCGAATTTGCGCTTGGCGTACATCCATATATCCTGCAGCCGATGAAAGATACACTCTTTGATGAAAAAATCGCAGGCAGCTTCCACCTGACCCCGGGTAACGCTTACGAAAACGCCTTTAACGGCAATCGTTCCGCCATTCACTGGGATCTGGTTCTGATTCAGCGTCCGGAATACGGCGGCGGTGAGATCTGGTTTGACGACGTGCTGGTTCGCAAGGACGGACTCTTTGTTCTTCCGGAGCTGGAGGGTCTGAACCCTGAAAATCTGAAATAGCCTGAAGTGGCCTAAAACAGGAGGTAAGTATCGATATGAAACAGGAAATTATTCGTCTTCGGGCCGCTATGAAAGCCCACGGTCTGGACGGCTATCTGGTGCCGACCACCGACTTTCACGGCTCTGAATACGTTAACGATTATTTTAAATGCAGGCAGTACCTGTCCAATTTCACAGGTTCCAACGGAACGCTGCTGGTTACGGAAGACGATGCCAGACTGTGGACAGACAGCCGCTATTTCATTCAGGCGGCAAAGCAGCTTGAAGGCACCGGCATTTCTATGATGAAATGCCTGCAGCCGGGTGTGCCGGAAATTGAAGACTATCTGCCGACCATCGCGGGAGATGGCTTCAAGCTGGGATTTGACGGCCGCATCGTCAGCTACAACAATGGCGAAAAATACGCGGCCAGCTGTGAAGTCGTCTACGATGTGGATCTGGTGGACGAGATCTGGGAAGACCGCCCTGCCATCAAAGCATCCAAGGTCTATGCCCTGCCGGATTCTGTCACCGGCGAAACAGCTGTCTCCAAGCTGTCCCGGGTACAGACCGCTCTGGCAGAAGCAGGCGTGGATTATCACCTGATCACCAGCCTCGAAGATATCGCATGGCTTTTCAACCTGCGGGGCGATGATGTTGATGATACACCGGTATTCTTCGCCTTTGCTCTGCTTACGCCAAAGGATGCCCGTCTTTATATCCTTGATGAAACCTTTGATAAAGACCTTGTCCCTGCCGGCGTCACAGTGCTTCCTTATCTGCAGGTATTCGAGGATCTGAAGACCCTCTCCGGCGGCAAGAGCCTTTTGAACAAACGTCTGGTCAGCTACTCCCTGATGCAGTCCATTCCGGCCTCTGTGGAAGTCGTAAACGGCGCGGGACCGATCGAACTGATGAAGGCTGTCAAAAACCCGTCCGAAATCGCGGCGACCAGATTTGCCCATATACAGGACGGCGCAGCTATGGCCAATTTCATTTACTGGCTGAAGAAAAATGTCGGCAAAATGGAGATCACTGAAGTTTCCGCCAGCGAATATCTGAAACAGTGCCGCTATGCGCAGAAGGGACTCATCGAGCTGAGCTTTGAAACCATGGCAGGCTACGGCGTCAACGCCGCCAGCATTCATTATGACACGAAGCTGGGACACCCCTGCTATCTGAAAGAAGAGGGAATGCTGCTGGTGGATTCCGGCGGACAGTACATCGACGGCGGTACGACAGATATCACCAGAACGATTTCTCTGGGCACTCTGACCCGGGAAATGAAAGAGCATTACACCATGGTGCTGCAGGCTTATCTGGCGCTGGAACACGCGCAGTTTACGGCTGAAACGACCGGACGGGAGCTGGACGCGCTGCCTCGTGAAAAAGTAAAAGCCGCAGGTCCATGCTATGAATACGATACCGGCCACGGCGTGGGACACCTTCTCAGCGTCCACGAAGGCCCCCGCATGATCGGACCGACAGACAATCAGATCCTGCCGGGTATGATTACCAGCAATGAGCCGGGCATCTATATCGAAGGCAGCCACGGCGTGCGTATCGAAAGCGAACTGCTCTGCGTGGAAAATCCAGACGGCAGCCGCAGCTTCGAATGTATCACCATCTGCCCTCTGGACAGAGCCGCTATCCTGCCGGAGCTTCTCACCGATGAAGAACTGGCATGGGTCAACGCCTACCACAGAGAGGTATATCAGAAACTGGCGCCGCTGCTTTCCGATGAAGTGCGCAGCTGGCTGGCAGAGGAAACTGCTGAAATCACCAGATAATTTCTTTTCATTGTATAATCAGGCCGTGAGTACAGACAATACCGTCTGTACCCATGGCCTGGCTTTTATTAGGTCGATATCCTGCCCGGTATTCAGCACGCTGTAAGCAGTATGGTCCTTCCTTTCATACTGCAATGGTTTCCAAAACCGGCAAAACGGTTTCTATGGAAACCATTTTTCCGGTTTTGGAAACCATTTTGGACGAAACAGCGAACCACAAACAGAATCTGACTGCTACGCAGCAATTTATGATGGGATCTGAACGATATCTCTGTAATATGCTGTATTTTTTCTATTTATTTACACATGATTAAGTCTGCCGCTAATCCGCACAGCGTACTCCGTTTCAAATTTATAGTTTTCGGTTTCTATAGAAACCATTTTCCCCTTTTTTGAAACGGTAAAATCGGGATCTAGGTATCACTCGGCAGATCTGCAAAGCTGCTCTGATATGCAGAAAACAGCGCCGATTATTGCGCTGTTTTCTTAAAAATCGTACTATCACCGTCTACAGTATATCTCTATCGCCCGGCTGACGAAAGCTGCCGTACCGGCACCTCCCGCAGTGTCGATGTTAGCAGAATATTCGGGGTCTGCGCTGTACATCGCTCCGAGTCCTGCCAGGATCTCATCGGTGCAAGTATAATAATGCCGCGTAATAAACTCCTGCAGCTTCCGGACCTGCGCTTGCGCTTCTTCCTCATCCGGCGCAGTATCCCGTATAGCGCCAAACGCAGTGAAAATTTTCATCATCTCTGTTCCCAGGTTCTGCAAGTCTTCTTTGGTGCAGCCTTTGGTCTTCTCTGTGAATTCCCGGTACGCAGGGGTTTCCCCGTACATCTCCTTCGCACGTGCCGCGTATTCATCCATTTTGCTCGTATCAAATGCTGTAAAATCCATATGATCATCTCCTGTCATCTTGATCTCACGGGCGAGATCGATGAGATTTTCAAGATGCTCCTTTTTCATAGTCAGCAAAGTGATCTGCTGCTGAAGCGCTCTTTCTCTGTCAAAGTCCGGACTTTCCAGAATCTCTTTGATCTCCTTCAGGGAAAACTCCAGCTCACGAAACAGTAAGATCTGCTGCAGCCGCGCAAGCGCCTTATCTCCATACAGCCTGTAGCCCGCCTCCGTCACCGCGTCCGGTTTCAGAAGACCGATAGCATCATAATGATGCAGTGCGCGCACACTGACGCCGGTTAATCTGCTCACTTCCTTTACTGTTCTCATAGCGTTCTCCTCCCCGTGTAATTACAGTATAAACGATGACGTAACGTGAGAGTCAAGAAATATTTTCACCTCTTAAAAAATCCCAGAAGCAGCGGCATCATCTTTCTGCTGTATTCCGCCAGAGAATAAGCGCCTTCTGTCAGACACCAGTCGGTGACAATGGCACGCTCCGTCATCACATAGGCGCGTACCAGCTCGCTGACCGTCATATCGCCGGTCAGTTCCCCCGCAAGCTGCCCTTCCTCAATAATTCCAGTAATCAGACGAAAGTACACCCGGTTGGTGTCCAGCAGATGGCGGTATCCGCTGCCCTGCAGCTGCTCGGCATACATAGAGCCCAAAAGCTGCGGTGCGATCATATCCTCGATCATTGCGTGGATCTCGCTGTTGAGAAATAGAAGCTTCTGGAAACTGTCCATATCCGGATTCAGTTCCTTTTCCAGTTTTTCATATTTCTCGTCCAGAATATCAGACCAGGTAGCCAGTAAATCGCCTTTTCCTTTGAAGTAATAGTAAAACGATCCTTTCGCGATCTGTGCTTCTTCCAGAATATTGTCCAGAGTCGTATTTTCATACCCCTTCTCGCGGAACAGCTTCCATGCGGCCTCTATAATGCGGCTCTTCGTGTCTTTACGATTCTCTTTGCTCATCTGTCCTTCCCCTCATGTACAAGTTCTGTCCGGTCTTCCACGCCTTTTTACATGCTGGCTGCTTTGTCCATGCAGCCTATCATACATTCGATCAAAGCGCTGCGGAAGCCTTTTTCCTCAAGGATGCGCACTGCCTCGATGGTAGTGCCCGCAGGAGAGCAGACCATATCTTTCAGCTCGCCCGGGTGCTTACCCAGTTCTGATACCATAGCCGCGCTGCCTTCTACGGCCTTTGCCGCGAATTTATACGCCTGCTGTCTCGGCATACCGCCCATGACCGCCGCGTCTGCCATGGCTTCGATCATCATGAATACATAAGCAGGAGAGCTTCCGCTTACAGCAACCACTGCATCCATCACATGCTCAGGGATGATCTCGTAATCGCCGAAACCGCCCAGAATGTTTCCGGCAGTTTCCTTGTCCGCCTCTGTCACAAATTCGTTGCAGCACATAGCTGTCATGCCGCAGCCCACCATGGCAGGTGTATTCGGCATGGTTCTGACGATCCGCACGTCCTTGCCGAACTGATCGGCAAGCCATGAAAGAGTTTTGCCCGGAGCGATGGTAATGACAAGCTGTCCGTCTACCGCGTCTCTGATTTCCTCGATGACAGTCTGGTAATACTGCGGCTTCACCGCCAGCACCACGATGTCAACAGCTTTCACCAGCGCAACATTTCCATCCGCCTTCTGAATGCCGAATTTTTCTGCCGCTTTGTCCGCCGCAGCCGCGAGGGCGTCTGTTCCGTAGATATCCGCAGGCGCAAAAACCTTTTCTTTGATGATGCCGCCCATGATGGCAGAAGCCATATTGCCGCAGCCGATAAATCCAATTTTCATAAGTCTAACCTCTCTTACTTTAATTTTTCAAAAAATACGCGGCAGGCAAGACATGCCTCGTATAAATCGCTCTTTAACATAAACTCATATGGAGAGTGGGCGCCCAGCACACAGATCGCCGCGTCAAAGCTTTCCATCCCCATATTGGCATAATCCACCGCCATAGTGCCAAAGCCGCCGAGTTTTTCGATGCCCGCAAAAGGCTGCCAGATCACGCCGTTATCGTTGAACACTTTGCGCACCTGTCCCAGAAATTCCGCGCTGGCCTCGCTGGTGTCCATCTTTCCGTACCTGCTTGGATATTTGATCACCTGCAGACCGTGGCCCAAAAGAGAGCCGCTGTAAGGTTCGCAGAGCTCCGGATAGTTAGGGTCGTTGCCGCAGACCGCTTCCAGAGACATCACTTTGCTGCCCAGCTGGATCCTGTTCAGCGTAATGCCCTCGCCGCCGCAGCCGCTTTTTTCTGCCAGCAGACGCAGGAAATAGTCGGTGACTCTGGAATGAGAACCGGTGCGTCCCGCAAAACCGACCTCTTCCTTATCCGCAAAGATCGCGACAGCAGTTCTTTCCGGCGCTTCGCACGCCAGGATCCCGCAAAGCTGGGCATACACCGCCGCCCGGTCATCAAAACCGTAACCGCACAAAGCGCTGCTGTCAAGACCGATATCTCTGGTCTTTCCTGCCGGTACGATCTCGATCTCCGCGCTGATAAAATCTTCTTCTATCATACCATATTTTTCGTAGAGATACTGCAGGATATTTGCTTTTACTGCTTCCGCCATATCACCTTCTGCTGCATTGGCGCCCAGAAAGACGTTCATCTGTTCATGATTGTAAGCTTCGTCCTGTTTTTTCTGTGCCTGATTTACAGAGTAATGCAGCGACATGTCAGTGATAAAGAGAGCCGGTTCATCTTCCGATGTACCCTCCGCGATTTCCACTGCAGAACCGTCTTTGCGCACCACTGTGCCGTACATGGACAGAGGCGTACTGGTCCACTTTTCCAGTTTGGAAAGGCTGTACATACAGGTTTTTCCATAGGCAAAGCCGTCTTTTTCAAAGATCGGCATGATCTTGAAGTCAAGACGCGTGCAGTCGGTATGAGCCGCCACAATGTTCGCCCCTTCCGTCAGCGGTCTGCTGCCGGCTACAGCCAGAAAAAGCAGCTTTCCGTTGTCGCTGTAGTATACTTTATCTCCTGCCTGCACATGCTCCAGCTTTGTGATATCGGCAAAGCCTGCGGCTTCCGCTCTTTTGATGACCTCCGCCGCGCAAAGACGCTCCGTCCTTGCCGCGTCATTGAACGCCTTAAAATCGGCAGCTGCCTCCATGATTTTACTTTTTTTCTCATCTGACGCAGTGTTCCAGATATTGGTGCGCTTATATTCAAGTTCCATCCTGGTCTCCTCTCTTAGTTAAAATCCTGCTCAGTTCTCATAATAATTTCATCCTGCAGCGCTTTGGACAGATTGCGGAAATAATCGCTGTATCCTGCCACACGGACGATCAGATCCTTGTTCTCTTCAGGGTGCTTCTGCGCTTCGATCAGAGTTTCTCTGCCTACCACGTTGAACTGAATGTGATGGCCGTCCATAGCAAAATAGGATTTGATCAGATTTGCCATCTGGGCAAGTCCTGTCTCGCCGGCTACGGTTTTCGGCGTAAATTTCTGATTGAGCAGCGTACCGCCTGTAGTCAGATGATCCATCTTCGCAGCGGATTTGATGACGCTGGTCGGTCCGTAAATGTCCGCGCCCTTTTCCGGTGAAATACCTTCTGATACAGGCATATGGGCGTGTCTGCCGTTGGCGCTCGCCATCATGACCTCTCCGAAGTATACGTGGCAGGTGGTCGGCAGCATGTCGATGCGGTAATGTCCGCCTTTGGTGTTCGGTCTTCCCGTTACGGAATCTCTGAAATACGCGAAGACTCTCTTCATGATGTCATCGGCATAATCGTCGTCATTGCCATACTTCGGGCTGGCGTCATGCACCCAGTGATAGATGTCGTCGTGTCCCTCAAAGTCATCTGCCAGCGCTTCCGTCAGCTGTTTCATATCAAAGTGTTTTTCGTCAAATACATTGTATTTGATCGCTGCCAGACAGTCGGTAATGGTACCGATCCCCACGCCCTGAATGTAGCTGGTGTTATATCTGGCGCCGCCTGCATTGTAGTCCATGCCCTTCGCGATGCAGTCGTTGGTGATGGAAGAAAGAAGCGGTACCGGCATCTCCTTGGCATAGATCTGCTCAATGACGTTGGTGCCTCTGACCTTGACATCCAGGAAATACTCTACCTGTTTGAAGTAGGCAGTTTCCAGTTCTTCATAGCTCTTGTAGTCTGCAGCATAGCCTGTTTCAAGACCCAGCTGTCTTTCCGCTACAGGATCATACCCGTTGTTTAAGGTGATCTCCAGGATCTTCGGCAGGTTGAAATATCCGTTTAAAATATAGGCTTCGTTTCCGAAAGCGCCGGTCTCCACGCAGCCGCTGGTGCCGCCCAGACGGGCATCCGCAATGGATTTCCCCGCATTGACAAGTTCCATGACGATTGCTTCTGTATTGTAAAATGCCGGCTGGCCCCAGCCCTGTCTGGAGATCTCGCAGGCCCTTTCGAGGAATTTTCTCGGGGTCTTTCTGCTGATCTGCACGTTGGAGCTTGGCTGCAGCAGACGCATATCGTCCATGCAGTCTAAAATCAGATAGCTTACCTCGTTGACGCCGTTTTCTCCGTCCGGCGTGATGCCGCCTGTGTTGATGTTGACAAAGTCGGTATAGGTGCTGCTCTCTTTCAGGGTGATGCCTACCTTCGGCGGCGCAGGCTGGTTATTGAACTTCACCCAGAGGCATTCCAGAAGTTCCAGCGCCTTTTCTTTGTTCAACGTGCCGTCTTCTGTGTCTTTTCTGTAAAACGGGATCAGATGCTGATCCAGTCTTCCCGGAGAAAAAGCATCCCAGTTGTTCAGCTCGCCGGTCACACAGATATGTACAAACCAGTACATCTGAATAGCCTGCCAGAAAGTCTCCGGCGCATGCTCCGGCACGACTTTGCAGTTTTCGGAAATCTGCAGAAGCTCCGCTTTGCGCGTTTCGTCCGTTTCTGTTTCAGCAAGCTCTGCCGCGTAAGCCGCGTAGCGTTTTCCCAGAGCGATGATCGCCTCGCAGGCAAGCTTCATGCCTTTCAGTTCGTTTTCCTTTGCCAGCGCGTCCGGATCGTGATGGAAATCCAGCTCTTTCATGGCCTTTTCGATACGACCGATACGCTCGCCGAATCCTTCGCTGTAAATTCTGTTACCGCAGACGGTATGGCCCGGTCCTCTTTGTTCCATAAACTCCGTGAAAATACCGGCTTCATAAGCTGCCTTCCATTCCGGTGTCATGTGGTCCAGAATCTTCTTCCGGATGGTCCTGTTCTGCCAGTAAGGGATAATTTCTGACTCCTGCATGGCAAATCCCGCTTCGTCCACAGAGAAGTTGATCAGGTCTCTGTCGTTCATCACGTGCATATCCTCCATGCTGTGGCAGCAAAGCTCCGGGAATGTCGGCGCGCCCTGCGGTGATGCGCCCTTTTCGCCTACGATCAGTTCCCCTTCGCCGATGTAGAGGGTCTTTTTCTCACAGTAGTCTTTCAGGGTCTGTCCCCGCAGCTCCGGTACAGACAGCGTACCCTCAAAGCGCTTATATGTTTCCGTCATGATCTTTGCCCGTTCCATATCGATATATGGCTGGGTCGTCACGCTTTTTTCCCTCAGCTTCTGCACTCTCTCGTTCATGCCTCTTCGTTCCATTTTCTTATCCTCCTATTTTTACGTTCTGAAAACCCATATCGATCAGTTTCTGTTTCATATCTGCAAGTTCCGCGTCTGACGGCGGACTGAATGAATCTTCGTAGGTCCTGCCCAGCTGTCTGTATTTATCCCTGCCGTAGTCATGGTAAGCGATCAGGTTGATCTGTGCCGGATTTACGTGGTTTTCTGTAAGCCACCGGGCGACAGCTTCCATATGGCTGACACTTGCGTTGACCGGCTTTACCAGCGGCAGTCTGAGCCAGATCTTTGCCCCGGATGCTGCCAGCTTTGTAAGATTCTCCAAAATCAGCGTATTGTCCACGCCCATGTATTTCCGGTGTGTCTCCTGATCCAGCGCTTTTAAATCATATAAAAAGGTATCCACATATGGGATGATCTCCTGCAGTCTTTCCCACGGGCAGAAGCCGCAGGTATCGATGTTCACGGAAATTCCTTCATTATATAAGCTTTCTGTCAGCGCGCGAAGGTAATCGCGGTCTATGGTCATGACCTCCCCGCCGGACAGCGTAACGCCGCCGCCGGATTCCTCGTAAAATATCTGATCGGAAGTCAGCTTCTTTACCAGCTGCTTTACATCATAAGCTCTGCCTACTGCTTCCAGCGCCTGGCTTCTGCATGCCGCCTCGCATTTTCCGCAGCTTCTGCAAAGGGTTTTGTCCACGGAAATGCCTTCCTCCGTCATGGAGACCGCGTGGAGCTGACAGGCTTTGATGCAGCTGCCGCAGCCAGTGCACCGGTCTTTATAATAGCGGATCTCTCTTCCCGGGTTTTGGGTCTCCGGATTATGACACCAGCTGCAGTGAAGGAGGCATCCTTTAAAGAACACCGTGGTTCTGATGCCTGCTCCGTCATGAATGCAGTATTTCTGAATGTTTGTAATGTATGTCATTGCTGCTCTTCTCTTTTCTGCTTTTTTCTTTGTTTTATCGGCTTTTGGACTAAAGTTTATACCGTAGTCTAATTATAGCATTTCGCAGGCAGCAGTGTCAATAGTCTTCACCCCGCTTTATTTACCAAATCACGCGCGAATTTTGTACGGTCTATACATATTTTCGATTATAATCAACAAATTTTGCAATATTGTTTATTTTTTTACTTAAACACTTGAATTTTATTTTGAATTTTGTTAAAATATAGAAAGGAAGATTATGAAGGAAAGGAACGATTATTATGGCAAACAGCACCACTTTGTCTGAACAAATATATGACGAACTTTATCACGACATTACCGACCAGCGCCTGGTCTGCGGTCAGAAACTGACGCTGAAAATTCTGAAGGAGCGGTTCAAAGTAAGCCATACGCCAATCAGGGAGGCCCTGACCCGCCTTTCCGAAAACGGTCTCGTGACCTACTATTCCAACTGCGGCGTTACGGTAAAGGAGTTCACGGAAAATGACATCCGCCAGATCTTCCAGATGATCGGCGAACTTGACGCTCTGGCGATTCAGTTCTGCAAAAACGCCTTTTCTGAGGCACCTCTGATCTTCGAACTGGAACAGATCATTAAGAAGGGCAACGCCCTCCTTGCGGAAAACAAAATCGCTGAGTGGAAGGATTACTCAGAAGAATTTCACATCGCATTTTACCGCCATGCGCAGAACGATTATCTCAACGATGCCGCGAAGAAACTTCGCTCTCAGGTCGAGGTACTGTCCTGCATGTATTATCAGCCGGTCAACGTGGAGGACATCAACATGCGTCACAGCGAGATCTTCGAATGTATCAAAAATGGCGACTTTGACAGCGCCGCGAACCTGATGCGCAAACACCTGCAGTTCGATATGGTCTATGCGCTCAACGCCTATCAGGAGGCACAGAAGAAAAAGGCATAAAGAATAGAATTTGTTAAGGGAGCCACTTTGTCAGGAAGAACTCCCTTTGTTTTCTATATAGGGCGATAGAATAGTACCGCAATATCATTATCAATTTCCCACAATTAGTTGCATCTTTTTACTGCTTATGGTATATTGTTATTAACAAGAACAGCCGCTTTTAGCGGAGCGGCTCAAGTCCATAAAGTTATGCATTTGAAACCGTCAAACGCTGAGTTTGGCGGTTTCCGTTTTATTTGTCCCTTCTATCAACGAAGGTGGCAAGTGCAATCAGTACAAGTGTATAGCTAAAAATTTCTGTCCAAGTTATGTACATTTGCAACCACCTCCCTTCCTCTCCGGTTGGTTGGTGGACTTTCGCCGCCAGCGGCATATTCCCTGGTATGTTAAGCCGCTGCCGTTGGTTACGGCAGCTTGCTTGCAACCTATTTGTTCTTTATTTCATTATACGGAACATTTGTTCTTGTGTCAATAATAGCGCGGGATAATTTCATGACAAATCCATAACAAATTGCAGAATAGCCGCTGCCGCCTAGCTATCTCAATTTTTCCCGGAATTCCTCAAAGGCTTTCATCGCGCTGTCGGATACACCCACCTGCTCCATGTAATGCTGCATGCGCCGTATCTGCTCCTGCAGATGCTCATCTAAGCCACCTGTTTCAACCGCGCAAGCCGTTTGCCCTGCTTCCCCGGAAACCGGTGCGGGGATCTCCGCCTTCAGATACACGTCCATTCTCCACAGTAAATATAATGGAAGGCTGTATGTGTACGTCTGTTCCACAAAGTTCTCTCCGATATTTTTCATAGAGCATCTGAATCCCAGTTCCGGCTGATATCTTTTGCAAAAAAGCCGATAACTCTTTGCTTTTGTGTTCACTTCGGCCTTACTTTCAATGGGAATCAGCTTTTCATCCTCTTCAATCAGAAAATCCAGTTCCGCCGTATTGCCGGATTTCCAAAAATACGGCTGTTTCCCCAGCGCCAGAAGCTCCGTCATCACATAATTCTCCGTCAAAGCGCCCTTAAAACGATCAAAGCGTTCCGTTCCCTGCAAAATAGTCTGTGCTGAGACCCCTGACTTTCTGCGCAGAAGTCCTACATCGGACAGATACACTTTGAAATTTGTTTTATTTGCGCAGAAGGAAAGCGGCAGCTCCGGTTTTTCCACCAGTTCCAGACGATAAGCAAGACCCGCGTCGACAAGCCACTGGAGCGCGTCTTCCAGGTCCTTTGCCCTCGCTCCCTGTTTTACATGGGAAAAAACAAATTTGTGATTGTCCTTTGCCAGCTGCGCCGGGATCGCATCCCAGATCCACGTGATCTTCGGTACTTCAGCAATAGGCGCGTGTTTAGAAAAATCACTGCGGTAATCAATCAGAATGTTATCCTGAATGCGTTCAACTTTGTCAAAATCATGACTCTCTACCCAGGCCGCCACCGCTTCCGGCATGCCGCCCACCGCATAATAGATTCGCTGCAGTTTACCAAGGGGCTCTGTATATGCTGCCGGCAGCGCTTTTTCAAAATCAAAATGCTGTATGCCCGCATGCAGTTTCGGATCTTCCGCCTGCAGAAACTCAGAAAAATTCATCGGATACATCTGCATATGATCCACTTTTCCTACCGGAAAAGAGATATGATCCCGCTTCAGCGCCACACCAAGGAGCGATCCCGCGCAGATCAAATGAAGCTTTCTGTTTTCTTCGCAGAAATATTTCAGAGAAGTTACGGCCCGGGGACATGCCTGAATCTCATCAAAAATCACCAGAGTTTTTCCCGGAACCAGCGGTTTTCCATGATACAGCTGTCCCAGTTCCTCCAAAATGCGATCCGTTTTAAGATTATAATTGAAAACACTTTGCAGCCCCTCATCACCTTCAAAATTGAAATAGGCCACGTCTTCAAAGCACATCTCTCCAAAACGCTTCATAGCGTAAGTCTTTCCGCACTGTCTCACGCCTGTAAGTATCAAAGGTTTTCTGTCCGGATCATCCTTCCATGCTTTCAGCTTTTTTATGATTTCTCTCTCCATCCTCAGCCTCCACGGTTATTCTGTTTTTATCATACCATGTCGCATTAGTAATTTCAATCAGTTTCACATTATTCATATGAAAAATGCAGTAATTTTTGCGTTTTTCATATGAATAATGTTGTAATATCTGCATTTTCCATAGGAATATTCCTTTGCTGATCTCACGGCAGCGGTCATCTCTCAATTTCACCGGTCCTGAATCACCCGCGCAATATATCGCAATACATGAGAAAAGAGCCACCGTACGAACCGATTACTCTCCATTCATACGACAGCTCTTTTTCTCATACATTTATTTAGGCTCTTTTACAGGAACAAATTTTGCTTCATTCATCAGCGGATGCTGCAGCCTGATGGCGCCTTTGACCGGACACTCCATGACGCAGGCCCCGCAGTACCAGCATTCGCCCGGGTACATCACGATGGGATGCTCCCCTTTATTGACACTGTGCACCAGAACGTCGACCTGACACACGTCAGCGCAGCGGTTACAGCCGATGCACAATTCCTCGTTATAGATGATCGGTCTTGCGCTGCTGGTTACAACAGATGTATATAATTCTTTCTTTTCCATTATTTTCTCACCTCTGCCTGTTCCTTAATATAGTCCTGATTTCTCTTCTCGTACTCTTCCTTCAGATCGCCGAAGTAGTCGTGTTCAACGATACCCTTGACCGGCTTTCCGTCCTCCATTCTTATTGTAATGAAGTGGCGGTCTTTTTCTGGATCCATTTCCGGATAGTCGCTTCTCTCAAAGAACAGCGGCGCGGAGCTGGATTCTCTCATAAGGCATGCGTTCAGGATCAGCTTTGCCACTTCAAGAATATCCAGAACTTCATGGGTTCTCATCAGATCGTGAGGGGTCACAGCGGACAGCTGCGGCACTTTGTCGCGCTCATAGCTTTCCAGAAGGTCAAGGCCCTCTTTCAGAAGGTCCGCGCACTTGACGCCGCCGCAGTAATTCTGCATCGCTTTGGAAATGGCCATGTTCAGTTCTCGCCAGTTCATGCCTTCCTCATTTTCAAGCGGCGCGTACAGACGCTTCATTTCCGCGTCGATATCCTCCTGCTTCGGCTCTGCGTAGTCCACTTTGTCCGCACGGTCAGCTGCTTTTCTGCCGGCATAGTAACCGGTTGCGCTGGCGTATCCGCAGCAGTCAGATGCAAAGAGCTGATCGCCCGCCGCATAGATGCCGTCGATGTTGGTCATCAGATCCCAGTCGTGCATGATGCCGCCCGGCGCGCCGAACAGCTGTCTTTCCTGAGTTAAAAAGGCCGCCGACTGCCAGCCGGTTCCGTAGCTCTGCAGAGCATGCTTTGTCGGATCAAATCCTCTTTCTGTATAATTCTGTAAAATAGGAATTTTCGTCTTTCCTTCCTCACCGACCATCATGCCCCAGATGACCTTTCTCTCCATTTCAGGCATTCTGGACAGATCCGCGTAAAACGGCAGCTGATAGCCCCGCTTCATCAGTTCGTCAAACGGCATGGTCTCCGGCCCTCTGTATTCGTACTTCGGCTCGTCGATGACGCCGCCCTTTAAGAAGAATTTCTGGCCTTCTACAGGATAGTAGCGCTCGGATACTGTTTTCAGCACATTGCCGTCTCTGTCCAGATACGGGATTTCCACGCCTCTGGCATCGACCATAGTCGCCGCGTACCAGGTGTTGTGGTTGTTGCCCGCGCCATATGGAGGGAAGCTTCTGCCGGAAGCGGAGAACTCGCCTTTTACGGACTTCTCCATCATCGTAAATTCCATGCCGGCTCTCGCGCCCATAGCGTGGCCGCTGCCGATACTCTGCATCGGACGGAATTCACAAAGGCCCACAAGGTCAGGGTTAAACAGCCATACGCGGGCAGGTCTTGACATGCACAGCACCGTGGATTTCGCCTTGAATACATGGAATTTACCTGTACGTACATTCATGCCCATGGCGCCGATGCCGCGTTTTTTTCCGTTTTCTACTGTCGTAAGAAGTGCGGTCGCCTCGGTCCGGTCAAAGATCTTCACGCCCAGCTTTTTGCACTGTTTGTACAGCGCAGGCTTATAGGTGGAACCCCATACGCGCAGGGTGAATTTATTCTTATAATCATAAGCGAACATCAGCTTTGTCTCTGCGTCACGAAATTCCGCGCCTTCAAATTCGTCCTCGGTATCTCTGATCTTGCCGCCGAAGCTTTCCAGGTCAAGCAGACGGTCATAGCCTTCCCGGCACTCGATATAGTGGGCAATGCCGTTGCTGTAATGCTGCTGCTCGTCCACATAAGCGTTCGCGATCTCCTCCGGAGTTACCTGAGAACACGGGTTGGTGCATGCTGATTCCCAGTGGTCAAAGCCTGTTCCGGCACTTCCGCTGCGCACGGTCGCGCCTTTCTCTACTAAAATAACAGACTTTCCCTTCCGCGCTGCCGCAATCGCAGCAAAACAGCCGGCAAGACCGCCGCCTAAAACCAGAACTTCCGCTTCATCGGTCTGCATGTCGCCGATCTCATTGGCATAAGGCCATTTATATTCTTTCATGATTTCCTACTTCTCCTTCCGACAACGAATTTTGCAAAATTTATCTCTTTTTTATAAAATACCATAAATCGTTCCAAAAATCAAGTGTTACGCGTAAATTTTGCAAAATTTATTTTTATATTGCAACGCAATTGATTTGTATCACATTCTATGATAAAATTAGCTATGGCAGTTTTTGGACTTTACTACCAGGAGGATTTTAATGAGTACCAAAACAACTTTAGCAGAACAGATTTATAAGGAGTTATTCCACGATATTACCACCCAGAAACTGATATTCGGACAGAAACTCACCCTGCAGAAGCTGAAGACCCGGTTTCAGGTCAGCCAGACGCCGGTGCGGGAAGCCCTGACCAGGCTCATCGAAGACGGACTTATCAATTATTACTCCAATCTGGGCGTTGCGGTAACCACCTTTACCGGCTCCGACATCCGCGAGCTGTATCAGTGCGTCAGCGAGTTTGACGCGCTTGCGATCCTTTTCTGTAAAAACTCTTTTTCCACCGCGCCGCTGATCTATGAACTGGAAAACATTATCAGGTCCGGCGATAAACACCTTGCAGAAGGAGATCTTGCGGCGTGGAGTCATGATTCTGACGATGCTCACATCGTTTTCTACCGTCATGCCCAGAACCACTATCTGGACGATTCCGCAAAACGACTTCGGGCCAAGATCCAGGTCTTTGCCAATATGTACTACTTCAATGATCCGGTTCACGCAGAGAACATTCAGAGAGGCCACGCAGAAATCCTGGAAAACATCAAAGCAGGTGACTTCGAAGAAGCCGCCAACGTCATGCGGCTGCATCTGCAGTACAATATGGTATACGCCCTTAACGCCTACGAAGCCGCGCCAAAAGCAAAAGATACGCTTAAATAAAACGTATATAAGTCCGGCATCTTATAGCGTGTCCCCCTTGCTGAACAGCTGGCAAACCATAGGTATTAGGCGTTTTATAATTTTCAGTCTTTTATAAATTTTTATTTCTTTTTATAAGATTCGTTATTTACTTTTACCGTTTTCTTTTGTAAAATAGAAGCAGGATTTTAAGAAAAAAGGATTAGCTATATGAGAAATACAAAAGAAACTTTAGCAGAAAAGATTTATCAGAATATCTATGATGATATCACCCAGCGCAGACTGGCCTGCGGACAGAAGCTGACCCTGAAAACGCTGGCACAGGAATACGATGTCAGCAATACGCCCATTCGTGAGGCTCTGTCCCGTCTGTCAGAAAACGGGCTGGTCACCTACTACTCCAACTGCGGCGTCAAAGTCATCGACTTTTCAGAAGCCGATATTCAGGATCTGTTCCGCTTTGTCAGCGAGCTGGACGCCCTGTCCGTTCAGTATTGCGAGAACTACCCGATTCGCGACGCGTTTATTCACGAACTACGCGGCATTGTAGAAGCAGGCAACAGCCTTCTTGCCGCAGGCGACCTGACAGAATGGGACGAATACTCCAAATACTATCACAAGACCTTCTACAAATTTGCCCAGAGCCCTTGTCTGGACAACGCCGCCGATAAGCTGAGGCCGCGGGTGGAACTGCTCTCTTACTTATATTATCCGCAGATCAGCCGCGAGAAAGTCAACGAAGACCATAACCGGATCTTCGATACGATTCTGGACGGCGACTTTGCCAAGGCATCAGAACTCATGCGCGCCCACGTGCAGTACGATATGATCTTCGCGGTAAAAGCGTACGCGGAATATAAGGCGAGTCTGAAATAAATATAGTCACAACACCAAAAAATCCGCCGCGGGTTTTGTCTGCATAAGGACAGAACCTGCGGCGGAATTTCTTTGGTTATATTTTCAGGAGTGATTACATGCTCTGGTTCTTCTACTCTGCCTCTTCTCTGATCGAGAAGAGAAACCGGTCTGTCAGCATCACTGTCACTCTGTTAGTTTTAAATGTATTTCCTTCTTATTACAGTATATCCCAGTAACCGCTGCCGCTTTGCTTCAAACATAACTTTCATTATTACAGGTCCAGGCTATTGGGGTTCAGCAGAAAGTCCATAATTCCCATGATCACAATACCTTCCTCATTTCGCCAGAGCTTAACCCGGTCTTTCACTACGATAATCTTCTTGAAGGAATCACCGATATTTACCAAAGACTTCTGCTCCTGCTGCATCTTGCTGCTGTCGGGAATTGCAAATGCAGACTGAATGTAGTACCTCTGGTTTCCCCGGTTACAAATAAAATCCACCTCCAGTTTCTTTCGGACGGTGTGCCCATTCTCATTCTGCTCGGTGTGTTCTACAACACCAACATCCACATTAAAGCCACGCACCAGCAGTTCATTATAGATAATATTCTCCATAATATGGTTTTCTTCCTGTTGGCGGAAATTGAGCTGTGCATTGCGAATTCCCACATCTGTAAAGTAATATTTAAACGGAGAAGCAATATATTTTTTTCCTTTTACATCATAACGTTCCGCTTTGCTGATGAGGAACGCATCCAGCAGATACCCGATATAAGTACTAATGGTTTTATCACTGACTCGCATTCCATTGCTTTCAAAGGTCTTTGCAAGTTTGTATGGATTGGTAAGAGAGCCCACCGCAGATGCCAGAATGTTGACCAGCATCGCCATCACATTGTCTCCACGCAGATGATGCCGATCTTCAATGTCTTTCAGATACAGTTCTCTGCACAGGTCGATTAAATACCTGGATTTCAGTTCGTCCGTTCTCCTGCTCAGAATCAGCGGCAAACCACCGTAGGTGTAATAGTCCTGCCATGCATCGTATTTATCACCGGGATAGGCAGACACATATTCAGAAAAAGACAGTGGATAAACCCGCACCTCATCTCCACGACCGCGAAACTCCGTCAGCACATCTGATGAGAGAAATCTGGAATTACTCCCTGTTACATAGATGTCAAGATTTTCCCGCCGGTTCAAACCGTTGAGTACAGCTTCAAAGCCGCTGCACAACTGAACTTCGTCCAAAAACACATACCACATGCCATCATCAGTCACCTGCTGTTTGATATATGCACTCAGTTTTTTGCTGCTGCGCAGTTCTTCATAATCGTCATCATCCAAAGGAATTGTAATAATCCTGTCTGCGTCCACGCCGGAATCCAACAGATACTGATAAAACAGCCTGAACAGCAGATATGATTTCCCGCACCTGCGGATTCCGGTAACGACTTTAATCAACCCATTTTCTCTCCGTTCAATCAGACGGTTCAAATATAAATCACGCTTAATAGGTTCCATATCGCTCTCCTTACTTCGAATTTTTGCATATTTGTGCACTTATTCGTAATCATATTATAACCGAATTTTGTACAGCCGTCAAATTTTCCTTTCTATTATGTTCCGAAATTTGGTCAGAATATGCAATTTTTCGAAATAAATATCTTCTTTTTCAGATCTCCATTTCTGCCGGGTGGACTGGGGACTTTCACCCGTTAGAACGTGCGCCCGCCGGGTGCACCGTCACCATAAAAAACTGGATCACATCCAGCTGCACAGAAAAATATGTTCTGCTCAATCATCTCTTATCTCTCTTTCTCCCGCAGTTCATAAAGGTCAAGCCGTCTGTGAGCAAGCAGCGGCAGCTGACTGCGGATCTTATCAATCTGTGTCAAATCAATATCACTTACCTGCATCACCAGCTTTTCCTCCGCCTCGGCAAGGACCTCGCCCCAAGGCGACACCAAAAGGGAATGGCCCCATGCAGTATAGCCTGCTCCCTCGTCTCTGGACGGAGAAGTGCCCAGCACATAGACCTGATTGTCAAGGGCTCTGCACCGGAACATGATATCCCAATGAGCGGGGCCTGTTGTCATGTTAAAGGCCGCCGGCACCAGAATCACTCTCGCTCCCTGCTGCACCATCAGGCGGGCAAGCTCCGGAAAACGAAAATCATAACAGATGCAGATGCCCATCTTTCCAAATTCCGTATCAAATACCGTGACCCTGTCTCCCGCGGTCAACGTATCCGACTCCTTAAAGCACTGGCCGCCCTCTACCTGAATGTCAAAGAGATGCATTTTTCTGTGCTTCGCGATCTGCCTTCCCTGCCGGTCAAAGACATAGGCGGTGTTGTACACCTTTCCGTCTTCTGAAAGCTCCGGCACAGATCCTGCCGAAAGATAGACGCCATAGCGGCGCGCCATGTCGCTGAGCGCCTGATAAGTCTGGCCTCCTTCCTTTTCCGCATACTTCGGGAAATTGGAAGTTTCGTAAGGACAGGAAAACATTTCTCCCGCCGTCACAAGGTCCGCTTTTTCAGAAACCGCCTTCTGTATCCATTGTTCCAGCTGTGCAAGGTTCTTCGCTGTATCCGCAAAGACCGGCAGCTGTAATTGTGCTGCTCTCATAACTTTATACTCCTTATTCTTTCTGCTGTTTCTACTGCAGTTTTCCTCTGCAGGCGATTTCCAGTTCACGTTCCACCTGTCCGTCCGTGCCGATGAGATAGGCTTTGTTATAGAGATTTACAACGGGACAAATGTGTACCGGCACGATCCGCGCTTTGTCGCCATCCCTCACTGAGTATTCTGTCGCAATAAATTTCATCTGCATTCTTCCTTTCTTATGGAACTTCTTCTGTTACACTTATTTTAGCACGGATTTTTTAGAATGCAAGTACAATTTTATAAAATTCAGTTTTTTATATAATTTGAGCCGTGGCGGGAAATTTATCGTGTTGCAACTAAAATGCGGCTTATTTACAGCTTATTCTGTGCTGTTTGGTGGAGATCAAAATCACTGCGGAGTGAACCTGCTATGCTGACCGATAGAATGCGATTGCTGTTTCTTGTCATTTTTTGCTTTTATCTACAACAAAAGAGCCGCCTCAAAGTGAAGCGGCCCTTCTGTCAAAATTATTAGAACTCAAAATCTTCTAAGTCTATTTTTCTGTTTTCTCTTTTCTTCTGATAGCGATCATGCCCAGTGCTCCTGCTGAAACAAGGAACATTCCCATCAGCAGTGCAAACGGCGCTTCATCGCCTGTCTTCGGCTGGTTCGGATCTGCATTTTCTGCCGGCGCCGGTGCCAGTGGCACATCCGGATCATCGATTGTCGGTCCTTCCGGGCCAGGTCCTAATGGAACATCAGGATCATCGATGCTTGGATCGTCCGGACCAGGTCCCAGCGGTGTATCCGGATCATCGATATTTGTATTCTCACTCCACTGAGCGACATAGCGCACATTTCCGGTTACAGTTTCCGCAACAGCAGGAGACCAACCAGTGAACGTATATCCTTCACGGGTAGGAGTGCCTCTGAATGCAGGAGTGCTTTCACCCATTGCAACTGTATCAGTCTGATCTGCAAACACTACCTCTCCGTCCACACCGTCTGTGTAGGTTACGGTGTAGTAAGTTACATATATATTAACTCTCCACTGCGCAGTATAGGTCACATTACCTGTCACAGTATCTGCAACAGCTGGAGACCAGCCTGCGAATGTGTAACCGCTGCGGGTAGGAGTGCCTCCCTCAAAGACTGGTGTTGCAGAATCTTCTTTGACATCATATACTTGATCTGCAAACACTTCCTGATCATCCACACCATCGGTGTAGGTTACGGTATAAAGTCCGCGAGCGGCTTTCAGGGCTACCACGGTAGATTCGTTGTCATACTTCTCATAAAAGTCTTCAACTCCCCAACGCTTGGTACTAGCATCACCCTTCTTACCATCAATGTACCAGCCATTGATTAGCTTACCGTTTACTGTCTCATCGTTACTTTTCAACGTAGCATTTTCCGGTGTAAACAGCGTTAAAGCCTCGCTACTATCACTAAAAATGTCGTCACCCATGTTTTCTGCAATATTATTACAAATTTTCGTAACATTTTCTCCATCCATGGTCAACGCGGCAGAAAAGCCAGCAATGCCACCGCCGGCGTTCTTTGCAAGGTTACCTGTGATCTCTCCACCGCTGATAATAGTAGGAGTTTGATTGAGATAAAGAGCTCCGCCGTCACCATATGGAGCTTTATTATCCGTGAACGTGCTTTCTGTGATAGCTGATAAAGTTACATTACTAGCATAAAGTGCACCGCCATATCCATACAATGACTTATTTCCTGTGAACGTACTTTCGATTATATTTAACTTACTTAGCCCCAATTCAGGAACAATATCCATACTGCATATTGCTCCACCACATGTTGCAACCTCATTACTGTTAAAACTACAACCTTCCACTTTCAGATCCACATCATTATAAGCGAAAATCGCACCGCCAAATTGTTGAACCTTATTACCATTTCTGTTAAATACGCAATTATTTATCTTGATGTCCACATCTTCAGAAGCAAATACCGCACCGCCACCATTTGTAGCATCATTGTTAGTGAATGTGCTGTTTCTCATAGTAACATCTTTCGCGTTATGATAGCTAATCGCGCCTCCATAAATACTTACTGTATTAGAATCAAATGTGGTATCAGAAACATCCACTTTTTCGGCTCCTTCAATATACAAAGCTCCACCGTACAAGGCGTTGTTTCCTACAAAACGACAGCCAGTTACATTTGCAGCGGCTGTATTGTTCATGGTTTCCACAAATACCGCACCGCCAGACTCAGTCGCACTGCAATTTGAGAAGGTAACTTTATCCAAATTCAAAGCGCCCCATGCCCAGATTGCGCTGCCCTGGTCCGTTCCACTAGCGTTCTGAATTGTCCCGTTCTTCACAGTCAAATTCATCGTCTGATTTCCAGGTCCGTCCACATAAAGCCAGCAGCAGTTATTTTTGCAATCAATAGTATGACCATTCAAATCAATGGTAAGTTCTTTAATTTTTTCGGTATAAATGGTATTTGCATAGTCCTGATGACCGGATCCGATTGCTTTTGTCGCAGTGATGTTCTCTGTCAGTTCGATAGTATCACCAACTCCATCTTCAGCAGCCTCAATAGCAGCCTGCAAAGTTTCATATTCATTGTCACCGATTTTGGCTACAACAGTCTCTGCTGGTTCTTCACTATCACCAGATTCTCCTTCTTTGTCTTCCGCTTCTGGCAGATTTGCTTTTGCCTTTGTCGCCGCTTCAGCATCAGCCTTTACAGGATCCGGTTCTACTACAGCAGGTTCTTCACCCACTCCGCTTACCTTTGGTTCTCCGCTGGCAATCGGAGTATGATTCGCTGTAAGCGCAGAATCTTCACTACTTACCTCAGCATCCAGCTGAGTTTCTGCCAGCACCTCATCTGCATTGCCATCAGCAAAAGCTGCCATCAGCAAAAGCTGCCATCGGCATCATTGCCATTACGATCAGCAGGCTCAGAAATAAGCTGGCTGCTTTTTTAAATTTTTTCATAGTTTCCCCATCTTGCGGTGATCACCGCTTTTGCCGGGTTCTTCCTTTTGACCCGGGCAGCTGGCTGCCAACCATGGGGATGGTAAGGCCCTCTAGCTTTCCGTCACCGGCTTTCGCCGGCTTTGGCAAGATATCCTCCTTTTCCTAAAGATTTTTAGTTCCGACGTTTTGAACGTCTTTCATGCAGACAAAAAGCCTTGCAATAAACGCAAGGCTATGGTCGTCTTATGCACGTAAAAGGTATATCCTCTATCGTAAAATGCAACTGGCTGTCTTGTCGATCTGCCAAGACCCTATAGCTTTGCGTCACTGCCTCACGGCAGTTTTGCCTTTTAAATTTACAAATTTATTATACCCCTCCCCCGTATATTTTTGTCAACCCTTATTCAACGTAATTTGTTACATTTTCTTGTCGTTTTTTGCTCTTTTTGAGCACTCACAGATAAGAAGAACATCTATAAAGTATTCAGAAACTATTTCACGGCAAACCCACAAAAAATACTCCCTTCTTAGTGCCAGAGTTTCATTCCTCCTCTTGTCTGCTCAGAAGGGAGCGTATCAAAATTTGTAATTCCAATTCAGGCTGCTGCATAATTTTCTCTACAATCCCGCACCGTACAGCCGCCCGAATTTCTCCCGCAGATACAGGATATAGAAGCCGGGATCAAAAGCTTTGCCGCAGGTTCTTTCGATCAGCTGCGCCGGCGTATAGATCATGCCGTACTGATAGATCTTCTCCGTCAGCCACTGGCGGACCGGAGCGAAGTCTCCCGTCTCACAGCACCTTGCCACGCCCACATCCTGTTTCAGGGCGTCAAAGATCTGGGCAGCGTAGGCTGTTCCCAGCGCATAGCTTGGAAAATACCCAAAATCGCCTCCAGCCCAGTGGATATCCTGCAAGATGCCTCTGGCGTCGTCAGGCACATCTACGCCCAGATACTCCCTGTACGATCTGTTCCATTCTCCCGGAAGATCAGCCGCTTTCAGGTCACCGCCGAATACAGCCTTTTCCAGCTCATAGCGGATCAGGATATGCATCGGATATGTCAGTTCATCCGCTTCCGTGCGGATCAGCGACGGCCGAGCGAGATTGACCGCCCGATACAGTTCCTCCGCAGTGACCCCGGAAAACTGAGCCGGAAACAGTTCCTTCAGCTTCGGCAGCAGCAGATGACAGAATTCTCTGCTCCGGCCGATATAATTCTCCCACAAACGGGACTGGGACTCGTGAATAGCTGTACTGGCCCCCTCTCCCAACACAGAATAAGACAGTGCATCGCCGATAGACAATTCATACATGGCGTGACCGCCCTCGTGGATCACACTGTACAGATTGCCGGTCAGATCATCCTCCGTGTACCGTGTGGTGATACGCACGTCAAATCTGGAAAACTCTGTGGTAAAAGGATGGGCGCTCTCTCCCAGCACGCAGCGTGTCCGGTCCAGACCCATGATATCCATCAGCATCCCTGACAGAGCCTTCTGCCGAGCCGTATCAAAAGGTCCCTCCATAAACGGCGTATCCGGCTGTCCTGCCTCTTTGACCTGTCCGATCAAAGGGGTCAGCGCTGACTTCAGCTCTCCGAAAAAAGCATCCATATCCTTCTGATTCATGCCCCGCTCATAGTCATCCATCAAAACATCGTAAACCGGTTTTTCCGGCGCGATATATCCGGCGTATCTTTTCTTTATTTCGATCAGCTTTTCCAGATGAGGCGCAAAAGCCGCAAAATCGCTGTTCTTTCTGGCTTCCTGCCAGCAGGCCGTAGCCCTGCTGGCAGCTGACTCCAGCGCCATGACCTCTTCCTTCGGCACGCGCAGCAGCCGGTTCTGCTCCCGCAGCAGTTCTTCCGCTTCTCTCCTGGTCTGCAGATCCAGCTTTTCGCTCACTTCCGTCAGTTTCAGCAGCAGTTCCCGTACTTCCGGCGCCGTGCGAAGACAGTACTCCTCGCCGCTGAGCGTCTCCAGCGTATCGCTGAGATAATCGGCTCCTCCCGACGGCATCAAAGTCGATCCGTCATAATTGAGCAGATTCATCGCATGCTTATATGCCCGCAGCTTTTTCTGATGGGCCTGCAGCTGCCCGATCTTTTCCTCTATTCCCATTCTACCCTCCTGTTGCCTGTTGAAAATTGAGCAAAACACCCGAAAAAGATATTTTTTGCTCAATCGCACTATATAAATCCCGCATAAAATTGAGCAAAATCCATATAATTTATCAAAATTGCTCAATCAAATCAGCTAAAATCTTCATTTTCCCCATTTCTGGACCGGTTTTCATCCAAAAAATCGTGAAAGTATTGAGCAAAATCAGTCTAAAATCATGAAATTGCTCAATTTCCTGACTTTTTCCTTCCAGCAATTGAGCAAAATCCCCTGATTTCTTTAAAAATGCTCAATCGGCGACTGCAGCAGTTTCACAGCAGCTGCAGTCACATTAGCTTTCCCCCGCAGGTCTCTCTATATACCTGCAGCTTTTCGCTCACTGCTTTGCCTTACGGTAGCCCGCTTCCTGCGCCTCCTCTTCAGAGTCAAAGACGACCAGATTCTTGGAATCGGCCATATCATCATAGGCTCTCTGACCCGGGCAGTGATACACTTTGGATCGGGAATTTCCCCGGATCTCACCGTCAGAGTTCTGACTGACACTCTTTGATGAAGAATCCGCTTCGTTGCTGCCGTCGGCGTAATTGATAATCACGCCGGGCTGGACATTGTAGACAAATACATTAAAGCAGACGCTGGCACCATTATCTTCTACAGAGAAGCCCTCCATCTGGACGCCGCGCGCCACCAGTTCATCGCCGCAGAAAACAGGCGTCACTCTGTAGAGAACATGACCGTCTGTCTCATGGACATAGTCAGCCACCATATTTTCAAAGGGCAGCATTCCCTCTGTATTCATATACCGGGTTCCGGTGATCAGGTTACGCTCGTTGGCATTCTCAGCGGTCAGCTGATAGCCCAGCAGATGACATCGGTTGTACAGGTATTTTCCGTCCACAAAATCGTACTTGCTGGTTACCCAGCCGGTAGGTTTGACGGAGCCGATACTGCCTCTCTTTTCGGTAGGCATCAGATCCTGTCCCACATTGGCATAGCAGACACCGCAGCGGCCCAGATCGTCCAGATCACTGTACATTTCAAAGGAATCCTCTGTCAGATCTCCTTCATCAAAATCTGGTATATTGTCGCAGACCGCAATATACGGATGGCCGTCGTACTCTGGCAGCTCTTCTACTGTGACAGTTTCGCCTTCGATGGACAGATCCTTTTTCGCCTGATCCAGAGTGTCCATAGCCTCATCGGCACTGCACGCTGTCATCGCCAGAGCCGACGCGGCGCAGAGTACAGCGGCCAGCAGAACCGCCGTCAGTCTCTTTATTTTGAAACTATTGAAAGTATCGTTCTTTGTGTATGATCCACGTTTCATTTTCTTTTTCCTTTCTTTTTCTGTTTATCCTTTCGAGCTTACGAATCATTCCGTTCTACTCGTCTGTAAATTTCTTCTGTGATCTTCTCGTGGGAATAGCCCGGAAATTCCGCAGCGGAGACAGGCTGCCAGTTACCGGACCGGCTCAGATCTATCCAGGTGTCCGCGGGGTAGACTTTGTCCCAGCGGTAAAGGATCACTTCTTCTATGACGCCTGCCTCAGCAGCCGGCAGGAGATCCTGTCCCTCCGCAAAGTAATAGATATTGCCAGCGGCTGCGGCCATAGGATCTTCGCAGATCACCAGCTTATCTTCCCATTCTTTCTCTGTAAACTGCCCGGCGGAGCAGGCGCCTGTATACAGCTTCTCTTCTCCGATTATGGTCAAAATCCGTTTTCTTAATTCCCGGTCCTGGCTCTGTCTGCGATGATTGAACATCAGACCGTTTTTCTCATCTGCGCATAAAATAACTTGCATGCATCCTCCTCTTTTTTTAATCTATATTCACGACTGCGTATTCGGACGAGCACCCGGTGCGGACCCGATACGTGATCAAAACTTCTGCTTTCTATTATTTAACCACCGAAAAGCAGTATCCGTCAAGAGGCTTTTGCGGGCGGCGCCGGGCGCGCCACGTTAAAAGGCCGCCGGTCAGGCGGCCTGCGGCCTCTGGTCAAACGGGTCTAAACGCACAGTTTAAACTCTCTGATACAGCTTATTTCCGTTTTCATCTTTTTGTATCTGGTAGACGCCTCTTGCCACGATCTGTTTTTCATCCAGTACGACGCGCACCCGCTCTATGGAGTCTATCCTCAGATAGACGCCGGTGCTGCAGGAATGGGCGACCTGCGGCGGCAGCCTGCGCAATGTGGAATGAAGCCCATACTCTTCCAGTACGTCTCTGGCATACGCCGCCTTGTAAAAGGATGAAAATGACAGAATATATTCTTTTTCCATAGTGTTTCCCCCTAGTCTCTAGAACAAATTCTTAGCTTTGCGTAAGTAATAGGTGAAGAATGAGGCCTTGTCTACGCTCCTGTCGGCTACCAGATCGCAGGAGCCCAGCTTCTCCTCTCCGCAGTAGATATCCAGGCGTCCGATCTTATCTCCCTTTGTTATGGGCAGTTTCAGATTTTTGGGGATGTTCGCCTTGTACGAAGTCTCTTTTTCCTGGCCTTTTTTCACAAAGGCCGCAGCTTTTTCCCCAGTAACAGCCTGCAGGATATACGGCTCTCCCTTATCTACGGTGATCTTTTTCACCCGCTGTCCCTTTTCAGCCAGGGTCACGGAGGCGTAATTGGCAAATCCGTAGTTGAGCAGCTTTGCCACTTCGGCGTTTCGTATCTGCGACGTCTTTGCGCCCAGCACGACGGCGATCAAAGTGGTTCCGTCACGCTCTGCCGACGCGGACAGGCAATAGCCCGCTTCCTGGGTAAATCCTGTCTTGATGCCGTTGGCGCCGGGATACTGTTTGATCAGTTTATTGGTATTGGTGAGGCCGAAATCTTTCTCTTTGCCGGGAAGGCCCACCTTGATGGTGGTCTGCCATGTGTTGAACCACTCCTGGGTCTCCTCGTGTTTCAGGAGCAGCCGGCTCATCACTGCTATATCATATGCACTGGTGTAGTGATCTGCTACAGGCAGACCGTTGGTATTAACAAAATGTGTATCCCGCATGCCCAGTTCGCGGGCTCTTTTGTTCATCTTTTCCACGAAAACTTCTTCACTTCCCGCTATGTACTCAGCCGTGGCCACACAGCCGTCATTGGCTGAAACGATAGCGATGCCCTGCAGCAGCTCTTCCAGAGTATGGGTCTCGCCGACTTCCATATACATCTGGCTGCCGCCCATGGACGCCGCCCGTTCTGATATAGTCACCTGATCCGTCAGCTTAACTTTTCCGTCGTCCACGGCTTCCATGGCGAGGAGCATGGTCATGACCTTGGTGACAGAGGCCGGCGGCAGTTCTTTGTGCGCGTTCTGCTCAAAGACAACTTTCCCGGTATCCGCATCTATGAGAACTGCCGCCTTTACATCCAGCTTCAGGTTAGCGTTCTTTTCCTCTTCTGACGGCGCTCCCGCGGCAGTCAGCGTATCTGAAACTGTCTCCAGAACTACCGGTTCCTGAGGATTCGCAAAGTATCTCACCCCCATGATGCCGCCGCCCGCGCAGACGGCAAAGGCACAGGCCAGACACAGCGCCCTTTTTCGATTCTTTCTCATCATAAAAACACCTCTCTCATTGGTGTAAATATATGAGAAAGGTGTTTGGGATATGACTAAGAACGGTGTATCATACGGCAAAGGGATTTTCGCCGCCTTCGATATATCGCTTCGCGCCTAAGATGGAATTTTCGGCCATGTTGGCAACGGCTTCATCGGTATAGAATGCCATATGGGAGGTGACGATAACGTTCGGGTAGGACCGCAGAATGGCAAGCCGGGGATTTCCCAGAGGCTCTCCCATTCGATCAAAGTAGTACAGACCGCTTTCGTGTTCCACCACATCCAGGCAGGCAAATCCCACCTTGCCGGACTCAATGGCTTCGATCAAAGTGTCGCTGTCGATCAAAGCGCCTCTGGCACAGTTTACGATACCGACGCCGTCTTTCATCTTTGTCAGAGCATCGCGGTCTATCATGTGATAGCTCTCATCGGTAGCCGGCGCGTGGAGGGTAATGATATCGCACTCCGCAAACAGCCGGTCAAGTTCGACGTACTCGGCCAAAGCCCTGACGGACTCCTTTTGATAGAGATCGTAAGCCAGTATCCTGCAGCCGAAGCCGGACAGATCGCGGATCACGGTCTCGCCGATGCGGCCGGTGCCGATGACGCCGACAGTGCAGCCGGGCAGTTCGCGTCCCAGCTTGCCGCGGAGTGTGAAATCCTGGACGTCGCCGCGCATCATGATGTGTTTCATCTTGCGCAGGCCCATGAGCATCATCATAATGGTGTAATCGGCCACACTGTCCGGGGAATAGGTCACGTTGGTCACGCCGATCCCCAGAGACTTTGCGTATTTCCAGTCAATATGATCGTAGCCGATGGTCCTGGTCGCAATGCACCGGATACCCAGCTCATGGTATCTGTCGATCATCTCACGACTGATAACGGTGGTGATGATGTCGATGGCGTCGTAGCCGGCAGCCAGATCGGCGTTGGCAAGACACGGCGTCTCATGGGTATAGCCGTATTCGATGCCGTATTTTTTGCAGTACTGGTCAAAAAAGGGCTTCTCGTCGAAGTCTCTCATGCTGTAGATAAATAGTTTCATGTGGTACCTCGTTGGTTGATGGGATTGTGTAAAATATATAGTGCATACTGGTATTAAAAGTATTGGCCGCGAAATGAGGAAAATTCGCGAAGGCGCAAATCCTCAGCAGCAGCCTCATGAAATTTCTCAAAATGTCTAAGAATAACTCGTCGCATTCCCGCTCGTTCCGGCATAGCTCGAGGCGTTTTACATGGTTTGACATGGTTTGATATAGTTCGACATCTATAGAAAACATGAGGCACGTTTTCTATAATTTTACCACTTTGGCTGGTAAGACGCAAGACGGTCAGAATATGGGGTCGTGTCAAGTTGTTGTGGAGTTTTTTGTTGACAACTCCAATGTATTTTTAACAGAACAAAGTATTCCTTGCCTGCCCCAAGTCGTGGATCAGGGTCTGCGTCCCGCTTGCT
>JAETRU010000015.1 GCA_021769965.1 Eubacterium sp.
TTTTGTGGATGAGCATTTTGATGGCAAGGCGCTGTGGAAGAAAGTTGAAGGATACATCCAGCAGGCGTACGACATAGAAACGATAGAAAAAATCTATGTGCATGGAGACGGCGGAGGTTGGATTAAGAGGGGGCTTGACAATTTTGCGCAGACGGAGCATGTGCTGGATGGATTCCATCTGGAGAAATACCTGCGAAAGATTTGCGCACGGTTTCCGAAGAAGAACCTGCGGGTGCGGTTTAACAAAACCTTCGAAATCAATGATCGGAAGAAGGCGGATGCGATACTTCAGGAACTTTACGCTGAAGCGGAAGGAGACAGGAAGCTGACGAAAGCGGTGAAAGAGTTTGGCAGTTACATTTTGAACAACTGGGAAGAAATCGTGAGAAGAAAGACGCTGGAGATTCCGGGGAGCTGCACGGAGGGACAGGTGAGCCATGTGCTGTCAGAGCGGTTCAGCCGGGATCCGATCGGGTGGAGCGAGAAAGGGCTTGGAAAACTAAGCCAGGCGAGAGTGTACATAAAGAACGGCGGCAAGCTGAAAGGAGAAGATTTCAGGCTGGAAGATGAGGAAGGAGCGGCCAGAAAAGAACGGTACAGTGAATATGCAGAAAGAATGATGAAGGAAGCGGTGGAGGGCTGCTTCATTGTTCTGTTAAAAATACATTGGAGTTGTCAACAAAAAACTCCACAACAACTTGACACGACCGGCTGATAAAAGTCTCTTGCAATTGCCGCACTGAAGTGATAAGATAGAATTATAATAAACTGAAAAAGGGAGCTCATAGAAATGGGCTGAGAGGAAGCTGATACTGCTTCGACCTGCTACCTGATTTGGGTAATGCCAACGTAGGGAAATACGGTGCGAGAAAACTGCCAATGAACCTGCGGGGGACATTGGCAGTTACTTTTTATATGTGACCTGTGAAAGGAGATTTCGTAGAAATGAGAAATTATGCAACGCAGATGGAAGCGGCTCGTAAGGGTATCGTCACACCGGAACTGGAGGTCGTGGCGAAGAAAGAGCGGATGACTACAGAAGAACTGATGCCGCTTGTAGCGTCCGGGAAAGTGGCGATTTGCGCCAATAAGAACCACAAATGCATTGACCCGGAAGGGGTCGGCTCCATGCTGCAGACCAAGATCAACGTAAACCTGGGCGTATCCAGGGACTGTAAGGATATGAAGGTGGAGATGGAAAAGGTCATGGCCGCCGTCGATATGGGCGCTCATGCTATCATGGACCTGTCCTCCCATGGCGACACCATTCCGTTCCGGCGCAAGCTGACCAGCGAGTGTCCGGCCATGATCGGAACCGTGCCGGTCTATGACAGCGTCATTCACTATCAGAGAGATCTGGATACTTTGACCGCAAAGGATTTCATCGACGTGGTCAGACTGCATGCGGAAGACGGCGTGGACTTTGTGACTCTTCACTGCGGAATTACCAGAAAAACTATCGAGCAGATCAAAAAACATAAGAGAAAGATGAACATCGTATCCCGCGGAGGTTCTCTGGTCTTCGCCTGGATGACTATGACCGGAGAAGAAAACCCGTTCTATGAATATTTTGATGAGATCCTGGATATCTGCCGTGAGTACGACGTTACCATCTCTCTGGGCGATGCCTGCCGTCCGGGTTGTCTCGCCGATGGTTCTGACGTCTGCCAGATCGAGGAACTGGTGCGCCTTGGCGAGCTGACAAAGCGCGCCTGGGAAAAGGATGTTCAGGTCATGGTAGAAGGGCCGGGTCATATGCCGATGGATCAGATTGCGGCTAATATGAAACTGCAGCAGACTATCTGCAGCGGCGCGCCGTTCTATGTACTGGGACCGATCGTAACGGATATCGCGCCGGGCTATGACCACATCACTTCCGCTATCGGCGGAGCCATTGCGGCGGCTTCCGGAGCTGCTTTCCTCTGCTATGTAACACCTGCAGAGCATCTGGCGCTGCCAAATGTAGAAGATGTAAAACAGGGCATCATCGCGTCAAAGATCGCAGCCCACGCAGGCGATATCGCAAAGGGCGTCCGCGGCGCCCGTGAAATGGATGACCGCATGGCTGACGCGCGCAGAGAACTTGACTGGGAAGCCCAGTGGGCCTGCGCTATCGATCCGGAAACTGCAAAAGCGATCCGGGCAGACCGCAAGCCGGAACATGACGATACCTGTTCCATGTGCGGAAAATTCTGCGCCGTGCGCAGTATGAACAAAGCTCTGGCCGGGGAGCATATAGATATTCTGTAGAAATATCGGAATACAGCGAGAGACTCATAAACCGAACAGTTCTGCGGCGGCAGGACTGTTCGGTTTTGATGTGCAGTAAACTGGCGGCTCGCTGCTTACACAAGTCCCAGTTTTACCAGCAGATCGGCTGCGGCCACCTCATCCTGCAGCAGCCGGCGGGCGTACCTTGTGAGAAAGATACTTTCGCTGCCCTTTTCGCGCAGACTGTCTGCGATGAAGAGGGCAGCTGCTTTTTTGCTGGCTGATTTCAGCTGGTCGACAGCTGCTGAAAGGCTGGCTTTCGATAACCCGGCCTTAGCCAGACTGCCAAGTTCCGACGCGGTTTTAGGCAGCGCCAGCTGCAGGGCGTCTTCTTCCCGCGCGGCAGCCACTGCGTCTGTCAAAGCTTCCAGATAGCTTTGACGGCGGTACAGGATCAGCGGATCAAGGCAGAAGATATGCGCCGCGCAGTCGGCCTGGCTTAAGGTGCGCTTATCAAAGGTTCCCTTGGCGAAGGTATAGCGGGTACCGTCAAATACGCCGAACGTCTTCATGGCGTCCAGATACCCGAGCCGCAGGATACGTTTGCTGTTAGCCCGGTCAAAGACCAGAAAATCTCCCAGATCCCATTTGCTTTCAATGAAGGTCAGATTAGGGATGTCTTTCAGAGAGGACGGCCTGAAGCGGCCGATGGCATCCAGATAAACACAGACCACGTCGGTAGCGCCCTTTTCCAGCGCCATGGCGGCCGGCAGGTTGTTTTCGTAGCCGCCGTCAATGAAATCCTTTCCCTCTATATCAAAGGGTTTTACAGCGGGAAAGGCTGACGCGCTAGCGGTGATGTAGTCGCAGAGCTGACCTGCGGGGATCTCTTCCTTCCAGAGATAATGGGGCTTCATAGACGGGAGTTCGACAGTAAGCAGGCCGAAGTCTATAGGAGAACGACGGACGGCTTCCTCGTCCACGTACTGTGACAGCATACTCTGCAGGCCTGTAGAACCGGCGCCGCCGCCTTTGAGAAACTCAGCGGCAAAGTCTGCAATACCGGCGTCTGTTGCTACGTCAAAGATCATATTCGTTTCCATCTGCCGCCACAGGTTGGCTGTTTTGATCACGTCGCCCTGTACTACCATAGCCCCGTTAATGGCGCCGACAGATACGCCTACGACGATATCTATATCCATGCCGAGCTCAGTCATGGCCTGCCAGACGCCGCACTGGTAGGCGCCCCGGGAGCCGCCGCCGCTGAGGATCAGAGCTGTTTTGCGCTTCTTCTGACGCTCCGCGGGCCGTCCCTGCTGACCGGTTTTTCTGTTGGTGTAATCCATTTACAAAACCCCCTTTTTTATGCTATAATATCAAAGTATACCCTCGTTTGCAAGTAAGAAACAAAAAGGCAGGTGACAAGATGGACGAGAGATTAAAAAAAGTGATCGATGAAAGCAAAAATATCGTATTTTTTGGAGGAGCAGGCGTTTCCACGGAGAGCAATATACCGGATTTCCGTTCGGAAAGCGGTCTTTATCATGCCCAGCAGAAATATGGGCATTCTCCGGAAACCATGCTGTCTCATACATTTTATGTGAATCATACGGAGATGTTCTTCAAATACTATAAGGAAAACCTGATCTACCCTGACGCGCAGCCCAACGACGCCCATAAGGCGCTGGCAAAGCTGGAGGAAACAGGGAAGCTGAAGGCCGTTATTACCCAGAACATCGACGGACTGCATCAGAAGGCGGGCAGCCGCAAAGTCTTTGAGCTTCACGGCAGCGTTCTTAGAAACTACTGTGAAAAATGCGGAAAGTTCTATGACGTGGATTATATCATGGACGAGGAGCATTGTGAGAACGGCGTGCCCCGGTGCAGCTGCGGCGGCCGCGTCAAGCCGGATGTGGTCCTCTACGAGGAAATGCTGGATGACAGCTGCATTCAGGGAGCTGTGGATGCTATCGAAAAGGCGGATACCATGATTATCGGGGGCACTTCTCTGGTCGTTTACCCGGCGGCGGGACTGATCAACTATTTCAGAGGTGATCATCTGGTTCTGATCAACAAGAGCCAGACTCCGTACGACGGCAAGGCGGATCTGGTGATCTATGACTCTATCGGAAAGGTGATGAGGATGGAATGAATATTCTTGTAGTGAACGACGACGGGATCCAGGCAAAAGGCATCTGGCATCTGGTGCAGGCGCTGTCAAAGGTGGCAGACGTGTACGTATGTGCCCCTGACGGACAGCGAAGCGCCAAAAGTCATTCTGTCACCCTGGGACAGGAGGTCATCATACAGCACGTATCTTTTCCGGGCGCAAAGGGAGCCCTGCAGACGTCAGGCTCTCCGGCCGACTGTACCAAGATCGGACTGCAGTTTTTCGCGGAAGAAGGCGTGAAGATAGATATGGTCTACGCGGGGATCAACATGGGAAGCAATCTGGGACAGGATACGCTGTATTCAGGAACCATCGGCGCTGCGGCTGAGGCGGCCATATCCGGCGTGCAGGCTGTAGCTGTTTCCGCGGACGATCATGAGGCGACGCATTTCGACACGGCATGCAAGCTGGCTGTGGATGTGATCGGGCATGTCTACGGCAAAATGGATCCGTCTGTGGTGGTGAGCATCAACGTGCCGGATCTTCCGGCCGACCAGATCAAAGGCGTTAAAACCGCTTTGCTTGGGGGTCATTACTATGACAGCCGGTTCCACTGTGTAGAGGGAGAACGATATGCGCTGTCAGGACAGCCTGCCGACTATTCAGGCAGCTCTCAGGAATATGATCTGGCAGCGGTTTATGCCGGTTATGCCGTGATCACACCGCTTCGCTTTGACTTTACAGATCGAGGAAGCTTTGAGACTGTAGAGAAGTGGGGACTGACCGTATGATCATTTTTAAAAATTCCTTTGAGAATATGACAAAAGAAGATGCCAGGCTGCTGGGAGAGTATTTCAGAGGCTTTGATTACCGCGGAGCCGGATACACTCTGCTGGCCAATTATATCTGGCGGAACACCCATTGCCTCTGCTGGGAGATCATTGGCGACTATCTGTGCATAGCCGGCGCGGACTGCATGATCACCGATAAGCCCAACGCCATCATCTCTATGCCTATGACACGAACAGGAAGCTACGATCCCGCGTCTTTGCGCGAAGCGGTGATGGAAGCCAGACGGCGGTTTGAACAGCGGAAGATCCCTTTTTCCATAGAGCTGGTGCCGGGACATATGGTACAGTATCTGGAAGAGGCGTTCCCGGGGCAGATGGATTTTGTCCGCGACAGAGACAGTGATGAATATGTCTATCTGAAGGATAAGCTGATCAGCCTCAGCGGGCGGGCCCTGCATAAGAAAAAGAATCACATGAACTATTTCCTGAAGAACTACGAATATGAGGTAAAGCCAATCAGCCGGGATATGACAGAGCAGATCCTGGACTTTGTGGTCAGGATCCGGGAAGTCAGAGATTATGACGCTGATGAGCTGGAAAGCCTGCGTATGGAGGAAGAGGCCATACGGGAGATGCTTCAGCTGGTGGAGGAGCCGAAGGTGTATTCCGCGGCGGTCTTCGCAGACGGCAGTCTGCAGGCCTTCGCGATCGGTGAGCTGCTAAGCGGAGATACGGCTGTAGAGCATTTTGAGAAGGCAAACGATGATTACAGAGGATTGTATCAGGTGATCTGCAGTGAATTCTGCAAAATGCTGCCGGAGGAGATCGTCTATGTCAACCGGGAGGAGGACATGGGACTGGCAAATCTGAGACAGGCAAAAGAAGCGCTGAAACCGGACCATATGGAGGAACGGTATTCGGGCAGATTTATTGTATAGAGGAAGTATCTGCAGTGTGGATATGGGATTGCCTTTTTCAATAAATCATGATATAATAAGTTCAAATTTTCACTTTAATTATATGCAGAGAAAAAGGAGCCCTGAAGTTCTGTTTTTTACATTGTTCTGGACATTTTCAATGGAATGACAAGAATTTAACAAAATAGGGTTGCTTTTTGGTATGAACCATAGTATAATGAGAATGTGAAGAATTTAACAAATTCTGAAATGCGTTAATGAGAAGTTTCAGATGGTTATTTTAAGGAGGTACATATACAATGAGAGAAGTAGTAATTGTCAGCGCAGCAAGAACTCCAATCGGAAGTTTCGGCGGCAGTCTGAAGGGCGTTCCGACCAGACAGCTTGGTGCAATCGCGATCAAGGCTGCCGTAGAAAGAGCAGGCCTGAAGCCTGAGCAGGTTGAAGAGGTTATCATGGGCTGCGTACTGCAGGGCGGTTTAGGACAGAACGTATCCAGACAGATGTCCTTAGATGCCGGCATCCCGAATGAAGTTCCTACTATGACGATCAACAAGGTCTGCGGTTCCGGACTGAGAGCTGTTGAGCTTGCTGCACAGATCATCAAAGCAGGAGATGCTGATATCGTAGTTGCAGGCGGTGCTGAGAACATGTCCGCTACAGCTTACGCTATGCCTGCTGCAAGATGGGGCGCAAGAATGAACAACACACAGATGGTTGACATGATGGTCAACGACGGTCTGTGGGATGCTTTCAACGGATACCACATGGGTATCACTGCTGAAAACGTTGCAGAACAGTGGGGCATCACCAGAGAAGAACTGGATGAGTTCTCCGTTATTTCCCAGCAGAGAGCAGAAGCTGCTATCAAAGAAGGCAAATTCAAGGATGAGATTGTTCCTGTAGAAATTCCGCAGAGAAAAGGCGATCCGATCGTATTCGATACTGACGAATATCCTAAGTTCGGCGCTTCCATCGAAAAGATGGCTAAACTGAGACCGGCATTCAAGAAAGACGGTATGGTAACAGCTGCTAACGCTTCCGGTATCAACGATGCTGGTGCGGCTCTGGTTGTAATGTCCAAGGAAAAAGCTGACGAATTAGGAATCAAGCCTATGTGCACGATCAAATCCTATGCTTCCGGCGGTGTAGATCCGTCCATCATGGGTGTTGGCCCGGTTCCTGCTTCCAAGAAAGCTCTGGAAAAGGCTGGTCTGACTATCGAAGATATGGATCTGGTAGAAGCAAACGAAGCATTTGCTGCACAGTCCTTAGCAGTTAGAAAAGATTTAGGATTAGATCCTGAAAAGACTAACGTAAACGGCGGCGCTATCGCTTTAGGTCACCCGATCGGTGCTTCCGGCGCCAGAATCCTGATCTCCCTGATCTACGAGATGCAGAAGAGAGACTCCAAATATGGTCTGGCTACTTTGTGCATCGGCGGCGGCATGGGAACTTCCGTTATCGTTGAGAGATAATCAAAAGGGATCATCGAAAAGAATATCTAAATGATTCAAAGATGGAGCAGTTTGAAAAGACTGCTCCTTTTTTGTATAAGTAAAACCACGCGTTTGACGCGTGGATGGTTTTTTGGAAATATTGAAATCAATAGCTTGCGCATATTATGCTTCAACTTGATTATACAGGTATGCGTTGAGTATATTCTGGGGCGCATCATAATAAAAGCTGCTGTTGTAGTCATCGATTTTTTCACTGACAAAGGAGTTATAAGCGGAGAACAGCGCGTCGATCACATCTGTTTTTTTCTCGCGGCAGATACCCAGAATCAGCCGCTTGTAGACCTTGCCGATATCCCAGTGACTGGGAACGGAGTAGCGGGCTGCGGAGACGTTATCGAAGCTTCCGTGCGTTAACCCGGCCTCCGTAATAAAATCTTCGCTGACACGGTCGATATTGTCGCTGTGATAGACGTCAGCGAGCTCGTAGATTTTCGTAATCAGACGTTTACCCAGAGTATTTACAACATCAGATCTTTTGTTGCATGTTTTTCTTGCGATGTAATCAATGAGGCTGCAGGTAAAAAATAAATCGTTTTCTTTTCTGTCTTCTCTTCCTACCACGTTATCGTACCTCCTCGCTTGTGATGAACTCCAGACACTTCAATGCAGGTTCAGTGCAAAAATTGATTTGATGGGTTGGATATTTGAATTGGGCAAGAGACCAGAACTGATCCCGGGTGATGATTCCGTCGATGTAGTCTGCGATAAAGTTATAAATCTGGTCATTTGCCATGGCGCCGATCACGATATCGTAATCATGGGGAATGCCGTTTCGGCAGTTAATAATGAAATCCAGCCATTCTTCTGTCATGGTTTGAAATTCAAGAATTTTTAAATCGGTATTGAAACGAACCGCATAGGAAGAAACGACAGGGGTATTATATCGTTTTGCCCAGCGTTCAGCTTGCTCTCTGATGACAGTGCAATAAAACCCCGGACCGAAATCTTTTGTATTTCTGCCCATGATGATTTCGGGCGTTTGTATTGCAGTATATCCGCCGTGATACACGGTCATTTTTCCCATAGATGCTTCCTCCCGTTTGGATTTTTCTTATCCTTTATCTTACACTAAAACACGGCGATTATCAAGTGGAGAGAAAATTCTCCGGCGTTCATCCCCTTGATGAAAAATCTCAAAAAGAGACGACCTTTTGGGATAAAATCCAAGGCTCATCTTAAAATGAGACGAGCCTTTGGAGAAAATCTCAAAATGAGACAAAAATACGGATTTTTAAGGAGAGTGATGAGCAAAAACGGCTATTTTCAGCCGTTTTTTGTTTTGGCACGATTGTTGCGATTTATTGGGTCAAGAAAAAATAAGGAGGAACTTATGGAAACCCTAAACGAAAAGAAAAAACGGAAACTGGCATTTCCGGAAACGGCATTATTGCTTTTGATCATTGTAGCGTTTGTGGCGGCGCTGACTTATGTCATGCCTGCCGGCGCATTTGAGCGGGTTCTCGATGAGGAGACAGGAAGAGAACTGGTACAGTCAGGGACCTACGCGGTTACTGAGTCAAATCCTACCTCGCTGGTAGAACTGTTCTCCGCAGTCTTTCGTGGACTTGTAAAAGCCAGCGACATTATCGCGCTGATCTTTGTCATCGGCGGGGCCTTCGGTATCGTCGCAAGAACGGGCGCGATCGCTGCGGGTCTCGGCAGTCTGGTAAAGAAGCTGCAGGGCAGAGAATCTGTAATGGTCGCGATTATCATGACCGCGTTTGCGATCTGCGGCGCAACTTTCGGTATGGCGGAGGAATCACTTCCTTTCGTAGTTATTCTGGTAACGGTGGCTTTGAAGATGGGATTCGATCCGATTGTCGGCGTAGCCATGGTTGTCATCGGACTGTACTGCGGATATTCGGCCGGTCCTCTGAATCCGTTTAATACCGGTATCGCGCAGGGCATCGCAGAACTTCCGATGTTCAGCGGAATGGGACTTCGTGTCGTACTGATGGCAGGTGCGCTGGTGATTGCGATCACAATCACGGTATTACATGGAAAGAAATACAAGAAGCTGGGAATTGACAATACGAAGCTTCTTGAAGAATTCAAGGCAGAAGAGGAACGTCCTATTACAGGGACAGATAAAATCATCCTTGCCATTCTGGCAGCGACCATCGTTGTTTTAATTTACGGCGTTGTAAGCTACGGCTGGTACTTCAATGAAATTACAGCGCTGTTTTTCGGCATGGGTCTTCTGATCGGACTCATCTATAGAAAAGGAAATCTGAATCAGATCTCCAGAGACTTTGTAGAAGGCGCGGGAGAAATGACTACGGCAGCGATCTTCGTAGGCCTTTCCAGAGCGATTCTGGTCGTTATGGAAGACGGTATGATCATGGATACTTTTGTATACTGGCTGTCATTGCCGCTTTCTCAGTTAAACAGCGTTTTTGCTGCCTGGGGCATGTATCTTTCTCAGGGGCTGATCAACTTCTTTATCCCGTCTTCGACCGGACAGGCTGTGGTCGTGATGCCGATTCTTTCACCGCTCAGCGACCTGATCGGTGTAACGAGACAGACGGCGGTTCTGGCATATCAGTGCGGCGACGGTTTCTGGAACATGATCACCCCGACCCATTCCGTGCTGATGGCATCTTTAGGACTTGCAAAAGTGCCGTTTGGCAAATGGTTCAAATTCGCGGTAAAGATTGTGGCTGCCTGGACCGTGTGGGTATTCATCGTGCTGGCGATCGCTACAGCGACAAATTACGGACCGTTTTAACTTAAAAACAGAAAGGATGGAATAAAAATGAAAAAGACAATTGCAGTAATCGGCGCTGGAAACGGCGGACAGGCGCTGGCAGCATATTTTGCTATGAATGAGGACTATGAGGTAAAAATTTTCGACTACTTTGACGCGCCTATTGACGTGATCAAAGCGCAGGGCTATATCACCCTTGAGGGCGCGATTACAGGCAAAGGCGAGATCAGCCTTGCAAGCACCGACATGGGCGAAGTCGTAAAAGACGCGGATCTGATCATGGTAGTAAATCCTGCCATTTATCACAATAAGATCGCAAAGGAAATGGCGCCTTTTATCAAAGAAGATCAGATTATTTTCTTAAGCCCATCCTCTGTGTTCGGCGCATTTGCATTCAAAAAAGCGCTGGAAGACGCAGGCTGCACCAAATCCGTCACTATCGGAGAAAGCAACACCTTGCTCTTTGCAGCAAGACTGGTCGAAGCTGGCAGAGTACATATCGGCGGAAAGAAGGACAGACTTTTAGTATCGGCGTTTCCTGCTTGCAACCGTGAAAAGCTCTATGATATAATCAAACCAGTGATCAAAGAATTGGAAGAGTGCGAATCTGTGCTGGAGACCAGCTTTGACAGCACCAACGCGATGGTGCATCCGCTGCCTACGATCATGAATGCCTCCTGGGCTGAATCTGGCGCGAAGTTCAGATATTATCTGGACGGCATCGGCGAAACTGTAGGCAACTATATCGAGGCGATGGATAAAGAGAGAACCGCCATCGGCGAGAAGCTGGGACTGACGCTGGGAAAAGATCTGTTTTCTATCTACATGGAATACGATATCGAGTACAACGCTCATGGAGACAATGTATCTCAGATGCTGAAAAATGTGGAAGCCTACAAGGACATCTATGCTGCAAATACACCGAAGACCAGATATATCTATGAGGATATTCCTACCGGTATGGTTCCGTTTACCGCAATGGGCGAACTCCTTGGTATGCCTGTAGAAAAGATGAAGCTGGTTACAACACTTTGCGAAGCGATGCTTGGCGAGGATCTGACCAACTGTGATTACAGCAGAAATCTGGAAAACCTGGGTCTTGCGGGAATGTCGGCAGAACAGATCGTACAGTACGCAAAGACAGGAGTGAAATAAAAATGATGGAACTTGCGGGCATCAGACCCTATGCGGAGAAAATGGCATATATCATGTCGATTATTCTGGAGATGGATGTTCTGATCTCCGACCGCCATCTTCAGGTCGTAGGAGACTGGGAGCATGGGGGCGCTGTCAGCAGTGAAATGGAATGTTTGAATACAGGGTCTGTTATATCAAAGGCGATGCAGGAAAAGCGCATTGTCATCTATAACGACGCCAAAAAAGAGAGCGCTGGCTGCCTGTCGTGCAGCAAGCGCTCTTCCTGCAGGACGGAAACCATCATCGCCTGTCCTCTTTTTTATAAGGAAGAAATTATCGGCGGCATGGGCATCTATTCACAGGAGAGAAGACAAAAGGACAAGCTGATCACCCAGAAGGATCCGATGGTAGATTTTATTGGCAGAATGGGAGATCTTCTGATCAATCAGCTGGAAAAAGAGACCATTAATGTTGAGACACTGGCGGAAAACCAGAAGATGAGCAGAATCGTGGAGAGTTTGGATTTTGCCCTTGCCAGCATCGACGAAGATAACCGGATCCTTTACTATAATGAAAGGTTTCGCAGGCTGGTCGGGAAGTCGGGCTCTTTGAAGGATCAGAATGTTTCGGAGCTGCTGGACGGATTCACCGCAGGCGGAATGAAAGAAAAGACGTCCCGTGTTTTTCTTGGCGGGAAAAATTGCCAGGTCGAATACGAGATGACCTATTCGCCTGTTTTGATCGAGGGAAAGTACACCGGCGCGTTGATTTATCTGAAAGAAGCGGCGGAGCTTCTTGCAAGAGCCAACGAACTGCTGGAACCGGTGAAACAGGGCGCTTTTGACGAGATCATCGGCAGCAGCCCGCAGATCACCAAGGCGAAGGAAGACGCGGAGAATTTTGCCCACAGCTTTTCCAACATTTTGATTCAGGGCGAGAGCGGGACGGGAAAGGAACTGTTTGCAGCTGCGATCCACAACGCCAGCCGCTGTGCGAAGGGGCCTTTTGTGGCGGTAAACTGCGCGGCAATTCCTGATAACCTTCTGGAAAGCGAACTGTTCGGATATGTGGAAGGGGCGTTTACCGGCGCAGCAAAGGGCGGCCGTCCAGGAAAGTTTGAAATCGCCAACAAAGGGACTCTCTTTCTGGATGAGATCGGAGAACTGCCGATCCATCTGCAGCCAAAGCTTTTGCGGGCACTGCAGGAACGAAAGATCCAGCGTGTGGGGTCCAGCCGTTCTATTGACATTGACATCCGGATCATTGCGGCTACCAACCGCGATCTGACGGCTATGATGGAAACAGGAGAGTTTCGGGAAGACCTGTATTACAGACTGAATGTGATACCGATCTATGTTCCTGCCCTGAGGGAGCGAAAAGAAGATATTCTGATGCTGTCGGAATACTTCCTGCGGATGTACCGGGATATGCTGGAGAAAAAAGAGATCTTTGGCTTTGATGAGGAAAGTAGCGCCCTTTTCCAGGCCTATGACTGGCCGGGGAATGTAAGAGAGCTGCAGAACGCGGTAGAATATGCTGTCAATAAATGCAGAGGAAATCAGATCACGCTTTCTGATATTCCCGGCCGCATCAGGGAGCATTTTAAACCGGGAAAAGAGCCTGTGCCTCTGAAGCAGATGGAAAAAGAGGCCATCTTAAATGCCCTCGCATGGTTCGGAAATACCCCTGCCGGAAAAGAGGCGGCGGCAGAAGCCATGGGGATCAGCAGAGCGACCATGTACCGGAAGCTGAAAGAGTATGAGCTGGAATAAACTAATAGCCGCATAGTCGTCATTTGGACGATCATGCGGCTATTTTGCGTAAACAGATCGGAGTATTATATCATCGCCGCAGGCAGTCTGCTCGGCGTGGCCCTCAAGCGGGAAAAGTATTCTTTCCCTGTGGGCAAGGTTGACCGCATGACCCTTTATCCATTGGATTTTGAGGAATTTTTGTGGGCTACAGGCAACAGAGCGCTGGCTGAACTGATACGGGACGCTTACCGTGAGTTTGCCCCGCTGGCACTTCATGATATGGCCCTTGATCTGTATCGGGAGTATCTGGTGGTGGGCGGTATGCCGCAGGTGGGTAGGATCTATGCTGAAACTAAGGATTTTAACTTTGTGCTGGCCGCACAGAAAGGACTGAACGACGCATATATTGCGGATATGGCAAAATATGCCGCGCCGCAGGAGACGATTAAGATTATGGCTGCATGGGGCAGCATACCGGCTCAGCTCTCTAAAGAAAACCATAAATTTCAGTACAAAGTGATCAAGTCCGGGGCCAGAGCTTATGAATATGAGCTGCCGCTGCAATGGCTGGAAAGCGCTGGAATTATCAACCGATGCACGCGTGTGAGCGAGGGAAAAATGCCTTTGACTGCTTACGCCGATAACGATGCTTTTAAGATATATATGGTTGATACGGGTCTGCTCTGTTCAAAGTTTGGCATAGCGGCAAACGTGGTGCTGACAGGCAGTCACCACATGGATGGATTTAAGGGTGCGCTGACGGAAAACTATATTATGCAGGTCCTTGTAACAAACGGCATCCATCCATATTATTGGACGCTGCAGCAGAGAGCGGAGCTGGACTTTGTTTTTCAGGATCAACAGGGCAGCATCATTCCATTAGAAGCGAAAGCTGCAGACAATGTGCGTTCCAGGAGCCTCAATTCCTTTGTGAAACGCTATGATTGTCCGTATGCCATACGGGTATCTGCTAAAAATTTTGGATTTGAAAATAATATTAAAAGCATTCCGCTTTATGCGCTGTTTTGCCTGACGATATGAAAGACAGTGGGTTACGGTTTCTGCCAGCTGCGGAATCCGCATTGCAGCGCGATCTCGGTGATGATTCGGTCGATAATGCGGTCGTAAAAAAATACGATTGCATTTATGACCGCTTATAACGCTGGAATCCTTGCCTGCTGATTTAAGTGAGGCTGCGGAACCCACTTGGCGTCACGCCGTGCTTTTCGCGAAATACATTAGTAAAGTAACCCGGCGAAGAAAATCCGCATTGCAGGGCGATTTCTGTGATGGGCAGATTTGTCTCCCGCAGCAGTTCTTCGGCGCGGGAAAGGCGAAGATTCGCCAGATACGCGGTAAAGGACATGCCTGTCTCCTGTTTGAAGAGGGTTGACAGGTATGTCGGATTCAGGTGTACTTTTTCTGCGGCTTCTTTGAGCGAGATGTCCTCGCTGTAATGGGTGTGGAGATAGAGCACCAGCTGCCGGATCGCCGGCGAAGAGCCGCTGTACAGACTGTCTGCCGCGGCGTTTGCCAGCGATGCCACCAGCTCCCTGCCGATGTCCATCATTTCTTTTAATGTCTGACATTCGTTGATCTTTTCCAGCGCGTAAAGGTTTTCGTAATTGCGCTGCCCGGGATCCTCACCCTTTAACAGATGCGTAATAAAGACGATCAGGCGCAGCTTGGTAATGGACAGATTGCCGCCCTCAAAGACCATGATATCCTCAATATATTTTGAAAACTGTTTCTTTCCGGCAGCGCTGTCTCCGGACTGGATCAGCTCGATCAAAAGAGCTTCCGACTCGTGGGGATATTCCACGGTCAGCTGTTCTTTCTTTAACTGGAGCAGTTTCAGGCTGATGCTGCTTTGTTCCAGGCTTCTCTGCTGCCTTACGTCTTCTTCCGCGGGCGGCGTCAGCGGTCCTGTGACAGTGTTTTGAAACAGCGTGGAAAGATAAGCGATTTCCCGCGGCGTATACAGCTTCATTTTGTGCAGGAGGGTCATCAGGCAGGTATAGTCCAGTGTTTCTGCAGGCGTTTTTTTGAAAAATGCGCCGATCATTTTTTCCATATCGTTACCCATAGCGATGGGGCCTGCCATGAGAAAACCGTATTCTCTGCCGCCGGAGGACAGCGCATAACAAAGATGGATCAGACCGGCTTCACACATAAAGATATATGGATCCGGCAGAGAAAGGGCGATGTTCATGGATGCCAGAAGATTGCGGGTGCATGGCGCGCCTTTTTTTTCATATTCCAAATTGGCGTTGCAGAGACGTTCTGCCGGGAGTGTGGACCACCGGTAATTGCCGTCGACATTAAAGTAGGAGACGGGAATCTTGGTAATTCGGGAGAACGCCAGAAGAGAATCCTCCAGATGAGAGATCCTCTGATTCAGCTTGTTATCGTCAAATGTAAGAAATTCGTATAAATGATCCATATTCGCACCTGAAAAAAATATAAATTAATATTAAAAAACTTTGATTTTTGTTGATGAGTTCTCTTTTATTCTATAAAAAATAAAATAAAAAGTCAATTATTTCTCTAAAAACATCAAAAAAATTCGATAGGAATTATGTACAGTAAAGTAATATGATAAGAGTATCTTAAACAGACGAGCGTAATATGCGAAGGAGGTACTATTATGAATTCAATTGAACGAGTAACGATGGCGCTGAACCATCAGGAACCGGACCGCGTACCGGTGTACCCACTGATCAACAGCGTATCTATGCAGACAATGGGTATTAATTATGAGGAATGGTCAAAGGATGTTGACAAGTGCGCAGAATGCATTATCAGAGCTACTGACGAGATCGGCGTAGACTGCATCTGCACTTTGATCGACCTTTCCGTAGAGGCTGCTGACTGGGGTCAGAAAGTTGTATACAGCCCGATCAATGCGGCACACCCTGATATGGATGACAGACTGATCAAATCTGCAGATGACTATGATATGATCGAGGTTCTGGATCCTACTAAGACACCGAGAATGAGCGAGCATATCGAACTGGCAAGAAAGCTCTATGAAGCAAGAGGTCAGGAAAAATCGATCGTTGGTTTCGTATTCGGACCTCTGGGCGTACTCAGCATGATGAGAGGCCAGGAGCAGATGTTCTATGATATGATCAAATGCCCTGACAAGATGAACCAGGCTCTGAGAAACGTAACAGAAACTCTGAAGAGATTCGCGCAGGAACTGATCAAGGCAGGATGCCACGCGATCATGTTCGACACTTTATATTCTTCCAAGACGATCCTGAGCCCTAAGATGTGGGACAAGGTAGAAGGTCCTCTGGTACAGGAACTGGCAGAAGCAGTAAGAGAAGCCGGCGCTATGGTTATGGTACATAACTGCGGCGAAGGTCTGTACATGAAACAGCAGATCGAAAGAATGCATCCGGTAGCGTTCTCTCTGGACCACTTCCCGCCTGATTGCACTACAATGGAAGAAATGAAGGAAAAATACGGCGACCAGACTACATTCATCGGTATGATCGAACCGGGCGACCTTCTTGCTTCCAGCGAGGATCAGATCAGAGAAGAATGCAGAAGACAGATTGACGCATTGGGCAAAGGCGGCGGTTTCATCCTGGCAACAGGCTGTGAATATCCTTCCGCGCTTAACTTCGATATGGCAAAGCTGATCGTAAACGAAGCAGAAACTTACGGAAAATATGACAAATAAAACAGATCTGGAGCGCTGCGGCGCTCCTTTTTTGCGCGCCTTTTGAGGCAATCAGCGACAAACTCTATCGTCCGGTTATTTTCGGTATCACAGCGCTGCCAAAGTTAGCAGAATTATTGGAAAAATGCACCAAACAAAAAGTAATAAAACCTAAAAAATAATTTGACATTGTGCGTCGAATTATGTACAATGGAATTGTAGGAAAAAACATGGGGAGGTTTCGATGGAAAGTATTTATAGAGAACTACTAAAAACCAAGAAAAACTTCGTCTTTGTCGGAGAAGCAGGCAGCGGCAAGAGCGAGATCGCTATCAACTTCGCGGTCGGCATGGCAGGCCTTACCGATAAGAAGATTCATTTCTTTGATATGGACCAGACGAAACCGCTGTTCCGTTCCAGAGACGCCAGAGAGATTCTGATCGAGAAGGGCGTAGAGTTCCATTTTCAGGATCAGTTTTTTGACGCGCCGACTACACCGGGCGGCGTGAGGGAACTTCTGGCAGATGAGAACGCTGTTGTGATTCTGGACGTAGGCGGAGATCATATCGGTTCCAGACTCATCGGCGCGTTCGCACCGTTTCTGAACCGGTCCAATACACAGAACTTCTTTGTGATCAACGGATACCGGCCTTGGTCCAAGGACCTGATCACCATCGACGGTACGATGGCAAGAGTACTGGGTATGGCGCATATCAATCTGGAAAACGTGTCTATCATGAGTAACCCGAACGTAGGTGTCACCACCACGGCGGAGGAGGTTTTGTCCGGGCATGAGAAAGTCGCGGACATCATTTCCGAATATCTCAGCATAGATTACCTGTGCGCGATGGAATCCCTCTGTCCGGAGATAGAAGGACAGACAGAGACCCCTTTGATCCCTATCAGGCTGTATCTCACGTATGAGTGGCATCAGCAGTAAGCACGTCAACGAACCTGTGCACCTATGGACAGCAGGTTTTTGAATATTGGTCTGAGGAATAAATCTTCAGGCGGGTCATGCACCAATTATACGACGAAGCCTGTGCCGAAGCAAAGCTTCGGAGGCTTCAAGCATAAGGACTCCCCAGCAATTTCTTTCAGAAATTGGGGCGAGGACCATTAGGAGGTAATGAAAATGGCAAAAGGAAAAGTAGAAATTAGAGCAGAGAGCTGCAAGAGCTGCGGCTATTGCGTTAAGTTCTGCCCTAAGAAAGTGCTCGCCATCGGCGACAAAGTGAATTCTAAAGGCTACCAGTATGTCGTTGCAGCAAATCCGGACGACTGCATCGGCTGCGCAGCGTGCGGCGTTGTATGTCCTGACGCAGCAATCGAGGTTTATAGGGAGGTTTAGAAAATGGCAAGAGTATTTATGAAGGGCTGCGAAGCCATTGCTGAAGCAGCTACAAGAGCCGGCTGCAGATTCTTTGCCGGCTACCCAATCACACCGCAGAATGAGATTCCGGAGTACTTCGCAAGAAGAATGCCGGAAGTTGACGGCGTATTTGTACAGGGCGAAAGTGAAGTCGCATCTGTAAATATGCTTTACGGCGCGATCCAGACAGGAACCAGAGCGATGAGTTCTTCTTCCAGTACCGGTATCAGCCTTTACAGTGAAGGCATTTCCTACTGCGCAGCAGCACGTCTGCCGATCGTTTATGTAAACGTAGGAAGAGGCGGCCCTGGTATCGGTGCTATCCAGCCGGCACAGCAGGATTATCTGCAGGCAACAAAGGCCTCCGGCAACGGTGGTTTTGAAATGATCGTACTGTCCCCGTCCACCGTACAGGAAGCAGTAGACATGACTTATGAAGCATTTGATCTTGCTGAAAGAGACAACAACCCTGTACTGATTCTGACAGACGGCGTTATGGGTACTATGATGGAGCCTGTTGAACTGCCTCCGATGAAATCCGCAGAGGAAGTTGCTGCAATGAAGGAAGCCCGCAGAGCGATCTCTGCAGTAGGACACACTCCTGAAGAACAGGTAAGAATCCTGCCGGGCGGCGTAGGCGGAAGCTTTGAGCCGGTAAATAAGGCAGCTGCTGAATTATATAAGTCCTGGGTCGACAAGGACGTTAGAGTAGAAGAGATCATGACAGACGATGCAGAAATCATCCTGACTGCTTATGGTATTTCCGCACGTATTGCCAAGGTTGCTGTAAAGGAACTGAGAGCAGAAGGCATCAAGGCTGGCCTGATCAGACCGATTGCAATCCATCCGTTCCCTTACAAGACATTTGAAAATCTTGACTTTAATAGAGTAAAGGGTATTCTGGACATCGAAATGTCCATTCCTGCACAGATGACATGGGATGTAGACCACGCTGTACACGGCAGATGCCCGATTGCAGAATGTCTCAGATCCGGCGGAGAGATCATGACAAAAGAAAAAGTTATGAACGCTGCGCGTGAGCTGGCAAAGGAGGTATTATAAATGGCAATGGAAAAAGTATATAAGAGAACCATTGGTATCAAGCCGGAGACTGTTTCCGGTTTCTGTCCTGGATGCATGCACGGAACCGTTCATAAGCTGATCGGCGAAGTTGTAGAAGAAATGGGCATGCTGGACAAATTAGTCCGCTGCGAAGGCGTTGGCTGCTGCGGACTGGGACAGCTTTATGTATCCCACGACCTGAACATTTCCGCACACGGCAGAGCATGCGCGGTTGCAACAGGTTTAAAGAGAACCAATCCTGAATCACTGGTTTATACATATCAGGGTGACGGCGACCTGGCTTCCATCGGTCTTGCTGAGACAATGTCCGCAGCAAACAGAGGCGAGAACATCACTGTTATCTTTATCAACAACGGTATTTACGGCATGACCGGCGGACAGATGGCTCCGACCACTCTGATCGGCATGAAGGCTTCCACTGCTCCTAAGGGCAGAGATCCGAAGGAACACGGTTATCCGATCCACATGTGCGAAGTACTGAACCAGCTGACTGCACCAGTATATCTGGAAAGAACTTCCTGCAACAATCCTGCTAACGTTCGCAAGACAAAAGCAGCGATCAAAAAGGCTTTCCAGGCACAGATCGACGGAAAAGGCTTCTCCATGGTTGAAATCGTAACTTCCTGCCCGACTAACTGGGGTCTGAACGAAATGAAAGCACTGGACTTCCTGGAAGAAAAGATGCTTGCTGAGTTCCCTCTGGGCGTATTCAGAGATAAGACAAAGGAGGAGTAAGAAGATGGAAAGAAATTTAATCGTTGCCGGATTCGGCGGACAGGGCGTTATGATGCTGGGAACTCTTCTGGCACAGGCAACCTGCGAATCTACAGATAAACACGTTACTTATTTCCCTTCCTACGGCGCTGAAATGCGTGGAGGTACTGCGAACTGCTATGTAGTAATCTCCGATGACGAAATCGGCGCGCCTGTAATGGACGCAGTGGAAGACCTGATCGTTATGAACGACCCTTCCCTGAACAAATTCCTGCCGAAGCTGAAGAAGGATGGAATCTTGTTCATCAACAGCTCCATCGTGCTTTCTCCGATCGAGAGAGACGACATCAAGGTGATCAAAGTGCCTGTTACAGAAATGGCTCTGGAAATGGGAAACCCGAAAGTTCTGAACATCATCATGCTGGGCGCTTATATCGGTGCTACAGAAGTTGTTCCAAAGGATGTTATCATTGAGACCATCAAGAACAAGCTGGGTAAGAAAAAACCTGAGTTCCTGCCGATGAACCTGGAAGCATTCGAAAAGGGCTTCGCAATCGGCGCAGCTGCTAAATAAACTGCAAAAACGTATATGTACTTTAAAACGCCTGCAGACGGAGTGATTCGCCTGCAGGCGCTTTTAGATATTCCTCGGCAATGTGCAGGGGGCTGTAACGACATAGCCGGAAGTGATTTCGTCCGTGTGATTATGGTAACGATGCGGAGTATTGCGCGGAATAAGGGCAGAATCTCCGGCATGCAAGACAATCGTATTGCTTCCGTAATATAGCGTTAATTCACCTTTCTCAATGAGTACGATTTCATCGGAGTCATGAATAAGAAAGCGGTCTGTATCAAAGGAGTGGCTTTTTTGAGTAAAGTACATAATCATTGCAGATGGAATGATCGTTTTATTAGGCAGGGTTGAAACCACTTCAAACGAAATGGGGCTGTCGGGGAATGTCATAACGACTCTGTTTTTTTTCCTGGTAACATAGTCCTCATTGCTGCTGTCTTCCATAAGCAGATAGACAGGCAGATTTAGAGCTGCTGCTATTTTACGCAGCGCTGAAAGGGAAGGGTCCACATGGTTGTTTTCCAGCTGGGAAAGATAGCCGGTGGATAAGCCGGTTGCATCAGCAATTTGGTTTAATGTTTTTTTTGCGTCTTTTCGATATGCGCGAATTTTTTCTCCTAACATATTATATCTCCTGCGTGGTTAGATACAGATATTATACCTGAATTTTGAATTTAAAGCAATAAAGTTTAAAAATAATAAAAAGGCGCCGCATAAACGCTGCTGACGTAAAATGCAGTATGGATTTTAAACGCATTTTAGGGCTCATAAAGTTGTGTAAATTGACAAAAACAACAGTAATTCGATGAGATTTTTTAGGTTTAAACCAAAATGCAGAATTTTCAATTCTAAAATATTGACAAGGAATTTAACATATAGTAAAATTTTCGTAAATTATTTATGTATAATTAAAAAGGAGATAAATGCAGGTGAAAATCACAGATATTAAATTCGAGAAAGTAAAAATCAAACTCAAAGAACCGATTACGGTTACTTTTGGTACAATTGAGTATGCGGAAACGATTTTACTGAAAGTGATCACTGATGAAGGAATGATCGGTTATGGTGAATCCGCACCCTTTGGTCCGGTAACAGGAGAGAGCCTGGACAGTACGCTGGTGATTCTGGGCGAGCTGAGAAAACTGCTGATCGGTATGGACCCTCTTGCAATTGAAACGATTCACAAGACCATGGATCATGCGTTTTATGGCAATACTGCGGCTAAAGCAGGTATTGACATCGCGCTCTATGACCTGAAAGGAAAACTTCTGGGTCAACCGTTATACAAGGTTCTTGGCGGTGATTGTCCAAAGGTGATTACTGATATCACGCTTGGGATTGATACGCCGGAAAAAATGGCAGCATCTGCAAAAGCCTATGTAGAGGAAGGATACCGTATTTTAAAGATCAAAGCAGGTATTTCCGGAGAAGATGATGTGAAGGCAATAAAGCTCATTCGAAAGGCTGTAGGAGATGACATCAGACTTCGTATCGATGCAAATCAGGGATGGACTGTAAACTCGGCAGTGAACATTATGAAGGCGATGGAACCGTACAAAATCGACGCCATTGAGCAGCCTCTTCCATACTGGGATGTGGAAGGTACTGCATTTCTGAGAAAGCAGATCACTTCGGCTGTCATGCTGGATGAAAGTCTCCATTCTCCAAAAGATGCACTGCGCATTGTAAGAAATGACGCGGCAGATATCATGAATATTAAGCTGATGAAATCCTGCGGGCTGTATCCGGCACTGAAAATCAATGCTGTTGCGGAAAGTGCGGGAGTCAACTGTATGGTGGGATGCATGATGGAAACCAAGCTGGCTATTACAGCTGCGGCAAGCCTTGTTGCTGCAAAAGGAAATATTACGGAAGCAGATGTTGACAGTTTCAAATTCTTTGAAGACGATACCGTATCCGGAGGCTTTGAGATAGAAGGGGACATCATCACCCTGTCAGAAAAACCGGGACTTGGAATTGAAGTGAACATGTAAGCATTATTTGCGAAATAGTTAAGAAATGAGGAAATGATATGGATACACTAGTGAGTAGTTCAGGAAATATTATATTAGTATTATTGGCCATGGTCGCAGTGGCATTTTATCTGCAGAGATTTAAGGTGGTAAAAAAATTATATCGGACCGGCTATGATCGTTGTCATTCTGGGGATCATTCTTTCCAATCTGAAGATCATGCCGTTTTACCATGATTCTTATGGAATCCTTATGACCTATTGTACGCCGATGTTTATAGCGTTGATGCTGCTCAGCGTAGATTTAAAAGAGCTTCTGAAGCTTTCCAAAAAGGCGCTTCTGTCCATGCTGATTGCCGTAGTCAGTGTCTCTGCAGTGACTTTAATTGCAGGTACATTTATGGCAGGCGGAATTGAAGAGGGCTGGAAAATCGGCGGTATGTTTGTAGGTACTTATACAGGAGGGTCCGGTAATCTGTCAGCGATCGCCATCGGACTGGATGCGTCCCCGGCAACACTGGCAGCTGCCAATGCAGCAGATTATGTGATCGGAATGCCTACTCTGATTCTCATGTTTGCGCTTCCTAAGCTCCTGTCAGCATCTAAGAAGTTTCAGAAATTCTGGCCGTACAGCATTCCGGAAGAACTGCTGGAAGCCGGTGAGGAGGAAGATGTTTTTCTGGGTAAAAAAGAATGGGGAATCGGAGATATTGCAGGAATGTTATGTTATGCTTTCCTTGTGACCCAGGTGTGTACTTATATTGCAGCGCTTATTACAACAGAATATTTCAGCGTAGCCAGAATTCTTCTGGTGACAACGGTTTCCCTGATCGTTGCACAGTTCCCATTTGCAAGAAAGATAAAAGGCAACATGGATCTGGGCATGTATATTTCCATGCTGTTCCTCTGTGTGATCGGACTCAGTGTTGATATACACCAGTTCTTAAATTCCGCTTTAAGCATTACCGTATTTTGCGCGATCGTAATCCTTGGTTCCATGGCGCTGCATCTGATTTTGACAAGACTGTTCAAAATCGAGTATCAGTATGTGATCGTATCTATTACGGCAGCTATTGCGGACGGATCAAGCGCAGCATTAGTTTCCGCCATCGGTAACTGGCGCTCCCTGATCAGTGTTGCTGTTGTACTGGGAGCTCTCGGAACCGTTTTGGGCAACTACCTGGGCTCTGCGGTAGGCTATCTGCTGAAAGCTATCGTAGGCGCATAAATGAAAAACAGGAATTGAGGATATAGATATGCATAAATTTGATTTATATATGGCGGGTTTATATTATGCCACGGTAGAATTCAGCGAAAAGCAGATCCTCATAGATGAACTGGATCTGAGAAACGGCGGCATGAAGGGAAGTACGCCCTTAAGCGATGAAGCAAATCAGTTTTATACCGGCATTTTTAACCTGAACTTAAAGGCTTTGGGAGAACTTTTGCCGGAGGTGGAAGAATCGGAGCTTCTTCGCGTCTGCAGCGGAAAACTTTCCGGCGGACAGATTTACATGCCATGGACAGAGGATAACCCTTACGGCTCGGAAATCTGGGTGCAGAGAAACTGTAAATTTCCTATGGATCTGACTTTTGAACAGGGAAGACTCGCTGCGGTTACTGTGCCTTGCAGAGATAAAAGTACAGTACTTGTAAAGAAAGGGTATGAATCCTCTACGATTTTGAAGCAGTGGGAGGAATACGCCGGAGCTGAAAGGGACTGCCTGATCGATGAGACAAAGACCTGCCGGATTCCTATGAAGGACGGCATAAAGCTTTCCGCCAGTGTGATTCTGCCAAAGGATTTTGAAAAGCCATTATCCACAGTCCTTGTCCGCACACCTTACGGCAAGGAAGCAATGGAAGAATCCTATTACGGGTTTGTCCGCAGAGGTTATGCTGTAGTTATTCAGGATGTGCGGGGACGCAATGAGTCGGAAGGCGAATGGAACCCGATGGTACACGAACAGGAGGACGGGGACGATACGATCAACTGGATTGCAAAGCAGCCCTGGTCAGACGGCAAAGTCAGTATGTTTGGCGGCTCCTATCTCGGCTATGTTCAGTGGGCGGCGGCAAGCACAGGAAATCCTCATTTAAAGACTCTGGTCAGTTTTGTGGCATCAGGTACAGCTTTTGCAGATCTGCCGAGGAAGGGCGGAACTATGAATTCCGGAACCCTGGCATGGGGTTTTGCCATGTCACAGAAAAAATGCAACATGGAGCTGATGCTGCGGGATGACTGGGACGAAGTGATGAAAATCAGGCCGATGAGTGACATCTGTAAAAAGGCGCTCGGCTACAGCGTGCCATTTCTTGAAAACTGGTTTGAGAATACGGATGACAGTCCGCTCTGGCAGAGTATGGACTGGACCCTGCATCAGGACAGAATCAACGCGTCTGCTTTGATTTTCTCAGGATGGTATGATGATAACGGCATGGGAACTACCCAGGCGCTGGATGCAACAGCAGGTTATGAGCAGGGAAAGAGAAAAGTGATTCTCGGTCCATGGGTGCATAGCGGCAATGCGAATCGAGATCTGCACGGGGTGCCGATGGGAAATAACGCTCTGCGGTATGATGTGGATTTAATTGTACTGAAATGGCTGGACTATCATCTGCAGAATGTGGATAACGGTATTGAAAAAACACCGATGGTAGAGTATTACACAGTTAGAAGCAATCAGTGGAAAACTGCTGAAAACTGGCCTGTTCCAAACGCCGAGAAAAAGTGCCTGTATTTCGGTTCCGCGGGAAGTCTGCTGGAAAGTCCGGAGGAGACTTCTGGCAGAGATACCTATGATTATGACCCGTCTGATGAGACGCCTTATCTTGTAGATGTATCTGAAAACGAATTTGGCGTACCGGGTAACTATAAAGAAGTTGACCTAAGGGATGATGTTCTGGTTTATGAGACAGAGCCTTTGACTGAGGAGATGACCATTACCGGGGATATGACTGTAGAGTTTTTCGCGGGCAGTTCCGCCCCTGATACGGACTGGGTAATCAAGGCAGAACATGTGGATCCTGAAGGCAACGCCATTAAGATGACAGACGGATTCTTATGCGCAAAATACAGAAATGGTTTTGCAGATCCGCAGTTCATGGAAGATGGTCAGGTATATCTGTTTACTGTCAGAACAGGAAAAATCTCTGACAGCCTCATGCCCGGTCATCGCCTGCGCCTGACTGTCACTTCCAGCGCAAGCGGACTGTGCTTCCCCAACAGTAATACCGAAAAAGGTTTCAATAGTGAGGAAATACGGACTGCGGAAAATCGTATCTATTTTGGCGGCAAGTATCCGTCAAAAGTTACATTCCTTGCGGAAAAATAAGGGCTGCCGCATTAATTCAGTTAATGCGGCAGCCCCCCTTTTTGCTTATTCTACATAATAAACATAGTTCTCTTTTCTCGGCGCGGCTTCAGCAGGCGCGTCTTTGGCGTAGCCCAGGATGCAGTGGCCGATACCTTCGTAGTCGCCCTCAATGCCCAGATCTTTCAGAATCTCTTTGCCGATCTCGCTTTCAAATTCTTCCTTTGCTCTGTGGATCCAGCAGCTGCCCAGTCCCGCTTCGGTTGCTGCAAGCATCAGATTGCCCATGACCAGACTGCCGTCGTAGATGTAGGTCGGATACGCTTTGTCAGCCAGGACGATGAGAACCACCGGCGCGCCGTAGAACGGGTCGAAATCCTCACTCTGCCCCATGAACGCCGCGTTGGCCTTTGCCAGTCTGTCCCGAAGAGACCTGTCAGTTACGGCAATGATGATCGGAGACTGATTGCCCATACCGGTAGCTGCGTAAGTGCCGGCTTTGACTACCTGCTCGATCAGTTCCTTTGGAACCATGTCGGGCTTATAGCTGCGGACGCTTCTTCTGTTTAAAATGGTTTGCATTGTTTCACTCATGGTCATTACCTCCGTATCGTAAAGTAAATTGATTTCTTGAAAATACCAGTATCATTATACCACGGTCTGCAGCTGTTGAAACAGAATGTACTTGACACACGCCTCCTACAGTTGTAGTATATAGATATAGAGACTACAACTGTAGGAGGTGATATCATATGCGCAGACTGTCAGAAGCGGAGCTGAACGTGCTCAGCGTGTTATGGAGCGGAGATGGAAGATCTTTTGGTCTGGGTGAGATCGTGGACGATCTGAAGCCGGTAACGGGATGGAGCCGAAACACGGTTCTGACCTATCTGACCCGAATGGAGGGAAAAAAGCTGGTGGAGATCGACCGCAGCAGTGACCCTCACAGGTATCGGGCGGCAGTAAGCCGGGAAACCTGCGCAGCGCCGGAACGGCGGAGCCTGCTGGAGAAGGTTTATGGCGGCGCCGCGGGGGATCTGATCGCAGCCTTTTTGAAAGAAAGCAGAATTTCAGAAGAGGAGAGGGAGCGGCTGAAGCAGCTTCTGGATGAGATGGAGGTTTGAGATGACGAATATCTGGCAGTTTTTACTGCAGACTGTGGAGGTTTCGCTGACGGCGGCCATATTGCTGATTTTGAAGCGGATCTTTCAGGATAAGCTGTCACCGCGCTGGCAGTACGGCATCTGGGCGATTTTCGCCCTGCGTCTGATCCTGCCGGCAGGGATCGGCGGCAGATACATCAGCATGCGTCTGACCGCAGTGATGGAGACGATAAAAGTCATGACAGAAGGAGACCTGTCGTCCGTCTACGCCCATGCCTATACGTATCTTGCGCCAGGCAGCGTTCTGCCGTGGATAACATCAGTGCCACAGAGCATAACGGACTGGCTCTTTGTCATATATACAGCCGGAATTCTGGTACTGCTGGCAAGATACGCAGCAGGCTACATCTGTCTGCGTCTGATCCTGCGAAAAGGCCAGCCGGTCAGCGCAGGGTTTTCTGTCCGCCTGGATACCCTTTGTGAGAGATACAGCGTCAGGCCGTGCCGGTGCGTTGTGGTTTCGGGTATCTCATCAGCTTTTGTCTGCGGCATGATCAGGCCGGTACTGGTGATCCCGACAGAAAATGTGGATGAGAAGATCCTGCTTCATGAATTGCTGCACCTGAAATACCATGACGTGGCGCAGGGCATCTTCTGGTGTCTGGCCCGCTGCCTTCACTGGTGCAATCCGCTGATCTGGTATGTGACAGGACCGATTGCCTGCGATATGGAAAGCCTGTGCGACCAGCGGGTGCTGGAGCGCCTTTCCGGTGAGGAACGCAGGGATTATGGCAGAATTCTGCTGGCTATGACAAATGAAAAGTATACAGGAGCGCCGGGTACTACTTCTCTGTCCAATGGTGGAAAGAATATCGCAAAGCGCATCAGATCCATTGCTCACTTTAAAAAATATCCAAGAGGCATGGCGCTGGTCTTCGCGTGCATCTGTATTTTGATCGCGGGACCGGTCTTCGGCGGCGTGTCGGCTATGGAGCTGCCGCAGCAGGGGCCGTCGGTAAGAGCGCAGAAAAGCCAGTGGGGCAGAGAATTCGATCTGGCCGCGGCCAGAGTCCATCGGTGCAGCAGCCAGGCAGGCGCCATCGATACCTATGTCAAAGGGCTGATCTTCATGGACAGGGCGTATCTGACCGCGGCGCTGCCTATGGAGAAGCAGGGCATGGAACTGGAGGAATACATGGATACTGTCAGCGGCCTGAAGGGACAAAAAACGACGATAGACCAATTGAGGCTGTTTCCTGAATACGAGGTATATAATCTGGCGGGCAGCGAAAAAAAAGAGCAGCACGTGCAGGCGGTATTTCGCTGGATCCACAGCAGCGAAAGCATCTGGGAGAGAGCAGTGGAAGACTGCGTATGGTCTTACGTCATCATTCCGATCAGGCTGGACTGGGACGGCAGAAGCTGGACAGCAGAGGCTGACGGGAAGATCCGATACTGTGAATATGACGAAGGTACAGAATGGGAAAAGAGATACGACATGGAACATCAGGCGCTCACCCAGATCCCATGGACATATACCTGCAGCGGCGAAGGTGAGAGCGGGACAGTCCGCATCGACGAGCAGCTGGTTCGGCGGGTCCGGCAGGGGAAAGAAGGCGATGCGCCGGACCAGTACTTTGACAGATGGGGAGGCGTGGAGTCAGGTAAAAGTATGTCCTGGGAGGCCTATCCTGACACGGAATTCTTTGATCCTGTGCTCTGCAGAGTCATTACCTTCAGGAGCAGCTGGGATACGGCTCAGATCAAAGAAGCCCGGCATATAGGGCTGCAGGTGTGCGTACTGCCGGGCACGGAGGAAGAACCGGAACTGGACGATACGTTAGATGTTTTGTCAGAAGGCGAAGGCGCCGGAAGCGACGGAAGATCTTCTGCCGCCGTAGCTGCAGACGGCCGATGGGACGGATACCTGCGCAGCGAAGGATTTCTTTATCTGAGCGATCCGCAGGCGCAGGGGATCGAAGGCTATGGGATCCGCATTTTCCGTGACGGTAAACCGGTGGAAACGATCAGAATAAAGAGGAGCGGCAGCTTATGAACAGACAGCGGCATCAAAACGCCTTTGTAAAAAATCCATGGGATCTGCCTCTGCCCGGCTACGTGGCCAAAACCCTCCGGTCCTTGGAACAGGCCGGGTATGAGGCCTATGTGGTGGGCGGCTGCGTCAGAGACACTCTGATGGGAAAAGAGCCTGACGACTGGGACGTGTGCACCTCTGCGCTGCCGAAGGAGATCGTCAGCTGCTTTGGCGCGAGGAAGACGATCCCGACAGGGATGAAGCACGGGACTGTCACCGTTTTGATAGACGGGCAGTCTGTGGAAGTGACTACGTACCGCATCGACGGGGATTATCTGGACGGACGGCACCCGTCAGAGGTGGCGTTTACCCGGAGTCTGTCGGAAGACCTTAAGCGGCGGGATTTCACCATGAACGCCGTCGCTTACTGTCCGTCCGCGGGACTGGTAGACGTCTGCGGCGGCAGGGCGGATATCGCGGCCGGGCTGATCCGGTGCGTCGGCGATCCCCGCCGGAGATTTGAAGAGGACGCCCTGCGGATCCTGCGGGCCCTGCGCTTCAAAGCAGTGCTGGGCTTCACGCTGGAAGAAGAGACTGCGGCAGCGGTGCGCGGCTGCCGCGGCCTGCTAAAACAGATCTCAAAGGAGCGGATACAGGCGGAGCTGTCCAAGCTGGTCATGGGCGATCATGCTGACAGCGTTCTCGGCAGTTTCCATGAGGTGCTGGAGGTCTGCGCGCCAGGCATCATAGATGTGAGCAAAAGGGTGTCCGTCGAACGGCTTCCCAAAGATCTGACGGTACGGCTGGCGGTACTTTTTCCAGTCGAGACCAGAGCGGCCCTGCGGGCTTTAAAATATGACAATCATACAGTGAGACAGGCAGATCGTATCGCCCGGCTGCTGGCAGACAGGCCGGCGCCGCGGACAGGGCGGAAGGAGATCCTCTGTCTGCTGCGGGATGAGGGCAGAGAGATCACACGGCTGTATTTCGCGGCGGCAGAGACCATGACGAAGGGCTGCGGCCCCTCAGGCGCTGCCGCGCTGAAAGAACTCCTGCAGGAAGACCCGTGTTACAGTCTGAAGCAGCTCGCTGTGAGCGGCGGCGATCTGATCCGGCTGGGAATGAGACCCGGCCCTGCGGTCGGGCAGCTGTTAGATGAGATGCTGACGCTGGTTATAGACGGACAGCTGGAAAATTCCAGCGGCAGTCTGCTGGATTATGTAAAGAAACGAGGCGTATTATGATAAAGAAGATCTGGGCGGTATATTTCAGCCCTGCAGGAAATACGGCGAAGATGACACTGGCTGCGGCTGAGGCGGCGGCCTGCGCGCTGGAAATGGAACCCAGCATGGTGAAGCAGGCAGATGTTTCACTTGCGAAGATACGTGAAACACCGATGGAGTTCTGCGAAGAGGATCTGGTCTTTGCTGCCGTGCCGACTTACGCGGGACGGGTACCCAATAAGATCATGCCGTTTTTTCGGGATATGGTAAAGGGCGGCGGCGCTTTCGGCGTGCCCGTGGTCACCTTCGGCGGACGCAGTTTTGACGACAGCCTGGCGGAGCTTTCTGATCTGCTGGAGTCAGACGGATTCCGGCTTGCGGGAGGCGGTGCTTTTGTGTGCTGCCATGCTTTTGCGGACGTGGCTTCTGACAGGCCTTGCGCGGAGGATATGAAAATGGCTGAGAAACTGGGAAAGGTCGCAGCGGAAAACCTGCGGGCAGGACGGATCCTGCGTGGATCCGCGTTTCCGGGAAATCATCCTGCCGGACCTTACTACGTGCCGAAAGGACTTGACGGCGCGCCGGCGGTATTTTTGAAAGCAAAGCCGAAGACAGACCCGGAAAAGTGCAGCGGCTGCGGTCTGTGTGCCTCTCTCTGCCCGATGGGAAGCATCGACGCGGCGGCAGGATACACGGCAGCGGGCATCTGTATCAAATGCCAGGCCTGCATCAGAAACTGCCCGGCGGGAGCCAGATATTTTGACGATCCTGCCTTCCTCAGTCATAAGGCTATGCTGGAGCGGGATTTCGGAACGCGGAGACAAGAAAGCAAAGTTGTGCTATGATGAGATAACAGTAAGCTTCGATCAAAACGAAACGGGAACTGTAGAATGGAGCCGGATATGAAAAAGATATTAGCTTTGGTACTGCCGCTGGCGATGCTTTTTGCCTGGGGATGCGCGGAGAAAGTCGAGATCGAGATTGAGCGGGCAGAAAACGCCGCTGCCGGATTTCATGAAATTGAGGAAGCCTAAAAAGCAGACGGCGGCGTGATCTATTACAGCGGTGAAAAGGTTCTTTATGAGAAGGACGGAGTCTCAACGGAAATCGCGGATCAGGTCAGCAGTTTATGGCGGGAAGGCGAGGACATTTACTATGACAGCGACAGTGTGCTGTACAGATACAGCCTTCGGACGAAAGAAACAAAGAGGATGGTGGAAAACCCCTGCAATATTTTGGGTAAATATAACGGGAATATCATCTCTTATAGCGGCAGAAGCATCTATGCGATCAATGGAACGCAGAAAACGAAGATCTTCAAAGACGGATATTACCTCAATAAGGCGGTTCTTTACGAGAACACCGTATACGGCGTGCCGGCGGTGAACACCTACGCGTATGATCTGGACACCCTGGAAGTAAAGAAGATGACCAGAAATCCGGAAATGTCCCGCCCTGAGATCATAGGCGGGGATCTATACATCATTACGATGGAAAACAAATTCGGAAAAAGCAGCTGTACTTATTCAAAAATGACAGAGCAGGGTCTGGAAGCGCAGTTTACCATCAAAAATATCGAAAGCGTTACCGGCGAGAAAACTGTAAAGAACGGTATGTTTTTAGCTGTTTCCAAAACGATGGAAGAATCTACAGAAGGAAACCGCCTGCTGTATGTCAGGGACGGAAAAACAGCGGAGATCGACAGGGATTTCAGCTATGAGATCGCAGGCGTTCTGGGAAACCGGCTCTGCTATTATAAGAACACGTGGGATTACGGTGATTATGAGGAAAATCTGACGACATTTTATCTGTTCGACGGAAAAACCAGCGAAAAGGCATTTGACATTGAGATCGGTTCTTATGAGACAGTCAGCGGCTGCGAGTACGATGACGGTCTTCTGATCGAAATCGTCTATGAATGTTCGACCGAGCTCTATAAATATGACGGAACGGACGTCGAAAAGCTGGAACTTCCGGATTCATTTTTCCGTGTTACCAGGCTGGATATTATAGACGGCAAAGCATATATCAGCTACAGCGACGGAGAAGAGTCTCTGACCAGCCTGGGGACTGTTATTGAACTGTAGAGGGGATAGAACTTATATTGTTCTTGAACAACGCAGATTGTATGCACTATTAAAAAATTGTTGACAATTTCTTCTTTCAAAGATATGATGTTATACAGAAGGACTCCCTTCAGGAAAGGAGAAAGCTGTCTTGCATTTTCTTGCGCAATATAGAGGTCTGCCGAAACAGATCTATATTTTATCCATCTCCCGGGCCGTTATTGCCATGGGGATGATGTTTGTATATCCTTTTTTGTCACTGCTTCTGACAAAGCAGCTGGGCTACAGCGAGCTGGAGGCCAGCTATATTGTCGTTATCTGTTCTGTCGCCGCTATAGCCGGATCGCTGGCAGGCGGTAAACTGGCTGATGCCGTCGGCCGCAAGGCTGTGTTTGTTACAGCTTCCGTGACGATCACCTGCGTCATGTTTCTGACCGGGTTTCTGGTGACCACACGCCTGGCGATCCTTTTGATCGTCATATCCTATTTTGCGGTCAATACGATTCTGCCTACTGTATCAGCTATGATCCTTGACTGGAGCGACAGCAGCAATAAGACGGAATGCTTTTCCATGATGTATCTGGCAAGCAATATCGGCGGAGCGATGGGACCGGTCCTGGCCGGCATGCTGTTTTACAGTCATATGCCGTGGATCTTTTTCAGCATGGCATTTTCCTTCTTTCTGACTCTGCTGCTGGTCTGTTTCTGCATCCGGGATATCCATGTGCCGGCCAGAGTAAAGAAAAAGCGGGATCCATCCGGTCCGGTAATCAAAGAAGCGAACCTGCTGAAGATCCTGTTTACTACGCCGACGCTTCTGATCTTTGTTTTATGCCTGGGTATGCTGACGCTGTGCTATATCAATCTGGATTTCATGCTGCCCCTGCAGCTTTCCCAGCTATTTGGTCTTGACGCGGGATCCAAATACAGTTCTCTGGTATGGACGATCAATGGCGTTGTCGTGGTGGTATGCACGCCTTTTATCGTGTCAGCGACTAAGAAAAACCACCAGCTTTTCAATATTGGCATCGCCTGTCTGCTCTATGCCTTAGGATTCGGTTTTTATACATTCAGCGAGAGCGTCGCGTCATTTATGTTCGCTGTGGTCATATGGACCAGCGGCGAGATCCTGATCTCCACTGGCGCGGGCATATACATCGCTGATCAGACACCGGAAACGCACAGAGGCCGCAGCATGGCGCTCTATGAATTTGCCAGAGGCATCGGCAAGCTGACAGGCCCGCTGACCAGCGGCTTCCTTCTGACACGTTATACTTATGGCCAGTCCTGGTTCGTCATCATGTGCATCTGCCTGGCGGTGGATGTTGTCATATGGCGCTTATATATAAAAAGCCGCGGCCGTTCATGAAATAATAAAAGCGTCAGAGCCTGTGAGATGTCACAGACTCTGGCGCTTTTTTAATGAGCGGAAAATCTTATCTGCCGGCAGCGCGGATGCTTTCCAGAACTGTTTCCTTTGAGCGGGAAAAATGCGCCTGCATCAGCTTTGACGCGCCTTCTGTATCACCATCGAGAAATGTCTCTCCGATCTGGCAGTGCTCCTGACAGGTTTCCGCGTCATCCAGCAGATAATCGGCATACCGATGTGTGATGATGCCGTACAGCGAACCGGTTTTTCGGGCATTGTCAATGAGAAACGGATTTTTGGAATACTGATAAAAAATGTCGTGGAACTGGCTGGAATATCTGGTATAAGCCGCAATGTCGCTGTAATTGACAGCTTCTTTCTGGCGGGCCATATTATCAGACAGAGCCTGGCTGAGTTCTTCTGAGCGATTTTGGCCTGCGAGGGTGATAGCAAAGGAATCCAGATTGCTGATCATGTCATAGATGTTGCCGATGACCTGTTCGTCCAGCTGGATCACGTGGGCACCGATATTGGAGATCTGGTCTACCAGTCCATCCTGCGCCAGTCTGGTGACTGCTTCACGGATCGGCGTGGAACTGGTCGCGAATTTTTCCTTTAAATTTTTCAGGGTCAGCCGTTCTCCGCAGGGGATCTTCTGGGTGATGATATCATTTTTCAGTTCTAAGTATATCTGATCGGCTAATGATAGTCTGCTGATTGGCATATGTTTACCTCCTTTGGCAGCAGGGTTTATAAGTCTAATTCTATTTTACAGGCAATGGAAGAAAAAAGCAAGCAAAAAATCAAATACAAATTGCAAAAAACATGTTGCAAATGTCAGATAATTATGATATGATAGGTCATGTCAAGAGGAAATGCGATAAATTTAGTCAGGTGACTCCCGCGGAACGCAGGACTTCTCAGACAAACCGCACTCAATAGTATGTATAGTATACGGAGGTAAAAAATGGATATTTATTCGATCATTGAGATGGTGGTTCAGGATTGGATCTGGGGTACGCCTCTGATCGTCATCGTACTGGCCATCGGCGTAATCTTCATGGTGGGCTCCCGGTTCTTCCCGATCAGACACTTTGGACACGTTATGAAGAACGTCATCAACAACTTAACGGGAAAAGAGGACAAAGGAGATGGAGAGAAGGGTCTGCTGTCTTCGATCCAGGCCACAGCAGTGGCTATTGGAACCACAGTGGGCGTCGGCAACATCGGCGGCGTGGCGTCCGCGATCGTCATCGGAGGACCTGGCGCGGTCTTCTGGATGTGGGTCGCCGGTTTTCTGGGCATGGGCCTGAAGATGGTAGAGATCACCCTGGCTGTTTACTATCGTTCAGAAGATCTGAACGGCGAAGTATACGGCGGTCCGAACTACTACATGAACAAAGGTCTCGGCAGGGAAATGGGATGGAAGCACATCTTCAAGATCTTCAGCTTCCTGTTCGCTTTCGGATTCTGCTTCACGTACATTGTCAGCATTCAGACCTATACGGTAGCTGAAGCAGTCGCGAACACCTTTAACTGGAGTCTGCTGGTGACAGCTATTGTATATACGGTCATCTTATACATCATGCTTGCTGGCGGCCTGAAGGGCCTGGGCAAGACTGCCGTAGTCATGGTACCGTTCATGTGCATCTTCTATCTGCTGGGCGGCTTGTTCATCATCTTCAGAGAAGCTTCCGCGATTCCAGAATGCTTCAAGCTGATCTTTGATGGCGCGTTTAACGGCACAGCAGCATTAGGAGGCTTCGGAGGCGCAGCATTCTCCGTCGCTATTAAAACAGGTATGGCCCGTTCTGTATTCAGTAACGAAGCCGGCTGGGGTTCCGCGGCAATGGTACACGCCACCGCGAAGGTAGACCACCCGGTCAAGCAGGGTATGTTCGGCGTATTCGAAGTATTTGTAGATACGTTCCTGATCTGTACGATCACAGCGCTGACTATTATCATCACTGGACAGTGGTCTTCCGGACTGGACGGCGCGACCCTGACACTTTCCGCTTTCGAAGTCGGTCTGGGCTCTGTGGGCAGGATCGTTCTGGCTGTGGGTATCTTCTTCTTTGGTATCACCACTTCCACAGGCGGATACGCACAGGTAGAAGTCGTACTTCGTTACCTGCTGGGTGACAGACCGCTGAAGAACAAGATCCTCGCATTCTATAAGTGGACGTTCCCGCTTCCATCACTGATCATGGTGGCGATCGCAGTATTCATCGGTATGCCGGGCGCATATCTGTGGCTGATCTCCGATATGTCCACAGGACTGCCGATCTTCGCAAATCTGATCACCATTGCAGTGCTCTTCCCGACCTTCCTGAAGCTGCTGAAGGACTACAAGGCAAGATATATGGGAATTGGTCAGATCGACCCGAATATGACAGTATTCTATGAAGATAAAGTTAGAAAAGAGAGAAAGGAGAACGCATAATGACAGACATTCAAAGCATCAGCGCCGCAGCTTTCCCGGCTATGGAAGCATATTTGAAAAAGACTGGTTTTGAAGGCGTTGCCCTGGTAGCAGTGGCAGATGCCGACGATCTGACAGCGCTGGATATGAAGATGAAAGCCTTCGGACATACCAGCAGCATCGAAGAAGACGGCAGCGGCTTCAACTTCCGCGCCATCGTATGCGGAAAGCTGGCAGAAGCGCTGGAGACCGGCACGGACAGCGGTATGCTGACCCGTCCTTTGATCACCGGAGAATACGGTTGGAAGGGCGCAGTCTCTGCGGTAAAGGATGGCAAAAAGATCATCGTGTCTTTCAGCGGAGCTACGGAAGACGAAGATCTCAATACTGCAAAATGCGGCATGGAAGCCGTACTGAAATAAATTTACAATAGGAGGAAAGAAAAATGGAGAAAAAAGCAATCAAGGGCACATTGTTCTTAAGTGCTTACAACATCGACAGAACAAAGTTTTTAAAGTCAGGAGAGAAGATCGAATCCTATTATCAGGAAGGATCCTCAACCTGTGACGAGAAAGGTTCCCCGCTGGACAGCTGCGCTGTATACGTTATGGGTACCAGAGTTATAGATAAGGACGGCGGGATCATGAGAGACACCCGTCTGGTCAGATTCATCGACAACAACGGCAAATGCTGGTGGATGGCAGACAGCCAGAAGGGCGCGATCGGTTCCTTCGATTACCTGATCAAGAGCGGTACAGAAAACTGGAAATTCCTCTGCGGTTCTTTCAAAGAAGTTGAGCCGATCGTTGAGCGAAATGACGGCAGCTTCATCGTTACGCTGGAAGGTGAATACTATTTCAACGAAGCAGAGCGTGATCTGGCTATCTACAGAAACCACGAAAAGAATTTCAAATATCACGACAAAGGATACAGCTTCCACGGACCGCACGAAGCCAATGATGAAGGTATCCTGAAGCTGAAGGACGGCAGCTATCTGGAAGTCGGCGTACAGCAGGGCGTTCTGATCAGTGAGAACCCTGACAGCCCGAGAAGCTTTGCTACCGTTTATGACAGAGGAACTACTGTAAGAGCTGCTGACGGCACACAGCTTGGCGACGTTATGCTTCTGGAAGATGTAGACGTAGAAGGCAACATGGTCTGGCTGTATCACGAATGGTGGTATGATCCGGAAATCGAAAACGGCACCTATGACATCTTAGGCGGCACCGGCAAATGGGAAGGCATCAAAGGACAGGGCTCCGCGGTCGGACACTTATTCCACAGAAACGACGATCACTGGATGACAACCTGGGAACTGAGCTGGGATATCTAAGCTGTAAAAAATATTTCAAAGAAGCTGGCGGGGGATCACTCCGCCAGTTTATATAAACAGGAAAGAATTCGAGAGGAGAATCATGAGAGTAGTCATTACGGGCGGTACCTCCGGCATGGGGAAGAGCGCCGTTAAACTGTTTTTAGAAAAAGGCTGGCAGGTCATGGCACTGGATCTCAATGAAGAGGCTGGCCAGCGGCTGTTAGACGAGATGAAGGCAGCGGGCTATGAGAATCTGTACTTCTGCAAGGCCAATGTGGCAAAAGACGCCGACGTGCGCGCGGCCTATGAAAAGACCATGGAGGTCATGGGCGGCACCGACTGCCTGATCAACAACGCGGGCATCTTTGTCGGCGGCAAGCTTCATGAAACGAAAGAAGAGGACTGGGACAGAGTTTTCAATGTGGACGTAAAAGCTATCTATCTGACGGCAAAGTACTTTGTACCATATATGATCAAAAATGGCGGAGGATCTATCGTCAATACCGCCTCTGTTTCCGGCATGTTCGGAGATTATGATATGGCGGCATATAACGCAGCCAAAGGCGCTGTTGTCAATCTGGTCAAAGCTATGGCACTGGATTACGGCAAGTACGGGATCCGTGTCAATAATGTATGCCCGGCAGCCTGCGCAACACCGATGTTTCTTGCTAATCCACCTGAGGTCGTAGAACAGTTCAACCAGGCCAATCCGCTGGGAAGAATCTGCACACCTGATGAGATCGCTAAAGCCATGTACTTCCTGGCCGTGGATGCTGTCTCCTGCAACGGCGTAAATCTGGAAGTGACCGGCGGTCTGAACATTCACACCGGACAGCCAGTACAGTAAAAGGAATGAAAAGAATCGGCGTATTGACCAGCGGCGGAGATTCTCCGGGCATGAACGCGGCGATCCGTACAGTGACCCGCTGCGGCATAGAGGCAGGCATGGAAGTCTACGGCATTTACCGAGGCTACGAGGGTCTGCTGGATGGAGAGATCCGTCAGATGGACAGAACTTCAGTAGGAGACATTCTGCATCGGGGAGGCACCATGCTGAAGACTGCCCGAAGCGAGATATTCCCTACAGAGGAAGGACAGCGGCGGGCGATAAATATGCTGGAGACCTTTGGGATTGAAGGTCTTGTGGTCATCGGCGGAGACGGCTCTCTGCGGGGAGGCGCTGCTTTGTCAGAAGGAGGCGTCAAAGTTATGGGCCTGCCCGGTACCATAGACAACGATCTGGGGTATACGGATTTTACTATAGGTTTTGACACGGCGGTCAGCACGGTGCTGGACGCCATCGCCAGGATCCGCGATACCTCATCTTCCCATGAACGGACTACCGTCATCGAGGTCATGGGACGGCACTGCGGGGACATCGCCCTGTACGCCGGACTGGCCGGCGGGGCGGAAGCCGTTTTGATCCCTGAGATCGAGTATGATGTCAATGAGCTCTGCAGGAAGATCGTCATGGGCGCCAACCGGGGCAAACAGCACAGCATCATCATCAAAGCGGAGGGGGTCGGGATATCCTCTCAGGTTCTGACAGAGATCATAGAGAAAAAGACCGGGAAGGAGCCGCGGCTGGCCGTTTTGTCCTATCTGCAGAGAGGCGGCAGTCCTACGTTCCGTGACCGCATGCTGGCGACCCGGACCGGCGCGAAGGCAGTGGAGCTGCTGCAGGGGGATTCCTCCAGCAAAGCCATCGGTACGATCAATGGTCAGATCGTAGCCTGCGATCTGAAGGAGGCTGTATGCCAGAAACGAGAAATAGACAGAGAAATGTACGACCTTATCGGCATTTTGAGCAAATAGCAGAGAAAAAACAGAAGTGTGAGAAAATTTTCATCGCCCTTCTGTTTTTTTAAGGTTTTACACTTGACGACAATGTAAAATGCGTTTATAATAGTCGTAAAGATACGAAATTATAAAACGTGTTCGACATTATAAAACAAAATGAAGAGGACAAACGCATCGAATCTCAATCCAAACCCAAATCGAAAGAAGACTGAGGGGAAAGGAGGCATCATGATAAAGTTAACAGAAAAAATGAAGAAATTAGAAGACAGGCTGTTCAATGTGGAATACCTGGATCCGGGGAAGTGGTACTTTGCCGACGTGAATATACTGGATATCGAAGGAAACGATATTCTGCGCAGGGAGCCTATGGTCGTTCGGAAGGCTTACGCCCATCAGTATATCTGTCACAACCTGCCTGTGGTGATCAAAGCTGATGAGCTGATCGTAGGATGTCCCAATCAGAACAGTGTGGGGTGGGGCAGCACCATTCCCAAGTACTTTGATCGGGAGGAAGAGGAACTGGCAGCAAAGCACGAACTGAATGAGAGCTCCATCTGGGGGCATCATCCCCCTGCCTTTGATAAGATCATCGACGGCGGTATCATCGGCGTAAAGGGTGAGGTGGAGGAAGCGCTGAAGGCGGAACTGGAAAAAAGGGAACCTGATCAGCTGTCCATCGACGAATACCGGGCCATGCTCATCGCGTTGGACGGTGTGGCTGATTACGCCAGAAGGTACGCGGACGAAGCACTTCGCCTGGCCTGTGTCTGTGATGATGAACAGAGAAAGGCGGAGCTGATGCAGATCTATGAGAACTGTAAACGAGTCCCTCTGTTACCGGCGGAAACACTGCAGCAGGCAGCGCAGTCCTACTGGCTGGTCTACTCCGTAGTCAACAGCGGCGGCGAATTCATTCCTCTCGGCAGAGCGGATCAGTACCTGTATCCGTACTATCAGCGGGATATGGATGCCGGCAGGATCGCAGAGGAGGACGCGTATAACATCATCGCAAGCTTTCTGGTCAAATGCAACGAGAGAATTGTTCTGGATACAAAGAAGGCGGAAAATCACTACACTTTTGGACTGTTCTCTCAGGGCGTGGTCTTTGATGAGGAAGCAAAAGAGAGCAATATCAACGGGACCGGAGGCTTCGCGCAGCGAAGCCTGACCTGGCAGGAGAATGAGGACGTAAACAGTGAGGCGAACTACAACTACGGTCAGTCGGGCAATGACTGGCTGATGAACTGTATGGTTGGCGGCGTTCACGCTGACGGCACCGATGCTACCAACAAGATCTCCTATATGTTTGTGGAGATCATGGACGCCATGCATCTCCTGATGCCGACGCTGGGGGCCAGAATACATGACGATACGCCGGAAAGCTTTCTGCGGCTGCTGGCAGAAGTTCTCCGCTATGGGCAGGGGGAGCCGATCATTTATAATGACAGAACTATCATTCCGGGATTTGTGGATCTAGGCATTCCACTGGAGGAGGCCAGAGATTACTGCAGTGACGGCTGCTGGGAGACCCTGATCCCGGGAAAGAGCCATTTCAGCTATGCTCATATTATGAACCTGCAGTGTCTGGAGTGGACGCTGCACCGCGGCGTCACTGTAAAGACTGGAGCGCAGGACGGCCTGGATACGGGAGATCCTCTTGCATTCGCCTCCTTTGAAGACTTCTATCAGGCATACAGGTGCCAGGTGGACGCGCAGATCGATTTCCAGTGCGCGAGAAGAATCGAAAATCTGGGACTGTCCTATATGATCGCGCCGGATCCGCTGTTCTCCTCCATAACAAAAGACTGCGTCAAAAATGGCCGCGATATCAGTCAGGATGGCGCCAGATATATTTTCCATATGATTCTGGTCACCGGTCTGGCGGACACGGTGGATTCTCTGACTGTTATCAAAAAACTGGTTTTCGAGGAAAAAACAGTGACCATGGAAGAACTGATCGCTGCCATGGACGCCGGCTGGAAAGGATACGAGCGGCTTCGCGCCATGGTGCAGAATACGGTACCGAAGTTCGGCAATGATGAGGATTATGTAGATGACATCGCCGTCAGACTGCTGAAAGACTTTGAGGAAAAGGTGCAGACATGGAAGAACCGCCATGAGAAAGTGCTGTTCCCGTGCGGTATCGGGACCTTTGAAAACTATGCTGTGCTGGGCAGAGATACGGCAGCAACGCCTAACGGACGCGCTGACTGGGATCCGCTGGCGCCGAACTATTCGCCGGTGGCGGGGGCTGACCTTAATGGACCGACATCCGTGATGAAGAGCATTTCCAAGCCGGATCTGCGGCGGTTTTATGCGGGAACGCCGGTGGATATCGCGGTCAACTCCAATGAGTTCAGCGGTGATGCCGGTGTGGAGCGGCTGAAGGATCTTATCGAAGCTTTCTGTGAGCTGGGCGGTCAGGTCATGACCATTACCAGCACCAGTGTGGAGGATCTGAAGGACGCAAAGGAGCATCCGGAGCGGCACAGAGATCTGCGGGTGAGAATGGGCGGACTGTCCGCTTACTTTATTGCTATGGCGCCGGTGCAGCAGGATAATATCATCCGGCGGTTTTCCAGGTAGTGCCATGCTTACAGCGAAGATCACGGACATTCAGCACTTCAATGTCCATGACGGTCCGGGGATCCGCACGGTAGTGTTCTTTCAGGGATGCCCACTGCGGTGCAAATGGTGCCAGAATCCGGAGACGATCAGTACGGAACCAAGGATGTTGTTTAATTCTGCCCTGTGCATCGGATGCGGAGCGTGCATTCAGGCATGTCCCGGCGGCAGCCTGACTGTACGGGCGCAAACAGTCCGGTACAACCCGTCAGAGTGTCTGCGCTGCGGGAGCTGCCAGAGCCAGTGCTTTACAGGAGCGAGAAAATTTTCGTCAGCGGTGATGACCCTGGATCAGGTATATGATCAGGTCATGAAGGATCAGGTCGTGTACCGGAAGAGCGGGGGAGGCATTACCGTCAGCGGCGGGGAACCGCTGCTGCATATCGACTTCAATACAGCGCTGCTGGCCAGAGTAAAAGCTTCCGGCACGACTACAGCGGTGGAGACCGCGGGATACGTTCCATGGGAATATTTTGAGAAGATCAGAGGTCATGTAGATACCTTTTTATATGACTTCAAACTGTTCCACGGGGACGCCCATAGAAGGTGGACCGGCGCAGACAATCAAAGGATCAAAGAAAACCTCAGACGTCTGTGTCTGGTACACGACAATGTGATGGTGCGGATCCCCTTGATCCCTGCGGTTAACGACAGTGAAGAAGAGTTTACGGCTATGATGCGCTTTGTCAACAGTCTGGACCAGATCAACAGCGTGCATATTCTGCCGTTTCATACCCTTGGAGCCGGCAAATATTCCATGCTGGGCGAGACCTATGAACTGGAGCAGCTTTCAGAAGAGAATCAGGACGGTATTGACCGGTGCATGGCGATCGCCGAGAATATGGGAATCAAAGTGAACCTGGGCGGAACAGGTTTTGTGGAGGATAAGAAAAAATGAAGGATTTATGCTTTGGCCTGCATCATGTGGGGATCTATACCCATGATCTGAAGGCCAGCGAAGCGTTTTACAGGGATATTTTCGGATTTGAGATTCTGTATCACATTGACGGAGGCGAGGAAGGGGAGCCTGACATCACCTTTATCGCGAAGGACGGTCTGCAGATCGAGCTGGTGCAGCCGAAAGAGGAAGCTCTCAGGGCAGCCGCGCAGGCTATGAACTGTCTGAACCACATCGCCATCGCTTGCAGCGATACGCGGGCTGCCGTCACGGTTTTGAAAGAAAAGGGCGTCTCTCTGGAGACGGAAGCGGCGCAGTACGTCCGGGACTTCGGCGCGCCGGGACAAGATATCGATATCATATTTTTACGGGGGCCTGCCGGCGAGCGGATCGAGCTCTATCAGGAGTTATCAGCAGGCAGCGGCGACGTACAATAGGAGGATAAAATGACAGCAGCAGAAATCAGAAAAGAGATGGAAATGGTACAGGCGCAGCAGGAGGAGCTGGTCTTTGAGGATTTTAATCATGAGGAGGCCTGGAAGCTGGGAAATCTGATGGTACAGCGGGCGCGGGAGCAGCGGCTTCCGGTGGGTCTGAGCATTACCTTCAACCCGCAGAGTATGTTCTACTGTGCCCTGCCCGGATCGGCGCCGACCAACGAGCACTTTATTGAACGGAAAGACAATGTGGTTTACGAGTGTTACCGCAGCTCCTACGAGATGACGCTGGCCGCGGCGCTGGAAACAGAGCGCGACTTTATGGAATACTGGGGCATGGATTACATGGATTTCGCTCTGGCAGGAGGCTCTTTCCCGATCACGGTACGGGGATCAGGCGTTCTGGGCACAGTCACCTGTTCCGGTCTGGCGCAGGAAGAGGACCATCGTTTTGTGGTATCGGTGCTGAAAGAATACTTAGGAAAACAGGGAGGAAAGAAAAAATGAAAACGAAAGTATTGTTACTGGGTCTCGGATTCTGGGGCCGCAACTGGCTGGAACTGATCCTCCGCACGGACAGAGTGGAACTGGCCGGGGTCGCCGGCAGCGAGGCGGAGCTGGCAGAGGTGAAGGAAAAGTACGGACTGGCAGAAGAACTTCTGTATTCCGATTTCAGAGACGCTGTCAAAGGCAGCGACGCGCAGCTGGCCATCGTGGTCATCCCTGGCAGGCTGCACTTTGAGGCGGACAAAATGGCTATGGAAAAGGATATGCACGTCATTACGGAGAAGCCTCTGGCGGCAGATCTGGAAGAGGCGAAGAAGCTGCTGGAGATCAAGGCGCAGCACCCGAAGGTCAAATTTATGGCTTCCCAGAACTACCGGTGGAGACCGCACAATCAGGCCATCAAAAAGGCCATCGACAGCGGTATGATCGGCGACGTGGAGACTGTTCTCTGCGAGTTCAGAAAGCAAGAGGATCTGCAGGGTTACCGGGCAGGGCTGGAGCAGCCTCTTCTGCAGGACGTCTGCATCCATCATTTTGATCTGATCCGTTTCTATACAGGGGCAGACTGCAGGAACATATACTGCAGATCCTATCATCCGACATGGTCGGCATTTGAAGGAAGACCGGGAACTGACGCCGTTATGGAACTGGAAAACGGTATCCGCGTCACCTATAACGGCACCTGGGCGGCCAGAGGAAAGGAGACCTCCTGGGACGGTAATTTTACTATTACCGGTTCTAAGGGCGCGCTGAGCCTGGACGCTGATGACAATGTCTGGTTCTATGGATTCAGCAAGAACGCAGAGGTCGTCATGGTATCCGGCGCAGAGCAGGGCGTTCTGCTGGAAAAACCGGAAATGAAGTATCAGGAGATGGAATACGGCTTCCATATGATGCTGGACTGCATCGCAGAGGATACGGTTCCGGAGACGACACTGGAAGATAACTTCAAAAGTTACGCTATGGTATGCGCGGGATTGAGATCTGTGGAGACCGGTCAAGTTGAAGTTTGTGAATAGATTCGAAAAAAAGCAGGTCTCAGGGGTTCCCTGAGATCTGCTTTTTTGCGGCGGAGAGTCAGCTGCCGAGGGCATGGGAAAGTTCTCCGCAGACCTCTATCGTTCGATGGAGCACGTCAGTCAGCTTTTCGTCCATACGGGACGTCGGCCCTGACACGCTGATGACGCCCTGCAGGGCGCGGCCCGCGCCGAAGACCGGCACCGAGATACAGCGCAGACCGATCTCCACTTCCTCGTTGTCGATGGCGTAACCCTGACCGCGGATCACGTCGAACTGCTGGCGCAGCTTTTCCTCGTCGGTGATGGTATTAGGGGTCAAAGCTTTGAAGTTGCAGTCCTTCAGATAGCTTTCCACATAATCCTCGTCGGCGTAGGACAGGATCAGCTTGCCTGCGGACGTGGAATACAGCGGATCGGTGCCTCCGACAGAGGATGCGGTCCTGACCGCGTGCTTGGACTGAATGCAGTCGATATACAGCACCTCTCGGCTGGATTCGATGGAAAGATGCACGTTTTCTCCGAATTCGTCACGGAGCGTCTGCATATAAGGCCGCGCGATATCCACCAGAGAAAAGGTCTTTTCATAGATCTTTCCCAGCTCGTAGGTCTTCAGACCGAGAGAGTAAAGGGTGGTATTGGGGTCCTGAGACAGGAAGCCGCAGTGAACCAGTGTCTGCAGGATGCCGTGCAGAGTGCTCTTGTTGATGCCCAGCTCTCTGCTGATGTCCGCCAGTTTGGTTTCTCCGTTATGATGGGCAATGTAGTCGAGAACGGAACTCATTTTTAAGATGGATTGAATCATATATCAGGATTCCTTTCGTAATGTCGTAATGCCTGCTGCTATATTCCTTTGAAGAAGTCCTTCGGATATCGGGCCTCCAGATTGTAGAAGGAGGTCAGGTGGTCTGTGATGAGGCGCAGGGCCTCGTCCAGGTTGTTGTTGATAAGCGCCTCCGCGATCTGATGGTGCTGGTGGATGTGCTCACTTTCCCTCTCTACAGAGTTGGGATAGCAGAGCATGATGTACTGCACCCGCAGGTAAAGCTCTTTCTGGAACTTCATCAGCAGATTGTTTCCGGCAATTTCCGCCAGATACATGTGGAACCGGCAGTCCAGCTCCCGGCGGTTCTGATGGTCGTCTCTGCGGGAAGCGTCCTCGCAGTCAGCTGCGATCTCGTCCAGCTTGATGAAATCGGCTCTGCTGCCGAAGAGAGACGCCAGCTTCACCGAAAGGGTGTCCATGGCCAGCCGCAGAGCGCCTATCTCGACGATATCGTCTTCGGTATAGGTCCTGACCTGTACGAAGCGGTTGGGGAAGATCTCCAGAAGGCCCTCGTTAGCCAGCTGCTGCATAGCGTCCCGGACCGGCGTCCGGCTGATCTGAAACTTTTGAGCAACGGCAGCCTCGGGAACCTTGTCCCCGGGAAGCAGCTGCCTGGTCATGATTAAGTCAAGAATGTATTCATAAGCGGTTTGCCGCAGTAGGGTATTGGTCTTGGCCATAAAGTTACTCCTTTTTTTAAACGTTGCTTTTAGTATACCAGTAACCGGTATGAAAATGCAATCTAAAATATATAAAAAATTTAAAAATAATTGTTGAATATATATTGAAATTGTCGACAATCATGTGATATAATCGACAAAAGAAATAAAAGAAGCCAGACTGGAGGAATAAATTATGTTTCGCTTTTCATTACCAACAACGATCGAATCTGCCGGCTCGTTCGGAGAATTCGCAGAGCGGGCACAGCTTGCGGCCGACGATCTGATCCTGACCAATCAGTTTATCTATGAGCCGTTTATAGTAGCCTGCGGTGTTCCCTGCCCTGTCCTGTATCAGGAGAAGTACGGCGCAGGAGAGCCCAATGATGAGATGATCGACGCTATTCGCAGAGATATTCCGGAAAGTACCAGAAGGATCATCGCCGTAGGAGGCGGAACGGTCATCGATATCGCGAAGGTCCTGACCTTTACCGGCGACTGGTCCGCGGAGGATATCTTTATGGGAAGGGTGGTTCCGACAAAGTCCCGCCGGCTGGTCGTGCTGCCGACCACCTGCGGTACGGGCAGTGAGGTGACCAATGTGACGATCTGTGAACTGAAGAGGATGAAGACAAAGAAGGGGCTGGCCCTGGATACCATGTACGCGGATCTGGCGGTTCTGATCCCGGAGATGCTGCAGACGCTGCCGTATCAGTTCTTCGCTACCAGTTCCATCGACGCGCTGATCCACGCGGTGGAGTCCTTTCTGTCGCCAAACGCCAGTCCCCACAGTGAGATGTATTCCAGACGGGCTATGGAAATGATCCTGCAGGGTTTTTCCTATGTCAGAGAGAACGGACCGGAATCCTGGAAGGACAAGGTTGAGGATTTCCTGCTGGCATCCAATATGGCCGGCATCGCCTTTGGTCACGCGGGCTGCGCCGCGGTCCACGCTCTCAGTTATCCTCTGGGCGGCGCATATCACATTCCCCATGGGGAAGCCAACCAGCTGATGTTTGCGGCCGTGATGCGCAGATATAAGGAAAAGGAACCTGTCGGCAGGATCAACCGTCTGGAGGAGATCTTCGGAGAGATCCTGAAAACAGATGCGGTGCAGGCGCTGGACGCCCTGTATGACCTGATGGAGGACATTCTGAAACGAAAAGATCTCAGGGAATACGGCATCAGAGAGGAAGAACTGCCGGTATTCACTGACAGCGTCATCGAGGGACAGCAGCGGCTGCTGAAGAATAATTACGTATTTTTAACCAGAGAAGATATGCTGGAGATCTACAGATCCTGTTATTGATCAGGAAGAGGAGGAAAAGACCATGAATCAGAAAGAGTTGAACATCTTTGCGGCAAGGATACGCAAGGCCGCTCTGCGGGCCATGCGTAATGCAGGCGCCGGCCATGTGGGCGGTTCCATGTCTATGGCGGATCTGATGGCCGTATTATACGGAGACGTGATGAAGATCGACCCGAAGAACCCGAAATGGGAGGAAAGAGACTGGCTGGTGATATCCAAAGGCCACTGCGGTCCCGCTGTATACGGCGCTTTGGCTTTGCGGGGATATTTTGATGAATCGGAACTGGATACGGTAAATCAGGGAGGAACCAGACTGCCGAGCCACTGTGATATGAACCTGACTCCGGGAATAGACATGAGTACCGGTTCTCTGGGACAGGGCATGTCTACCGCTATCGGCGCAGCCTGGGGCAGCCGCTATCAGGGCAGAGACAATTATACCTATCTGGTTCTGGGCGACGGAGAGACCAACGAAGGCCAGGTATGGGAAGGCGCTCTCTTCGCTGCCCAGCAGAAGCTGGATCACCTCATCGCTTTTATCGATTACAACAAGAAGCAGCTGGACGGTTATACTGCCGACATCTGCGATATCGGCGACGTTCGGCAGAAGTTCGAAGATTTCGGCTGGGACGCCCGGGAGTGTGACGGTCACGATGTGGAGGCTGTCAAAACGGCCATCGAAAAGGCAAAGGCGGTTTCAGGCAAGCCTCATGTCGTCGTGCTGAACACCGTTAAAGGAAAGGACTGTTCCTTTGCGGAAGGGGTCCTGTACAACCACCATATGAAATTCAAGCCGGAGGATTATCAGGCAGCCCAAGAGGCGCTGGACGCGAAGATCGAGCAGACAGAGAAGGAGGACTCGTCATGTATCAGGTAGAAGAAAGAATCACACAGGAAGCCCGGGAAATGCGGGCGGTCTTTGCAAAGGTCATCGCTGACATGGCAGAGAAGGACAGCCGGGTCATTTATCTGGACTGCGATCTGATGAACAGCATCGGCATGGCGGGCTACTGGAAGGAACATCCGGAACGGGCTGTCAACTGCGGCATCCAGGAGGCCAATATGATCGGAACCGCAGCAGGCATGTCAGCCACGGGACTGATCCCGTTCACCCACACCTTCGGCACTTTCGCAACGCGGAGAGTCATGGACCAGATCTTCGTATCGGCGGCCTACGCCAGACTCAACGTGAAGATCATCGGCTCTGATCCGGGCATCACAGCCACTCTTAACGGCGGTACTCACATGCCGCTGGAGGATATCGGCATGATGCGGTGTATTCCGGAGGTCACCATCGTGGAACCTGCGGACTCCGTCATGCTGGAGGATATGTTGCGGCAGGCAAAGGACACATACGGCGTATTCTATATCCGGCTTTCCCGTAAAATTGCGGAAAAGATATACAAAGACGGTTCCACCTTTGAGATCGGAAAGGCTGCAAAGCTGCGGGAAGGAAAAGACGCTGCGATCTTTGCTACCGGTATCTGCGTCGCGGAAGCCCTTCGGGCAGCGGAGATTCTGGCTGCAGAAGGCATTGACGCAGCTGTTTCCAACATGTTCACCATAAAACCTGTGGACAGAGAGGCAGTCATCGAAGCGGCAAGGAGCACCGGCGCCATCGTGACGGCGGAAAACCACAATATCATCAACGGCCTGGGCTCTGCTGTAGCGGAAGTCCTGGCGGAAAACGTCTGCTGCCCGATGGAGCGTATCGGCGCCAAAGACCGGTTCGGCGAGGTAGGCGACATGGATTATCTGAAAAAAGCCATGGGCATGAGAGCCGAGGACATTGCGGCAGCAGTCAGAAGAGTCGTTGAGAGAAAGGGGAAATAAGATGAAAGCGGCAGTTATTGAAGAGAAAAACAGCCTCCATCTGCGGGAAGTGGAAAAGCCGGTCCTGCAGGACGGAGAGGCATTGATCAAAGTCAGATACTGCGGTATCTGCGGCAGCGACATCCACGTTCTGCGCGGGGAGCACGCTACGGCGAAATTTCCGGTGATTCCCGGTCATGAGTTCGTAGGAGAGCTGGTGGACATCAAAGGCAGCGGCAGCCAGCGCTATGAGATCGGCGATTACGTGGTAGCACAGCCGTTTTTCTCCTGCGGCAACTGTGAGCCGTGCGCGAAAGGAGAGGACAACGTCTGTGCCGACCTGCGCTTTATGGGCGCCCATACCGACGGAGGCTTTGCTCAGTACGTCAAAGTAGCCACCCGCAAGATGTACAGGATACCGAAGGACATGGATCTTAAACTGGCGGCTTTGACCGAGCCGGTCGCTGTAGCTGTTCACGATGTCAGAAAGAGCGGCCTTCAGGTGGGAGAAACGGCTCTGATCATCGGCGGAGGCCCCATCGGTATGCTTATCGCTATGGTTGCGCGTCACGCGGGAGCTAGACAGGTGGTCATCTCCGAGATCAGCGCCTACCGCAGAAAAGTGGCTGAGGATCTGGGATTCATCACTGTGGATCCTACAGACAGCTGCTTCGACCAGTCCATCGCCGCATTGACCGAAGGGAAAGGCTTTGACGTCTGCTTCGAAGTGTCGGGCACCAAGCCGGGCATCGCCACAGCCGTGGAGGAAGCCAGGATCACCGGCACTATCGTGGTGGTGGGCATGACCAGGGAGCCTCACCCTGTGGATCTGGCGGCGGTGTTCGCCAAGGAACTGACCATCAAAGGCGTCCGCATCCACGCCCAGTACAGTTTCATCGGCGCCATAGAGCTGCTGAAGGAGGGCTCCCTGAATGAAGAATTCGAAGCCATGATCAGCAGGGTGTTCCCGCTGGAGGAAGTGGAAGAAGCGTTTGCTTTCGCGCAGGTTCCGGGAGACTATTTCAAAGTTTTAATCGAAATGTAGAAAAGGAGAAAATCCATGAAAAAGTTCAAATTATTCATCGGCAATCAGTGGGTCGACGCCGAGGGCGGCAAGACTTTTGTTACGTATAATCCATGCACGGGAGAACCGATCGCGGAGATGGCCTGCGGCAGTGCGGCGGACACAGAGAAGGCCATTGCGGCAGCCGACGCGGCGTTCCGCTCAGGATGCTGGTCCGGTCTGGACGCTGACGAGAGAGCCGCCTATCTGCTGAAAGCAGCTGACATTCTGGAAAGCCGTCTGGAAGAGTTTGCCCGCTATGAGGCGATGGATACAGGAAAGCCGATCAGCGAGACCCGTTCCATCGACATTCCTCTGGCCGTCCGCGCTTTCCGCTTCCACGCAGATTCTGTCAAAGCATTGACCGGCAAGGTCATCACCGTGCCGGGCCATCAGCAGTTCTGCTATACCTCCTATGAACCTTACGGCGTCGTAGGCAGCATTGCGCCGTGGAACTTTCCGCTGCATCTGCTGACCCGGTCTATCGGCGCGGCTCTGGCAGCAGGCAATACGGTGGTATGCAAGGCGGCAACTCTGACGCCGGTGACCAGTCAGATGCTGGGTGAGGTCTTCCTGGAAGCGGGCGTACCGGCCGGTGTATATAATGTAGTTTCCGGTTCCGGCGGCGTAGTCGGCGAAGCGCTTCTGGCTTCCGAAAAGGTCAGCATGGTGGCGCTGACAGGCAGCGAAGCCGTGGGCAGGCGGCTGATGGAAGCCTCCGCGCAGTCCCCGCGGATCAAACCTCTGTCCCTGGAGCTGGGTGGAAAGAGCCCGATCATCGTGGAGCCGGACTGCGACATGGACGGCGCGCTGAATTCAGCGATTCTCGGCTTCTGCATGAACCAGGGCGAGGTCTGTGTATCAACTTCAAGACTGCTGCTTGCTGACGAGATCTACGACGAATTTCTGGAAAAGATGGTTGCGCGTCTTTCCAGGATCAGGATCGGCGACTGTCTCAGCGAGGATACCCAGATGGGCTCCCTGATCAGCGAAGAACACCTGCGGACTGTACAGGGTTTTGTAGACCGCGCGGAAGCCCAGGGCGCAAAGATCCGCTGCGGCGGAAGCCGACTGACCGGGGGAGACTACGACAAAGGTTTCTATTATCCGCCGACTGTCATCGAAAACGTGACGCCGGACATGGAGATCTTCCAGGAGGAGGTCTTCGGACCTGTGCTGTCTGTGACCAGATACAGCACATTGGACGAAGCCATCGAGCTGGCCAACAACACCCGCTTCGGTCTGGGCGCGGCCATCTTTACAGAGAACATCCGCAAGATGTACTGGACGGCAGAAAAGCTGGACGCAGGCACCGTATGGATGAACTGCTCTACCAAGTCAAACATCGAGACACCGTTCGGCGGCAACAAGAACAGCGGACTGGGCAGAGAAGACGGCGTAGAAGGCCTGCTGGAATATATGAAGGTAAAGAATCACATCTGGTTCATGGGGCCGGATTACGACAATCCATATGGTTTTGAAGATGAATATAAATAAGGAGGAAACAGGTAATGGCGATGATGACAGGCGAGCAGTATGTGGAGAGCATGCGAAAGATGGACCTGCAGGTATATATGTTCGGTAAGAAGGTGGAAAATCCGGTGGACCATCCGATCCTCCGGCCTTCTCTCAATTCGGTGAAGGCCACTTACGATCTGGCTCAGGAACCGGAATACGAGGATCTGATGACAGCCAGATCCGTCTTTACCGGAGAGAAGGTCAACCGTTTTCTGCATATTCATCAGAGCACAGAGGATCTGATGAAAAAGGTGAAGATGCAGAGACTGCTGGGACAGCAGACTGCGGCCTGCTTCCAGAGATGCGTGGGTATGGACGCTTTTAACGCGGTATACAGCACGACCTACGAGATCGACGAGAAATACGGCACGCGCTACCACGAGAACTTTAAGAAATACGCTGCCTACTGCGAGGAACACGACTTTACTGTAGACGGGGCCATGACGGATCCGAAGGGCGACAGAGGACTGGCACCGCATGCCCAGGAGGATCCGGACATGTATCTGCGGGTGGTGGAGCGCCGCCCTGATGGTATCGTAGTGCGGGGCGCGAAGGCCCATCAGACCGGTGCCATCAATTCTCAGGAGATGATCGTCATGCCGACGGTGGCCATGGGACCGGATGATAAGGATTACGCTGTATCCTTCGCCGTACCGACCGACGCGGAAGGGATCATCATGATCATCGGCAGACAGTCCTGTGACACCAGGAAACTGGAAGAGTCTCAGATAGATGTAGGAAACAGCCAGTTCGGCGGCGTGGAGGCTCTGGTGATCTTCAACGACGTCTTTGTACCAAACGAAAGAATCTTCCTGGACGGCGAGACAGAGTTCGCAGGCATGCTGGTAGAGCGGTTCGCCGGCTATCACAGACAGAGCTACGGCGGCTGCAAGGTCGGCGTCGGAGACGTTTTGATCGGCGCGGCTGCAGTGGCGGCAGATTACAACGGCTGCGCCCGCGCTTCCCATATCAAAGACAAGCTCATCGAGATGATCCATCTGAATGAAACGCTGTACGGCTGCGGCATCGCCTGCTCTGCGGAGGGACACAAAACCGCGTCGGGCAATTACATCATCGACCTGTTATTAGCCAATGTGTGCAAGCAGAACGTGACCCGCTTCCCGTATGAGATCGCCCGCTTGGCAGAGGACATTGCAGGAGGCATTGTGGTCACGGCACCGTCTGAGGCAGACCTGCGTGATCCTGTGATCGGGCCGTACGTGGAAAAATATCTGAAAGCTGCCAAAGATGTGACTGTAGAAAACAGGCTGCGGATCCTGCGTCTCATTGAAAATCTGTGCCTGGGAACAGCGGCGGTAGGCTACCGGACGGAATCTCTGCACGGCGCGGGCAGTCCGCAGGCGCAGCGGATCATGATCTCACGCCAGGGCAATCTGCCGAGGAAGAAAGAACTGGCGAAGAGGATCGCTAAAGTAGAAGAGTAGAATCGGAGGAAGCAATATATGGAATGGAAAAAGATCTATGACAAGCGGAAACGAACGGCAGAGGAAGCGATCCGCATGATCCACTCCGGAGATCGGGTGGTCCTGGGTCACGCGGTGGGGATTCCCATCGTGTTGACCGACGCCCTGGCAGAACACAAGGAAGACTATGTGGACGTAGAACTGATTCAGATGTTTCCCCTGGGCAACGCCCGATTTGCCGAACCGGACATGGAGGGCCACTTCCGGCTGAACACCCTGTTCGTGGGCGGCCTGACCAAAGGCGCGGTCAGAGATGGCAGGGCTGACTTTACGCCATGCAACTTTCACGAGACGCCGAAGCTGTTTGACGAACTGCTGGGCGTGGATGTAGCGGTAATCCAGGTGACACCGCCGGATAAGCACGGCTATGTCAGCTGTGGTGTTTCCGTGGATTATACCCTGCCTGCGGCAAAACAGGCCAGGCGGATCATCGCCCAGGTCAACAGCCAGATGCCGAGGACTTTGGGAGATACCGCGCTTCACGTATCGGAGATAGACTGCTTCGTAGAGGCGGAGCACGCAGTCATCGAGCTGCCTTCGCCAAATATCGGCGAGGTGGAAAAGGCCATCGGCGAAAACTGCGCCAGACTGATCCGGGACGGCGATACGCTGCAGCTGGGCATTGGCGCGATTCCAGACGCGGTGCTGCTGTTCCTGAAGGAAAAGCGGGATCTGGGTATTCATTCAGAGATGATCTCTGACGGCGTGGTAGAGCTTATCGAAGAGGGCGTCATCACCAATGCGAAGAAAAATCTGCACCCGGGAAAGACAGTGGTCACCTTTCTGATGGGATCCAGAAGACTGTATGATTATGTGGACGACAACCCGTCGGTAGCCATGTATCCGGTCAGTTATGTCAACGACCCTTATGTGGTAGGGCAGAATGACAATCTGGTATCTATCAATTCCTGCATACAGGTAGATCTGATGGGTCAGATCGCCTCAGAAAGCGTGGGTATGACACAGATCAGCGGAACAGGCGGTCAGGTGGATTTTGTCAGAGGGGCAAAGCTGAGCAAGGGAGGCCGTTCTATTATGGCGATCCCTTCTACGGCATCTCAGGGAAGAGTTTCCAAGATCGTGCCGATCCTGGATGAGGGAGCGGCGGTGACCACCCTTCGTACCGACGTGGACTATGTGGTCACGGAATACGGCGTCGCCCGGCTGCGCGGAAAAAATCTGCGGGATCGGGCCAAGGCGCTGATCGATGTGGCGCATCCGAAATTCAGGCCGGGCCTGATCGAAGAGTACAGCAGAAGATTTCACTGTGTGTATTGAGTGTATATCGTCTGCATAATAGATTGTGTAATGCGACAGGAGATAAAAAATGAGTTTAGTTACAACGAAAGAGATGTTTCGGAAGGCTTACGATGGCGGTTACGCTGTCGGCGCCTTTAACGTCAACAATATGGAGATCATACAGGGAATTACAGAGGCGGCAGGCGAACTGCGCTCGCCGCTGATCCTGCAGGTCTCCGCAGGTGCCAGAAAGTATGCCAATCATACCTATCTGACCGGGCTTGTGGAGGCTGCGCTGATAGAAAACGATATTCCCATCGCCCTTCATCTGGATCACGGCGCAGACTTTGAGATCTGCAGGTCCTGTATCGACGGAGGATTTACTTCCGTCATGATCGACGCCTCCAGACTGCCTTTTGAAGAAAATATCGCGCTTACCAGGCAGGTGGCAGAGTACGCCCATGAGAGAGGCGTCGTCGTAGAAGCGGAGCTGGGACAGCTTTCCGGCGTGGAGGACGACGTCAATGTGTCAGCCGAAGACGCGGCTTACACGCATCCAGATGAGGTAGAGGAATTTGTCAGCCGCACCGGCGTAGATTCGCTGGCCATCGCCATCGGTACCAGCCACGGCGCTTTCAAGTTCAAGCCCGGTCAAAAGCCGCAGCTCCGCTTCGATATTCTGGAGGAAATCGCGAGAAGAATCCCTGGTTTTCCTATCGTTCTTCACGGCGCGTCCTCTGTATCCCCGGAGTATGTAAAGATCATTCAGGAAAACGGCGGCAATTTAGCTGACGCCATCGGGATCCCGGAGGATATGCTTCGTCAGGCGGCAAAATCCGCTGTGTGCAAGATCAATATCGACTCCGACCTGCGCCTGGCTATGACCGCGGGCGTCCGCCAGGTCCTGTATAACGATCCTTCCGTCTTCGATCCGCGAGAGTATCTGAAAGCGGGACGCGCCAATGTCAAAGCGCTGGTAGCGCACAAGATCGTCAACGTGCTGGGCAGCAACGGAAAAGCGTAAGACCGGGCTGAAAAGAATTTCGGCAGTCTGCGCTGTAAAAGCCGGGTCGTGGTGTAAATTTCGCTATATCCGCGCTGCTTTGCTGCGGCGCAGTTCTTTTGCGGCTCCTATATCGAAGCTGTAGCCCCGGCCTTTGACTTCTTTGATCTGGCTTACCGTGATAAAAGCCTGCGGATCGATCTGCAGCACTTCCTGCTGAACGTGGTGCAGGTCCCGCGAGGTGGTTACACAGAGGATCGTGTCTTGCGGAGCGGCAGTGTAACTGGTTTCGCCGTAGAAGATAGTAGCGCCGATGACCAGGTCGGAAAATCTCTGACGTATAGCTTCCGTCTTCTGACTGATGATGAACAGCTGAATGGCGCTGCTGCCCGCTACGGATACTTTGTCCGCGATAATGGAATATAACAGCGTCAGAAGGATTCCCAGAAGGATCTGATCAGCGGATTCCGCGAAGATCACCTGGGACAGCAGAATTGTGAAGTCCAGCAGGTACATGGGAAGAGCCAGAGGCAGACCGGCTTTTTTGTTGAGGACGATAGCGACGATATCTGTACCGCCGGTGGACGCGCCCATACGGATGACGATGCCCATGCCGACGCCTGTCAGGATGCCTCCGTAGACCATGGCCAGGAACGGGTTTTCTGTCAGGTGCTGCAGGAAAGGAAGCTGCTCATACAGATTCATGAACAGAGGATAAGAGAACGTTCCGATCAGGGTGGAAGCGGCAAATTTCTTTCCCAGCATAAACGCGCCGAAGAGAAACAGTAAGCCGTTGCCCATGAAGACCGTGTAGGAAATAGGAATTCCCATATAGTGATTCACAATACGGGCAATACCGGTACAGCTGCCGATCATAATGCCTGAGGGCAGGACAAAGGCGATTACGCCAAAGGCGGCGGTGGCTGTACCAATTAGAATACCGATAAGACGAATAAGCGAGTAAAAATTGATCGTGCGTGACTGCATGTATGTATCCTCCTGAAAGCTTCGAATTGTAATACAGGAGTATTATAACATAAAATTGTTTTCTACAAACTGAAAATCGTGATATAATTGGGAGAAATTTGTAAAATGGAACAAAATGAACGCAAAACATGCGGCGTCTGTGTTTAACAGTGAAAACGGCATGGGGTAACGATCAGCGCTGACTACAGAGACGGAAAGGCGGAAGTGAAGTTCTGGTAAAATTACCCTTTTACGAGTCCGGCCAAGAGCTCACTTTCAAAAAATGAAAAAAATTATGATTTTGAAAGTGAACGCTTGCCCATACTATTGAAAGATAGTATAATAGAGTCAACAAAGCAGTTTCAAAAAATGAAAAATATTTAATTTCTGAAAGTGAGTGACGACATGAAAACAATTACACGATCAAAGTATCTGAATAGAATCATCGAGTTGAATGGTACGCCTGACATAAAAATAATTACAGGGATTCGCCGCAGCGGCAAATCCAAGCTGATGCAGTCATATATTGAATATCTGAAAACCCATTTTGAGAATATTAACATCATCTTCATTGATTTTATGGATCTGGCGTATGAGGAAATGAAAGAATACCATGCGCTGCACGCGTATGTAGAGGCGCGTTATCAGGAGGGAAAACCCAACTATCTTTTTGTAGACGAGGTTCAGATGTGCCCCAGGTTCGAACTGGCGATCAACAGCCTTTATGCAAAGGGAAAGTACGACATTTATGTAACGGGATCCAATGCCTTTTTACTCAGTGCTGATTTGGCCACTCTCTTTACGGGCCGTTATATCGAAATTCATGTATTCCCTTTCAGTTTTCAGGAATATTGTCAGTATTACGATGATGTTAAAGATAAAGATAAGCTCTTTGATGCGTATTCTGTGCAGGGCGGTCTGGCGGGCTCTTATGCATACAGAACCAAAAAAGACAGAACAAATTATATTAAAGAAGTTTATGAAACCATTGTTACCCGGGATCTGGTACAGAAGTATTCTCTGTCAGATACATTGGTTTTGCTGCGTTTGAGTGATTTCCTGATGGATAATATCAGCAATCTGACTTCTCCTAATAAAGTAAGTCAGCTGCTGACCGCAAAGGAAACGCAGACCAATCATGTGACCGTTGCTAAATACATTAAATATTTGTGCAATGCTTTCATGTTTTATGATATTAAACGTTACGACATTCGAGGAAAGAAATATCTCGAAAGCTCTGAGAAATTCTATTTGTGTGATACCGGCATCCGCTATGCAATACTAGGCAGCAGAAATATGGACTATGGCAGAGTATATGAGAATCTTGTCTGCATTGAACTGCTTCGCAGGGGATATGATGTCTATGTAGGAAAACTTTACCAGAAGGAAATCGATTTTGTTGCCCAGAGAGGCAGTGAGAAGATTTATATTCAGGTAAGCGATAACATTTCTGCACAGGAAACCTTTGAGCGGGAATATTCTCCACTGCTTCAAATCAGAGACGCTTATCCGAAAATGATCATTGCCAGAACCAGGCATCCGAAATACAGCTATGAAGGGATAGAAATTTACGATATAGCAGATTGGCTGCTGGAATGAAATCCTGGCAAAATAAAGATGACCCCGCTGGCATTGAAATGCACAGACGGGGTTTTTATATGCAGAAAACGGTTTAATTGCTGGTTACGATAAACGGGCTGACAGCGCCTGCTACCACGTTGACCGGCATAGTCTGCAGCAGTATCTTGCCAGGGCCTTTGACCACAGTGTTGAATACACCTTCGCCTCCGAAGAGCATATTCTTTACGCCCGGTACGGATACGATCTCTATGGAGCAGGTGGATTCCATGGCGGCAAGATAGCCCGTATCGACGATCATGGACTGCCCCGCTGCCAGATTATATTCTACCGCGTAACCGTCGATCTCAACAAAGGCGGTGCCGCGTCCGGACAGTTTCTGCATGATGAAGCCTTCGCCTCCGAAGAATCCCGCGCCGGCTTTTTTCTGGAAGAAGATGGACAGCTGGACGCCGGATTCGCTGGCCAGAAAAGCGCTTTTCTGGACGATCATCTCTCTGCCCGGCGCGATGTCAAAAGCTTTGATGGAACCCGGGAAGCTGGACGCAAAAGCGATCTGGCCGCTGCCTCCCTGCGCGGTGTATCTGTTTTGAAAAAGGGTATCTCCTGAGAACATTCTTCCCAGAGCCTTTCCGATGCCTCCGTTAGAGGTAGTCTCCATTTTCATATTCGGTGTCATCCAGCTCATGGCGCCGCTTTCTGTGATCAGTGTTTCGCCGGCTTCGACGTCGCAGATGACGGCTGGCAGCGGTTCGCCCACAATGGTGTATTTCATAAACTTTTGCTCCTTTCCAGCGTTAAGCGGATAAATTTTCTGTATTTTTATTTTACCAGAAGAGAAGAGCCGCTGTAAATAGAAAATTTTGTTTTGAATTGGGATATAATTATGGTATACTAATTCTATTAGAAATGTGGAAACGACAACAATATTTGGAGGAAACGACTATGACAGAACCTGTTTCAACGAATTTTATTCATAACATCATCGACAAAGACATAGCGTCGGGAAAGAACGGCGGCAAGGTGTACACCCGGTTCCCGCCGGAGCCAAACGGCTATCTGCACATCGGACATGCCAAGGCCATTTGTATCAACTTCGGAACGGCTGAGAAGTATAACGCGCCGTGCAATCTGCGATATGACGACACCAACCCGGTCAAAGAGGATCTGGAGTATGTCAGCGCTATCGAAGAAGATATTCACTGGCTGGGCTTTCAGTGGGAGAAACTGCTGTGGGCATCCGACTATTTTGATAAAATGTACGAGGCTGCGGTTGAGCTGATCAAGAAAGGCAAGGCCTATGTCTGCAGTCTGAACGCGGAGCAGATAAAGGAATACCGCGGAACTTTGAAAGAACCGGGAAAAGAAAGTCCCTGCAGAAACCAGAGCGTGGAAGAGAATCTGCAGCTTTTTGAGGAGATGAAAGAGGGCAAGTTCGCAGACGGCGAGCGTGTTCTCCGCGCGAAGATCGATATGGCGTCGCCTAACATCAATATGAGAGACCCTGTCATCTATAGAATCGCGCATAATCCACCGCATCATAACACGGGAAACAAATGGTGCATCTATCCGATGTATGATTTCGCGCACCCAATCGAGGATGCCATCGAAGGTATCACGCATTCCCTGTGTTCTCTGGAATTTGAGGATCACAGGCCGCTTTATGACTGGGTGATCCGTGAAGTCGGCTGGTGGGAGAATCCGCCGCAGCAGATCGAGTTTGCCAGACTGAATCTGACCAATACCGTCATGAGCAAGAGATACCTGAGAGGCTTCGTGGAGGATGGCGCTGTAGACGGCTGGGATGATCCCCGGATGCCGACCATCGCGGGTCTGCGCCGCAGAGGCTATACGCCGGAATCGATCCGTGATTTCTGTGAGAGGATCGGCGTATCCAAGGCCAACAGCACCGTGGAGATATCGCTGCTGGAGCACTGCATCAGAGAGGATCTCAAGACCAAAGTACAGAGCAGAAATGTGATCGAAAACCCGATCAAGGTCGTAATCACCAATTATCCGGAAGACAAGACCGAGATGATCGAGCTGGAAAATAACAAAGAGGTACCGGAGATGGGCACACGGGAAATTCCTTTCTCCAGAGAACTGTATGTCGACGGCGCTGACTTCATGGAGGTGCCGGTAAAGAAATATTTCCGGCTGTTCCCGGGCAACGAAGTCCGCTTTAAGGGCGCGTACTTTATCAAGTGCGAAGAGGTCATCAAAAATGAGGACGGCTCGATCAAAGAGCTGCGCTGCACGTATGATCCTGCCACAAGAAGCGGCAGCGGTTTTGAAGGCCGCAAGGTCAAAGGGACCATTCACTTTGTGGACGCAAAGACTGCCGTGAAGATAAAGATCAGAAACTACGGATATCTGATGATCCCGAGTGAAGAGGAGGAAGGCAAGTACGTGCTGAATCCTGATTCTGTGGAGGAAACCTGGGGATATGCCGAGCCTTCTATCGCGGAGGCGGCGCCGGGCGAAAGGTTCCAGTTCTTCCGCCACGGCTACTATATTGCTGACAGCAAACTGACTACAGATACAGAGAAGGTATTCAACCGGATCGTGGATCTGAAGAGTTCCTGGAAGCCGAAGAAATAGAATATTGTTATGAACAAAGAGCTGCTGCGCGTAAACGTGAAAATGGTTTTGCGCAGCAGTTTTTTGTATAAGTAAAACCACGCGTTTGACGCGTGGTTCCGGAAAGGTTTCACCGTTGAACAGAAAAACTCCTTCTGCTATACTTGGAATGCGGTCTGTCAGCTGCAATCAAAGA
>JAETRU010000016.1 GCA_021769965.1 Eubacterium sp.
TAGTTTCCATAGAGATTTCTCCTTTTGTTGATGTTTTTGCAAATTCTATTTTAACACATTGGAGCTAATCTCTATTTTTTTCTTCTAAAAACCCCACAACTATTTTACACTATCAGGGAAAAAGTAATCTTTCAATTTTTCAATGCAGCAGTTCAGTTCTTTTTCTATGTTCGTTTTTGGGTCTTCTTTTATCAATTCCAAAAAATCTATCACTTTCTTGCAGAAACTGGCGGCACGCTGTTCATTTCCGCGTCTTCGCCATTGAATCGCTCGGTTCCTTCCAAATCCGATCATTAATTCAAACTTCCTGCACCCAGATAGGATTTGAACTTTGAAAATTCAATAATTTAGCCAAATAAAGAAGAGTTGAGTCTCCGAAATCTGGTGTAATATAAGTGATCAAATGAAAAAACTGCAAAATCTTCATTCTCTGAAAATTTTGCAGTTTCAATGTGTTGGTGATTTGTGGCAGGCTCGAACTGCCGACCTCCTGAATAAAATTGCTCAATTCTGCTCAATTCTCACCGAAATAGGATTGTTGAAAATTCAACGGTTTTATCCCTTTCTCAACTTACCCTATTTTCTCCCAAACTTACCTCAACTATAACTAAGTGGTTAAAAAGTGGCTAATTTTTGAAATGCTGAAAAGGCTCAAAAACAGCGAAATACCGGGGATTTCTCCCCGGCTTAATCACTATATCTGCTTATATCTTACGACTCCCCTGGCGGTGCGTAAGGCAACTCATCAACCTGACGCATCATAGCGTCCATATCTCCGTTCCAGCCGTGTGCCTTGTAATTGTCGTACATCTTGTACAAAAACCGACGTTCTGACTCAGCTGCCCATGCTTTGTCCAGCAGTGCAACGATCTCCTGTTTGAGGTTGCAGTAGGACTGCAAAGATAGAGTCTGCATGACGAGATCATCCTTTTCCTGTCGCTTATCTCGCCTTGAGAGAGAGTACTGAATCAGATAACTGATGATGCCGTTACCACCGAGGAACACTGTCAGAATACCGACAAGCTCAGATGTTGACATTGCCTCCGACCTCCTTCTTCACGGATTCATAGATTGCTTCAATAATTTTGTCTAAGTCCGCAGCGGATACTTCAATTCCAAGTTCGGTCAGTTTGTCCGATACATACACCATAACTTCGGCCTTCTTCTTGGTTCCAGGCTCACTGCTGAGCCACTGCTTGGCCCAGCGAACGCCGATCTCTGTCCAATACTGTATGATCGCCTGCTGATCCGCAGTCAGCTCATTCTTCTTCTGGGTCCAGATGGTCCGGATCAGCGGAACCAGGACGCCGGTAATCAGGATCGTGCAGATCCCGATGATGACTTCTGTCCAGTCGATATTCATTCCTCATCACCCTCCTCTGTCTCATTCGGTGTCTTGTATTTGCGATCGCCATGTGTCAGGCCGGCCAATAACGCAAGCTCCGCAGTCCATGCAGCAAACCAGCCGACGATCAGCTCACTGGACACTTCATGGTCTCCGTGATTGAGCCACAAAACCGCAAGTGTGAACCAGATGATGTTGATGATCGCCACGACCAGATACCAATCTCTTTTCTTCAACTTCTTCATGGCAACCACCTCTATTTATACTTCTGGTAGTACCGGATCATCGCCTTGCCGACAGCTTCCGCGATCTGCTTCAGCTCCTTGTCCGTGTCAAAGTCCTTTCGATCGGTCTTCCCGTCCACATAACCCGCCTCGAAGAGCAGCGTAGGACCCGGTGCCTTAAGGAACTGCAGCGTGCTGTCCTTGTGAATAGCCGTGTTGATTTTCCCGTCATAGGCGTGCAACGGCCGACCGATCTTCTGCTGTTCCTCTAGGATCAGTTTTGCCAGCTCCAGAGAGTATTTATTGTTCTTCGGGATCCAGCACTCACACCCTTTACCGCCGCCGGCATTAAAATGCCAGTCGATAGCCACAGTTCTGTATTTGACCCGGCGTCTGATGATGTCCTGAACGTGATCCCAAAGATGCATGCCGTTACCCTTATATTCCGGATAAGCCACCTTGTAAGTCATGGATCCACGGTGATTCAACAGGTAGTCCCTCAGATACTTGCAGCACTTGTACGCCAGATCGGCCTCCACAAACTTGCCGGATACTGCGCCGGGATCCGTCTTTCCGCCGCCAACATCCTGCCGGTGTCCGTGGGATATATAAAATAAAATTGGTTTAGCCATTGTCTTCCCCTCCTTTTATTCAGCCACAACAAAAAAGTCTTCACTGAGAAAGACCTTTCAGCATTTCATATTCTTCTTTCCCGATGATTGGCACCGCCCATTCTTCTGGACAGTGCATGATGAAGCGTTTACTGATATCCTTTGTCCTATAATGCCTGTTCCAGAAATATACATTGACAAGAGATACAGCCTTATGCATATCACAGATATAAGTCGCCCGTTTGTCCGGAGTTCCAAACACCTGATAATTGTATGCCGTACACCACGCGCATCCTTCGGCAATTGGACAATCGAAACATTCATCTGTAGATTGCGACCGACGATCAATGCACTGCAAACATGTTATTCGTTCTTTGTAACAGCTGCACTGAGCTAAACCGTCATCTACATTTCCTATAATATATGGCTCCTGATCATCACCCAGGGAGCTTTCCATATACCGCAAACACGGGTATAGGATTCCGTCAGGATCGCAAGCAAGCATCATCCCGTTACCACCACACCAATTCTGGTTATCGTCGTGAGACATAGGCTTGTAAAACTCCTCGCGAAAGAACGCATAATACAGTTGATCTTCCAGTCCGCTGTCCAGCAAATAGTCAGCAAATTGTTTTAGCTGTCGATATAATTCCTGCGCGTGCTCCAGTTTCCATCCTTTCTCATAAACACAGTTGATGTTAATCTCACTGTATCCCAGCTCCACCATGTGGCGGCTTGCTTCATAGACATGATCAACATTGCCTGGAGCTACCGTAATCTTGCTGCCCATGTAATAACCTTTTGACATCCAGTCCTGCACTCCACTGACAGCGATGTCATAACTAGGACTCCCATCAGGGAACAGCCTGCAGCTGTCATGCAATTCTTTGTTTCCGTCTAGGGTAATAGAAAAAGACATATGGTGCCGATGCTTCTCCAAGATTCGCTGGACAGTCGGTTCATGATACAGCACACCGTTCGAGCAAATGCTGGTCATGAATTTCTCCGCCCATGGATGGTTCAACCTTAATGCCTCAGATCGGAAGTAATCAATAATCTGATCAATCAGCTCAATCTCCAAGAGTGGTTCGCCGCCAATGAAATCCAAAATGATACCCGGAGTTTCGTCAATAGAGACGTATGTATTCATACCTTTATCCCCGCTCAGCAACAGATCTATCAGCTTTTTTGCTGTTTCAAAGGACATCCTCCGTTTACCCTTATGGATCTGATAGCAATACGTGCACGCCAGATTGCAATTGTCCGTTACCTGGAAAGTAACGGACTTTGCAAGCGTGTTTACATGTGACTTATCATTTGTTTTTACATGATATTCTGGATAAAGGCGTGCCAACCAATCGCAGTATTCCTCCATTTTTGGCAGCATTAGTATTCCCCCAGTCCCGGCACGCACGATACATCGATATCACAATCACAGATCTGGGTCAGAAAGACACGTTTTAGCCTGAAGTCAATCTCCCAGCTTACCTGATGTCCATCGAAGATCTTCGGAACAAACTTTTCTGTGAATTCCTGTTTAGCATTCTCGTAGGCGACTTTTGCAGCCAACTGCTTATCCTGATAGCACTTAAAAAGCGGTGAATCCATCAGCCCCTCATTGTCCTTATAATTTGCAAGTATGAAAGCTACATTATCCATGCAGATCTCATATTCGTAATGCAGTCTCTCCATATAGCTGATTACGTTTTCATTGACATTTAAAACATATCTTTTCATCGTCTTCCCCTTTCCTAATTATTCATTTGCACCGGCCTGCGGTGATTTTTGTTCCAAAATGATGTCGATTTTTTCTTCAAAGTCATTGATCAGGTGGGACAAATCGACCAGCCCAACGAAATTGTACAGAGTTCCTTCCTCTGCCACCCCGTCAATCTCCCTGCAGATTCTGACTTCAGTCACATTATCATCGCGAAATTTCATCTTCAGGGCATTCTGATCTTTGACTGCCCGCATTTCATCTCCGTGGATGGACAGAACACAGCGATAGCCATACTGTCCAAAATTGCCCTTAGAAAATCTCACATTCGTTACTCTAATTTCTGTTCCGTCCTTTAAAATTACCTTCATGATTAATTAACCCTCCTTGATTACTGTTACTGTAGATTGTCCGCTACATGATTGATAACAAGTTGTCGTACACTGTCCCAGACAACTTTCCTTGCATGCACCGGCACAACCAGTATTGCATCCTCCGCCGCAGCCAGTACTGCACCCAGAACAACCACTGCAGGCCTGACATCCTGTGCAGGTACCAGAACAGCCGCTGCAACTGGATGAGCAGGCACTACCACATCCTCTGCATCCTGTGCAAACTTGACCGCAAGTGCTGGTACATGTTCCGGTGCATGTGTCTTTACACGATTCGAGACATCCCGTTTCGCATCCAGCGTTGCAGTCATTTGAACATTTAAGTGTACATTGACTGCCGCATTGACCACCGCATCCCTGACAGCCGCCTGAACAACTGGTGCAACTGCTGGAACAGATCGCACAATGGCCACAGCCGTTGCACACACCTGAACAACCGCCCGAGCAGCCAGTGCAACCTGAGCATCCACCCGAACAGCTGGTGCAACTGCTGGAACAAACCTGACATCCACCGCATGATTTTTGACATGCCGTCGTACATGTTGCCATAATACGCCTCCTTTCTAAGCCCTGGTGCTGTCCGAGCATCCACTTCCGCAGGTTGCTGAACAGCCCTGGCATCCGGTATTACATTGACCACTGCAGCCATTACAACCGCCAATGCAGCTCCCATAGCACAAGCCACTACAAGCACCTCTGCATGAACTTGAACCACCCTCTATGGATTCTGCCGCCAGAGCACTCAAGTAAGTATCCAGGCTTACCCCGCTGGAAAGCAATTTACCCTTTTCTACAAACGGTACATCGTCGATATCTTTTATTTCATACAATACGTTGATGACCTTTTCACCCTGCTCTGCCAAAATGATTTCTTCTTTGGCAGGTACATTTTCAAAATCATACGTATCTGCTCCAAACTGGCGCAGAGAGCCAAAATCGACCGGAGTAGAAGCCTGGTCAAGTCCTGCAAGGCACCTACGGTTCATTTCATCTTTAACCCGAGCTTTCAAAGCTCTCATTTCTTCCGCGGTCACGTCATCACCCCCATACCGACGCTACAGGTACCCAAGCTGTACCGTTATAGTACTTAGCGATTCCGCCGTTTCCTGTATCGATCCACAGAACCTTTGTATTGGTTGGAGCTGTCGTACCCACTACGACACCGCCGCCCCCGCCGGTTGAATTTGTTTTACCGATCAAGATCCCACCGCCTTTCTGCACTCGATCTGCACCGTGATCGCCGCTGCCGGCTTTGATGCAGCCCAAAGGAACACTGCGTCTGCTGCAGTCTGGCATACCGGCGCATAGGTTCCACTGGTCGCTTCTGCCAGATCAAAGGTCACGTCTGCGCTATGCCTCGCCGTCACACCGCTGCAGGAAACCACTGCTTTGTAGGGATAGCTGGCGTAAGTGCTGTCTGATATCCATGCGGTTTCTGGTACAGACACATTCTCAAACAGCAGCACGCCGCAGTTTCCCTTACCGTCGATAGCTACATCAATATCCCCAAAGATATCCTGCAGAGAGGCAGCTAATGTGGACAGCTGCCTGTCCACATAGCCCTTGATCAGCGTCAGTAAATTTGAGAGATTCGCAGGCTGAAGCGCTCTGTCTAACCTAATCATCTTACATCACCTCTCGTTTATGCTCCTGCACCAAAGACAGCATTGCATGCCGCTGTTACTTCCGCGTCAGTTGCCACATTAATAGCGACATCATCCTCGGTTAAGAATCCGGCAGTCGCCGCCGCGATCTGCTGAGAAACCGTGGATTCTCCCACTTTAGTTTTCAGCGACTCGATGGACGCGGTATTGGTTGCGATGTTGCCCGCCATTGTTGCAGCTTCTGGCCCGTGTGCAGCTACATAGTCAATCAGTTCTTTATAGCTGTTGACTACACCATCATCTGTTACGTCGGTTGCAAACTGATTGATCGCATCGTTGACTTTCTTAGTAACAGAGCCATCGCCACTGCCATTGAGAGTAGAGATTGCAGATGTATTCGTATTGATCAGCCCTCTAACCTCGGTATCATCGTAGGTTCCCTCTTCAAGAGCTGTTACCTTGCCTTCTAGCGTGGTCACCTTAGTATTAACAGTACTCACCTGCGTATCGGTGTAGTTCTTCGCTGCAGTCAGTCCAGTCTGGAACTGCTGCAAAGTAAGTAATTTTTCTGTAGAAATTGCCATAGTTTTACCTCTGTAAATAAAATTTAAATATATCTCAAACAGCTCTATTGCTGTCCGAAAACATCATTGATCGCAGAATTAACCTCGTCATCCGTGGCCAGCTCTGCGCTGCTGCTGCCGGATGATTGCTGCCCGAATACTTCTTCAATGGCAGAGTCCACTTCCTCATCTGTAGCGATGCCGGTTCCTGAGCCTCCAGATCCGCCGCCAGGGTTAAGTGTCGAACTTGTACCTCTGCACTCAATGGTCGGAATAGTAATATCCTCAGCCGGTTTTTCTGCAGCATAGATAATCACTTCACCATCTGCAGAACTCGTCACCGCTGCAAAGATGCCGCTGCTTGCCTCTGCCTGCGAGAAAATGACCTCCACCAAATGTTTTTCCGTCAGCCCTTCGATGGGAATACTAACTTTGAAAGGAAAATCTTCATAGGTTTCATCATCCACGAACATATCAGGCGTTATCACGGTATTCTCAATGACATGAGACGTACCCATCTGGGCGATAACGACCGACAGCTCTTCCAATGCCGAGCTGACGAATTTTGTTGTGGCGATCCGATTAGTACTGTCCCCTGAGATTGGCGTTGGCGCCATCGGTTTTCCTGTCAGAACGGTATTATGCTTCAATGCGTATCGCTCGTCGGCCTGCGCTAAAGTCAGCTTGCCTGCCTCATTGATCATCACCTCGACAGATGACGCTTTGCTAACGTTAATGGCAAAGTTCCATGTGATAGAGTATCCCGGCATCTCCGCTTCTGACGGAACCTTTTCGCCACTGGATATGTCAGACTGACCGATAATGTATAGTATATCTCCCTCGTCTGGATCCTCTGCGTAGATGCCTACCTGATACAGAGTGTACTCTTCAGTCAGGCCTTTATTGGTCAGCATGATCGGGATCTCCGCAGTCGGTATTTCACCCTCTATCAGCTTTGGCGGCCTCATCTCCAGCGTCTGCTTAGGTTCCAATACCTCCGTCTGTCGCATAAGTTGCGTCGGATTCACTTTCCCCGCGCCGCTGACAGCCGCTTTCAATTTCAAAGGTAGTGAGGCGGCCAGCAGCTTCTGATCCAGGGCCAGTCCCTTCATTGTCTTTGCATTCGTGTCCCATGTCGCCATTATTCCACCACCTCCACGTTATATGTCTTCATCATTGATACGGCAACGCCGTAATAGTTCTGCACAGGAACCTTGTGCCGATCAAAGAGATAGGACTCGTAAGTCAGATTACACGGCTTTACACGGTCAATATAGTTGTCAACCGCTCGCAACAAACCTGCGGCGTCTCTATCAGCCTGCTCTGCTGCAACCCTGACCTTGATCTCCAGCCAGTAATCGTTTGACCGCAGATCAACGGTATAACCATCTTCTCCACACAGTGCTGTCAAGGTTCGTTTTAGAGTCCTGATCGTAAAAGGCCGCTGCTCTGCCATTTTGCTCATAATGGCATCTCTTCGTTCCTTCAGGGATCGGTATCCCCGGTAATGGATCTGCAGGATGCCTTCCCATCTGCGGCAGCCCTCTTCATTCAGTGTCTCAATAAACTGATTTCGCCAAATAGATTCAAGAACCGCCCAAAGCTTTTCTGCCTGTTCCCGCTCTTTATCCGTTAAAAATTCAATTTCCCGGAAGTCCCTCATGAACTCCGGAAGATATTCGATCAATTTTCTATCCACTTAACTCACCTACGATCGGCACCTGGATCTCTTCCAGGCTGTGATTTCCTGCGGCTCCCGCAACAGTCAGCCCCGTCACATCGGCTACGCCCTGAATATCCAGCAAAATACTTTCAATGCGTCCCATACGAATAATCAGACCGTCTGCGTCTTCCCAGGTCTCCCTCAGCTCCTGAAAATATATTTCAACAGCTGCTGCAAAGTCTTCCTCAATGTCTTCCCATGCATAACCGCGCATATAGCTGATCTGGCAGGCAATGTCAATGGCTACCTCAACAGCTGATTCCACGGTGACAACGTGGCCGATCGGCGCAATACCTACGCCGGTTCCATCCTGCGTAGGGTCTATGGCTTCCTGCACGTCACTGACCACCTTTGCTGATGCGGCCCGATGATCTGCACCCAGAATCACCAGCTTAACGGTCCCTCCGCCGTTCCAGACCGGGTAGACCTTGCAGGCGGTAACTCCAGTCAGTTCTTTAGTCTTTTCACGGTACTCGGCTTTATTGCCTCCAAAGGCCACCTCGTCAAAAGATGCGTAGTACCGTTCTCTCAGGTGCTCCACGTCCTCGTCGTCTGTCCCGCTTGCGATAATGCCCACCACATCGATGACTTCAAGACCCGCCACATCTTCCAAAGGGATAACGTCATCCACCGTGTTGTTGCCCTCGGTGCCGGACTCGTTGCAGGTCAAGCAGTAAAAGCCGTCTCCCAGCTTCTCCGTCACCGAATAGTTCAGCTCTCCGATGTTAAATTCCGTATTGATGGGAATATCGATATCCACAGGCTCGACCTGTGCTTTCAGGATTGCAGGTGTGCCCTGACGGACAAAAACGCCTCTCTCTGCGGCTCTTTTGATCAAATAGTAATATCCGGCAGTGTCAGCAAAGGTTTCAGACAGCAGCCGGTCCATGTCTACATACATCTGTGCGTTCTCCAGCGCTGTTGGCGCTACAGTATCCCATATGATGGAGCCCTGCCGGGTGTCGATAGATTCGTCCGTCGTATCCAGCATCTCCTCCATGATCGTCTCATAAGTCCGCTCTTCAAACATTCACTTCCACCCCCTCTATTTCAATCTCCGTTCTGTCTACGCAGGTCACGGTCAGGTCCAAAGTTAAAATGCCTCGCTTCAGGCTCTCCTTCGTAAAGGAGACTGACTCGAAGCGGTCATCCGCAAGGATTCCGTCCCTGATGCTGTCCTTGACCAGAGATTGCACCAAAGGGGGCTGCTCACCGATCAGATCCACCAGCGCGCAGCCATAGGTATCATCATAAGGCAGATATTCATCCACCTCCGTCATGAGAATCTTCAGGATAGCCTGCTCCCGCGCGTTTCTATCGTCGATCATGCCGGCGATGCACTTGTTTTCAAAATCCAGTCGATACGTCTTATCCGGAATCATGACCTCTTCAAAGTCATTTTCCAGCTCGTCATCCAGCTCATAAGCGTCCGGATTCGGTATCATAATCTCACCACCTTATCAAGAACCAGATAACGCTGTCCCCCAGACTGCCGCAGCAAGACCACCTGGTCACCCTTTTTCAGGGCGTTATGGATCACAGCCTTACCCTGCGTCACCGTATGGCTGTGTTCGCCGCTGCCAGTGTACTGGCTATGGCTTCCGGGCGAGAACCCGCTGGTAATGGTCACTGCAGTCTCATAGTCAGTTACGTTCCTGGTCAAAATTAAAAAATCCTCTGTGAGGATCTTCTTCTGTGCCAATCTGATTTTCAGAGGTTTAGCGGAAATCACTGCTCCGGTGATGATGTCGCAGGGCTTACCTGCGGTCACGGCCTCCATCGCCATCTGTTTGATCAGCTGTGTCATATTAGTAGCTGCTATCGAAATCACCTCCGCTCAGTTCCAGGTCCATCGTATGCTGGCCGTTGGAAAACTCATGAGTCACCTTGTCGACCAGCAGATAGTTGGAGACTTTCACATCATAGATTGTCAACAGGACCGGCAAAAGGCATCCGGCGCGTACCTTTGTAGAGCCGAAGGCACCGGTGATCCGCAGAGTCCTCGCAACTTTGTTGTACATCTTCAGCAGGACTTTACCTTTAAGCTTTGCCACCATCGGATCATCGATCTTCTCAAAATACTGCAGTAGACCCCATTTGTTGATAGACTTAGAGGATTTGCTTATGTAAATGTCCAGGCTGCCGGTGTCCGTATTCTCATAAACCAGTTTGATCTGATTATACACACCGTCATCGATGGTCCTGGTATAGGTGTAGTCCTGCCCAGTCTCGGCATCGATGAGCACATTAACCTTCCAGGGTTCGCGCAGCCGCAACTTCCCGAACTCGTCATAGAGGGTATAGATTTTTCCAGTCGCCATCAATGTCTCATTTAAACTGTTCTCCACGATATCAAAAAGGCTCATATCGTCGTCCATACGGGTAAAAGTCTTCTTTGTGTTTGCCAGAGTACCAACCTGCAGTTTGAAGTCCTTTGCGATCATTCTTACAAGCTGCGTCGTCGTTTTCTTCTTATAGATGTACGTGTCCTTATTTTTGAAGTACCGGAGCTGATCATAAACCGTCACGTCCAGCAGACCGTCTTTCTTCGGCTTCAGCACGAAGATGAAGCCCATGAAGAACTTACTGCCGTTGATTTTCAAAGTCACAGGATCACCGTTGTAGATCTTCCGTTTGCTATCCTGAATCGTCGTAAAGGTCAGCTTTCCCGGTGCGTTTTTCCGCTCCCAGACTACTTTCATGCCATCCTGTACCGGCATCTCATAATACTTGCCGTTATGCTGAACGATCAGCTGCACATCGACCGTATGCACTTTGACTGAAGAGATCTCGTACTCCTTGACTTCCTGGCTGACCTGCTTATCCAGCTTCTCCTGCTGCGCAAGAACCTGTTTCAGATACTTCAGCTCCTCTTCAGCACTCTTTTTCTTCTGCGCATCGGACTTGGATTCCGAAGAAGTTGATCCGGAAGAGCTGCTAATATACTGGCTGACCAGTCCATACCCCGTCACATAGGAGTTTGACAGAGAGTACTGCCTGCGGGCAACGCTGTTTGTGGTATTGCCTTCGATGGTATGAAGCGTGGATCCGCTGATGGATTCCACAATTCCCACATGGCTGCCCCCGCCGAAAAAGACAATGTCGTTTCGCTTCGGCGTGTATGATCCGCGGGCCTTGTACCGTCCTTTGTTCTTATACCAGTTGATACCTGTTGGCACGTATGCAAACTTCGGCACGATGGAGGTCTTGACCCCGGCGCGGTTTGCACACCAGGAAACGAACATGGCGCACCACGGCCCCTGCGTCCCGTACCATTTGCCGTACTTGGTATTACTCTCCGACGCCTTATATCCCAGCTCTTGCTTTGCAATATCGATCAGATCAGACATAACATCACTCCTTCGCCGGGATCGTCAGCTTCGTACCCGGAAAGATCCAGTGCCCTGTGGCGCTGGACGCATATCCGTGGCTCTTTGCTGCCTTCTCGATGATGGACTTATTGGCATTGTAGATCGTCTTCCACTTGCCGCCGTTGCCCAGGTACTTCTTCGCGATAGCCCAAAGAGTATCACCAGATTTGACCACGTAGCTGCTGCTCTTGGACTTCTTTGAGCTGCTTTTTTTCGCAGTCTTTTTCTTGGTTACCTTCGTCTTTCCGGAGCTTTTCTTCACCTTGATTGTCGTAACGCCGTAGTCCCGCCACTCTTTCAGCTCAATGCCAACCTGTACGTCAAAACCCTCTTTTGCGTCCTCTGTGATCGGACAGCTCTCCATCGTCACATCCAGAGACGTATCAAAGAGGCTGTTGCCCTGCGGATCCGTGCGAAGCAGCTTGAATTTGAACGGCTTTTTCTTTGCTTTCAGTTTCTCAAACAGATCCAAAAAGTAGGAAGGCGGCAAGAACTCGCCATTTTTGTACAAAGCAAAAGGATACGCCTGGTTCGGCAGCAGAAGATCAAAACTGATCTCCGTCAGCTTACTCGGTTTGATCTGGTTGACCTCACCCTCATTGATCAGACTGATGGTCTTATTGCCGCCTTTGATCTTGATCTGTACCTTCTCCGGCGTGATCGGCATCAGCTCATTGTCCAGATAGAGATAATACATCAGTGCACCCCCTCGGCGCTGGAGATCATTTCTTCTTCCAGCCTTGTTTTCAGCTTTGTCACGATGCCGTCGATATCCTCATCTTTGCTGATGTTATTGTGGTTGGTCATATCTATTTTGATCTCGGTGACGGTATACCGGTTGACCGCCTTCTCCGCGGCATAATCCCGCAGGTATTTCAGATTTGTGTTGGTGATATCCAAAGCATCGGCAATCTTGTCTGTGTTATCTTTGGCGCCCGCAGTATTATCTGCGATCTGCTGTGCCAGGTCTCCCATAGCATTATCACCGGCGCCGCTGCCATTACCGCCTCCAAAAAAGTTAGCACCTTTGTTATAGCCCCAGTCAAAAGCATCGCCGTAACCTTTGCGGTCAAGATAATAATCTGATGGATCGATCAGTTCGACTTCCTTCTTATACTTGCCATTTCCAACACCGTCAGCCCAGCCCTGTACTTTATCTATCCATTCATTGATGCTGCCGACAAGGTTAGAGCCAAATAGTGTATCGATGGCCTGTGCCAGGGCTCCCAATAAATGCAAAGCAGTCGTGCAGAAATCCGCCACTAAATGAGCAGCACTTCCCAATGGATCTCTTAGGAAGTTTCCAATAAAGTTCGCAAGAGTAGCTAAAAAGTTCCACACAGTCACACCGGCTCCGATAGCAAAGTTCACTACCGTTGCGATCAAATTCCATATGAACGCGCCCGCTGCAGCCAAAGCTCCAACAATGATACCTGTAGCGCTGATGGATGAACCCGTTACCTTATTGATGACGGCTACGACAGTATACAACAGTGTAACGATCAATATGATGCCCATGACGATCCATGTGATCGGACAGGCCGCAAGGGCTGCATTAAGACCATCCTGGGCTAGTGTCAAAGCCAAAATAGCCGCTGTCTCAGCCCAACTTGCAATGGCATGTGCTGCTTTTGCCGCCACAGCCTGAAGGGTAGTCAACCACCCGATTCCCATCGTTGCATTGTATACGACCAACGCAGCCACGACACCTAATACAATCGGCTCCAAAAGGTTCCAGTTCTGTGCCAGAAGACCAATTAAGCTCAGCAGCGGCTGTGCCGCATTCATCACTTTATTGCATGCCAAAGTCCAAACCTGCGACCAGGTCATCGGCATGGATTCAAACTGCGTATTGATCTCATCCGTTGCTCCCATCATAGCTTTTTTGACGATATCCGCAGTGATCTGACCTTCTGACGCCATTTCCCTGATCTGCCCGATCGGCACGTCCAGATAATCAGCAATCGTCTGAACAATATTTGGTGCTGATTCAAATACCGCATTCAGCTCTTCACCACGCAGCACACCGGATCCCAGCGCCTGAGTCAGCTGCAGGGAGGCCGAGGCCATTTCCTGTTGGCTGGCGCCGGCGATGACAAACATCTTGCTTAGGTTCTCCGCGAATTGAATCGTTTCTTCATTGGAGCTAAAAGCATCCGGAGCCCTCTGCCCCAGCTTCGCTACAATATCAGCCTGGTTCAGGTATGATGCCCGGGACCGATTGGCAGATGCCATGATCATATCCTGCAACTCTGCAGTGGACTGCAATCCATCGTTCATCATGTTTAGGCGAGCAGTCGTCTGAGATATCTCATCAGAAAGTGATACCAGACTCTTTAACCCTTGTATGCCGGCATAGGCAGAGACAAATCCCATAACCTTCCCGGTCAGGCTGTCAAAAGCATTCCCCGTTTGTCTGACTGGTTCCTGGATTCCTCTGGCGTTCTGCTCCATTTCCTCTAAGTGGACATTAAGCATATCGCATTCCTGCTGTGCTGAGCGCAGTGCCGTGGCATCCAGCCCGGTGGCAAGCTGCCCATCAACATGATTCAAAGAGCCTATCACGCTGGTGAGGGCAGTATTGATACTCCTCAGTCCCGCCGTCATATTGTCATTGAGATACATCTGTGTCATAATAGATGCCATATCTTAATGCCCTCCTCTCTCTGCCTTCTTTCGCAGCTTCTCTTCCTTTTCGGAACGGATCTGGATGGATGCCATAACAAAGGCCTTCTCCCACCGCTCCATCTTCACATACTCCGATGGCCGGATATGCAGTTCCTGGAGACAATAATGCGCACAGACCGCATCATAATTGTCTCCATTTATTAGTTTTTTGCCTCATCCACCGCTTCCTGCATCGGCGTGAACCCGTTAAAATTGTTGACGAACTCAACAAACTGGGCAAACTCACCTGCGCTCGGGATCATCTCACGGACCAAATCGATCTCATTGACTACGCCGTAAGAGTCCTGCAGTTCCGTATCACGCAGATTCGGATAGGTAACTGATGCGGCGACCAGCATCGCTTTGTATTTGATCTGATCGACCTTTGTGCGGAACATACCCGGCTTGCCCGTGATCTGCACATCATAGGAGCAGGCATCGATCAGCTCGTCGTTGGTTCTGGTATCAATAGGCTTGATCTCCCACAGCAGCGGCTCTCCCTTCTCATCTACCAGACTCTTGGTGGCCGGATATGTAGTATCCTCCTGCCTGATCTGGTATTTCTTCATAAATCTTGTCATATCGCTCATATCTTGCTCCTCTCTATGCCATCATGCCGTCGAGTATGTTGAACTCTTCAGGCATGGACCAGTCATCGAATGTAAAGTCAAAGTCTTCTTCCAAGAAGTCCCCATCTGCATCAAACTTGGTCAGCACCAAACTATCTATGTTGCAGTCGATAAGAATGACTGTCTGCCGGCCGGCTGCGGAGGTCGGGTCCTCGTTCGTGATCTGCATATCAAAATACAGATCCTCGCCGGTTTCTTTATAATGCTGCATGACCTGCCGGAAGATGGATGTATTGAAATGAAACTTGGCACTTCCTTTTCCCTTCATGCCTACAGACTTATTTCCCTTCATAGGGTTTCCGAGAATAGGCACTTCCTTTTTCACTTTTTCGACCTTAGCGTCGATAGAAAGCGCCTGCATGAAGTTGTATCTGTTTCCGTTGATGGTAACATAACACTCCGCCAAAGCCGCCTGAATGGCGTCTTTGCTTCGCATGGTAATGTTGTTGATCATAGCTTGTCTCCTCCCTTCTATACGACTTTAACGGTCATATATAAATGCGTCATAGCGTTGACCACAGTGATCTGCTGCGTAACCAGCACCGATTTCTTCGTGTCGCCCTGACTGACCACCACATCACTATCCGAGAAATTCTCGATAGCTCGGATCTCCTGCAGCTTCTTTCTGGCCTTTACGAAATCATTCCACAAGCTGATCCTGCCGCCTTCGTCATTCGGTACCTTGCCCAGATACTTGGTATTGAACAGCACCGCATCATCATTGGCGATCTGGTCAATAACCCTGATGGTCTGGTTATCAGAAAACAGCTCATTCTTCTCGTCCACGAAAGACACGAAAGAGTTGATATCTTCCAGTACCCTCACATCAGAACCGACCCTGTGGAATGTGAACTCCCCTGCCTGGATTGCTTTTGTAAGCTGCGTCTGGGTATAACTGCAGTCGATGGTAAACTCGCCGTCATATTTGCGGTTGGTGTTAGAGGCATTGACTGCACAGCCTGCTGATGCACCGGTAACCCAGTAGACCGCTGACTCTTTTGCCCAGTCATCATCAGAAATAGTGTTTTTGACGTTGATAACGCCCTCAAAATCCGCCGGAGCATTATGCAGCACCAGCTGGAACTTGACACCGACATCATCCCGCATACGCTTCACAAAGTTCATTGCCAACTTTTTTACTGTTTCGTCACTGGTCACAATACCCATTGCATTGAAGCTGTAGCTTTCAGCCAGATCCAGATACGCCTGATACGATTCCCCCGTGACCTCTCCGTTAGTTCCTCCAGTCATCGTGGTTCCGGCTGTTGCGGCCAGCTGCGCGCTTTTCTTCCATACGAAGAAATCATCGTCCTTCAATTCTGCCGCAGTAGCTACAGTCTGGGTACCCAGCTTTGAGGTGCCGATGTAGGTGGTCACGTCAAATTTCTCCGTATCGTCTGCGTTCTTTGCGATCACGACTTTCAGGTCATTGCCGCGTGTACCGCTGTACTTCGCTGAAGCATAATCGCAGGACGCTTTAGCCCCTCCGGAAGTAAGGCGATACGCATACAGCGTCTTTGCATAAGCAAAAAGATCCCGTATCCCTTTCAGTTTCTCATGCAGATAATCATAGCCGAAAATATTCAGTGACCGGGTCTTAAAGTCATCTGCGGTAACCTCGAAGATCTCTCCGTCCGGACCCCAGTCAAGTTCTTCCAGCGGCATCGTTGCATATCCTCGATCGCTCAGTTTCGCATCAGCACTGGCCACGGAAATAAAGTTAATGTACGAACCCGGCAGTACCTTGTTCTGCGTCGTCCAAATTCCTCCGCCTAAAGCCATCTATCTCACCTTCCTCTTCATAAATTTTTTGAGCCTTGCCTGCGCCTGGTCGATGGACAGTTCCTCACCGTCTCCGATCAACGCAGCCAAAGCGTCTTTCCTGTTATCAAAACGGCCGGATGCGATCAGCGCCTCTCTCGTAAAGACCTCTGCCTGCTCCGGCCCATTCTTTTTCGTTGTCATAAAATCATCCTTTCAAGGCCGTTTCTGTGTCCTCGATCTCTTCCATCTTCGGTTCATCATTCGGCCGATAGCTGAAGAAGTCATAGTTGACCGTGAAGTTCAGCAGACCCTCTTCAGTTACGATATCAGCGTTCATATCCGTGCCACGCATCAGATCCCCGTCAACAGTGATCAGTTCCAGACATCCGAAAAGTCTTTCCGCTACGGCAGCACATTCTGACCGAGGCTCTGCAGCATCAGTCAGATACTGGATCACATACCCGTTCGTATGCAGATACCGGCGGCCGCGGTAAACCCTGATGTTCGGGCTGATGCAGGTAACAAAAAAACAGGGTTCTTTTAATCCCTGCTCTACGCTCTCAGTATATAAGGTGTAGCCGTCGCCAAACTCCGCGCTGATGGCGGCCAGTATCCCGTCTGTGATCTTCTCTATCATTTCAGAGTCGCCTCCATCATCTTCTTAACCTTCTGCTCAAGGATCCCCTGTGAATCACGTTGTATCTCCCGTTCAGCAAAAGTCATCATGAGCTTGCCAGGGACCCATCCAGTATGATTGGCCGTCCTGTGGCCGTATTCCACATAACTGGCATACTCGACAGGATTTACGATCTCCACCATAACGCAGCTTGCGCTGTGATATATTCTCACGTTTCGAGTAGACCACCCCTTCTTAAGGGTGCCTCCTTGCTTCCCATTAGAGTACACACCAACTGGCGTCCGAAACTTTGCCTTCCGGATCAGCCTTTGAGCAAGATCCTTTGCGCAAATGTCCATGATGGTCGACATATTATCAGCCAGCTGCTCCAGGTTCTGCTGGAAGACGGCCAGCTCTTCAAAGTTGCATCCGCCACGTCTCCCCATTACGTCCATCCTTTCCACAGTTCCAAGTCAATTTCCTGATGCGTCGCGTAGACCGCCGGCTCGCCAGTCCGGCAGTAATCCTGTGCCACACCGTTCTGCGTGACGGTGATCCTGCTGCCGGGCTTGATGTTTATTTCCGGCGCCAGGAACAGCTTGATGCTCTGCTGCTTCTTGGCAGCGTTTTCACCCTTTTCCGCTGCCGGAAAGCTGTTATAGGACAGCCTGCACGGCTGATCTTCAAGCGCAGTCACTTCCCGATGGGCCGTCGCTTTGTTCGGCTTGACATAGGATTCATACTCCGTGACCGTGCAGCGGCCCTCGTAGAGCATTTCGACAGCTTTCCTGTGCGCCTGTCTCGCCTTTTCAAGTGCCTTCATCGAAAAACCACCCTCCGATATCTGTTTAGCTGCTTTTCATAAGCTTTAAGCAGTGTATCCTTATACCCGTCTGTAACGCAGCTGTTGTATGAAACTGATGTATCACCCTCGGTCAGAGAAGAAATAGAACCCGGTGCGGATTCCTCCGCTCCAAGGTTCTCATTTCTATGCAGATCCATCGCCATACGATATGCTGTCATCTCCAGACCCTGCGGAAGCTCTTTGATATTGCAATAGTTCAAAATCGTTTCTTCTACACTGTCCAAAGTGAACTGCAACAGAAAATCTTGCGCTTCACCCTCAACTCCAAGAAGCAGCTTCAGCTTTTCCAGCGCAAGCATTACACTTACCCCAGCTTATGCTTGAAAGCAACGATCCGGATCTGTTTCGACTCATAAACCGGTTTCCAGTTCACCGGATCGGACAGCTCGGTTCTGGAAGGGCCTTCGATCTTGGCCACATTCGCATTCATAAAAGCAATGCCGCGCGGGTGCAGGATGTTGGTTCTCCTGTTGATCAGGTAATCGACGCCGGATCCCTTTCTCTTGGCTCTATCGACTTCCGTCGGTACAAAGCCAACCGGGCTGCCGTTACCTAAGGCTACAGCACCTTCACCGAAGAGGTACGTGGTATATTTGCCTCCGGTCTCAACCGGACATCCGTCATCAACGATGACTCTCTTACCCTGATAAACGCCAAAGGACACATCGTTGGACGGCTGCACGGTTTCGATCAGGTTCTGCTTCTTCAGATAAGCCTCTGTTGCAGAATGCATGCAGATACCCGTCAGCTGTGTCTTTGCATCGCCAAGAAGCTGCTCAGCGTCAATGAAGGCAGATCCGCTCCAATTTGCAGCAGTTCCACTCTTGCTGGTAATGTCCAGCAGATTTGATGCCAATCTGGTCTCTGCCGGCTTCGCATTGTCTCCTGTTACCGCAGGAATGGTGCCGAAAATGCCGTTTAAAACAGCAATCAGCTCTTTCTGCATGTCTCTTTCCCAAAATCTCGCAACCAAGTCACCGATTGCCATCATAGGATCTGCACCGGAAAGAGCAGCAGAGAGGTCTGTTGCACTCCACATTTTTGCGCGTCTAATAATCGCTGCCACATCCTTATTGGAAGTGATCTTGTTATCCTCCAGGTCTTTTCCTTCGATAACCTGTTCGGATTCGCCCGTCAGATCCTCGAAGAACGGCATATTGACTGTTGGTGCAGCCTGAGATGCCAGAGCATCAAATTCACTGTTGTTGATGACGATGCCGCTCTGCAGCAGTGCAGACAGCTCCATCGTTCTGTTTACTACATAAGGGTTAAATAATTCAGGGACGATTACATCCTGTAAAGTTGTTCCTGCCATATTCTATTCACCTATCCTTTCTAAATTTTCACTCCCGCAGCAGCTGCCAGCGCTCTGGCCTGCTCCGGATTTTCTCTCAGCAGTTTCCCCTGCTCTGTTAAGTTGTAGGTTTCTTTTGCAAACGGATTTGTCGAGCCTCCGCCTCCGCCGCCATGAGGTTCATAAGGCGGTTTGCTTGATTCCTGCTTAAACAGGTGCGTAAGAGCCTTATCCTCCTTGTACGGTTTCAAAGTCTCTTCGATGCCGATCGGCTTACCTTCCTTGTCGAAGTTAAACTTCTCAAGCCCGCCCTGCTTATAGATCAGATAGTCCGGATCCAGGACCCCCTGTTTGGACAGCTGTTCTTTCAAAGCATAAGTCTTTGCAGTATCAGCTGCGGCTTTCTTCAAAGTGCTGACCTCAGTTTCGTACTCCGAAACTTTCTTCTGTAGCTCCGCATTGCCCTCATTTTCCTTTTTCAGGTCAGCGATCGTCTTCTCAGCAGTTGAAAGTTCCTGCGCTTTGCTGTTGTAATCAGCCTTCGGAACTGCATGTTTCGGAAACTCTGTTGAGATCTGTTTCATCAGCCCCTCAACATCCAATTTCCCATCCGTAATGCTCGCCTTTTCTAAAATACCTCTCAACCATTCCATTTTCTTATCCTCCATAGATCTTTATTCCCGCTCTCCGGGTGTTGGGATTCGCCGGTTATACCCACGGCTGGGTAGATTCCGCTCTTTAACGCCTGCGAAAAGGAAGGCAATCAAAAAGGACTGCCGTTATTGGTAGTCCTTAATAAACTCTTAATTTTTATCTCACATCATTTTCTGGTTCAAAATTAACCGTTTCGCTACAATGAATATTTTCATCTGTTCTAAAAACAAATTCTAGAGGTATTCCATCCGAAAATGCCCCACAAGTGTATTTTTTCTCCGAATCATCAATATTTTCATCGTATTTAAAATGCTTGCAATCTGCACAAACCGGAAATATCGTCATCGTTTCCACCTCATAACATAAAGTTCTACTAAAAGCTTTGCCTCATTCGGCACAGACTCTCCATTAAATGCCGCATAAGAAAAGGAAGCAGCAATAGTGCTACTCCCTACAAAACGATGTTATCCTGGCGGGTGTGCCCCTTCCCGCATTTCTTTTGGCCCATAAGGCGCGTAGCAGCACATTCTCTACTTCAAGACAACCAATCTTATTGTATCTTTAATATACCACATTTATTCTTTTGTGTAAAGGATTTTGTTCCCCGCTTTCTTTTTCAGCTTTTCAAGATTCCGATTCCGAAGACGATAAAAAGTAATCACCGAATTTTTATAATCGGGATGCTCTATATCTACCGCCACCTTGACCACTACATTCAGATTTGTCTCTGCCAGTTTCTTTATCATGAATACAGTATTGTCATTTTTTCCATCAGATATAACCATATCCGGATTCGTTATAGCTTCCACACCATACTGTTGAAATAAAGAATAATCTTCCGGATGTCTCTTCTTAATATGCTCAATTCGTTCCCCTGTTATAATTATCTCATCTGTAAAAGGAACCCCAAACTCGCCCTCGATCAGCCCTACATCAAGTTTTCCCAGATTCTGTATTACCATCGTACCGTTATCTTTCTCTCGATTTTGCTTTATTATACCACTTGACTGATTCATTGTCACGCCCACCAAGGAAATACCCAGTTTATCTCCTCCATCTGCGAAAGAGTTTTTCCACTCGGGATACTTCATACCCGCTGGCACATAGTAGGTCTTACCGTCCTCGCCTCTGGCCGCCCGCATCTCGCCGACAGTAAATTCGTCGTCAAAGTACGGGCAGGTCGTCGATCTGCAGTACACGTGAAATGGCGGCGCCGTGACTCCTGCTTCGTATTGAGCCATGGGAAAATGTTTTCCGTCAAGCTCCTGGCATATCTCCGAAGTGTGCGAATCCAACGTTGCCACGATCTCATACTCCTTGACGCCCAGCTCCAGATATGCATCCTTCTCTGCAGCGGAAGCAAAAAAGGCCTGTTCGGTCATAACAAGCCGAGCGGCCTGTGACTTAGCGTTTTTGACACCGTTCTTCACATACTTCGTCATAGCTTTGATGGCCTCGTCTGGAGACTTCCCCAAAATGCAGGTCCGTGTCAGCTGTTTATGCAGTTCATCCACCATCTGAGACTTTGCCTGCCAAATCCGGTCAGAAAAATTCTTACCGTCAGCGGCCCAAGGCTTTGCAATCAATTTTGATAGCTTCTTCTCATCGATAGACGCGATGTCCCAGCCAACGCCAAAACCTCTCTGCAGCTCAAAGGCAGTTCTGTAATACCCTTCGGAATAAACCTTCCGGGCCATGCCGTCCACGCCATCAAGATAGTTTCCGAAAGCTTTCTCCAGCGACTGCTGCGTCTGAACCTTCAACGCCTCCAAGCGGCTGATGTGATATTTTGCCGAAGCGTTCTCCAGCTGCTTCATCCACTGCTGATTGATGGCATTCTCTTGGCCGTGTTTTATGTACTCCTCGACGGACCAGTGAAACTCTGCCAGCTGATCGGCATCCAAAAGTTTTCTGGCGTCAGTCAGACTAAGCTTATTGTTATCAGCGATCCGATACATCCACTTCTCGATCTGCCTATCTATATCACGCAGTGCTTCATCAAAAGCCGGTTCGATCCGGAAGTATGCTTCCTGCCCGATGGAATCCAGAGACTTCTCCAAAGTTTCAAAACGCCGCCTCCAGTATTCGCTATTCTTCATCGCCTTCATCGCCTTCACCACCGGAATCATCAGGATCCTTCGGGTTATTTCCGAAAGCCCTGCCATACTGGTTCATCTTCTCCAGATTTTCCTGTTCTTCCTTCTCCAGCTGCTTCAATTCCGCCTCAGCGTCCTCAACAAACGGATGGTTCTTCAGGATCGTCATCCGACTGATGATGCCTTCACTGTCCCTGCAGATCTGCGCCAGCTCCAGATCGTTCTTAATACTGTTTCGAAACCAAACCTGCGAGATAGTGTCGCAGGGTATCCCTTCATGCTTGCAAATGGCCCGCACCAGCCGTGAAAAACCAAGCCTGAACTCTGTTTCCATCAGGCCGGTCTTCATCTCCAGCAGAGAGTACATGAACTTCAGCGCTTCTCCAGACTGGTTTCCGAAATTCTCCGGCTGCGGATCAAATCCCTGGCCCTGCTCAAAGATTGCCTTTCTGGTCGCCTCCAACACGCTGTTCCTGGCTTCGATAGGAATCTCAATGCTGAGCGTTGAGACTCCTGGGTTATCTTTATCCGCATCGACTTTGATGGTCTTGTACTTCTTCAAGTCTGACAGGAAGGTATTCAGATTTGTGCCACCATATCCCGACAGAACGAAGATCAGCTCCTGCACATCGTCCAGGTCATTGATAAAGCCACTGAACACCTTATCGCAAACATCGATCAGCGGCTTAATACTTTTCAGGTCGCTGGTTCTGATGTTGTTGTTCCAAAACGGAATAAACGGAACTTCTCCAGAATCATGCTCATACCACCATACCGGTTCCCCATAGGTGGGATCAGTGAACATGTCGTAGTACATCAGTCCCTCATCAACAGTGTCTGCGAGTCGACGCCGAAATGCCTGGCATTCATCATCGGTCCAGTATTCATAGACCGCATAGCGATCCCCTGTGGCTTCATCGATGGTATTATAGACCCGCAGCGCGCCAATAAGTTTCGTCTTTAAACTCTCATCAAAGATTGGAATCACTTCTTTACTGTCCACTACAGCCCATTCAAAACCGTTACCATTGTCCCAGTAATGTACCCAGCCCACGGAGCAGTTCGCTGCATTCACGCAAAGCTCCGCACAATTCTTCGCATACTCGTCACCGAGAACCTCTGTAAGCCTCTTATTCGCCTGGACGTTCCCAAGGTCAAAAAGCGGCGGTGAAGTAAAAGCATATGACGCCTTCTGATTCACAAGAAGACCGTGGAAATTCCGTGGAATCCGGTTATCAGCATTACGCAGCGGATTCTCGGTATCTACCTGCTCCTCTTCCATTGATTTCGAGAACAGCACGTCCGTCTCATTACGATAGTACCGCTCCGCCACCTCTGCCCTTCGCATAAAGTCCTCATGTCCAGGCATATGTTTTCTGATCAGCTTTTTGATTATTTCAAGTTCCATGGATAACCTCTATTTCAAAATTGATACACCTGCACTCTTTCTGAGCTTCGTATAGCAGAAATACCGCAGTGCGTCCATGCAATGGTCATTTTGTTTGATGGGCTTGTCCTCGCCCCGATCGGCAGCCTTCTCATCCCAGACATAGGACGCAAACTCTTTGATAGTCTCTCTGCACTGGTCAGATATTGCGATCTGTTCACGGTTCAGCAAAGATCCTACGAACCGTATTCCATCCAATACATCATTTTTTGCCTTCTTGATACTGTAGCCTCGTTGCCGAAGCTCTGCGATGAAAGACGCCGCCGATGGGTCTATGATGATTTGCACCGGTTTTATCCCGCCAAGCCAAGCTGTCAAATCATCTGCAAATTCACGGTCGGTTTTCTGCTTGTTTTCGTCTCTGCCGGAATAGTAATACTCACGACAACATATCCACTTTTCGGATGCCTTACGCCAAAGCAGAAACACCGTAGCATTCTGTGTACCATAGTCACAACTGACGATATATTCTTCGGTAGCCGGTGTGCTAATTGGCGCCGATACGTGCCTTGCGTTCTCGAACATGTCGTAAATAACGCCTTCGGCCACACACCAAAGTCCTAAGATATACCGCTTATAGAAGACGCCGCTGTACATCGACCGGTATCTGGCCTTGATCTTCTCGCTCAGGCTCAGATTATCGTCCATCGTGAAGTGCAGGTAAAGCAGCTGCTTCTCTGCAGCCTTGTCGATCCAGTTTTGTTTGAACCAGTGAAACGGCCCCTGAGGATTGCAGTTGAACCAGTATTTTGACCCTTCCACAGAGCACCGGCCCGTTGCCTGGTTCACAAAGCTCTCCGGCATCAGCGCAACCTCGTCGAAGAAGACGCCGGCCAAGGTGATACCTTGGATCAGATCCTGGCTGCGCTCATCTTTGCCGCCGAAGACATAGAAATAATTCGTCACGCCGCCGCGGGTAACCTCCAGCAGGTTATCCGCTCGGTGATCCTTATACCGGTACCCTCTGGATACTAGCATCAGCTTCAGTACGGCCAGCACGTTACGCCGGAAAGAACCGATGGTCTTGCCGCACATGGCGAAGTTCTCTTCAGTGAATGAAGCCATCGCCCACATAACAAAAGACAGCGCCATTGACACTGTCTTCCCGCTACGAATCGCCCCGTCAGCTATGATACCTTCCATATGTGACACGCCGGATTCCGGCAGCCACCATGTCAGTATTTTTTTCTGTTTCTTGGAGAACGGCTGAAACTTGAATACGGCAGTTTTTACTCTTGCCATGATTCTGCAGCCTCCCCTTTAAGAGCATCGAGGAAACCATCATCTTCGGCACCGGCATTCGGATCTTCACCTTTGATCTTCGCCGTGCTGGCTTTGATGTGCTCGATGCGTGCTTTCTGCTCTTCGCTTGCCTGCTCCCAGTTCTTATGCAGCAGATCATCATATCTTTTGATCAAGCCTTCCAACGTCTTCTGCGCTCTGGCCTGCGCCTGCAGGAAATTACTCTGCTTGTCCCAGGCTTGCTGCACTTCCCACTTTTCATTATAACCTGAACCGCTGGATCCTTCGCCGATTCTCTCGACGGTCTTATCATCCTGGTCTTTGACGTACATAATCGTCTGCGCCCGGACGATGGCAGCATAGGCAAGCTGAATCTGATCCCAGAGGATATCCAGCGGATCCTCCGGCATCTCCTGAATTATAGAAACGGTCTCCTCCGGAAGATACTTCCGAAAGAAACCGAACTTCTCTGCATTGCTATTCCGATTCGGAGCGGCGCCGCCCGAATTCCCGACAGCATTCTTGTTACCCTTTGGCGCTCCGCCTCGTTTGGTAACGTTACTTTTCGCTTCATTGGTAACGTTACTATTCCATTTGTCCTGATTTTTCCATTTTCGGACCTGCGTCTCGGAAACTCCGATCTCCGCAGCGATGTCCTTCAATTTCTTTTTCTTTTCCGAATCGAGCCAAAGCTGATAAGCCAAGTCACGCTTTGGGCTTCTCTGTCTTGGCAAATCGCCTCACCTCGCTTAGTTGTGTTTGTTTTGCAATAAAAGACCCCGGGCCCGAAGGACACCGGAGTACGTTCAATTTCTATCTTATGTATTTGATCAGCTGCACTAAATAAGCAGGGGTATCATTTGATTTTTCTAATTTATTTAAGGTCCTATCAGCAATACGTTGAAACCCATTGGTCGTATAAAACTCTATTAAGCACTGCTTATCTTCACACTCTACGTATGTAAACTTGCCACTAATCATAATTTGTATTTGTGCTATTCTATCACAGGCGAGTTTCAACAATTCATCGCCTGTAATCAGCTCGTTATATCCGTCTTGAAAATTCTTTCCTAGCTGCGCAATTAGGGGAACGGAAAGCTGATAACCTTTTAAATCTTCACTGTGACTGCCAAATCTACTTATACGCTTTTTCAAAGTCTTACTATCTATCGATTTGTCTGGAATAAATAAAAACTTATTTGCCAGTGTAAAATAACCAACCAAAACCGGTTTTCCTTTATGCGAAGTAAACACCAAATAGGTCGCTGCTATTCCTTGCTCGGCAAAAGCAACCGCTTTTTCTTTTACAAACATTTCCACATCATAGTTTAACGGACACGAAAAAGCAGAGATTGCTCCCATGATTGCATTAACCGCTCTCTCTGCCTGTTCACGTTCCTCATTAAAGTTCTATAGTTGAAAGTTCTTGTCTTATTTTTATCATTTCTGATAAATTAACGATATTATACCCTGTCACTGTCTTCTCCAAAAATTGCTTTAATTTTTTCTTTATCTAAATTTTCGACCCTTTTTGACATGACAACTTTTTTTCCATCATTTTGTTCAGATACTTCCATCGCCTTTATCAAGGATTTGCAAAACCTCACATCTTTCACCTTTATATTGTTATAAAGACTATTCGTTGCCACATTGATCACGCTCCTTAACTCATAAAGCTTCACTCTTGGTCTTAATATTGTATCATACTTCCTTCTGAATGTGAAGCCACTAGATGTTGTGTATGATTGAACAATTGTAGCACCATTCTTGTGTTGTAACAAACTGTCTCATTTCGTTATCCGCCAACAACAAAAGCGCCGCCCCACACAGCAGCGCCTTGAAGTCAGCATCTATAGACTCAAAAAAGGAGAATATGCGGCAAAGAGGTTCACTGTATCTTGATCTCTTTGCAGTTTATACTATATCACAGGGTGAATGTGGCTTTCTATGGTCAATTTATCAAATCCTTGATTTTTTTCAGGCCTTTTCCGTGCAGACGCAGTGTCCACCGATAATCGATTCCTAAATCAACCGCGATTTCTTCCCACTTCCTCCGCTCGATATACCGCATATGCAGGATCCTCTGCAGCCGGCTGTCATCTATCTGGCTGATGACCTTCTCGATCTCCGCCAGCTGATCCAGCGCTCTGTTCCATTCCCGCATGATCTGATCCCGATAGTCCATGATTCTGGCGACCAGGTCCCCGATCTTATCTTTGGGGCCGGAAGTCTGGACCCGCTCGCCTTCTGTTGTTGCCGTGATCTTCTCAAGCAGATCCTCCATGTCCTGCACCGTAGCCTCCATGTTGCTGATCCGCGACCTGGTAACCTGATACTGCTTTAAAAACTCCTTTGCCTCCACGCTATCTCCTCCCATCTCTGTTTAAGCTACTGCTCTGCGTCCCTGTAGAGATAATCCATTTTGTTTCGATAGCAGCCTTGCTGCGCTGCTCCAAACTTGCGCTGGTAGTTTTCCGGTGCAAACAGGCATTTGTTGCACAGTCCGTCTCTACAAAACCTAAGCAGCTGCTTGTTATCATCAGCGCGGATCATAAAACCCACAATTCCTGTATCCGCAGATTTAAAATTATCTTTTTCAAAGTTTTTCATCCGCCCGTCCTCCGTTCTTCTCGTATTTGTCGCATCCACCTGGACGAATCTCGCAATCCCTCGGCACCCCTGTGATAAGCAGATAGTCACAGGTCTTCGTGCAGGTCTCTTTGCCCAAAAATCTGCAATCTTTCGGGCAATCCCTGACCGGATCTGTCGGTACAGGTGCCAAGGTCTTTGCAGGAAGCGCCTTTACCTTCTTCTGCTTCCGCTTTGGTTCCGGATTTGCCCTTCGCGTCATCTCTTTTTTCCTGCACTGCGCACTGCAGTAGATCTGCCTGCCGTAGGCATAAAATTCCTTGCCGCACACCGCGCAGGTCCTTTTCCTCCTCGGTGCTGTCTTTTTTGTTTCACTCACTTTTTCCTCCTGTTTTGGCTCGGGGGGGGGACTGGCTGCCGAACCGGATCAGCGTTTGCCGCAGGTTCCGGCAGAATCTCCTCCGCATACACGATTATCTTATCCTTGGCCACCGCATATCCATACTCTACGCATGCTCCGCGCGACTCTTTCCAATCCGGCAGCAGACAAACTGCGTCGGCCAGATCCAGCATCCTCAAGGTCAGGGACATGTAGTCTTTCCAGCTGCAGCTTTTCGGCAGCTGCAGGCAGGCCGGGTTTATCGGCTCATGACCGATTGAGGCAAGAGCCTTCTCGGCCTGATTGAACTTCTCCCGGTAGTTCTCATCGCCAGTGACTTTGCCGGCTATGTAAATTCTCATCGCGACTCTCCTCTCATCTTTTTGATCCGGTAATCTGAGTATTCCGGACCCGCCGGGTTATCCTCAGTCCTTCGATTCTTCGTAAACTCGTTATACATCTCCAATTCCGCCTGCCAGAACTTATACGGTCCGCAAGATCCGTGGCACTCGGCCTGCCTGCGCTTACATTTCTGGCAGGGTGGCATCGGTCTGTTCATTTCTGTTCACCTTCCTAAGTTCCCAGCCTGCACAGCCAAAGCCATGCAGACGGGACCGCCATTACATTCCTACAACGACCTTGCCTTCATCGATCAGTTCTTTCAGATGCTCTTCCAGATACTCTTTGATATTCGTCTTGGCCTGCAGCTTCCACATGCCGCCGTCAGCCTCAAAGATGCCGACCTGGTCATCTTTGACCCGCAGCAGGAAGTCGCTCTCTGGCTGGTCTACCTCCGGGAAGGTCCGGTATGGTTTCAGGGAGACGATTGGCCGGATGGTCTCGGTCCCCATCATTTGGATGCCAGTCTGCACTTTGACGGTCTGTGCGATGCCGTTATCTTTGACCTCCGCCTGGTCTCCCCTGACAATGGTGGAAAGCATCCGCAGCACATAATCCCGATCCGGTGTTGCCATGAAGCAGGCGTTGAGCTTGATCCTGGCTTCGTCATAATCCATGTATCTGCCCGGAGCGCCCGGCATGAGACTTTCGCTTGCCTCATACAACTTCAGCCTCTTAAAGTCGTCATCATCATCCTTGAATATGCCGGTGTAGGCCACCACACGGTCATATGCACAGACATCGATGTAAAGGATGCTGGCCTCATCCATCACCTCCGGCTCCCTGCTGAAACTTTGCCGTGTCGGCCATTCGCTACTGATCAGTTCGCAGAACATTTCCAGACCTGATACAGCCTTAACATCAGGATATACGTTGTCATGACGAACAAATTTCATTCCTCCATCTGGCCGAACTAAGTATGTATCCCGTCCGATCCGCTCAAACCTGGGCTCTTTCACACTATTCTCAACGATATCGATCAATCTTTCAAATTCCTTTTCAAACATTTCCCTGCTCCTTTCTTACAGGTCCTGCACCAGTCTCAACTGTGCAGGCTGCTCCTCCTCATTTCCGTACATATCCATCTGACCAGGCACCTGCGGCTTCATCTCCACCGCCTGGATCTTTCCGGCGAACTCACCGATGAATAATGACATCGCTACCGGATTTGATGCCTGCAGCGTCGATTTCACTTCGCACCGGACCGCCACTACTTCACGCTGCGCATCCGGCGTGAAGGTCAGGTTCAACTGCAGCTTCCTTGGCTTTGTAGGGTTGGTATTGACGTCCAGGATATTTTTTATGATCTTCGGCATCTCGATATCCACCCGCTCCTTGATCGCTCCGTTTGCCATGTCCAGCATGGACTTTACCATTGACTCTTCTCTGTTCATAATACATCTCCTTTTTCTTCCAGTGATATGATCTGAATGTAGATCCCAGGGATCTCTGCCCAGAACTTTTCCGTGATCTCTGATGCCACCAAAGCATCATCTTTCCAAAAGCCTGTATCCGTCATGCAGTCCTTCAGCAGTTTCTGCAGATTGTCCGTATCAGGCTTTGTGATCCGGTAAGCCCCGTCCGGATGCACGCCCCTGGGAAAGCACCACTTTGTGACCAGCCTTACTCCGCAAGTATATGGCTTGTATGGCCGATACCGCTGTAAAGCAGCGCAGAGTTTCTGTCTTGCTGCCTTCAGCTCTGCTGGTTCATAAAACACCGGCTTGCCGCGCACCACATGCACCTTCTTTTCCTGATGCGTAACTGTCGGAGGCACCATCGCCATAAAGAATCCGTATGTCATGCCCTGCCTCCCAGCTTCAGAGCACATAGCGTGCATACCGCTTTCAGCTTTGGCTCGTCCTCTAATACAGTGCGGAGCTGATCTGTTTCATAGCACTCTGCGCCACATGACGGACAATTCACCGTCCTCCATGATGGACGTCGTTCTCCATAGTTTTTCGGAAAGTGCTTCACCAAAGGCATGCATAGCAAGCCTGGTTCTCCTTTCGTATGCGGCCCCATATATATTTCCATGTTTTTACATTCTCCTTTCATGAGTGATTTTTCTTTTTTGTCACAGAACGGGGGAGAAGTCGTCGTGCGTAAGCTGTCGCACGACTACTCACCCCTGTGACCGTCAGGGAACGCAAAATTTATATATACGTAGTATATATAGTTTGCGTGCAACAGTTGCAAATAGGAGTTTTTTTCCTATTTGCAACTCTCTGCCGCAAATAGGGCGTTTTTCCTATTTGCAACCCTTGCAAAGCAAATGCAAAATTCCTATTTGCGTGCAACGCAAAGCATTTGCAACTTCCTATTTGCGTGCGTCTTTAGGGTTATTTTTTTCCGACCTGCGCGCCATCGATCCAAAAGTTTCCTGCCTCTTTTACATATCTTCGCACGGTATCTTCCGACTTTCCCATGTACTCCGCCAGCATGCTCAAGGTGACTTTTTCCTCTATGCTGCAGACCTCATATGCTGTCTGCAGAGATTCAATTCGCTCCTTTTTTCGTTCTTCAGGAGTCTTGTTCCGCTTGCCGGACTTGCCCAGATTTTTCTTCCAGAATGCCTGCTGTCCATCCGCGTCCACGTCATTCAGTACGCCGGAGCCGTCAATACAATGCACAGGGTAGTCGAACCACACATTGACCGGAGGGAACTTCGGGAACTCCCGCAGCGTCCCCTCAATGCGCCATGCAGTCAGCCCTGAGACGGCCTTTTTCGCCTCCTGAATGGCTTTTTCCGCCTCTTGCCGGTCTTTGCCAAGCAGATAGTTATCGCACGCCTTACGAAGCTGTGCGGCGCTGCACAAGTCATCTTGTGACACATGGTCTTCCCAGGTCCGAGAATACTTATCCAGCACCTCGATGCACGCCTCGCATATCGCCTCATTCTCTTTCTGCTTCAGTACTGCTTCTCCGACGTCGAGCTCTATCAGATCCAAAAGTGCATCCGGATCCCTGGCAAATACACCGCTACCGGAAGCCCTGTCCATGGACTTCTTCTGCCCCTGTCCGCCTTTGCTGTGATGATGGCAATAGATGACCGCCGCACCCAGGTCATTACAGACCAGGTCGAACTGATTGCAGAAATGGGCCATCTGATCCGCGCTGTTCTCGTCGCCAGTAATGACTTTGTAGATCGGGTCTATAATGATGGCAATATAGTTCTTTCTCGCCGCCCGACGAATCAGTTTGGGCGCCAGCTTATCCATTGGCACCGACTTTCCTCTCAGATTCCAGATATCGATATTTTTTAAATTTGAAGGTGCCAATCCCATGGCCTCATAAACATCCTTGAATCTATGCAGGCAGCTGGCACGATCCAGTTCCAGATTCACATACATAACTTTTCCCTGTGTACACTGCCAGCCCAGCCATTTAGCGCCTTCTGCAATCGCGATCGTCAGCTCGATCAGCGCGTAGGATTTTCCTGCTTTTGAGGGTCCGGCCAGCAACATCTTATGTCCCTGCCGCAGCACGCCGTCGATCAAAGGTGGAGACAGCTGAGGCAAATTATCCCACACGCTGGTCAGGTTTTCCGGATCCGGAAGGTCGTCATTGACCGACTCGATCCACTCTTTCCATTCCTTCCAATTTTCCTTGCCGATATTGGTATCGACGAGGAACTGTTTACGCCCATTACGCAAAATACCCGGCATACGAGACAGCCTCGATGGGTTTTTGTTCTGCGTATCGATTTTCAGTCCATTTTTGCTACAGATCTCATAAAGGAAATCTACTCTTTTGCGATACTCTGAATAATTCTCCGCATCAATTTTGACAATGGCGTGCAGAGACTTGCCACCGCTGTACACAAGACATGCGACAGGCAGTTCCATCTGCCGGATGATCGCGTTCTGTTCCTCTACCGTCATCGTGTCAGATTCAACCAGAGCATAACGGAAATCTACGACATTATCATTCTTGATGCCTTTGCCGTCCAACGGATTGAAACGGATCCAGGCCCCTGCCGACGGATTATAGTCGCCGATCACAGAGCCAATATCACCATCACATTTACTCAGAAGTTCCACCAACTTCCCAGCGGTGCGGTCCCAGCAGCCTTTCTTTGGCAGGAAACGGCCGTCCTTTTCATAACAGTCCGTAACATAGCCGACATTTTCTGATGCTTCAAACAAGGTATCGATGTACTTTGCGAGTTCCCTTGCAGGTTCCCACTTCCTCGGCTCAGATATCTCCTCGCCTTCGAGCCACCCCTTGTCAACGACCACCAGATCATCGTGTCCGCCTATCACAGCATCCCATGAAAGCTCCGTTCCTTCCGGAGCCTTCCAGCCGTGTTCCTTTGCCATCTGTACGATAGTTCCCGCAGTGACGTTAGATGAAGCGCCACCGCGGAATGAATTCCATTTCTTCTCACATTCGCCGTCATGATACCTGCGGGCATCACGCCTGCTCCAGCGCTCCCAGTCTCCAGCCGCATATCCATCTTCTTTCAGCCCCATGCCTACCTGCAGCCATTCTTCATAATTGAGGACAGCCGGGTCTATATATTCCAGCAACTCTAATATGTCATGTTTCTTCTCCATGCTCTCTCATTCCTCTTATTCTCCCGGACGGTATTCCTGTGGTATGATGCTTCTTGGCACCCGCCACCCGTTTCCTGCGATCCGGTCGATCAAATGCTTCGCATCATCAAACTGCCAGGTGCCAACATGCTGAAACCCTTTGTTTTCCAAAAACCTGATCTGTTTCGGCGTCGTAAGTCCTTCATGCCTTCGCGCATTCAGCCGGTCCAGCAGAAGGCTGGCTTTTCCTGCGCACTCAATCTCATCAGGATAAATCCCCAGTTTCTCAAGCGTTTTCACCTGGGACTCTGACGGCGGCCCCATTTCCCAGCCGAAAGCCGGAACGTATCCGGAAAGATCCTCTGCCTGGATCGACATCTCAAACTGCAGCGGATCGACCAGCTTTCTTTTGCGGTTGCGCATTTCACGCAGCTGTTTTGCCAGCGCTTCTTCCCGTTGCGCTACGACATCCTCGCATGCCTTCTGTTCTGCCTCTTCCAGATCCATCGGTCCATTTACTTTCTCGAGATTCTCCGTCATCTTTTTCGCCACTTCGTCCGACTCACAGATCAGGTGTGCCGGATGACAAAGCTCATGACGTTCCGTATGCCAGAGAAAATCCAGCAGCAAGAGCTCCGTTTTTTCTGTCTCTGGCGAAAGCCTGGTACCCCGGCCTACCATCTGCGCATATAAGCTTCGCACCTTTGTCGGTCGCAGCACCACGACACAGTCTACTGACGGGCAGTCCCAGCCTTCTGTCAGCAGCATGCTGTTGCAGAGCACATTGAATTTTCCAGTATCAAAGTCTGAAAGGATCTGCCCCCGCATGTCACTTTCACCGTTTACCTCCGCGGCAGAAAACCCATGCTCGTTTAAAATCTTGCAGAACTTCTGGCTGGTCTTGATCAAAGGCAGAAATACCACAGTCTTGCGATCCCTGCAGACCCGGGACATTTCATCAGCGATCTGCTCCAAATACGGATCCAATGCATTGCCCAGATCCCCCGATTTAAAATCTCCGGCCTGTGTGCCGACAGAGGCAATATCCAGCCTCAGAGGTACGGTCTGCGCCTTGATCGGGCAAAGGTATCCTTCTCGGATGGCTTTAGGCAATGTATACTCATAGGCAAGGCTCTCAAATACCTTGCCTAAGTTTTTCATATCGCCTCTGTCCGGCGTCGCTGTGACGCCCAGCACCTTTGCATCAGGGAAATGTTCAAGGACTTTCATATAGCTGTCTGAAACACAGTGATGTGCCTCATCAATAATGATGGTATCAAAGTAGTCGGCCTCAAATTGTCTCAGCCGCTTCTCACGCATCAAAGACTGCACGCTGCCGACTACGATACGAAACCAACTTCCCAGACAGGTCTGATCTGCTTTCTCCGTGGCACAAAACAGGCCGGTCGCTTTTGCAATCTTATCCGCGGCCTGGGCAAGCAGTTCGCCGCGGTGTGCCAGGATCAGGACCCTGTCGCCGTTTCTCACACAGTTTTCTGCCAGTTTAGCAAAGACGATCGTCTTTCCTGTTCCTGTCGGCAGGACCAGCAGGGTATGCTTGATGCCGCTGTCCCATTGTCCCTGCACTGCCTCCATAGCCTCCTTCTGATAGGGTCTTAGTTCCATCAGAATTTACCTGCCTGAAAGGTTGTCTGCTGTTCCTGATATGCCGGTTGCTCTGCCGGCTCATAGAACCGCTTGACTTCGTTGTACTGCTTGCCCTCATATGTTTTGACGCCAATCTTGGCGCGGCCACGACTACCAATCACGGCATTCCAGTTCATCTTCAGACGTTCTCCCTTCTTTCGCATACCGATGCCGGTAAAAAATGCGCACAGCATGCCTTCCATCTTTGTATGGAGCAGGAGCTGGTGACGAATGATCGTCATACCCTCCGGCGTGTCGATGCGCAGATGCACGATGGCTTTATTGCAAGGCGGCATCTTATCACTGCCGTTGAACCTTGCACGCTCAAAGTCTGTTACGACAAAGTCATAATCTCCTTCCGGCAGAAGTATGAAATCAGGACCGTCCTTTTCGATATCCGCATCCCAATCCAGTTCTCCGTCCTCAAATCTCTCATATGTATTTGCTTCAACAAAATCACTCATCTTTTTTCCTCCTTAAAATGGTACTTCATCATTCAAAATGTGATCTACGAGCTGATCCCACGCACCGATCACAACGCCCTTGATAAAATCAAGAGTATAATTCTCGATCGGCGTATCCGCAGTGTAATATCCCCTCTGTCCAACGGCTTTCTGGATCTGCAACCGGTTGATGCCGTCCTTATCCATCAGATCCTGAAGCGCTTTCATAGCCTGCTGACGGTCGTCCAGAGCAACCGCGCTGCTGCTTTCTGCTGTTTTTGCTTCCGGCACTGATGCAGCAGCTGCAGGCATCGGCTCTTGTTCTTTGGCATAGTTCTGAGGTGCAGGCGCTCCTACAGGTGGAATTGGCTCTGGCGGGAAGGCTTCCTGTTTCGGCGCCGGCTGCGGGGCTGTGCCCAGGATAGGGATACAGTGAGCGATCTGTCCATAATCAAAGGGCAGCTCGTCAGCCAGGCCGTGGCGGTTTTTCGCATCCCAGCAAGGGTGATGGGCTGTATACATGACCCGTTTGCCGCCTTTGGCCTTGTGCTTCTTCCCACTGTCATCTGTCGCGACAGAAATCGTCTTGTAGTTGGCAAACAACAGCATATCCGCCCATTCCTTTACCAGCGGTGAAGTCTGCGACTGCGTCTTTTTTCCAAGCTTCAGCTCATACCGGTCATATGCGCCTGATTCATCTGGCTGTTCGAACTTCCGTATCTGTGCATGTGCCGTCAAAACAACATGGATCCCTGCATCCAAAACATCAGTCAGGCGATTTAAAAACCGTCCAAATTCTTCTTTAGCATAAACATAGCCGTTGCCATATCCGAAATCCTCGATACCTTTTTTTCCTGCCTTACTGCAGACATCTTCGACACACAGGATCTCTGCCCAGTCCACTGTATCGATGACCAGAGTCTGAAAGCGCCGCTCCCGCTTCACAAACAGGATCTCTTCCTGCAGCATCGTCCAGCTGGTGGGACGTGGGAGTCTGGATACATCCATATGTTTCGTACTTCCTTCGGTATCAATGAAGACCGGGTTCGGAAAGTGGGCGGCAAACGTAGACTTGCCGATCCCTTCCGGTCCATAGATCACGACCTTTTGCGCGCTTCTTGACATAACGCCTGTTGTTACTTCAAAATCCATCAAAACTCACCTGCCTTCCATTTTTTTGGTTCTGCTTCTGTTACCGCCGGCGCAGAATAACCGTCTTCGATGATGATGGCACATTCATCTCCGGATGAAACTCTGGTAGCAATAGCTTGCAGTCCCTCTGCCTCCAGCCATTTGCCGAACTCCTGCAATGTATCCATGTCCATTTGCTCCAGCTTGTCCACCAGAACAAATCCGCAGTTCGGATTCAGCTTTCTGACGATGGCCACCGCCACCTTTAATTGATCAGAGCCTGACAAATTGTCCCATTTGAACCCCTTATATACCAGCTCGCCATCTACCACGGAAAGCTCCGGCAGCGGAAGATCAGCATGATTCAAAAGATTGATCTTATCCTCCCTTACCTTCCGGATCTGATCCGTGAGATCATCATACTGTCCGCTGTATTCCTGGGCATCGATCTCTGCTTTCTCCCTATCCATATTGGCTCTTACTTTCCGGTTAGTGTCCTCGATGCCCGCAATGCTTGCCTCAAGCTCCGAGGTGGATTCATCCTTCAGATCCAGCGCGTCAGTGGATGCGATCTCAAGATTCTTTTTTGCCTCTGCCAATCTTTGCAGGAGCTCTGCCTGCTGCACTTCAAGCGTGTCTACCTCTCTCTGGTATTGCTCCTTGCGCTGCCGCTTCCTCTGGTTCTCACCGTTTCTGGCAAGGATCTCCTGCTGTTTCATAATCAGTTCGCTGGCTGACACCAGTTCTTTCGGTGCTTCCGGATAAACAGGCATTTCCGCTGCGAACTTTTTCTTCTGATCCGCGATCTGCCCGATAGTAAGCCGTCGATTGTATAGTTCGGTTTCCGTCTTCTCCAGTTCATACAGCTGTGGGCCTACACCAATGATCTGCAGCAGCGTCTGCGCCTTCTCTTTATTGTTTGCCTGCATAAATTTCGGCAGGTCCAGTGCAAGCTGTTCCACAAATTCGTTCAGAAGCTGCTGTCCGGCCTTGTTGCCAGTGCTGTCGATAACCTTCAGATCAGAGTTCTTGCCTTTTCGTTCTACAACAATGCCATTAGATAGTTCAACATGCAGGAAGGGCGGCACTGCCGATCCCTCTCGCTGTGCCTGGCTTGGCCGATGCCGGTCCCCACCGAGAGCCCATGTGATCGAATCAAGGACTGAGGTCTTACCCTGATTATTTTTTCCTCCAACGATCGTCAGGCCCTGCGCAGACGGTTCCAGCTTTACCGCTTTTACACGCTTGACATTCTCTATTTCTAGTTTGTTGATCGTTACTGCCATTTCAATTCTCCTTTACTTTTCTTCGATTTTGCGGTACAATCAAATTGGTTGTTAAGGTCGGCTGCTCCGCAGTCGGTCTTTCTTTTTTGTTCCGCCATAGTCTAATCCTCCTCTCCCAGGACCTCGTGGCAAAAGGCACCAAGATGTCCATCTTTCTTCATGCCGGTCAGATCGAACTGGCCCTGTGTATAATATTCTTCGCAGTTAAGTTCGTCGTCACGGTCCGGATACGTATCCTTGAAGATTCTGATCGCGTGGTTCAGGCTCACCGCCCATACCTCGACCCAGCCATCATGAAACGGGTACGGCTGCTCTGCGCTAAAGGTAAAGTAGTACTTAGTCTTTTTCATGATCTGCCTCCTTCAGTTCTGCTTCCAGCTCCTCAAGACGCTCAACGCATCTCATCCGCTTCCTCTCAGCGTTGCGCTTAGCGGTGTTTACCTTCTTAATCTCTGCCAAGATTTCAGCTCTTTCTCTCATTTTTCGTTCTCCTCCATAATCTCTCTGACCGCCCTGGCCCACCCTTCTGCATTGCCCGGGCAGTACTTTTTACTGATCGCCTCCGGGGTAGTAAAGCCCTGGGAGAAATAATTATCTGCCAGGAGACGGACGAACTTGTCCACTCCTTCCCGTTTGGATTTGTATGTAAAAAGGTTTTCGTTCTCGGACAGCCCGCCGAAGTTATTGCACCGGCGAAACCCCTTCGATTCGAAGTTTCCGGTCTCAAGCCTGGCAATAGCAAGCGGGATATCCGGTTCAATGCCGTACTCCTGACAGCTAATCATGATCATATCTTCTGCCGACAGAATTTTCCCCACCGGCACTCCCATGTCCTTCTCGATCACCCGCTGCGGCCAGACATTCCTGACCACAGGAGCTGACTTTCAGACCGGGATCGCGGCGAACCCGCACAGGCAGATCCAAAGCATCGCCACCATCAAAAGTGTTGCGATGCAGACGATCGGCACGGTGGCTTTTGACTCTGCGTAATGCCAGCGGAACACCTTGCGGCCGATCCTGATGGTTTTGCAGCCTTTGTTATTGTTCAAAGCTTACACCTCCCTTTCTATGTCATATCAATGACCTTGGTCATAGTCTCAATTCTTCCGCCCGTCTCCGCCAGCTTCATGATGTATTCTTCCGCATACGGCTTTGGGATCTTCCAGTTCTGTCCGGACCTGGCTGCTTTGATCTTCCCTTCCTTGCAAAGGGTTCTCACTGCGCATTCGCTGATCCCCAGATAGGCGCCGCATTCTTTCGGTGTCAGTACAAATTTCTCTTTGAGCTCCATTTGCTCACCTCCTCTCATTGGCTTGTTTGTAATTCCTGACTATGATACAATTTCCTTATCAATACCAAGGAGATTATTATGGCATCTATCAAAGATCAGGAAAAACTTCTCAACTCTCTCATTCATCAGAATGACCTTGAAATGTCTGATGAAACATTAGAATATCTTCGCGATCCAACTACGCCAGAAGCGGCAAAACTGGATGCGCTTATCGACTTAATGGCTAATACGATGCGTTCCGTAGAGGAAACCAACAAGAGACTTGATGTCCAGCATCAAGAACAAGTTGAGCATCAACAAAAAGTCGAGGCTTGGCATGAGGATGATTCTAAAAGTAATAAATTCTCAAATAGCATCGGGATCGCTACCCTCATAGCGACTATCGCTGGCATTTTCATCGGAGGCGCTATTACCATTGGCGTACAATTATTAACAGGTTAATTGCCAGTAAAAGAACCGTTATCGCATTTCCAAATGCTGACCAAGCAAATGTCCTTAAGGTCTTGGTAATTAAATGTACCTGCTTTTCTATGTACGTATTGCTTTCTTTGAGTTTCCTAATTTCTTTTTCGTAATCCACTCCTTCACCTCCTCTCGCATCCCGCTTCAGCTCTTTGGTTTAGTTTTCATTGCGATTTTCCATTCTCCGCCTTATAATGTACTTACAGACCATTGCCCTGGTCGAATATTTAATAATGGAGGGGTTTTATGAAGCAAAAAACTTTTCAAGACGCTTGCAAAAGAGCTGATACGTCTTTCTCTTCTTTAATCGAGCCTGAGATGGACTCCTTAGCTGCAAAACTTAAAGATGCGCCAAAAGAAGATATCTACCCCATTCTTGCCGTCGAGATGCTTTCGCTTTCCAAGAAGTATACTAAGATTCTTCTGCAAGAGCTTCTCGTAAACGATGACGAATAGTATTTGTGATACGTTCTGCATTTGGCTGATGTTGTATCTCTTTTACAAGATCAGCCATTTCCTTTACTTCTATCTTTATAATGATTTCCACCTTCTTTCACCTCCCTCTTCATTCCGGTTTGTTTACACCTGTTCAAACAGCTTTTCATGGTCTTCTTCACTCTATGTCTTTTGTTTTTGTAAAAAGCTCTTCCATGTTCATACTTACTTCTTACTTCCTTGTTTCCATTTGTTTCTTCTCGTGTTATAATCCTTTTAGAAAGGAGAACATTCCCCATGAAGGACTATTTCAAAGATACAAGCAATTTGATTTCTTTTGGACTCGCTTTAGTTCCTGCAATATTACTCTTTGTATTTGCGCCAACTAAGAAAGTTCCCTATGCCATATTTGCAATTTTGGTACTACTCTGTATGCTTTCTTTGTGGATTGCATTCAAATCTCGTTTAGATCTTCACGATGCGACATCCTTGCCAACTATGGTACCTGTTGCATTTTCACAGGGCCGATATCTTTGCAGTCCCAGGGGGATCTTAGTGGTTGATTCAGTGGTCCAATTTTTCTCAGTTTCTGATCAAATTGAGACTCCCGCATGTTATGGTTATGTTGAGACTATCGGTCATCATGGATATGCACAAATTGTTCCTATCAATTCTGGTGATGATAAGCTTCCTGTTGCGCTGTCCCAGATAATCATCCGTCCACTATTGCTCTCCAAAGATCAGTTATACTTAATCCCATCCAATCCACAGGAGGTAAATCATGAATAGAAACTGTGTCGTTTACGTAATCGATGAATACCAGTTAGCCATTAATGTAGGAACGTCGCACGGAGTTTCCGTCGGAGACAAGTATCAAGTCTACGAACTCAGCAATAAAGAAATTATTGATCCATACACCGATCAGTCTTTAGGTTATCTCGAGATTATCAAAGGCACCGGAAAAGTCATTTCTGTGCAAAAATCCATGTCCATTATCAAATCAATCGAGCGTTCCATAACTCCAACAAAAGTAATTAAGAAGTCTCCGTTTGGCGTTCTTCCTGAAAGCGAGGAATACATCACTCCTGAAGACCTTCCCTTCAACAATCCCGAAGTTGGAGACCTTGTCAAAAAAATTTAATTTCCTGACATTTTGATGATTATGGCAATCATTGCTATTATCCATCCTACAAAGAAGCTGCACCGCATGTTCCGTATTTTCTGTTTTGCAGCTTTTTTGTTGTTTTTAAGGTCATACCTGTAATATTCTTTACTGAATATCATGAATATCCCTAAATAAACCGCCATGCATACTATCCAAACTTCCATCGGCTCACCTCTTCACCTCCCTCTTCATTCCGGTTTGTTTACACCTGTTCAAACAGTTTTTCATAGTCTCATTCAATTTCAACAGAATTCAATAACTTGTACCGTTTAATCATTTCAAACACTATATTTTGTATTTTGCCTTGACAATAAATTGATTTATTATTATCATTAAATCAACTAGTGAATCATAGCTATTAACGAAAGGAGGTGAAAGTATGCAAATGATTGCAGTTGCTTCCAGTAACTTATCTGCTGTTGGATATGACCGCGAAGCTCAAACTTTGAGAATCCGTTTTCACAATGGGACCTATGATTACTATGGCGTACCAGAAGCTGTGTATCTTGCCCTCATGAATGCGTCTTCAAAAGGACAATATCATGCGGCTCACATAAAAAATGTATACAGATACAGACGTGTCGGTTAATCAGTAATCACAAGTACTACAGCAGGGCCGTTAATTTTTATTTCTTCATCTTGATACGGCTCTGCAATAGTTACTTCAACCCCATCTCGTTTCTTTAGTTCTTCAACCAAACTGCAAGTATTCACTTTCTCTAGTTCCATAGGCCTCATTTCTCCATTTCTTTAACAAAGTCCATCGGATTCACATCAAGGAAATTACAAATCCGCATGTATTCCCCGGCTCGCAAATTCCTATCTCTTGCCCCATTAAGGAGACTGTCATACAAAGACACATATGGAATTCCTGTATCCCTCGACATCTTCGCTAAGTTGATGCCTTTGTTTTTTATATATTCTCCTATGGCTTTTGTTTGAGCATCCATCAAATCACCTCCTTAAAACGAATTTTTCGTTGTATCTTTATGATAATATCGTTTTATTCGTTTGTCAATACTTTTTATCGATATTTTCGATATTTTTATTGACATAATAAAAATATTCGTTATAATGAAAGTAAGATTACACAAAGGAGAAAATCAAAATGCCTGCAAAAAACATCGCCACAACTTTAAAAGAGTTGCGGAAAAAGGCTAATTTAACCCAAAAACAAGCCTACGAACATATCGGTGTCGCACAGTCAACATTTAGTTCCTGGGAAACCGGCAAAGCTGAGCCATCAACCGAGGTTCTTCTTCGACTATGTCAGCTTTATAAGGTAGATGATATCCTCGGGGCATTTGGATACGACGGATATAACGAGGACGGATCGTTACAACTAAATATAAATGAAATCGATATCATTGAAAAATATCGTCATCTTGATGCTCATGGAAGAAAGATGGTGGATTTTACTTTAAAAGAAGAATATAACCGAATTATGTCTTCTGAAGAATTCAAACCTGCCCACGAACCTGATTATTTAATGCCAGTAGCTGCACATGAACGTACTGATATTGAAGTGACAGATGAAATGCGTAAATTTGATGATGATATTATGGACGATGAAAATTTCTAAACACAGTCGTGAGACATGGGTTAAGGAGGTTGATTTATGACGTATGAACAACTACTCGACGAAGCTTTTGTGGAGGGACTGATTGTAAAAGAAAAACCTCTTCAAAGCGGAGACGGAAGAATAAAAGGCACCCGGATCGCCATCAGAAAGGATATTGAAACCTCGAATAAGAAGATGTGCGTTCTCGCCGAAGAAATCGGTCACTATATGACCAGCACCGGGAATATCTTAGACCAATCAGATCTCAACAATGCCAAGCAGGAACGCCGGGCCAGAGTCTGGGCGTTTAACCGCGTGATCCCCGTGGAACGGATCATTGAGGCAGCGTCAAAAGGATATACGCAAGTATATGAGATGGCAGAATACTTGGATGTAGACGAGGAGTTCCTGCGTGAAGGACTTGCATATCATGGGATATTGGATATATCGTTGTAGCCAAAATTCTATACGTAATATTACGCATCATCATTGACATACGTAATATTACGTGTTATAATGAATTCAAGATGAAGAAAGGAACGACAACATGCCACTCACACCGAAACAAATGATAAAACTTTTGAAGAAAAACGGGTTCGAGGTCATCAGTCAGAACGGCTCCCACGTGAAGCTCCGTCAACCTGAGGCAGGGATTCAAACCATCGTTCCCCTTCACAGCAAGGACCTGAAGAAAGGCCTTGAAGAAGCAATCTTGAAGCAGACAGGACTTAAATAGTCCTGCTACATCGATCAGGAGGTAACTTATGAACAATAAATATTTCTATCCTGCGCTCTTCCATAAAGCTGAAGAAGGCGGCTACTGGGTATCCTTCCCGGATCTGCCTGAATGCTTTACGCAGGGGGAAGATATGGCTGAAGCATACAAAATGTCCGTCGATGCTTTAGGCCTCGCCCTTGAAGATCGCGTAAAAGAAAGCGATATGCCAATGCCATCTGCAGTTGAAGACATTGAAGTTGAATCGAATTCTTATGTAGTCATCATAGAGTTTGATATGCTTGAGTACAAAAAGCGGACTGCGTCGCAAGCCGTAAAAAAAACGTTAAGCATTCCAAGCTGGCTGAACGAAGAAGCGACTGCCAGAGGAATCAATTTCTCTGCGGTCTTGCAGGAAGCGCTGAAAGAGAGGCTCGGAATATGAATCCAGAAAAAGAAAGCAGCTATAACACCGCTGCAGCAGACTGGAAGGATATCGAAGAGGTTGTGCCGGATGAGATCGACATCGCCATGCTGGCAGACATCGCGCAGAATCCAGACTGCAAAGAATTTATCTAAAACAAAAACGCCCCCATCGCCAAACAGGAGCGTTTTATATCAGGCTGTGTGATACAACCCGAACTTAGAACATTCAAATTGTATCACATCCGGCCCTGTTTTTCAATTGATTCAGGGTATTTTTATGCCCAAATTCAGGAGGATGATACAATGGCAAAGAAAACGAACACGAAAGTCAACGGCAAGGATTACTACCGGATCCGCCGGAAGGTCGGCGAAGATGAAAACGGAAAAGCCATCATGAAGTCATTTTACGGTGATGGAAAGAAAGAGGCCGAAGAAAAATGTCATCAATACATAGAAGAGCTCAGTGCATCGCCCAATAAGAATCGAGCAAACTCTCTGGGCAAAATTGCTTTGTTTTATACGTATCAGGTCCTGCTCAATGAAAACCTTGCTCCCGCCACTATCGAATTATATGAGCGTCAATATCGAACGAAACTTGCTCCATCCAAACTTGCGACCAAACCCATCAAGGATGTAACGAGCAGCGACATACAAAAATTTTTAAATGAACTGGCATCAGGCAAACTGGATGGGAAAGAAATCAGAATTGCCCAGTCTGCGATAACATCACTGAGCAAGTATCTGCGTAAGCTTTTTCGCTATCTGGCTGTTGAAGGATACTGTACCAACCTGATGGACAATATCACTATCCCAAAGGTCTTATCCAGAAATTTATCCGATCTGGATCATGAAATTCTGGTTTTCAGCGAAGATGAGATATCAAGAATCATTGCTTATCCCGCCCGCTTCACTTTTCTTTTTCAGCTTGCTCTGGCTACAGGACTACGCGAGGGAGAACTGCTGGCGCTTAAATACAATGACTTCGACGGAAACTCTATCCATATTCGCCGGCAGCTAAATTATCACTATCGGATTTCTTCTGATGGAGAACGCGAGCGTGTAGGGGTTATCAAGAGGCCAAAATCCACAGCCAGTGTGAGAACTGTTCCCCTCCCAGACAATGTCCGGTCTGCTTTTCTTGTGCACCAAAGGGTTCACCAGGAAGAGATGTGGGAGAAAGATTATCAGACTAATTACGTATTCACAACCTCCTCCGGACAATTCTTAGATCGAGCCAATTTTACCAGAGCGTGGCGCCGACATCTCAAAGCTGCCCATGTTCCTTACAAAAAATTTCATTCATGCCGAAGCACCTACTGCACTTTACTTTGCAAGCGCGGCGTTCCTCTGGAAACAGCATCAAAACTGATGGGACACAGTGATATCAATATCACTGCTGCATACTATCGGTTCGTAAATCAGGAAGAGCTGATGCTGGCAGCTGACAGCATCAATGATATCTTCGACCTATAACCAAGTGGCTAAAAAGTGGCTAAATCAAAAAATGTAAAAAATTGCAAGCTTTTCGTCCTCTGAAACCCTTGCAATTTCAATGTGTTGGTGATTTGTGGCAGGCTCGAACTGCCGACCTCCTGGTTGTCACCCAGGTGCTCTCCCAGCTGAGCTAACAAATCACGCCCAAGCTACTTGAATAAGTATAACACAATCGGCTCGGGTTAGGCAATCCTAACCTTGCATATTTTTCACTTTTATGCAGCTGCAACACCTTTTCGCCGGTCGCCTTCCCAATTCGTCTCCCGCTGATCGCGCGGAACACAGATGCGGATTTATACCGTCCAGAGTTCGGCATTCTGTTCGGCACTGACGATGAATTCCGCTGTTTTGCCGAACTATATTCCCAGAGTCCGGTATTCTGTTCGGCACTGACGATGAATTCCGCTGTTTTGCCGAACTATACCCCCGAAGTTCGGCATTCCGTTCGGCACTAGAGATGAATTCCACTGTTTTGCCGAACTGCCCCCGAAGTTCGGCATTCTGTTCGGCACTGACGATGAATTCCGCTGTTTTGCCGAACTATGCCCCCGAAGTTCGGCATTCCGTTCGGCACTGGAGATGAATTCCGCTGTTTTGCCGAACTATACCCCCGAAGTTCGGCATTCTGTTCGGCACTGACGATGAATTCCGCTGTTTTGCCGAACTGCCGGCCACAGCAAAGGCATTCGGCCATAACTAAGACTACCGGCCAGGCAGCCCATCACTACCGCCCTGCCGCAAATATCACCACGCCCGCGGCAAGAAGCGCAAACCCGATCCATCCCTTTTTTGTCAGCTTTTCATGTAGGAAGAACCTGGACAGAATAATAGAGATCACCATACCCATGCGGTAGATGGTCATGATGATTGCCGCTTTGCCCAGATACAGCGCTTTGTACACCATCACGTGGCCCACGCCGCTGGCTGCTGCGCCCAGCAGGATAAACAGCCAGGTCTTCCCTGTGATTTTACCTGCCTGCGGCCATTTGTGCCTGACAAACAGGATCACCCACAGAGTCAGCACAACGATAATATAGCGGAATGTGCTGGTCACATTAGTGTCGATCGGGGCTCTGTCAGCTTTGACGATCACATAAGAGACCGACGCGAACACAGCAGACAGGGCGGAAAACAGGATCCATCTCTGGTCGCTTTTTAAAATGTTCTTGTCTTTGAGGGCTGCCAGCTCCTGACGATCCATCATCAGAAGGGTTCCTGTAATGATCATGACCGTGCCCGCTATCATAAACAGGGTGATCTTCTCTTTGATAAAGATAGCGCACAGAGCCATGGACACCACGATGGTCAGGCTCTGAATGGCCAGAAACACGCTGACGCTGCCGCCAGCCAGACCCAGAAAATAGAAGACCCATGAAATGGACAGGATCACTCCGGACGCCGCCACAGACACCCACGTCCAAAGGCCCATATCGCCGGTCTGCGCAAAAGCTCCCGTAAACAGCGCCGTCACCGCAAACGCCGCCAGAAGCACTGTGTTGGTCACCGCTCCTGTCACATAGGGGTCGGCGTCTTTGATGCCGATCTTTGATAGGATCGTAGATACTCCGATAAAAACCGCGGCCAGCGCCGCAAGTAAAAGCCACATTTGTCAAACCCTCTTTTCCGATAATTTAAAGATCGTTTCAGCGCTATTCTTTACCAAAGAAGGCTTTACTATGCGCTCCGCTTCAGATCAATACCACTCAGACCCGAAAAATCCATAAAGCTGGTAGCAAAAAGTATCGAAGTGATGTATAATGAGATCAACAAAAAACAGAAAAAATAAGGAGTCACTTATGAAAACTATCGGTATGATCGGCGGCCTGTCCTGGCACTCGTCGCTGCAAATGTACGAATACATCAATCAGTATATCGCGGACAGACTCGGCCAGTATAACTGCGCCAAAATGGTTCTTGCCAACGTCAATCTGCAAGACGTTTTTATCACTCGAAAAGACGAACAGGAGCAGGTGCTTCTGGAAGCTGCCCGTCAGATAGACGCCGCCGGCTGCGATTTTTACATCATCTGTTCCAACACCATGCACAGGCACGCTCCGTTTCTGGCTTCGCATGTCAAAACGCCTCTGCTTCACATCGCCGACGCCACGGCCGACGAAATTCTGTCAAAAGGCATCCGGCGCATTGCTCTCATGGGCACCCGTATCACCATGGAGGAGGATTTTTACCGTGGACGGCTTGCGGATAAAGGCCTGCAGGTCATGATCCCGTCAGAGGAAGACCGCCGCTTCATCGATCAGGTGCTCTACAAAGAGACCGGTTTCGGCATCGTCAAAGAGTCCTCATCCCGGCGTTTTTATGAGATCGCAGAGTCGCTGGCAGCAAAAGGCGCCGAGGGCGTCATCTTAGGCTGCACAGAGATCGGCATGCTGATGCAGCAGGAGCACACAGACATCCCTCTCTTTGATACCACCATCATCCATGGGGAGACTGCGGCCAGAATGGCTATAGAAGAAAACTAATATCAAAAACTGAACTGTCAAAAAGCGGCCTGTCGGGAAGTCTTTCCCTCGAGGCCGCTTTTTATCTCTGTGTTTACAATACGTGCGCTTGCTCTTCACCGTTGATGACCCGGTGAATACCTTTTGCGAGAGCCTCCATCTCATAGGTTCCCGCGATGACGGAAACCGGCGCGATAAAGCCGACTCTCTTTGTCATTTCTTCAGTCAGATACCCGGAATACGCCATGCCGCCGGTCAGAATGATCTTGTCCACCCTGCCGCAGACCACAGGGGCCAGGGATCCGATGTCCTTGGACAGCTGCAGGATCATCGCGTCGTAGATGATCTTTGCATGGGCGTCCTCTCCGGCCATGCGCTCAACTTCTCTGGCGTCGTTCACGCCCAGATACGCGCTGAGACCTCCGCGTCCTTTCAGTTTCTTCTGGACCTCTTTTTCAGACAGCCCGCTTCTGAAACAGAATTTGACCAGTTCTCTGCACGGCACGCCGCCGGAGCGCTCCGGTGAAAAACCGCCTTCGTCGTCACCGACAAACTCCAGCACTTTGCCCCCTTTGATCAGATTGCTGGTAACGCCGCCGCCCAGATGGCAGACGATGTAAGTGGTGTCTTCCAGCTTCACACCGTCACGCTTTGCCTGTTCGATACTGACGGCGCGGCTGTTGAGCACGTGAGTCAGGAACGGCTTTTTGATCTCCGGCACGCCGGTGTAAGTGAAGATCGGGTCAGGTACGCCGCAGCCGCAGACAGCGTCGTAAATATAGGCGTTGATATCAGCACCGGCTTCTCTGATCATCTCGTGGGCGATGACCGCAGCCAGGTTTGCCGGGTGCGGTGCCGGTGAGTCAAGAGACGCCTGTACAAAAGCGTCGTCCACCAGATACGCGCCGCTTTCGATCTGTCCGACGACGCCGCCTCTCGCAGCGATGGCGGAAAGATCCGTGACCTGCAGGTTCTGCGAACGCAGGTACTCCAGAATCGCGTCTTTTCTGAATTCCAGCTGATCGTTGATCTCCGCGAATTTTTTCAGTTCTTCTGCCGGGTGGTCGATACTGCAGGTGTTCAGCTCCTTCTCACCGTCATAGACCGCGACTTTTGTTGAAGTGGAACCCGGATTGATAACTAAAATATACTCTGCCATTTATTTATCTCCTTTCGCGCATGCCGCAGCCAGCAGCAGAGACTGCCGTTTTTCCTTTTCGGTGGCGCCTCTGGATGTCAGGGCGATCGGTGCCTTCGCGCCTACGATAAGACCTGCCATGTCCGCGCCTGCGGAGAACAGAAGCGCTTTGCCGAGGATATTTCCGCACGGCATATTCGGAACCACCATGATGTCCGCGTCGCCGACCAGTTCACTGTCAAAGCCTTTCTTATGCGCGGACTCTCTGCTCATCAGAATATCGTAAGAAAGCGGTCCTTCTACAACACAGTTTCTGATCTCGCCGTTTTTGTTCATCTCGGTCAGCTTCGCCGCGTCCTCCGTCTCAGGCTGCTTTGGATTCACTTTCTCCACAGCGGCCAGTACGCCTACCTTCGGCGTGTCATATCCCATGTTGCGCAGGTTTTCTACAGCGTTTTCTATGATCTCCTTCTTCTGTTCCAGAGTCGGGTACAGAACCATGCCGCTGTCAGTAAGAACCAGAATTTTGTGGTAGTTAGGCACTTTCAGGAATGCCAGATGGCTCATCAGCCGGCCTGTACGCAGGCCGGATTCCTCAGAAACTACTGCCTTCAAGAGAATACCTGTGTCGATCTTCCCTTTCAGAATAAAATCTGCCTCGCCGTCTTTCACACACTGGCAGGTTTTCTTTGCTGCCTCTTCCAGCGTTGCCGCATGGATGATCTTCACATCGTCCAGATCCCCGTCAAAGGCCTTTATCTCCTCTCTGATCAAAGTCTCATCTCCTACCAGAACGGCGTCGATGAGACCCTCTTTCCGGCACTGATTCACAGCCGTCAGAGCAGACTTGTCCTGCGCTGCCGCAACGACTACTGTCTTCTTTTCTGATGCGTGGAACGACCTTTCCAGCTCCTCAAAATCTTTAAAAACCATTTTCCTACCTCCCATGGATTACATGTAAATGCTTGTTATACCTTAAGCATATCATTTTTGTGCTTCCTGGTCAAATTCTTTTTTTGAATCAAAAACTTTTCGTCTGAATACTTTCACACTGTTATGTGCGAAACATGCATTTTTCGCAGAATTTAGCCAATTATCGCACTCAAATACTTTTTTTGAGATCATTACTTTTTGTTTGAAATCGGTTGCAAAAGATTGTCGAAATTGATATAATATTCGTGTTAGCATGATAAAGTGGAAAAAAACAAGTTTTAGGGGAGATACTTAATGGTAAATAATGAAAAACAGCTTCGGACTGTGGCGGATCTGATCGCGGCCCAGTTCGGTCCGGGCACGGAAGTCGTCATCCACGATTTCACTGTAGATATAGACCACACCATCGTCTATATCGTCAACGGCCATGTAACGGGACGGCGCGTCGGCGACGGCCCTACGCAGGCTTTTCTCAGATATATGAAACACCAGGGAACCAGTCTGGACAAGATCCGTTATGTAACGCATACCGCCGACGGACGCATGATCCGCTCTTCCACGATGAACTTTTTCGATGAAGACGGTCTGCTCAACAGCGCGATGTGTATCAATCAGGATATTACAGATCTGGTGGCGCTGGAAAACGCCGTCAAAGGCATGTCCAGCAACAGCTACTTTGAAACCAACCAGCTGTCTACAGACAACGATTTTGACAGCCCGTCCCCGTCCATACATGGTCTGATGGACAGCCTGATCGCGGAAGGACTTGCCCTGATCGGCATGCCGCCTGACAAAATGAACAAAGAAGCGAAGATCCGTCTGATCCGGTTCCTCGACGAGCGGGGAGTGTTCATGATCCAGAAGTCCGGCCAGGCTGTCTGCGAGCTGCTGGGCATATCAAAGTTTACCCTTTACAATTACCTGGAAGAAGCCAGAGGAAAAAAAGACTGAAACATACCAACGATACACCAAAAGGCCTCGTCTTACGACGAGGCCTTTTGGCTGCGATATTAATTAAAAAAGAACGTTCAAAAGAAATTATCTCGGTAACCCTATCTCCTTTTGACAATATCAGTATAGCTTTTTATTGTGATGATTTTATAAAGAAAATCTATCCGCTCTGTGTCTTTTTTCATCAACAGACGGTCACTTTCTTCTGAAAAACTTCCTGTACAGCCAGACGCCCAGAGCGATAACGCCTCCGTATGTCAGAATGAATATGACCAGTATCACGATCTGCATGACCAGACTTGAATTCATTATATTTTCCTCCTTTTGAATCAAAGTATTGCGGTTCACAGGTTATTCAGCATATGAAGTTTCTTTTTTCTGACGCGTTTTCTCATGATCCCGTAGACGCAGAAATATGTTATCACCGACAGAGAATACAATATCGTTACCAGGGCCGCGTCTCTGTAGCCTCCTTTATTATGCTTTACATACTGCCAGCGCATTTGATCAGGTGAGCTGCTGCTTCTCCCCTTTGCCTCTGGTATATCCTCTGCGAGGCGCTCTACGGCTTCCGCGTATTTCATGGCCTGCGCCCCGCCGACAAGTTCCCCTTTTTCATCAAACTCCAGCGGAAGCCAGGACACCTCCCCTGTAGAGTTACTCTTTACTTTTAAATCACTGAATGCAGCCATGTGATCGGTTTCATCATATATCACCCCGATGTATACATTAGCGTCCTCCAGTGTCTCGTCACCTATGGAATAATCCGAGACAGGCACCGGGAAGTAAACCCCCGCTATGGAAATCGACAACGGGAGCAAAAGTACCGCGGCCAAAACCGGCAAAACCAAACCTGGCCATTTACTCTTCCGCCCTGCCAGATAAAACTCCAATCCTCCCAGCAAAATCATACAAACCAAAGAAATCACAAGTATCATTTCAATCTCCCCTTACCTACTGCAGCTCCTGCAGCCTTATTTTCTCAAATTCTCTATCCCTTTTCGCTCTACGAAGCTGCATTCTTTTGAACAAGTAGACGCCCAGCAGCGGAATTCCCAGTTCTACAAAAATCCATAGATAATATGTCCTCGAATAATATCCTCCGTTTATATGGACCATGTGCTCTTCCAGATCAAATTCCGGAGGCGCATCGCTGTTCAATTCATATTCTCCTGCCACTTTTTTCTGCACGTCTTTCAAGCGGAACTCTCCCCATCCAACGCTGTCCAACTGCTCGCCGCCGCTGTCCTTTATGGAAATATCCGATACCCCCAGTATATTCCCCTTTTCATCAAAACATATTTCAGCCTCGGCAGTCCGATTTCCTTCCAGATTACAGGTAAGCAGCTCCGCAGTATAATGCGCTTCTGCATAGAACATCCATACCGTTATTGACAGACATGCGATGCACAGCACCGCCAGAGGCAGCAGTCCCGGCCACGGACTTTTCTTCGATGAAAGCCAAAGCTGCAAAAAAGCCGCTCCAATAATGATGCCCAGGCAAGCTGGCCATATGAGAAAAGACTTTGCAAAGCTCAAAATATCTACCATCCTATTGCCCCTTCCTGTATTCACTGATCAAAAGCTTGGCAGTCTCAAAATCAAGCTTATCGTCCATCGCCAGCTTCTTAATCAGATTTACGTAGGGATCTCCCTCTCGATCATCGCCAGCCTTTACCTTATCAATCAGACGATCCAGACGAAGACGCACTGTCGGGTAAGTAACTCCATACATATTTGCTATTTCTTTTAACGAACCGCTGGCAAGGATAAAATTCTTGATAAAATTCATATCTTCCTCTTCCAGGCTCTCCATCCAAATCGGTATAACTTTAATCGACACGCTCTTTCCCTCCCATTACAAATCAGTAATCTCCATCCTGTGCAGCTGCTTCTGTCTGCGTTTTTTCCGAAAGTCCCGGCAAACCATGATCCAGGCGATGACAGGAATTATGGAAGTGACGATCAGCTGCTGTATAAATCTTTGCCAGTTGTAATCGCCTCTTACCGGTTCTCCGATTTTATCCTGTTCCGCCGTTAATTCCTCATAGGACACACTGCTTCCGGTAAATCCTTTCGCAGCCCGTCCCAGAGCTTCCATGATCGGTCCCTCATACTGCAGTGCCTCTTCAGTGCCGACCAGTTTGCCGTTCTTAAAGTCAAGGTCGACATAGTCCAGTTCCTCTTCAGTTTCTCCGATGATAAGTCTTCCCACGGCGTGAATCTGCCGCTCATCATCGATGGCGGTCTGCAGAATGCCAACATAATTGTTATCATCCCAGACCAGAATTTCACGGATCCCGCTGCTGCCATGGTACCACCATTGCCCATGGGCTGAAGAAATGACCATAAATATGGTGAGCAGCACAGGCAGGATCCATCTGGCTTTCTTCTCATGTTTGATAAGATACCACTGCAATCCCAATACTACAGCGGCTCCCGCCGCAAAATCGGCCATCAAAGTTAAACAAAACAGGAACAAAACTTGTCCTCCAATCTTTCGGTCTTTAATTTATTTAAATATAACATTTAATTTTATTGAAGTCAATATTAAAATTTCAGTCTAATATTATTTTTTCAGTTTATTCCCAAAACTAAGGAGGAGCTGCCAAAGGGATCTGCCCGGTTCTTACCGCCGCGAACAATATGGAGAAAAAAAGAAGAGATCGTTTCAATGATACTGCTCCCAGTTGCGAGCTTCGTTGAACTCCCGCAATATCATTTTGATTCCTTCCATGATCGTCCTCTTTTTCTTGTCATTCAGGAAATTAAGTTTTTGACCCTTCTAAATGCCAATTTGACCTAACTTTCTGTCCTGCGGGCACCTGAAATTAGGTTTTTGACCCCTCTAAATGCCAGTTTGACCTAACTTTCTGTCCTGCGGGCACCTGAAATTAGGTTTTTGACCCCTCTAAACGCCGTTTTGACCTAACCTTCTGTCCTGCAGGCACCGGAAATTAAGTTTTTGACCCCGCCAAATGCTAATTTGACCTAACTTTCTGTCCTGCGGGCACCTGAAATTAGGTTTTTGACCCTTCTAAACGCCGATTTGACCTAATTCTCAGCTCCACAGTCTCAGCCACAGCGCAGCCCGCAGGCTAAACCTGATTGCTCAAAGGAAATAGCTGTCCATCATTTCGCTGATCGCTCTGGTATCTATGCTTCCATTCAGATCGTCAAAGGTAAAAAACACATCTCGCCATGGCATATACCCGTTGCGAATGTAGGTCTGCATTTTCCAGGTAAAGCTGCGGGCATATTTTTCGTTTCCGATGAGTCCGCAATGTTCCAGCAGTTTAAAGCGTCTTTCACTTCGAACTGCGATTTTGAAGTCGGGCGCGAGAACTCCCTCCGGCAAGTTCAGGTTTTCTTCATAGTGATACGGTATCCCTTTATTATACAGCAGATTAGCAAGTAAAACCTCTGATTTGGAGCGTACCATTTCCCCTTTCAGAGTCTGATGTACCAGGCCTTCCGCCGAATATCGTTCATTTTTTTCATAAGGCTCATTTTCCCAGCTGCCGCCTCCGGTAATGCTTTCCGGCTCTCCTCTGTAAGCTCTCGGCAGCTCCTGCAAAACCGCCTCCTGATTTATGGGTTTGTACTCCTGTGTGTATGCGCGCATCAGGTCTAAGTTTCTGTCTATATGTTCGATCGTCTGCTCTATCATACGGCGCTGCTGCAATGCCTTTACCTTTGCATTGGATCCCGATCCCAGATAGCGTTTCTCTCCATTCTCCACTTCAGAGTAATAGATGCATTTCCCGATCTGCGAGCTGATCAGTCTTCCCTCAGGTAAAACCGCCAGCTGCCGCTGATATTCCCGTTTCAGCGCTTCCTGTTCTGCTGCCTCCTGTGCAATATAATCCCTGCTGTCTCTCATACATATCCTCCTTTTACATCATTTTACAGCACCCATGCAGCCGGGTCAATACATTTTCAGGATATAATGTAAAAAAACAGCAAAACTGCCGTCCTGGCGGTTATTTCCCGTCGGGACGGCAGTCTCTTGTGTCAATATGTCTTAACAGAATACTTACGCTTCCTGCTTTTCTTCAGCCTTTGGAGCCGGAGCAGCAGCCGGTTTTGCCGGCGCTTTCTTTATGCGCATATTGTTGATCGCGCCTGTCGGACATTCTTTTGCACAGAGTCCGCAGTTCTTGCACTTGTCAGGATCGATTCTCGCCACGTTGTTTTCCACTGTGATCGCCTCGAACTTACAAGTCTTTTCGCATTTCTTGCAGCCGATACATCCATTGGAGCATGCCTTTCTGGTCTCTGCACCCTTTGCTTCGGATTTGCACTGAACCACTACCAGGTTCTTAGCGCTCTGAAGTTTAATTACAGAGTTCGGGCAGACCTTTGCGCACGCGCCGCAAGCTACGCAGTTGTCTCTGTTTACGACCGCTACACCGTCGCATACATGGATAGCGTCAAAGTCGCACGCTGCAGCACAGTCGCCAAGACCGATACAGCCGTAAGGGCAGGCGGACAGTCCGCCAAAGAACTGCTTTGCAGCAGAACAGGTCTGCACGCCTTTGTATTCCATGATGGTCTTAGCAGCATCTTTGGTTCCGTTACACATTACAACAGCGACCTGCTTGTCGGCAGAACCTGCCTCAACGCCCAGCACCTCTGCAAGCTTTGCAGCAACATCAGCGCCGCCTACAGGACATTTGGAACAGCTGAGAGAGTGATCCTCTGTCAGCGCGTTTGCGTAGTCGTCACAGCCGGCATAGCCGCAGGCACCGCAGTTCGCGCCCGGAAGCTCCGCGCGAAGCAGCGCGAATGTTTCATCTACCGGTACAAAGAACACCTTGGATGCAATGGTCAGAATGACCGCGCATACAAGACCGATCGCAACTACGATCAAAATTGGTGTTAATATCATCTATTTCGCCTCCTATCTTACTGGAACAGTCCGCTGAAGCCCATAAAGCCCAGAGACAGCATAGCAGCAGTAATTAATGTAAGAGGCACGCCTCGAAATGCCATCGGAACGCCTTCTTCGTTTTCCAGCTTGCTTCTGACGCCTGCGAAGAGAACCATTGCCAGCAGGAAGCCGACGCCTGCGCCAAATGCGTTGCAGATGGACAGCAGATATCCGTAGCCCTCATCGATGTTTGTGATGCAGACGCCCAGTACAGCGCAGTTGGTGGTGATCAGCGGAAGATATACGCCCAGTGCCTTATGGAGAGGCGGCATATACTTCTTCATCATCATTTCGATCAGCTGTACCAGTGCGGCGATAACCAGAATGAACACTACCGTCTGCAGGTATCCGATCTCAAAATGATTGAGCACCTGCTGAATCGGCCAGGTCGCAATGGTCGCCAGCACCATAACGAAAATAACGGCGACTCCCATTCCAACTGCGGAATCCAACTTCTTGGATACACCCAGGAACGGACAAATTCCAAGGAACTGCGCCAGTACATAGTTGTTAACGAGAATCATACTCATGATTACAGTAATTGCTAACATGCTTCTTCAGCTCCTTTCTCACAATCTTTTTGTTTTCTCGCGCCGCCGCACATCGCAGCCATCGCGCAGCCTTCGCAGCCGAAGTCTTTCTTCTTCAGCGCCTTACCCTTTGTCAGGTAGTTTACAGCGGCGATCAGGCATCCGAATACGAAGAATCCGCCCGGTGCCAGGTTGAAGATGCCCATGCCCGGAACGATATTTGTCAGAACTTCCTGTCCGAACAGTGTGCCGGATCCAAAGAATTCTCTGATCAGACCCATGATGCCCAGAGCCAGTGTAAAGCCAAGGCCCATACCGATTCCATCCAGTGCGGAATCGATCGGGTTGTTCTTGCTTGCAAACATTTCTGCTCTTCCCAAAATGATACAGTTTACTACGATCAGCGGAATAAAGAGTCCCAGTGATGCGTACAGGGAAGGAACGAATGCCTGTAATACGAACTGAACGACCGTTACGAATCCCGCGATAACTACGATGTAGCACGGGATACGTACTTTGTCAGGAATAATATTTCTCAGTAAGGAAATTACGATATTGGAGCAGATCAGAACTGCCATCGCGGATACGCCCATACCGATACCGTTGATTGCAGAAGAAGTCGTTGCCAGTGTCGGGCAAGTACCCAGCAGCAATACGAGTACCGGGTTTTCCTTAATGATACCTTTGGTAAGGATGCCTAATTTGCTTGGTTTCTTATCCATTAATTCGCACCTCCTACAATCTTATACTGCTCTAATGCGCAGTATACGCCGTAATGCACTGCATTAGACGAAATAGTAGCGCCGGAAATGTGATTGATCGCCGGTTCAGCCTTTGCAGATGTGGTCGTGATCTCATCGGAAGATTTTCCTATGTACTGCGCAAGGTGGCCTTCCGCGTGAGCCTTGGTACCAAGGCCCGGCGTATCGCCGTGAGCAGTTACCTTAACGCCGGTGATCTTGCCGTCTGCGTCGATACCGACCATCTCGGTCAAAAGTCCTCCGAAGGACTTGGTCACTACGGTTACTACCATTCCGCTTCCGTTATCTGCAATGTAGCACTCCTGCGCGTATACTTTGCCCGGGTCGGAAACGGCCAGTTCACCGTCAAATTCTGTAAATGAATCTGCGTCACTCAAAAGCTCCATACGGGCTTTGTCTGCGGCGTCTTTTGCATTTTTCTCAATGATCGGATTTGTCACGCCGTAGGTGGCTGCCAGAGCAGCCGTGATAACCAGACAGATCGCAACGAGAACCACGATAGGTGCAACATACTCTTTGAATGTATTGTTATTTTTCATTTTTCTTTGCACCTCCATATGTTAATTTGATGCACAGCTGATCGATCAGCGGCGTCAGGATGTTCATCAGCAGGATGGAGAAGGATACGCCTTCCGGATATGCTCCCCACAGTCTGATGACCATTGTCAGGATACCGCAGCCAACGCCCATGATCACTTTGCCAAGAGGCATGATCGGAGACGTTACATAATCAGTTGCCATGAAGAACGCACCCAGCATCACGCCGCCTGCGCAGACGTGGAAAACTGCCATATGCAGCGCGCCCAGATCGCTGCCGCTGATGCCGTAGTACAGCAGAGCGATGACAAATACAGTGCCGATGAAGCATGCCGGGATGATCGGGCTGATGATCTTTTTCCAGATCAGGAACAGTCCGCCGATGAGCAGCGCGATAGCACTGACTTCACCCATGGAACCGCCGATAAAGCCCAGGAACATTTCCATATTGGATGGCAGATCAGGAGTTTCGCCTAAAGTCGCCGCTTCACCTAAAACGCCCAGCGGTGTCGCGCTGGTTGCCGCGTCTATGGAAGACATGGACGGAGTCGGCCATGTGGTCATCTCAGTCGCGAAGGAGATGAACAGCACGATTCTGGCAGTGATCGCAGGGTTTACCACGTTTCTGCCGATGCCGCCGTACAGCTGTTTTACGATGACGATCGCGACAAAACATCCGATGATCGCCATCCAGATCGGAAAGCTGGACGGTACATTAAAGGCGATCAGAACGCCTGTTACCGCGGCAGAACAGTCTCCGACAGTCTGTCTCTTATGCATCAGCTTGTTGTAAGCCCATTCAAAGAACACACTGGCTGCGCCGCATACCAGCGTCAGCAGAATAACTCTCATGCCAAAAACGTAAATGCTGACCAGGAAAGACGGTACTAACGCGATCAGCACCATCTGCATGGTCTTGGAAGTATCCATAGCGCTTACCAGATGCGGCGCGGAGGATACTGCTAAATTATTGTAATATTTGTTGTTATCCATTATTTAATTCCAGCCTCCTTTACAACAGCTTTTCCAAGCTTGTTCATGAAGCCCAGAGGTCTTCTTGCAGGACATACATAGGAGCAGCTTCCGCATTCCATACACTGCATAACCTGTAAGTCACTTAATTTCTGCGCGTCTCTGCGTTCATAAGCCTCTGCCAGAGCTGTCGGCAGCAGGTTGAACGGACATGCCTGATGACATCTTCCGCAGTTGATGCAGGCAGTTTCTTCCGGAACATAGGATTTTTCTCCGGAGAATGCCAGGATCGCGTTGTTGTTCTTTACGATCGGCATTGCGTCAGAGAAGATGGCTCTGCCCATCATAGGTCCGCCCATGAGGATCTTTCTCGGTTCAGATTTATATCCGCCGCAGAATTCAATAACGTCGTGGATCTGTGTTCCGATCGGCGCTATGATGTTCTTCGGCTGCGCGACCGCATCTCCGTCAACAGTCATTCTCTTATTGACGAGAGGAATGCCGTTTCTGAAATACTGTCCCACAAAGGCAACAGAAGTAACGTTGGAAAGGATCACGCCCAGATCTGCAGGAAGTACGCCTGCCTTCATCTCTTTGCCGGTGATCTCATATACCAGTACACGCTCTGCGCCCTTCGGATATCTGGCCTGCAGCTTGAAGGTGTGCATGTTGGTCAGACCCTGCTCCGCAAACATCTGGTCCAGCTTTGCGATAGCGTCAGGCTTGTTCTCCTCGATACCGATGTAAGCTTCATCCAGACCGATATATTTCATGATCAGCTTCATGCCGTCGATGATGTCCTGTGTATCTTCCAGCATGCCTCTATGGTCAGAAGTGATAAACGGTTCACATTCCGCGCCATTTACGATCAGCGTATGTACATCGTCGATGTTCTTCGGGTTATATTTGATGTGTGTCGGGAACGACGCGCCGCCCAGACCTACAAGTCCGCTCTCTCTCACGGCCTTAACAAAGGATGGCAGGTCATTGGCCTCAGGGACCTTGATACCTTCCCATAACTCCTGTTTCTTGTCAGGTTCAATGACAACCAGGGTATCGTTTCCACCCATTGCCGAACGCTGGGTCTCGATGCCAGTGACGGTTCCGGAAACGCTTGAGTGAATAGGGGCACTTACAAATGCATCCGTATCACCGATAAGTTGTCCCACCTTGACTGTATCGCCTTTGGCTACCAAAGGCCTGCAAGGTGCGCCGATGTGCTGAGACATTGAAATTTTAACAACATCAGGAATCGGCATAACTTCGGTTTCACATCCGGCGGTGTTTTTATAGTGGCCGGCGTCGATGCTATGTAAATGCTTTGCATTTGCGCTCATAATTTGAAACCTTCCTTTCTAAAATTGTCGTCTTATAATCATACAAAGTATATTATACTACAATCCTTCACAAAAATCATTAAGTTTTCTTGTAAAAACACATTTCACAGAAATTTCCTTCATGACGTGCAGTAAGAGAATATATGTAGCAGTATATGCGGCAAAGG
>JAETRU010000082.1 GCA_021769965.1 Eubacterium sp.
CAGTTCGGCAGAGACGTTTTCGCCCGTATTATTCACGGCGCAAGAATTTCCCTGACCTTAAGTATTATCGCTATGGCCATTGCAGTTGCAATCGGCGCTATTATCGGTGCAATCGCTGGTTATTTCGGCGGCTTCCGTGACAATATTCTCATGCGTCTGATGGATATCCTGCTGGCAATTCCGCCAATGCTGATGTCTATTTCCATCGTTGCGGCTTTGGGGCAGAGCATGTCCAACCTTTTGATAGCCCTGTCTATCGCATACATCCCGGTATTTGCCAGAGTCATTCGTTCTTCGATTCTGTCCATCAAGGATCAGGAGTTTATCGAAGCGTCTCGTTGCTGCGGCAGTAACGACTGGCACATCATCATAAAGCATATCATTCCAAATGCCATCGGTCCGATCATCGTGCAGGCAACCCTTGCAATGGGTGCAACTATTCTGATTATCGCTTCTTTGAGCTTTATGGGTCTGGGCGTAAAACCGCCTGCGTCAGAATGGGGTACGATGCTCTATGAAGGCAGAGATTTCCTGCGTCAGGCTCCGTATCTGGTACTGATTCCGGGTACTGCAATCACCCTTGCGGTAATTTCCCTGAATCTACTTGGCGACGGTCTTCGCGACGCGTTGGATCCGAGAATGAAAAACTAGGAGGTGGCTGTTTTGAGCGAAAGAATATTGAGTATTGATCATATCTCGGCGGAATATCGCACAGACGACGGTGTATCCTCCGTATTAAACGACATTAGCTTTTCCCTGGACAAAGGGGAAACTCTGGGGCTGGTTGGAGAAACTGGCGCCGGAAAAACTACAACTGCGCTGGCTATTATGCGGCTTCTGCCAAAACATACCGGGTTTATCACCGGCGGAGAAATCCAGTTTGAGGGAAGTGGCAACCTTTTGGAGCGCACAGAGGCAGAAATGCGTGCCATCAGAGGACACCGCATCTCTATGATTTTTCAGGATCCGATGACCAGCCTGAACCCGGTACTTCGTATCGGTGACCAGATTAAGGAATCCTTTAAGATTCACATGCCGGATCTTTCCGATGAAGAAATGGAAAAGAAAGTGGATCAAATGCTGGAGATGGTTGGTATTCCTGCCAGCAGAAAGAGAGAGTATCCGCATCAGTTTTCCGGTGGTATGAAGCAGCGTGT
>JAETRU010000017.1 GCA_021769965.1 Eubacterium sp.
TCTTTGATTGCAGCTGACAGACCGCATTCCAAGTATAGCAGAAGGAGTTTTTCTGTTCAACGGTGAAACCTTTCCGGAACCACGCGTCAAACGCGTGGTTTTACTTATACAAAAAGCACCCGAAGCCTTTTCTAAGACTGACGGGTGCAAAACTGCTGTATTTATTTAAAAAGCTCTTTCATCTTCTCCGCGAAGCCGGATTTTTTCTGGTAGCACTTGTTATCCAGTGCCTTGCCCATCTCCTCGACAGCTTTCTTCTGTTTTGCTGTCAGCTTGGTCGGCACTTCCAGAATGACCTTCACATACAGATCGCCCATACGGCCGTTACGCACATTGCGCATACCTTTGCCCTTCAGCCGGAATACCGTATTCGGCTGCGTGCCTGCTGGCACTTTATAAGATACCTTGCCGTCCAGCGTCGGCACAGTGATCTCATCTCCCAGAGCGGCCTGTTCAAAGGTGATCGGAATATCCAGATACAGATTATCTCTGTCTCTCTTAAACACCTTGTGCGGCTTGACGGTGATCACTACATACAGATCGCCGCTCGGACCGCCGTTCTCGCCCGGCTCGCCCTGACCTCTGATCGGAATAACACTGTCATTATCCACGCCGGCCGGAATCTCCACGTTGATTTTGATAGTCTTGCGGACTTTTCCGGTACCGCCGCAGTCAGGACATGGTTTTTCAATGATCGTACCCTTGCCGCCGCACTCCGGGCACGGACCTGAGCTCTGGAACTGACCAAAAGGCGTCCGCTGTACCGTATGTACCTGGCCGGTACCGCCGCAGTTTGCGCAGGTCTTCTTCTCTGTCCCCGGTGCGTTTCCTTCGCCGTTGCAGGTAGAACACTTTACATATTTATTGATACTGATCTCTTTTTTCGTTCCGAAAGCAGCCTCTTCAAAATCGATGGTAATGGCCTTCTGCAGGTCTCTGCCCTTCATAGGGCCGTTGCGCCTGCTGCTGCCGCCGCCACCGAATCCACCGCCGAACATGTTGCCGAAAATATCAAAGATATCGTCAAATCCTCCGGCTCCGCCGAAGCCGCCCGCGCCGCCAAATCCCGCGTTAGGATCTACGCCGGCATGGCCGAATCTGTCATACTTGCTCTTCTTATCCGGATCGGACAAAACGCTGTACGCTTCATTTACCTCTTTAAACTTTTCCTCGGCAGTCTTATCTCCGGGATTCCGGTCCGGGTGATATTTCATAGCCATCTTTCGGAAGGCTTTTTTTATTTCCTCGTCACTGGCCCCTTTTTGAAGGCCCAGGACTTCATAATAATCTCTCTTTTCTGCCATAAACACTCACCTTCCATTGCTTTCTCATTGATAACGCAGAAATTTGCCAGCGGCGGGCGCCGCCTGCCGCAGGCAAATTGTAAATTTCATTCAAGCAGTCGGCGACAGTCGTCTTGCGATTTTAACAAGCACGATTATTTGTCGTCGTCAACAACTTCATAATCCGCATCCACTACATTATCATCAGCAGGGCCTGCTGCTCCGGCACCGCCGGCCGCGCCTGCCGCGCCCATGTTCGGATCAAAGCCCGCGCCGCCTGCTGCCTGCTGTGCCTGCGCGGCCTGCTCATACAGCTTGGTGGAGATCGCGTGGAACTTCTCGGTCAACGCTTCTGTCTTCGCTTTGATATCATCCGGATTGTTGGCTTCCAGGGCGCTCTTTAAAGCATCCTTTGCTTCTTCTACGGATTTCTTTTCATCCTCGGAGATCTTGCCTTCCAGCTCCTTGAGAGCCTTTTCAGTTTCATATACCAGGTTTTCAGCCTTGTTTCTGTCTTCGATCTCAGCCTTTCTCTTTCTGTCTTCCTCTGCGTACTGTTCCGCTTCTTTTACCTTCTGGTTGATCTCTTCGTCAGACAGGTTGGTGGAGGAAGTGATAGTGATATTCTGCATCTTGCCGGTACCCAGATCCTTCGCGCTTACGTTTACGATGCCGTTGGCGTCGATATCAAAGGTAACTTCGATCTGCGGAATTCCGCGAGGAGCCGGAGCGATACCGGTCAGCTGGAAACGTCCCAAAGTGATATTGCCTGCAGCCATTTCTCTTTCACCCTGCATTACGTGAATGTCTACTGCGGTCTGGTTATCAGCTGCAGTGGAGAAGATCTGGCTCTTCTTGGTCGGGATCGTCGTGTTTCTCTCGATCAGCTTTGTCGCGACGCCGCCTAATGTCTCAATGGACAGTGACAGCGGAGTAACATCCAGCAGCAGTACGTCGTTGACCTCGCCGGTCAGCACGCCGGCCTGGATCGCTGCGCCGATGGATACACATTCATCAGGATTGATGCCCTTGAACGGCTCTTTGCCGGTAACTCTCTTAACTGCGTCCTGTACAGCCGGGATTCTGGTGGAACCGCCGACCAGGATGACCTTGGCGATATCGTTGTTGGTAACGCCTGCGTCAGCCATAGCCTTCTTCATCGGCTCGATGGATTTATTTACAAGGTCAGCAGTCAGCTGATCAAATTTTGCTCTGGTCAGATCGACGTTCATGTGAAGCGGACCGTCTGCGGTTACAGTGATGAACGGCAGATTGATATTGGTGGTCTGCGCGCTGGACAGCTCTTTCTTTGCCTTTTCAGCAGCTTCCTTCAGTCTCTGCAGAGCCATCTTGTCGTTTCTCAGGTCTACGCCGTTTTCCTTGGCAAAGCTGTCTGCCAGATAGTTCATGACTGCGTTGTCAAAGTCATCGCCGCCCAGGTGTGTATCGCCGTTGGTCGCCAGTACTTCAAATACGCCGTCGCCCAGTTCCAGAATGGATACATCGAAGGTACCGCCGCCCAGGTCGTATACCAGGATCTTGTGAGAACCTTCTTCTTTGTCAAGGCCATATGCAAGTGATGCTGCTGTCGGCTCGTTGATGATTCTCTTTACTTCCAGTCCCGCGATCTTGCCGGCATCCTTCGTTGCCTGCTTCTGCGCGTCGGAGAAGTAAGCAGGAACTGTGATGACCGCTTCTGTTACCTTTTCTCCCAGATAGCTTTCCGCGTCAGTCTTCAGCTTTGTAAGGATCATAGCGGAGATGTCCTGCGGCGTATACTTCTTGCCGTCGATCTCTACGGTGTAATCCTCGCCCATATGTCTCTTGATGGACGCGATGGTTCTTTCCGGATTGGTTACAGCCTGTCTCTTTGCAGTCTCGCCGACCAGTCTTTCACCGTTCTTCGCGAAGCCTACTACAGACGGAGTGGTTCTGTTACCTTCCGCATTTGCGATAACTACCGGATCGCCGCCCTCCAGTACGGATACGCAGCTGTTTGTTGTTCCTAAATCTATACCTATTACTTTTGCCATTTTGAATTCCTCCTTTTGGATTATAATAAATTTTCTTTTTTTACGTTAGTTGTTGACTTTGACCATTGAAGGTCTTATAACCTTTTTATTAAGCAAATACCCCTTCTGCATGACTTCTGTAACTTTGCCGCTTTCATAATCAGCGTTGTCCTCCATCATGACCGCGTTATGGAAATTAGGATCGAAGTCCTCTCCAAGCGCGTTTATTTCTTCCAGCCCTGCCTTTTCAAGTACTCCGGTGAGCTGTTTGAAAATCATCCTCATACCCTCGACGAAGCTCTCATCTGCACCCGGGTGCATCAGAGCGCGTTCGAAGTTGTCTATAACCTCCAGAAGCTGTGTCACCAGTTTCTCATTGGCATAAGCGTAAATGTCGCCTTTTTCCTTTTCGGCCCTTCTCTTGTAATTCTGGAAGTCTGCCATAAGCCGCAGATATTTGGTGTTCAGCGCTTCATCCTCTTCCTTCTGCGCAGGAGACTTCTCCGCCTCTTCTTCCGGCGTTTCTGTCTTCTGTCCGTCCTCTTCCGGTACGTCAGCTCCGGTATCCCCCGGTGCGTCAGCCTCCTTCAGATCGTCCTGCAGTTCTTCATTTTCTAAATTCACTTTCTTTTCCTCGTTACTCACGATCCTCTTCACCGCCTTCTAATTGAAATGTGTTATTCAGGTTTTCTGTCAGATATTCTATAATCGATGTGATCTCGCCGTATTTCATTCGGGTCGGACCGATAACGCCGATCTTGCCGACCATCTTGCCGTCTACATGATAGGTTGCCGTGATCATGGAACAATCATTCATCAGATCGTCAGCATTTTCATCGCCTATCGTAACGATGATCCCGTCTTCCCGTTCGATCAGCTTCTTCGTAAAGTCCTCTTTCTTATCCAGCAGCGACAGGAAGCTTTTTGCTTTTTCCAGATCGTTGTACTCGGGGATATCGAAGATATTTGTCAGACCGTCCATATACAGGTTGACATTGAGCATTTCCTCCAGCGTCCGCATGAAGTCCGGCATGATATTCTCTGCCAGCCTGCTCATAGCCTCTATATCAGACTCGAAGCTTGCGATAATGTGACTTCTCAGCACGTCGGTGATCTTCTTGCCGTTGTAAGTATAGGTCATGTGCTTTGCCAGTATCTGCAGACCTTCTTCCGTGTACGGCACCTTCAGCCGAAGGGCTGTATTGGATATCTTGCCGCTGTCCGATACGATCATCAGCACCACTGTATGCTCATCCACCGGCAGAAGATTGATAAACTTCAGAGTATCCTCATTCTTTGTCGGTGTCATGGCAAAGGAAGTCAGATTGGTGATCTCCGAAAGGATCTTTGCCGCATGGCGTATCGTATCGTCAAACTCGTTTACGTTGCTTCTCAGACGTTCGGCAATTAAATGCTTTTCTGTAGGAGAAAGCTCGCGCTTCTCCATCATATTATTCACATATAGTCTATAGGCTTTGTCCGAAGGAACACGCCCTGCCGAAGTATGCGGGTGAGTCAGGTAACCCATTTCCTCCAGATCGCTCATTTCATTTCTGATTGTCGCCGGGCTGATACCCAGTTCAAATTTTTTGGAAAGGGTTCTCGAACCAACAGGCTCTGCAGACCTGACATAATCGCTGATGATCGCCTGCAAGATCTTCAATTTTCTTTCTGTTAATTCCATATCTTTCTCCTTATTAGCACTCACTCTCTTTGAGTGCTAATCACTATATATAATGTACTACTTGCAGGCGTGAATGTCAACAGTATTTTTAAATATTTTTTTGTATTTTTCGTGAAGCGTTCCGAAGTTCCGACGCTCCAAAAAAACATCCGGTCCATAAAAAACCTCCTTGCGGGCATCCCCGCTTTGTGCTATGCTTTTGACAGGGCAAATAGAAGACAAAAGCGGCATGGCCAGGCATGCATCCTTTTGTTCCAAAACACAGGAGGAATATATAATGTTAGAAAAATCAAAAGTACTGCTTGAGGAATCCCGCAAACGTCGTACATACAGGTCATTTCTGCCGGATCCTATCGACATGGAAGTGATCAAAAACTGTGTGCTTACAGCCGGCACTGCGCCAAACGGCGCGGACAAGCAGCCATGGCATTTTTCTATTGTCACAGACCCTGCCATGAAGCAGCGCATCCGTGAAGAAGCAGAAAAAGTCGAAAAGAAATTCTACGACGACATGATCACCGATGAATGGCGCGCTGATCTGGCAAAGCTGTCTGTCAACCATGAAAAGCCGTTTCTGACCCAGGCACCATGCCTCATCGTCATTTTCAAAGAGCAGTACCGCATCTTAGAAGACGGCACAAAGGATAAAAACTACTACGTCAACGAATCCATCGGCATTTCCATCGGTATGCTGATCAATGCGGTCCGCAATGCCGGACTTGCCAGTCTGACCTACACGCCGGCTCCCCCGGCCTTCCTCAGAGATCTGCTGGGACGTCCAGAAGGCGAAGTTCCTGTCATGATCCTCGTCGTCGGAAAACCGGATCCCGACTACGAGCTTCCAAAACTCAGGAAGAAGACCTTTGAAGAGATTGCAGACATCATCTGAACTTCCGCCCTGCAGGCGGCTGTAACTGAATAAGATTACCGTAAGAGGCGGACGCGGCTGTCCCAGACATCCGGTCCGCCTTTCTTTTTGTCAGAGGTCACAATTTAACCCGTTTTCCGACAGTTTTCACTGCGTATTTCTCCAAAAAACGTACTCAGCTTGCCAAAATCACCAAATTAAGCCCCAAAAAATCGGCTTTAATAAGATAAATCTTGTGGTATAATATATATAATACAAACTAGAAAGGAGACGAGTTTATGGATTTCAGCAAAGAAATCAAATCCGCAATGGAGCCCTTAGTGCAGGACATTTCTGCTCTCTGTCAGATCGACAGCGTTGAAGGCGAGCCAGAACCCGGCATGCCTTTTGGAAAAGGTCCGGCAAAGGCCCTTGCGGCAGCCCTTGCTATGGGCGAAAGAATGGGTTTTCGCACAGAAAACTTTGATAACTATGTCGGACATATCGAGTTCGGAGACGGCGATGAAATGATCGGCATTTTAGGACACGTTGACGTCGTTCCTGCCGGAGACGGCTGGGACAGAGATCCGTGGGGCGGCCAGATCGAAGATGGAAGGATCTGGGGAAGAGGGACCCTGGACGACAAAGGTCCTCTGCTCACCTGCCTTCACGCCATGAAGATCCTGAAAGATCTCAACGTGCCTCTTAAACGGAGAGTCCGTATCATTCTGGGAACAAATGAAGAGACCAACTGGGGCTGTATGGATCACTACCTGCATCAGGTAAAACCGGAAATGCCTGTTGCGGCTTTTTCCCCGGATTCAGAATTTCCGGTGACCTTCGCAGAGCTGGGTATGCTGCAGTACACCCTGACGCGAGACATTGACGAACCGATAGAGATAGAAGGCGGCAGCGCATTCAATTCAGTACCGTCTTCGGCAAAAGTGATCCTGCCCGCATCATTGGAAGCAGAAGTGAGACAGGCTGTCGCAGACAGCAAAGATCCTTCCATCTATCAGATCACCGCAGCTGACGGAAAACTCCAGCTCTCAGTGACCGGCGTCGGCGTTCATGCCAAAGATGTTGATCAGGGGCTGAATGCCATCAGCTATATGATGGACATTCTGGGAAAAGTATCCGTCACCGGACAGCTGAAAGAAGTCGCGGACTTCTACAACACCCACTTTGGAACCACGGTATTTGGTGAAAAAATGGGCATTTCTGCATCTGATGAAATCTCCGATCATCTGACCCTGAACATAGGAAAGATCCAGGCAGCGGACGGAAAACTGACCCTCTACTGCGACAGCAGAATTCCGGTCAGCATCAAAGTGGACGACGTCGAAAAAGCCGTTCAGGAAAAGATACAGGGCACAGGCTTCACTTATGAGCTGGCATCAAAAGAAGATCCTCTCTATGTAGATAAGGATTCCGATCTGGTGACCACTCTGATGGAAGCGTACCGCAAAATTACCGGCGACAATGAAAGTCAGCCGATGGTATCCGGCGGAGCCACCTATTCCAGAGCCATCGACAACTGCGTGGCCTTTGGCTGCCTTTTACCAGATCAGGCAGACACGATGCATCAGGCTAACGAAAGCCTGGAGATCGACAAGCTTGAGATCTGGCTTCAGATCTGTGTAGAAGCCATCTATCAGCTGGCAAAATAAATTACAACCATAATAAAAGATAAAGAAATGAGGTATTCAAAATGAAGAAACAATTCAGAATGCCGCCTGCACTGATCATCGTCATGCTGTTCCTGTTTATCGTAGGCATCATGACATGGTTTGTTCCGACCTCCGTCGTAACTACCGATGAGGCGGGAAACAGCGAAATCATCTATAATGCTGCTTTTGATGCAGACGGCAATATTATCGAAAACGCAGGGACTGACCCTGTAGGTATCTGGGACTTTTTCCTGGCGCCGATCCAGGGTTTTGCCAACGCGGCCGATGTTGCCATGGCAATTCTGGTATCCGGCGGCCTGCTCGCGGTACTTACTAAAACCGGCGCGATGGATGCCGGAATCGGCATACTGGTAAGAAAATTCAGCGGTAACGCGCTGATCGCTCTTCTGATGATCGTCTTTGCCCTGATGGGAACCGTTTACGGCGCATGGGAAGAGCTTCCGGCTTACGCGATCATTATCATACCTTTATTTGTAAAGGCAGGTTATGACGTGATGACCGGTATTCAGGTCATACTGATCGGCGCGATCTGCGGTAATATGGCAGACGTCGTCAACCCGTACGCGATCGGCGCCGCGGTTGCCGCTATCGGCAATGAAGAGCTGTCCTTAGGCTCCGGCATTCTGCTCCGTCTGGTACTTCTTGCCGCACTGCTGGCGTTCGGTATTTTTTCCGTGATCCGTTACGCCAACATGGTCAAAAAGGATCCTGCTAAATCCTGTGTGGCAGGGATCGACAGCGTACAGATTCCGATCCGCGCAGATGAAGAAGCAGATTCCGAAGCACCTGCAAAGATGTCCGGACGCCACAAAGCGTCTCTGATCGCCTTCGGTATCGTGATCCTCGCGTGCGTACTGGGTTATGTACCTTGGGATTCCATTCCGGCAGGCAGCCAGACCATGTTCGAATATGTAAATATTCTGCAGACAAAGCTGAGCGGCACATTCATCGGCAATCTGCTCGGTACGGATAACTTTACTTCTTTCGGATGGTGGTACTTTAACGAGTTCTCCGTCACATGGCTCATCGGCGCCATCGTCATCGGCCTGATCAACAAAATGGACCTCCACGAATGGGTCAGCACCTTTGTGGATGGATGTAAAGATCTGATGGGCGTCGTACTGGTACTTGGCGCTTCCAGAGGTATCTCCATCTTCATGGGTTCCAGAGAATCCGGTATGAGCATCACCTTTATCCACTGGATCCAGAGCTTCTTATCCGGCGTACCGCTTTGGGCGTTCGCCATCGCCGCCATCGTTGTATACTGCCTGATCGCGCTGGTACTGCAGTCTACAAGCGGCGTTTCCGGTATCACCATGCCGATCTTCGGCGCGCTGGCGTTCGCGCTGTTCGCAGGGACCTCAGCAGGCTCCGTAGGCGGACAGGTCGTCCTGATGTCGGCATTTACCTGCGGCGTAAACTTCGTATGCAGCTGGTATCCGGAATCCACCAACATGGGTATTATCGAAATGGCCGGTGTTCCGTACAACGTATTCCTGAAGCAGCAGCTGAAGATCACAGTTCCTCTGCTCATCCTGTCCGCGGTTATCATTTCTGCGGCACCATATATCGGACTGGCGTAATAAAGTACACCGATTGCTTTTCATAAGCCCGGTCAAATATAATAGAATATAATTAAAAAGGGATCAGCCTTCATGCAGACTCTGCTGCCGGGCTGGTCCCTTTTTTCTGTTCATATGATGTATCTTTCCGTTTATTTCACGTTTATTTCGTCTTTTCCTTCGGCATATTGGCGATATACTCCCCTTTGACCGCAGGCACGTAATAAGTTCCGCAGTCCACATACTCTTCCGTGAATGTGTCTGCGCTGACCGATCCGTCTCCGCCGGCGCCGGCAGGCAGCTGCACGTCAAAGGCATAGTACGGCATGAAGATGTTGTAATTCTCTCCTGCCAGATAGACCAGACTGACCCTGCGGATATACGCGGTTCCCGGCATACTATAGCCGCATTTCGTCACATATTCCCCTTCTTCAAGCAGCGTCTCCGCCTCCTGCCGCGAAATGATCGGATATTCCTCGATCTCCTCGCTGCATGCCGCATAATCCCGCAGGAAAATACTGCTCAGGTTTCCCTCTTCATCCAGCTGGAAAAATACCCGCTTCAGATTATAGCTGACGATCTGCGACTTTACATCACCGGCCGTCTCGCATCCGCTGAGGATCCATTTCTGTCCCCCCTCCTGCCAGAAGGCCTCAACGCTGGCTTCGCTGCTTTCAAAACCGGTCAGCCGGCTGTACTCCGAAAGCAGCCATGAGGCAGTTTTCTCCATATTTTCTTCACTGCGCTGATCTGCCGGGACCCGGTATTCCTCCGGCAGTTTCACACTCTGCGAGAATCGAATGAGCGCTTTGTTGTCCAGCGTCAGCTGAACCGATCCCTGTCCGTTCTCCGCTTTGACCACAAAATGTCCGCCGTCTATGCCGGCAGCGTTCTCATCTGTCACAGTCACATCCGCAGGCTCTGCGTCTATGCCCGCCGCGGCAGCCGTCATCAGCACACGGTCAGACAGCTCAGACGGATCTACCGTTTTCCTCCGCGCAGCGCTGTTCTCTCCGTTTTGACGGTCCTCATCCTCCGAGGCTACTACAGTCCCGTAAGCCTGATTGGAATAGACCGGCAGCGCTTCCACACCGGCTCCCGTAGTCCACGGAGCGTTCTGCGCCTTATCCCTGTCTGTGTCATCCTCTGCCGGCAGCTTCTTTGTCCGCTTCTCGGCCTGTCCCGTCTCCTGCCGCTCTTCGATGGTCAGCAGAGGCAGATCTGCCGCTTTCGTTTCCGGCAAAGGGTCTCCGCCGGAGGTTTTCTCTGACGGCATCAGTGCCGCGCATGTGACGACCGTGACGATAAGGCAGGCGGCCAGAGCCCCGCCGTATTTCCATACACGCCTGTTTCTTTCCTTCTGCTTCCGCGGCGTATAGGCCGCCGCTTCCGCGATAAAGTCATCTTCTATATCTCCAATGGCCGATAAAAACTTTTCCTCTGCCTTCATAACTGGATGTCCTCCTTTTCCAGACAAGCCTTCAACTCTTTTCTCATACGGAACAGCATGGTCGCCACCCGGTTTTCTCTCATAGACAGCTCTGCCGCGATCTCTTTGACCGGCGTCATATACCAGTAGCGTTTGACGAAGATCACCCGGTTCACCTTGGGAAGACCTCTGAGAAAACTGTTGATCGCCTCCGTCAGAACGCTCTCATCGATGAAATCCTCCACATGGGATCTGCCTGCGATACACTCTTCCAGCTCGGCCAGCGCCGCGGCAGTCTGCCCGCCTCCCCGCTTCTTGGCATTGGCGCTCTTGCATTTGTTCAGCGCCAGATTGCGGGTGATCTTCCCCAGATAGGTAGACAGCTGCACCGGCCGCTGAGGCGGGATAGCGTTCCACGCCCGCAGCCAGGTATCGTTGACACATTCCTCTGCGTCCTCACTGCTGTACAAGATGTTGTAAGCAATGTGATTGCAGTACTTCCCATACTTCTCTGCCGATGCGGAAATTGCGCCCTCGTCTCTCTGCCAGTACAGATCGACGATCCTGCTGTCCTCCATGACTGTCTCCTTTCCATAACCCTTCTGCATAAATACACCACTTTTTCTTCTCAATATTTCTCAATCTTTTTTTATTTTATCACAAAAGAAACAGTATGTCAGCAGATTCTTCCACTGACATACTGTTGTTAGATATAATTTAGAAATATAAGGTTATCGTCTATTTAACAATGCCGAACAGACTCAGACACAGTATTACAACGATGACCGGTGAAACGAATTTTATCATAACAGACAGGAATTTGAAAAGAATTCCTTCCTTATTGAGCCCGCAGGTCTCTGCCATCCTGTCCATACCCCAGATCCAGCCCACAAAGATGGAAATGGCTAGTGATCCCAGGATCAGGAATACATTGTTAGTCAGCATGTCAAACAGATTGAACATGCGATCTGACAGCAGCGCCGGAATGCCGATGACCATGACCAGAATGAAAGTTGCGCCCATGGCTTTTAAACGGCTGATCCCAAGCTCATCCATCAGGAAGGCCATCACTGCCTCCCACCCGGCTATACCCGATGAAAACGCCGCGATGAAAAAACCGATATAGAATATGGTTCCCCAGATCCGGCCTCCTGCCATGGTGTTAAACACGTTCGGCATGGTAATAAAGGTCAGCCCCGGGCCGGAGCTCATCTCCAATCCGAAAGCGAAAGCCATCGGGAAGATCATCAGACTCGCCATAACAGCTACAAAGATAACAGAAACCGAAACGATCAGAGAGTTCTTTGTCACATTGATGTCGCCTTCCTTCTGATAGCTTCCAAAGATCATAGCCACCGCCATGGCGATGCCCAGTGAAAAGAAGGTCTGTCCCAGCGCCGTCAGAACGCCTTCCAGCGAAAACGAATCAAAGTCCAGCGTAAATATAAATCTGATCCCTTCCGAAGCGCCGGGCAGCCTCAATCCCACTACCACCAGGATCAGCATGATGACTGCCAGGGTCGGCAAAAGCACCTTTGCGATCTTCTCGATGCCCTGCTGCAGATTATTGCGTACGACCAGAGCCGTCAGCAGGCAGTTAAGCAGGATCAGACCGAATACCAGCAGATGGTTTCCTGAAAATTCTCCGAAATACGCCGCGATCTGCTGACTGTCCATGCCCGTAAACGTTCCTGCTGCCGTAGCGTAAATATAGTGAAGAATCCATCCGTAAACGGGAATGGTATAACCGATGACCAGCACGATACAGATCATATGGAAATATCCCGCGATGTGCCACTTGGCGCCTGACTTTTCCAGCGCTTTATATGCGCCCACCGGACTTTTTCTGGATGCCAGGCCCATAGATACCTCCGCCGAGAAGAGCGGGATTCCTATGACCAGCATCATAATGATATATGTAAGCAGAAACAGCCCGCCGCCGTAAGCGCCGCAGATATACGGAAAACGCCACAGTGTGCCTACGCCCACCGAAAAGCCGATCGTCGCAAGTATGAACCCGATGCGGGAGCCGAATGTATCCCTTGTTTTTTCCATGTGTTTCACCTCCTCGTGAAATCCGGGGTGATTACTGATAGATCCTGTCCTCTACGGAATTATAGGCGTTCTCCGTAGGCGTAATGCCCTTTTCCTTTGCTTCTGCCAGATTCTTTCTGGTGATCTCGGAGCAGACCGCAGCTACCTTATCCATCAGCTTCGCTTTGTCTGCTTTGTCCTCGTACATATGCATCTCTGCGCCGCTCATAACGCCGCCGATGTTCTGGACCCAGCATTCCTGATACAAAATGCCTCTTGCGGCCAGCTTCTTCGCCAGTTCGATCTCTTCTTCAATGTTCGTTGCAGCCAGCTGATTATTGGCAGCGCCGAAGACCATCTTCACGTTCAGATTGTTGATGACATCTTCATTGATAAAACCGCCTATGGCGCAAGGACAAAGGATATCCGCCTCAACTGTGAGTATCTCATCCAGAGTCGCTGTCTCAATATTTGCTTCAGGATGTTTGTCTTTCAGTTCTCTGATAACAGTTTCATCCAGATCGCATACGACCAGATCCGCGCCGTCGGCGATCAGATATTCAGCCTGCGGGAATCCTACAGCGCCCAGGCCCATAACTGCTGCCTTCAAGCCTTTGAGATCGTCTTTGCCAAACTGGAATCTGACAGCTTCCCTCAGAGCGCATTCCACGCCCCACGCGGTCGGATCGCCGGAAGGTCCGATCGGATTGGATTTGGTACCGCCGTTGATATATCTGGTATATTCATGAAGAGCGTCTGCCAGCTCTACCGGATATCTCATATCAGGTCCGGTGAAAAATCTTACCTTGCCCAGGGCAAAAGCCAGAAAGCCCAGTTCGTCTTTATCTTCCAGATTTACCTGATCCGCCTGAACGGTAATTTTACCGCCGCCGTAGTGGAGCCCTGCTGATACGTGCTTATGAGACTCTGCTCTTGCCAGATTGAGACCATCGATGATGACCTCGATCTCCGGCTCATCCATCTCGTGACGTCTGATGCCGCCGGTGTAGATACACTGCTCAAAATTTTCCATACCCAGTACGTAGGAATGGATGTTAGCGGTGAATCTCCAGTCCTTCTGGGAGTTATAGATGCAGTCCAGACCGAAGTAGCGGCCGGTCCTCAGGAGTCCCAGCACCTCCTCCAGATAATCAGACAGGCCGTACTTGGCATACAGCGCTCTTGTCTCTTTGTCGTTGAGTCTGATGTCATCATTCGTCAACAGGCTTTCCAGATAAAAAGTTCTGTTAAAGTCGCTCCATTTGATATCAGGCTCCCACTCTTTTGCGGCCCACATATAGTCCTTGCCGGTGCGGTAGTCATATCTGATCTTCAGTGTAGTCAATCCTTCCATCTTCAGCGGATAGTATAAGCTTCTTTCCATTTCTAGATCCTCCTCTTGTACTTCTTTTGATATTGCGAATTCAGGCTCGATATTTTCAGATTATTCTAACCCGTTTTCTCAATTATAACATATTACATGTAATATGCAATATGTATTTTTGATTTTTTGAAATTTTTTATGCCGCTGTGCGTTTAAGACAAAGTAGAAAAGCAGGGTAAGATGTGATATAATAAAAGTTAACAGCAGCGATATTTTTTATATTGGTTTTGGGGGAGTAAATGATAGGTTACAATAAAGACTTGGAATTTCAGAAACTGATGCTGTACCACATTCTTAAAGAGAATGCAGTTATATTTGAAATTCTGCAAAAGGCGCAAACACTTGAAATACCTGACTATTACGTCGGTGCAGGCTGCATCTGTCAAACCGTCTGGAATTATCAAAATAACTTAGATTTGATGTACGGCATATCTGATGTCGACTTTGCCTATTTTGATACTGATACTTCATACGAAAGCGAAAACGATATAATACAGCTGGTACAACACAAATTTGCTCATTTACCGGTAGAAATAGATGTTAAAAACCAGGCCAGAGTTCATTTGTGGTATGAGGATCATTACGGTTATGCATTACAGCCTTATGAATCTGTTGAAAGCGCAATAAATACATGGCCTACTACAGCCACCTCTATCGGAGTAAAACTTGTAGATGATCAGTTCCTTGTATATGCGCCATATGGATTAAATGATATGTTTGGGCAAATAATCAGAGCTAATAAAACCCAGATAACTAAAGAAACATACGTACAAAAGTGCAATAAATGGTCAAAAAAATGGAACACATTAAACATAATCGAGTGGTAAAGCTAAAATGTCAGCCCTTACCTTCGTCGGGCTGACATCGTTACGCTTACGCTATTCCTTTTCTGCAAAATACACAGTACCCGCAAATTTATTGTGGGATTCCATCAGCAGCTTTGCCTTCTGGATATCACCGGCCGCCAGCGCGTCCTTGATCGCTGTATGCGCGGCAATACTCTCACTGCGGTTCTCCTTTGTTGCCATATAGGCAAAGGTGCACATATTGATCTGATTCTGCGTCTTCATGGCATAATCCCTGATGACAGGATTGGTGCAGTATTCGATGACCACTTTATGAAAGCCTACAGCCGCTTCGTGAAAGCAGCGGTCGTCGCCGCTGTTCGCAGCTTCGATCTGGCTCAAAACCACAGCCTGCAGATCTGTCTGCAGAGGCTTCAGGCTTTCCAGCTTTTCATAGGAATCGAATACCAGATTGAACAGAGCCGCGTTCGCTTCGATCAGGTCCTGTGCCTGTTCATCGGATAACTGAACGATGCTGGGGCCCACGTTATGCTTCTGCTCCACGAAGCCTTCCTGGATCAGCCGGTTAATGGTTTCGCGGACCGGTGTCCTGCTGACACCGAAATCCCGTGCCAGTTCCTCTATATTCAGCCGGTCTCCCGGCAGCAGTTCACGATTCTGTATTTTCTCCAGGATCAGACTGTGCACCTGATCTACCAGAGATCTCCTTACTACCTTTTCAGCCATTTCATTCCTCCAGTCGAGAAGTTATTACATGTAATCTTATCATTTTGTCAAGAATTTGTCAACTTGATCCAGTTGGGTTTTTCTCCTTCAAACAGTTCCAAAAGCCCGATATTTGCCCAAATCCTCTGATTCCTGAAGTTCCTCGTTGATACGCCATGCCCGCACACAAACTAAATGGAGACCGCACCCGGCCTCCATTTACTTTCTGACTGATTAAACTATCAATTTAGAACGGTCTCTTTTCTTCTCTCTTTGCATTTTCCTTCTCTACACACTTGGATACCAGTATCCACAGTATCAGGGAAATCACCGCGCATACCAGGATTGCGACAAAGTTGGAATCATACTTGCCGCCGGAGTTCTCCACCAGGGCGCTGCCGATCATCGGTCCGATAATGGCGGCAGGAACCAGGTTGAACATGCCGATACCGAAGTTTACGGAGAAGTATTTAGGTCCGTAGTATCTATTGATGAAGGTGGAGCAGATGGTCGGATTTCCTCCATAGCACAGACCCATAGCCAGAAGTCCGATAAGGATCAGAACCATAGCCACAGCCTTTGCTCCGGCCAGCAGGGCGATGCCGCCCGCAAACATGAAGATCATGTCCACGACCATGGCGAATTTGCCTGCCTTTCTGTCATAGATCGTTCCTACGATAACACGGCCTGCGCCGTTGAAGACGGATACGATCATGCCCACGATAGCAGGCGCTCCAAAGGCCACTGCGATAGACGCCGCGCTGTTCACCACCATCAGGCCGCCGATGTTGACCACGATGCACCAGAGCATGAACACCCAAAATGACGCGCTCTTCAGCATCACCGAAGGTCCCTCGCCGTACAGTTCCTTTGCCGCAGTCTTGCCTGCAGGAGCCTCCGGCACTTTGATAAAGAAAGACCCGATGACCAGTACCACAAAAATCATGATTCCTAAAATCATAAAGGTCGTAAAGATACCCTTTGACGCTACCAGACTGGTTGCGATACTTCCCAGGATCAGCGCGCCCAGACCGAAGCCCATCATCATAATGCCGCTGGCAAGACCCGGTTTGTCCGGAAACCATTTGTTCATGGTGCCTATGACGCAGTTATATGTAAGCCCTACACCAGATCCGCCTAAGAAACCGTAGCAGATGTACAGCATAATTAAGCTGGAAGACGAATTATCCGGATTCAGGCGGGAAACGCCGAAAAAGCCTGCTAAAAGCAGAATCGCTGCGATAATAATAATGATCTGCGGCTTCAGCTTAGCGGACATTTTTCCTGCCACAAATCCGCCGACACAGAAAAAGATCATAGAAATCGTAAACGTCATAGAAAGCTGCGATAAAGACCAGTCTGTATAAACTTCACTGAACGGTGTTTTGAACAAAGACCATCCATAAATGAGACCGCAGAAGATCAGCAGCAGCGTACCCACCGCAAGGTAGAGCCATCTTTTGTTGTTTGCCATTGCACTCATTCTCCTCTTCAAATAAAATTCTTACTGTTTGCTTCATCGTCTCTGATGAAAAGGGCGGATGAAATAGAAGTATATTCCACCCGCCGTCACCTTAGACAAACGCATTATTCTTGTCTTTATAACTATTTTATAGATAATCAAACAAAAAGTCAAGCCGATATTTCTAATATCCTGTCAGTTATACGACTTTTTTCTATTTCACTGTCGATATACAGACTGCCGTCATATTAATTTATGTTCGTTTTTAGACCGTTTTATTTATTTTTTATTATTTTACGGTTGACTTACGGCTCTATCTGTTTTATAATTACGCTATACCAATATTCACTCATGCCTTCAGGAAGGAGTTCTGACATGACGATACAGGAAATGAAAGAAAGAAAAAGAGAACTTGGTTACTCCAATGCTATGATCGCCGATCTGTCCGGCGTGCCCCTGGGCACTGTGCAGAAAATTTTTGGCGGCGCCACTTCCGCTCCCCGCTATGAGACGCTTCAGGCTCTGGAACGGGTCCTGAAGGAAGACATCACGCCTTCCATGCCAAAGCCTTCCGCAGCCGGCGCATCCTCCGTGGGAGAATCCACTGTCCCTTATTTCGCGAAAAAACAGGGAGAGTATACCGTCGAGGACTATTACAGTCTGCCGGAGGATAAACGATTTGAACTGATCGACGGCGTCATCTACGATATGACTGCGCCAAACTCTCCGCACCAGCTGATCAGCGGATATATCTTTAACCAGCTTTTCAACCATATCGCGTCAAAGAACGGCAGCTGCCTGCCTATGATCTCTCCGCTGGACGTACAGCTGGACTGCGACGACAAGACCATGGTGCAGCCGGACGTGATCATCATCTGCGACCGGAACAAAATCATCCAGCGCTGTATCTACGGCGCACCCGACTTTGTGCTGGAGGTCCTCTCCCGCTCTACCAGAAAAAAGGACATGGTCATCAAACTGAACAAATACATGAGCGCCGGTGTGCGCGAATACTGGATGATCGATCCGGACAAGAAGAAGGTCATGATCTACGATTTTAAACACGATAATTATCCCGTTATCACGGGGTTTGACACGGTGGTTCCTGTGGCTGTACTGGACGACGAATGCAAAATTGACTTCCGCGCCCTTTATGATTATATCCGGTTTCTGTATGAAAAGAGCGGTCCCATTTAACTGTGAGACACAGCGAGGAATCTTCCTGCTAAAGTAACAAAAGAGGGCATCCCTCCCGAAATCCATTCTATCAGGGGGTGCCCTCTTTTCATATCTTTTCTCTGTTTCAGTGTTTCAGCTTATTTAGTTTCTTCCTCGGCTCTCAGCTTGGCTACCAGTTCTCCTGCCTTGACCTGCTGGCCTTCGTTGACATAAATCGTGTCCACGATGCCTTCAGCGGTTGCCAGAATATTGGTTTCCATCTTCATAGCCTCGATAACTGCGATCGGCTGCTTCTCAGCTACCTTCTCGCCTTCCTTCACCAGAATCTTTATGATATTGCCCGGGATATTAGCGCCGATCTCCATCGGATCGCTTTCGTTAGCAAAACGAACCGTCGCGATGGAAGAAACCGCCGACTGCATATCCTCATCTTTGATCTTGACAACTCTTCTGTTGCCGTTGACTTCGAATACCAGGTCTCTGTTGCCTTCCGCGTCGACTTTTCTGATCTCGTGAAGCTTGATAACCAGGATCTTACCTTCTTCCAGTTTCACTTCGCAGGTCTCGCCTTCTTCCAGACCGTGGAAGAAGATATCGCTGCCCATGTAACGGAAGTTGCCGTCCTTCTTCATGCTGGTCAGATAATCCTCAAAGACCTTTGGATACATAGCGTAGCTGAGTACCTCCTGCATATTGCCTTCCAGATCGAAGTGCTTCTGCAGGCCGGTTCTGATATATTCAAAGTCTTCCGGCGGCAGCAGTTCACCAGGTCTGCAGGTGATCGGTTCTTTGTCCTTCAGAACCAGCTTCTGCAGATCTTCTGGGAATCCGCCTTCCGGCTGACCCATCATACCCTCGAAATAGGATACCGTGGAATCCGGGAAGTCAATGCCTTTTCCCTTTTCCAGAATATTTTCCGGCGTCATGTCATTCTGCACCATGAAGATGGCCAGATCGCCCACCACCTTAGAAGACGGTGTTACCTTGACGATATCACCCAGCATCTGGTTTACGGCCTTATACATATCCTTAACTTCCTGGAACTTGTGTCCCAGACCGAAGGATTCTACCTGCGGTTTCAGGTTGGAATACTGTCCGCCAGGAATTTCATATTTATAAATTTCCGCGGTGGAAGTCGCCATGTCGGACTCAAATTTCTTGTAAACCGGTCTGACATCTCTCCAGTATTCGGAGATCTTCTGAATGCCGTCCAGATCGATACCTGTATCTCTGCTGCTGTTTTCAACTGCGGCGACTACCGAATTCAGCGCCGGCTGTGAAGTCAGTCCGGACATACTGTTGAACGCGGCGTCTACGATATCCACGCCTGCCTGCGCAGCCATCAGGATGGTCGCAACTCCGTTTCCGGATGTATCGTGGGTATGCAGATGGATCGGAATGCTGATCTCCTGTTTCAGCGCGTTGACCAGCTTGTAAGCCGCCATCGGCTTTAACAGACCGGACATATCTTTGATACCCAGGATGTGAGAGCCTCTCTTTTCCAGCTCCTTTGCCATTCTGATATAGTAATCCAGATTGTACTTGGTTCTGGTATCGTCCAGAATATCACCTGTGTAGCACAGGCACGCTTCTGCCACTTTGCCCTGATTCAGAGTCTCATCCAAAGCTACTTCCATGCCCTGGATCCAGTTGAGGGAGTCAAAGATACGGAACACATCGATGCCCGCTTTTGCGGATTCTTTGACGAATTCTCTGATCACATTATCCGGATAATTCTTGTATCCAACAGCGTTAGCACCTCTGATCAGCATCTGGAACATGATGTTAGGAATCTTTGTTCTCAGAGTCTCCAGTCTTTCCCAAGGATTTTCTTTCAGGAATCTGAACGCTGTATCAAAGGTTGCTCCGCCCCACATTTCCAGGGAGAACATATCTTTGCCGTACAGAGCTACTGCAGGCGCGATCTTTTCCATATCCACGGATCTGACACGGGTTGCCATCAGGGACTGCTGCGCGTCTCTCATCGTCGTATCGGTGATCAGAAGCTTCTTCTGATCCAGTGCCCATTTCGCGACAGCTTCCGGTCCTTTCTGATCCAGCATCTGCTTGGTGCCGGACAGGACATTGATCTCCGTCATCGGGATTCTCGGGAATACAGGTACATTGAACTGCGGTTTGATGCCCTTAGTCTCGTTGACCACCTTATTTCCTATGTAATTCAGGACTTTTAACTCTTTATCGTCAGCCTTTCTGATGTTCATCAGCTCCGGATTTGCCGCGATAAATCCTGTATCGCACTCACCGGCCTTAAATGTCGGATGATTCAGCACGTTGAGCAGAAAACCGATGTTGGTCTTGACACCTTTGATCTCGGTCTCTCTCAGAGCTCTGATGGCCTTTCTCCTTGCAGCCTCAAAGGTGTTTGCATACGCAGTCTGCTTAACCAGCAGGCTGTCATAATACGGTGATATCTCAGCGCCGGTAAAACCGTTGCCTCCATCCAGACGGATGCCGTAGCCGGACGCACTTCTGTAGAATTCGATCGTGCCGGTGTCAGGCGCAAAACCGTTGGCAGGATCCTCTGTAGTGATTCTGCACTGGATCGCATAACCTCTCATCTGAATGTCCTTCTGGCTCTTGATATTGATCTCATCGGAATCCAGCGTATAGCCCTCCGCGATCAGGATCTGAGACTGAACGATATCAAGACCCGTCACCATCTCCGTTACAGTATGCTCTACCTGAATTCTCGGGTTCATCTCGATGAAGTAATGATTGCCGTGTTTATCCATGAGGAATTCCACAGTGCCGGCACTTCTGTAGTTTACAAAGCGGGCAATTTTCAGGGCGTCTTCACAGATGGCCTTTCTCTTCTCCTTTGTCAGGCACAGAGAAGGCGTAAACTCAATGACCTTCTGATGTCTTCTCTGAATGGAACAGTCTCTCTCACACAGGTGAACCACATTGCCGTACTTATCGCCCAGCACCTGTACTTCGATATGCTTCGGCGCTTCCAGATATTTTTCAATGAAAATGTCGTCGATGCCGAAAGCTTTCTTTGCTTCGCTCTTGGCACTTCTGTACTCCGGAATCAGGTCCTCCTCGTTTCTGACGATTCTCATACCTCTTCCGCCGCCGCCTGCAGCTGCCTTCAGAATGATCGGATAGCCGCATTTTCTCGCAAATTCTTTCGCTTCTTCTTCAGATGTGATCGCCTTTTCCACACCCGGGATCGTCGGCACGCCCACCTTCTTAGCAACCAGCTTGGACTGGATCTTGTCTCCCAGGCTGCTCATCATGGTGTGAGTCGGTCCAATGAATTCGATACCTGCCTCTTCACAGGCAGCAGCGAATTCTTCATTCTCGGACAGGAATCCGTATCCTGGATGGATAGCGTCTACGCCCTTTGCCTTGGCCAGACTGATGATCTCCTCAATGCTCAGATACGCGGCAACCGGGGTCTTTCCCTTGCCGATCTGGTAGGATTCGTCTGCCTTGGTCCTGAACAACGCATTTCTGTCCTCTTCTGAGTAAATCGCGACCGTTCTGATGCCCAGCTCATGGCAGGCTCTGAAAATACGGATAGCGATCTCGCCTCTGTTAGCGACTAAGACTCTCTTGAATTTTTTAATTTCTTTCATCTTGGTCTCCTATTCTCTTATGTTAAAAAAATTAAAATATAAACGGTTTCATTTCTTTAATATGTGAACGTCCAGCTGCGGATACGGGATGCTGATCCCGGCCTCATCAAATGCCAGCTTCACATTCTCTTCCAAAAAGTATTTTACATCGTAGTAATGCTCTGTCCTGCACCATACCCGGAAATCCATCAGAACAGCGCTCTCTCCGTGAGAGGAAACACCGATGACCGGCTCAGGCTCAGGCAAAACATATTCACAGCTTTCCGCAACATTTTCCATCAAAGTCCGGGCTTTCTCTATATCCGCGCTGTAGCTGATGGAAAACACGCAGTCTACACGCCGTGTCTCCTCCCGGGAATAGTTGGTCAGAACGGATGTGGTGATCGTTCCGTTGGGAACTGTCACGACTTTATTATCGAAAGTATGCAGCTGAGTAGTCAGCAGATCTATACTGTCAACAATACCGCAGGTTCCCGCCACCTCGATGGTATCGCCGCGGCTAAAAGGTTTGTTGATCAAAATGATCAGTCCCCCTGCAATATTACCCAGACTGTCTTTCAGCGCGAGAGCGATCGCCGCGCCTCCTGCGCCTAAAACAGCTACCAGAGACGCTGTGCTGATGCCCAGCTTCTGAAGCACGGTGATGATCAGAATGATCCAGAGTATCACCTTGGTCGCTTCGATGATAAACAGGTGCAGCGCTTCGTCAAGCCGGGATTTTTCCAGCGCTTTTTTCTCAAGGCGCAGGATGATCCGGATGACGATCCATCCGAGGATGAACACCACAGCCGCAAAACCCGCTTCCATGAGTATTTCAACAGTTCTGTCTGATAATCCGTCTATCTTTTCCGGCAATTCATCACCTCCTGCCAAAGTCTATATCAAACCACCTGCCAGCCGCCTGCCTGCCCATACGCCGATGACGCAGGTGCATACGCTGGCCGCGGCATACAAAATGCCTGTAACAGGATGATCGTTTTCCAGCAAATTGAACAATTCCAGCGAAAACGTGGAAAAGGTCGTAAACCCGCCGCACACGCCGACCTTGACAAAAGTCACCAGATCGGGGTTTATCTCCTCTCTGCTCGCCGCGACTCCCGCAACAAATCCGATCAAAACAGCGCCTGCCAGATTGATCAAAAAGGTCATCATGGGAAAGACGGTCTTCACAGGAAGGAGTCCCAGGCCGTAGCGGGCCGAAGCGCCCACTGCGCCTCCTAAGGCTGCCATAAGAACGCCCATCTTATCTGCCTGACCTTCTGCGCTCGATTTCCCGAAGCAACTTCTTTCTCAGACGGATATCATCCGGCGTGATCTCTACCAGTTCATCATCCTCGATGAATTCCAATGCTTCTTCCAGAGTAAAAACCCGCGGCGGAGACAATTTGATCGCCTCATCACTGCCGGCCGCGCGCATGTTGCTGACCTTTTTGGCCTTGCACGGGTTGACTTCCATATCGTCGCTCCGGCTGTTCATGCCCACGATCATGCCTTCGTACACCTTTGTTCCCGGCTCTACGAACATCTGAACCCGCTCGCCGATATTGAACAGAGCGTACGGCGTGCAGGTACCTTCCTCGATAGCGATGGCCACGCCGTTGCCTCTTCCCTGGATCTCGCCTTTGTAAGGCTGGAACTCCAGAAATCTGCGTTCCATGGTACCTTCGCCTCTGGTATCATTGATGAACTCGGAGCGATAGCCCAGCAGACCTCTGGTGGGCACGTGGTATTCCAGTCTGGAATAACCGTTCTCACCGGTCATCTGGACCATGATACCTTTTCGCAGGTTCAGCTTGCTGATGACGGTACCGGCGTACTCGTCGGGCACGCTGATGACCACCTCCTCCACAGGTTCCAGTTTGCGGCCGGTCTCATCTCTGCGGATGATGACCTCCGGCTTGGAAACAGCCAGTTCATAGCCTTCCCTGCGCATGTTCTCTATCAAAATGGACAGATGAAGCTCTCCTCTGCCCGACACTTTGAAACAGTCGGTAGAGTCGGTCTCCTCGACCATGAGGCCTACATTGACCTCCAGCTCTTTGTCCAGTCTCTCTCTGATGTGTCTGGATGTGACGAATTTGCCTACCTTTCCGGCAAACGGCGACTTGTTGACCATGAAATTCATGGACAGGGTCGGCTCTTCGATGTGTATCATTTCCATCGGCTGCGGATCCTGTGGATCGCAGATCGTCTCTCCGATAGAGATATCTGAGATGCCGGATACCACCACGATATCGCCGCATTCAGCTTCCTCCACTGCGGTCCGCTTCAGTCCGCGGTAGACAAAGACCTGACCGGCCTTTCTCTGGACGATGCTGCCGTCCTCTTTGGCGACTGCAACGGTCTGACCATCTTTGATGGTTCCTTTGGTGATCCTTCCGATGCCCAGACGGCCGATATAATCGTCATAAGCCAGTGAGGATACCTGCAGCTGCAGCGGTTCCTCCCGCAGATCCGGATAAGTTTCGCAGTGCTCAATGATAGTATCAAACAGAGGCGTGATATCAAGTCCTGCATAGCCTGCCGGCGTATGCTTCATCTTGCTGCCTCCTTCTTCCACAGAAAGTCCTTCTGCCTCCTTCGGATCTCTGACAGCGATTCCCTGTCTCGCGATACCGTAAAGGATCGGAAAATCCAGCTGCCGGTCGTTGGCGTTCAGATCCATGAACAGCTCATAGACCTCGTCTACGACCTCATCGATCCGCGCGTCCTTCTTATCGATCTTATTGATGAACAGGATCGGATTCAGCCCCTGTTCCAGGGACTTGCTCAGTACGAATCTGGTCTGGGGCATCGGGCCTTCGCTGGAATCCACCAGCAAAATAACCGTATCCACAGTTTTCATAATACGCTCTACTTCCGAAGAGAAGTCAGCGTGTCCCGGTGTATCGACAATGTTGATTTTTACACCTTCATGCATGATCGAGCAGTTTTTGGAATATATAGTGATCCCTCTCTCCCGCTCAATATCATCGCTATCCATCACGCAGTCCACGACTTCCTCGTTAGCCCTGAAAACTCCGCTTTGATTCAGGAACGCATCCACCAAAGTGGATTTTCCCGCATCAACATGGGCTATAACTGCGATGTTGATTATCTTCTGTTGTTCTGCCATTCTAATTCCTCTTTTACAATACAAAATATCATATAATTATACCGCATTTTCAAGGATTATTCAATAGTTTGCGCATGTATACATACAAAACTTTTTCACGTTAGTGAGTGAAAGCCGATCCGCAGGGTTTTGCCACGTCTGAGAGTGCCATGTTATGTTTCAATTGAGCAAAATCCTCAGAAATTAACTCTTTTGCTCTGATTTGCTCAATTCAAAGAACCTTCTGCAAATCGAACCTTTGACCGGACCCTCCTGCCCTAGTAAAAAGAGCTGCCGCAGCAGCGACTATTACCCGCTCTGCAACAGCTCTTTTAAATATTTAAGAATGATTCTTTTTCCTTTGATCATTAGCTCGATCTCATCAGATGTCCTCTCAGCGAGTAACTTCAAGGGCGCCCAGCTTCTCTATCGACGGCTTCACCTGATAGAAATCCCGAAGGGCCTCATATTCCCTCTGCGCCGCCGCAGCCTTTGACGGATCCGGCCGCCGGGGCAGAACAGCTTTGATCATAATATTGCGGGCCGTATGCTCCAGACTGGTAAACTCGATCATAGCCACATCGTAACCCGCGGCTTCCAGTTTCAGCCCCCGCAGACCGTCGGTCAGATACTCGGTCAGGCGGTCTTTCAGGATACCGTATTTCAGCATCGGCTGATGCAGGTCGTTTCGGATCTGGGAAAACAGTTCATGCTGGCAGCACGGTACGGACAGAATGACCGGCGCATGCCACGATACAGCATTGATCAAAGCGTAATCTGTCGCGGTATCACAGGCATGCAGCGTGACCACCATGTCGGCGTGATCCTCAGTGTAATCTGCGATGTCGCCCATGAGAAACTGCAGCCCGTCATAGTGGAGATCAGAAGCGATCTTACTGCAGAAGGCTATCACATCTTTTTTCAGATCCAGTCCGATGATATCCACATCTCTGTTTTTCACGATCTTCAGGTAATAATACAGGGCAAAGGTCAGATAAGCCTTGCCGCAGCCAAAGTCGATGATCTTCAGCCGCTTGTCCTCTGGCAGCGCCGGAAAAACATCTTCCACGATCTCCAGATAACGGTTGATCTGGCGGAACTTGCTGTAATGGCGCTGGATCACCTTGCCGCTCTGGTCCATAACGCCCAGTCTGATGAGAAAATCACAGGGCCTGCCGTCGGGAATAATGTACTGTTTGGTCCTGTTGTGCGCAAGGGCCGGCATGGCGCGGGTGGCAGGCCTGGTGGTGAATCTGGCCTTCTCCGGCTTTGACGCCAGGATCTGAATATCCTCCGACGCCGTAAAGACGTTGACCTGTTTGAAATCCTCCCGCACCAGAGTCACAGCCTTTGCCAAAGCCGCCTCAGCAGAAAGGTTTTCGTGGGTCACTTTTTTATCAAAGGTGTATTCTGCCTGATACATCCGCCGGCCGGAAAGCTGCACCGGCCGGATAGTCACTTTGCTGTATTCCAGACTTTTTCTCCGTCTGGCAGAAAAAATCATACGTATCAGCTGGCCGTCCTCCTGAAAGAGTTCGGCAAAACGCTGCTTTAGAGCATCTGGCGCTCCTGATCGATTCATAGGGATTCTCTCTTTCTATCGTAAATTGGTATTTATAGTCCGTTTTTTATAGGATATAACTGAAATCATTTTAACACAGATCCCGGCATGATTCAATCGTATCGCGCCGGCAGTACTTTACGAAACTCCCATTAACACGACCCCGGCTATGACCTGTATGCGCTCTACGGCTCCATAAACGGTACACCCAGAATATCTGCCACAGACAGGGCCAGATTGCGGCCGATCTCTTCTACATTGTTCTTGATCCAGTTGGCGTCCTCCACGTTGTCGTGATAAGCCACCTCCACCAGCACCGTCGGCGCTTTGGTCCTGCGCAGCTCCGCAAGAGTCGTGGTCGGCACCGTGGTCACCAGAGACGGATTCGGATAGATCTGCTTCAAGTTGTTAGCAATGATATCCGCGTCCCTCTGCCCTGCAGAAGAATCCCTGTAGTAGTAAACATCCGGTCCCTGTATCGTCCCCGCCAGATTCGGCGGCGCCGCGTTGGAATGGATCGCCAGATGAAAATCGTAGGTTCCCGCGTTGGAGCTGGCAATAGAATCTGTCACCGTTCCACCCGGGTTATTGCGGCTGAAGGTGATACCGCTGGCCCTTAGATACGGCACCATGGCATCAGCGATCAGGTTTGCGTAGTACTCCTCCGTACCCCCGTTGACAAACAGATTGTACTCCTGCGTAGACGGACTCAAAAAAACATTCGGCATAAGCTTCCTCCCTATTTATAGTCTCTCTTATCTTATGCCGCTTTTCCATCAAAGGTTCTTCAAAGGCGCACGCCGCCGGATGTTTTCTAAAATGCGTAAATTGTTTTCCACAGAAAACATAAACACACAAAAAGAAAACATCCTCCGACTTCTGTCAAAGGATGTCCGTCTCTATATTATATCAGTCCTGCCCAGCCCATCAGCGCCGGTGTCACATAACATTCCATCACTGCTGCAGCCGCCAGCAGCGGCAGCACGTTCAAAACAAAAGTCTTTGCCAGAGCATTAAAATTCGGCAGGATCTTTTCCTCCCCGGCTTTTCCAAGGATCTTCATCGACAGCAGCCTGCACAGATATATGCCCATCGCCATAGCCAGAAACAGAGCGGGCAGTTCAAATATGCCGTGAGGCAGCAGGCTGAAGACGATCGTCTTGCCTACAGGCACGGTTCCACTGGCGGCGATCATACCCAGCATGGCGCCGATAACCGCCGTATTGACAAGCAGGCTGAACACCGGCAAGAACAAAAAAGGAATAAGTCCCAGGCCTGTGCTGACAGCACTGGCGAAAACATTGTTGGTAAGCAGCCGGATCAGGGACACCGAACCGTCCTCATCAGTCATCGACCGGGCCTTAGGCATATAGGCTGCTATGATCTCCCCGGCCGCTTCCTGGTCTCTGCAGAAAAATACAGTAAATACTGCCGACAGCGCGATAAAAGCGATCCCCACACATAAAGCCGTCTTCAGAAGCCTCCTGTGCAGCGCCTTTTCCCACGTCCTATCTATTTTATCTGTCGCAGAACTCCCCATTGCCGCGCTCTCTCCTTCCTTTGTCCTCTATGTCTGCAGGCTTTTTCGCGTCTGCAGTAAGTATGGCGTTGATCTTCTCCACACAGACCTTCTTCGTCGTATCCAGTCCGTGCTTTTCGTACGGGAATCCGAACCGGCGGCTGACCTGATGATAGAGATCCAGACATTTGTAATAGCTTTCCAGTGTCTGCAGTTCCGGTTCTTCCTCTTGCAGCATAGGAAACTCCAGATTTACACTGCCCTTGATCAGTATAGCCCTCATGTAATCTGACAGCAGATCCATGACCGGCCGTTCTCTGGCGTCGCATGGACAGGAAATCAGCTGATATACCTGATGCTTATCACATTCGCCGAGGCGTCTGCCTCTGCCCCGCCGTTCCATGACCTTTTCCAGATACCGATACCGCGCCAGGCTTTCCTCCACGCTCATCATTCGGAAAAAGCGGGACCGTCCCATTTTCTCCCACGTGTTGAAGATAGCCGGGATCTCTGCCGGAATATCCAGCAGCAGCTCTGTAAATCCGGCATAGACACAGTGCAGATCCTCCGGCGGCGTTTCCAGAGCCGCTCCGATCAGATTCATATTCTTTGCTGCCTGTACATAGCCCGATTCGTACATACCGTATCGTCCTGCCCGGCCGGCGATCTGCCTGACCTCCGCAGGCTTCAGAGGCCGCATGACTTTGCCGTTGTACTTTTCTGTTTCCATAAAGACCACCCGCCGGATAGGCAGATTGACCCCCATACCGATGGCATCCGTGCTGACCACCACCCTGGTCTGCCCCGACATGAACCGGTAGATCTGCTCCTTTCGCGCGGCCGGCGGCAGATTTCCGTAGATGACACTGCTGGCCACACCGCGTTCCTCCAGCAGGGCCGAAAGCCGCAGCACGGACTTCTTTGAAAAGACGATCAAAGCGTCTCCGTCCTGCACTTCCTCCAGAGAAAAAGGCTGCGACAGGAAGGACAGCGGCGTATTTCTCTCATGGCGGATCACCTCATAGCGGTCTCCGCACATGCGTATCAGCTTTTGCACCACCGATTCCGCCTCCGGCGCCATGCAGACATGGATCTCCTCCGCGCACAGACCCAGAATCGCCCGGGTCCAGTTGTGCCCCCGTATCGGGTCTGCCAGCATCTGCGCTTCATCTATGACCGCGATATCGTAGTGTTTTTCATCATCCAGCATTTCAATCGTGCTGGATGTGACCAGCGCGTAGTCTTCCACGATCTCTTCTTCACCGGTTATCATGGTGCAGGGAATGCCGCTGGCGCTCATCTTATCGTGTATTTCCAGAGCGAGGAGCCGCAGCGGTCCCAGATAGACTCCACAGGCCGCTGATTTCAGACGCTGAATGGCGTCATAGGTCTTTCCGGAATTGGTCGGCCCCACATGAAGGATAAACTTCCGGTTCATATTCCGCGCCTGCGGATACTGCTGCGGCGGGGAATCCGGCATCAGCTTGGAGATATCTCCTTTGATGACCCTGACCAGATAAAAATCCTGATAATACTCCAGCAGAGACATCCTGCGCATCCGCTTGTCCACCTGTTTATCACCCATGAAAATTGTGGCGATGGCCGACCCGAATTCCGGATACTTTTTCATGAAGATAGCAAGCTCAGCCTCTGCCATGAGGCGGATCTGCTCATAGAACACCTTCTTATCCGTCTTTGTTCCATACGTATTGATGTCCTTAGATAAGGCCTCAGCCCGGGTATGGGCGTCCTTTGCCTGACCCGGACCGGCAGGCTGCAGCCGCTTTTCCCGTACGGTCTTATGAAGCCGTGACTTCAGTTTTTTCTTGTAATTCGCAAGGTTCTTTCCCTTTTTCCCGGCGTTGGGCGTAAAGGTGTTGTTTCTGTAGATCTTTTCATAATATGAAGTCAGATAATTGAGGTTTTCGCTGTACATCACCAGCTGCCACCTCCGCCTCCGGAGAATCCTCCTCCGCCAAAGCCGCCTCCGATGGAACCGCCGCCGCTGTCACCGCCGGAAGCGATCATGCTTTTCGTTACGCTGTCCGTAAATCCTCTGCTGCAGCTTCTGAACATATGGCTGTACCACATAGCGGAAAATACCGGATCGCTGCCATAGCCTGAATAATATGACGGCGTTTCCAGATGTATATTCTCAAATTTCTCAGCCCATTTATCTGATAGCCCCATCACGTAAGCGTACGGCAGAACATTGAAAAAGTATTCCGGATCATCCTCGACAAGCAGCTCCAGCTTTTCAAGCTCCGCCGCCTCGATAAAGCTGCGGAATCCCAGAATCTGACCCATCAGTCCGGCGCAGTATGGCGTCCGCTTATCCATGATCAGCACAAATACAAAGGTTATGATCCCGGAAGCCAGCGTCAGCACCGCCAGGATCTCCTGCTCCATAGCCGCGGCCGCGGTGCAGGCGCCGATACCCAGTCCAAGCAGTCCCAGGACCGAACCGATGATGCCGAGAAATAGTTTCTTTCCTTTACTATATACATCTCTTCGGTCAAAAACGCTGATGTCCATGCATAGCCCGATCAGAAGCAGGATAATGGAAGGGACCAGAGCTGTCATCCACAGATAATTAAACGAAGCGAAGGCTCCGGCTGTAACAGCCGCTATTGCCGGCACAAACATCAGGACCATGCCGATCCCCCGGATCACCTTTGACGCAGTGGTTTTCAGAGCCCGATCGCCGCCGTACCAGCTTTTCAGCTGGTCCCTCGCGGCAAGGAACTGATCGCTGAAGCCTTCCGGCAGCTGATCCATGCATATCACATCACCCTCTTCAAAGAGCGCGTTGAACAGAGTCTTGGAGAAAGCCTTTTCCCGCGGATCTATGGCAGAAAGACGCGTCAGCTCAAACTGATCCCGCGTATATTCTTTCACAGACAGCCATCCTTTATCCGCATAGTACATGATCATGGATGCCAGATCCTTGTTATCTATCGTACCGTCTATAATGTAACCGATCTCCGCCGGCGTCAATCCCTGCGGAGGATAGAACTCCACAGTCCTGACTACCTTCGGATCCCGTCCGAAGATCAGCCACAAAAGTCCCATGATCAAAGGCAGCGCGATCAGAATACCGGTCAGCAGCCAGACCAGCCAGTCCCGGTTTGCCGCTCCCTGCCAGTATCCTTCCGGCAATTCCGCCCGCAGCGTGATCCCCGCGCCCTGATACAGCCTGTCCGCGTTTAAAGTGATCGTATGATCCTTCTCATTATAATGCGCCTTTATCTGCAGCGCATTGCCTTCAAGACCGTAGCTGCCGGAGTATATCTCTACGCTGTCCGGATCGATGGGCTTTGGCAGAGATACCTTGACCGAAGTCTTTTCGATAGATGATTCCCAGCCTGTAGGAAGCAGATCGACAGCCAGAAAATCCGCGTCTGCTGTTTTGTCCTCGTATCCCACGATGTCGTAACAGACGGTATAGGTATGCTTGCCCGTGATCGTTCGGTCTTCATCGCCGATCCGCAGAACGCTCTGCGCCGTGCCGTTTTCTCTGACGGTCTCCGTGCTGTAAGACTCGCCTTCCGCCCGGAGCTTTTTGATGGTGTAAATACCGTCCTCAAACGGAATATACCGAAAGATCCCGTGACGCGCCGCTTTGAAATCCACTTCGATGGTTTCCGTAACATGGATCACGTGATTTTCTTCCACCACCATCTCCACATCAAAGCGGTCTGTATCGTAGCCGCCTGCCGCATAGACTGCTCCGCCGGAAAACAGACAGCTGCAAAGAAGAAGCGCCGCAGCTGTCAGGGTACAAAATATCCTTCTCGTTCTCTTCATCAGAATTCCACCTTCACGTTCTGTCTTTCAGCTTCAGCATCTATCTCGAACATCGGCTTCTTTTGGAAATGGAAAATTCCCGCTAAAATATTGCTTGGGAACATCTCGCATTTGTTGTTGAAGATCTTTACCACAGCGTTGTAGTACTTGCGCGCATTAGCGATATCTTCTTCCACACGCTTCAGCTGGTTCTGCAGATCCAGAAAGTTCGTATTCGCCTTCAGGTCCGGATAATTCTCCGCTATGGCAAAGAGACTTTTCAGAGTTCCCGTCAGCGCGTTTTCTCCGGCGATCTTTTCTTCTATGGTTCCCGCGCCCCGGGCCATATTCCTGGCCTCCACCACCTGACTCAGCGTTTCCTTTTCATGGGCGGCATAGCCTTTGACCGTCTCCACCAGATTAGGGATCAGATCATATCTTTTCTTCAGATAGACGTCCATGGTGGCAAAGCTTTCCTCCACGTTATTCTTGCTTTTGATAAATCCGTTATATCCGCTGATAGCCCAGACCGCGAGAATCAGGACGATCGCGGCAATAATAATACCAATGATCATATATTACCTCCAAAATTGCTGTTAAGAATTCTCATGAGCGCATGCTTTCTGCACGCCCTCTGATATATCTCTGATTATACACTATTTGGAGTAAATTTACAACTGATGCAAACACGGCTTCCACGGCAAACGCATGAAAACGGAGTAATGTGACAAATATCTGCAAAAGCGTCTCAGCCTCTTTTCTGGTGATAGATCCGTGAGTCCTCACATATCGAAGTATTCTTTCTTTTATTATAACTTAAAAATAGCAAAACAAAAAATGAAGCAGGCATATAAGCTCTGCTTCGTTTTTTGATCTATGACTTATTATGAACTTCTGTCTGCCTTTTTCCTACCTTGCCGATCACGATCGTTGCGGCAAGAAATACCGCGAACTGCGCCGCCATAGCGCTAAAGGCTGCCGTGGCTCCGTGATTTACGATAAACGGATAAATGAACGCAAGGAGCGCCAGAGAGTAAAACGTATTTATAGTATACGCAATGGAGAAATCAGAAAGAGCGCTGGATTTCATTTCCGGATCGATCATCTTTGTTAAAAGTACGCCGGTAATGAAATCTCCTGTCATCATACCCATCGGTCCCATAGCTTTTTCTGTCGGATCTTCAGTCATGTATCTCTGTGACAGGAACCAGACAACCGCAACCGTTGCAATAAGACCGATCAGACAGCTTGCTGCCAGCGGCGCGATATTGGCAAGGATCATATCAAGCGGCATGGTAAAGATGGCCGCCGTCACAATGAAATCCGTTACAAAGCCTTCAATACGATTTTTGATCCTTTCGTCAAAGTATTTATCAGCACCGACTGCCCGGACGATCGGCCATATGATATACATGGCGATCAGCATGAATACCCATGTATCAAAGTCCCGCAGAAACGGTACGTTATATTTGCTTACCAGATCTCCTGCCAGATACCCGATCCCGACCGCAAGACCCAGCAGAGCAATGTGCAAAGTCAATGTATCCATCGCGCCCGGATTCGTAGTCTCCTGTCCGAGTACCGGACGTTTCTCCGCTTCCGCATAAAGTCCGGAACGCATATCCTCTGGAATCTCCGCAATATCCTTAACATAGTTGGTTTTCTTCTTTTTGATCGCGTAGTTGATGACTATCGTGCCCATGACGATACCGCCAATAATACCGATCGTCGCACAGCTCATGGCCACACCCTGAGCAGTTTCCCAGTAATCCTGTCCCAATCCCTTGAAATAGGAACCTGTAACCGCGCCAAGTCCATGGCCGCCACAGAATCCCATGAACATTTCCGTTCCAAATCCTGCATAAGTCGGATGTCCGATCAGCTGGCTGACTACATTGACACCCAGCCCGATCATGACCTGCATCGCGCCGACCGCACAAAGGATCCCCGCAATGGTCCAAATGTCGATTTTGCGTTTCAGTTCGCTCTTATTCATTTTTGCCGCACACATTGGGAGACCTGCGATCACAATGCCAAAAAGTCTTGCCGGCAAATCTGTTGATACTGCAAATACTTCATCTGACACCGGCAAAATATCCAAAACCGCAGGACCCACGATCAGACCGATGGTCCCTCCAATAACGCTGGAAGGAATATACAGCCTCTGCAGCCATCCCACCTTAGCACGCAGGACGATTCCGATCAAAAGCAGTCCGCTTAAAAGCGCTATTGCCCGTAAAAAAACAATTACATCCATAATTCTGTCCTCCTTACTTATGCTTTCTTTATCTCAATATCAGGGATCCGCTTCCAGTTACGCAAAATAGAAGAAACTAAACGAATTCCGTTCATATTATTTACATCGCGCAGTCTGTCAGGTTTGTTTTCAAATCCGATACACATCACCGTTGCGCCGATCAGCTTTCCAGTCTTTGCCACTGCAGCAATATTCTCTTTTACCACTTCCAGATCGTTGCCGTTCACCACATCATATTCATACGCCGGCAAATAGTCGTGGTGCAAAATATCACCATCCACATGCATAAAGAGCACGTCCACCCGCTGTGCCAGCTGGTCCACGGCCTCTTTCCACTTCTCAGGCTGATTAAAGATTTTCTGGCTGAGGACCTGCACGCCTGCCCTCTGTAAATTTCTATCGCTTTCTTCATCAAAATAGCGAAAATCGCTGACCAGAGTATCTCCGCCTGCAATGGGCGGAACCAGTCCCGCCTCCTGCCGCCAGTTTTCATAGGTCTGTCCCAAAAAAGTTGACATCGGTACACCCAGAAGCCTTAACTTCTCAACCGCTGTATCCTCTACAATAAAGTTATCAGCATGGGCATCCAGCCAGATGACGCCGATTTTCTTATCAGCACCTACGGCTCTGCGAATACCGCCCAGAATCGATGGAATATGGGTGCAGTAGCTTCCCGTTGCCAGAAAGCCATTTCCCGCCTTCAGGCTTTCATAAACTTTATCCGAATAATCTTTCGCAAAAGCAATGTACGGCTCTTTTCCCTCGCAGCGATAAGGATCGATCTTCTGAATTTCAAAAGGAACGCCTGCGGTCTGATAGACGCCGGATTCATGATAGTCCTGCAGTTCACTCGTTTCCTCAAAAGGCTTAATATCAGAAACCGTGCTGCCGACACCTTTCGGCGGCTCTACATACCAGTTCACGACCTGAAAATCATTTTCTATGACAGTCAGGTTCTCTAATTTCTTGTTCATATCGTCCTCCTCTTCAATTCTATCGCGCGTAAATTGAATTTTTAGAATTTTTATGGTAATAATATACCATTTTTCCGCATTCTTGAAAAACAAAAATAAATTGGTTCTCCACAAATAACGCTTGTGGCCTCTTCTGTTTTGAGATATAATTTTTTTATCGATTCACTGTATTGATACACAAGGAAGGCGAATTTATGGATATCAAACAGCTGCAATATTTCTATACACTCTGCCAGAGAAAAAACATCTCCATCACGGCAGGCTTGCACTATATTTCCCAGCAGGGGCTCAGCGCGTCTATCAAGAAGCTGGAAAGCGAACTGGGCATTCCCCTCTTTACCCGGGACGGTCACGGCACCTATCCCAACGAATATGCGCAGCAGCTTCTGCCTCACGTAAAAAATCTCCTGGAAAGCTATGAAGAGATCCAGGAAATCGCAAAAAACAGTAAAGCAAAAATTTCCGGCACAGTTGAAATCGCTGCTGATTTAATGCTCCTTGACTATATTCCCCAGGGAACAGAAGCAAAGCTCAACGAAACCTTTCCCAATCTGACTTATCATATCCGCAGCGCAGACGACAGATCCGCCATGGACGCGATCCTGAAAGAAACTGCGGATCTTGCGATCATATCCGGACCTGTTGACAGAAGAGTTTTTCAGAGCACAGAGCTGCACCGTTTTCCTTATGTGGCTGTCATCAATAGGCAGGATCCTCTATATACAAAGGACTCCCTCTGCTTAAAGGATTTCATCGGTCACCAGATCGTTCTGCCTTCATCGGAAACCAACATGCACACGAACATCTGTCAAAAATGCAAAGAGCAGAATATCGAACCGGACATAAAATTCCTTGCTTCAAATATTCAGCACCTGATGTATCTGTGTGATTCCAACGAACCGATCGCCGGCATTACTTCCTCTTTTTACTGCGCTTCTATTCTGCCGCGGGATTTCAAGATCATTCCCATCGAGGAGCCGAATCTGCATTTTACCATTGAAATCGTAAGCGCCAGAAGCAGGTCCCTGTCCCAAGCCGCGGTCTGCTTCCGTGACTGGATTATTGATGCCAGCGTACAGATGAAGAAGCTGTCTAAAAACAAAAAATAGCAAAACAAAAAGTGTCCTCAGGCTGATACGCCATGTCAGGGCACTTTTTAGATTTATAATTCATTCAGTTCATTCTTTCAGATCCCAGTTCACTGGTTCCTGTCCGCAGCTTTCCAGAAACTCGTTAGCCCTGGAAAAATATTTGCCGCCGTAAAAGCCGTTATAGGCGGAGAGCGGACTCGGGTGGGCTCCGGTCAGGATCAGATGATTCGGATTGGTGATCAGGTTCTGTTTTGACCTGGCATTGCCGCCCCAGAGGATGAATACCATCGGCTTTTCCCTCTCATTGAGCAGGCTGATGACCTTATCGGTAAAGATCTCCCAGCCCTTTCCTCTATGAGAATTAGGCTGATGCTCCCTGACTGTCAGGCAGGTGTTGAGCAGCAGCACGCCCTGCTCTGCCCATTTTACCAGATAGCCGTGTTCCGGCGGATCGATCCCAAGGTCATCCGAAAGCTCTCTGAAAATATTCACCAGCGAAGGCGGCTGCTTGATGCCCGGACGCACAGAAAAGGACATGCCGTGAGCCTGACCCGGACCATGATACGGATCCTGTCCTAAAATCACCACCTTAACATCATCATAATCCGTATATTTCAACGCGTTGAAGATATCATGCATGTCCGGATAGATGGTTCTGGTGCGGTATTCCGTGATCAGAAACTGCCGCAGCTTCTGGTAGTATTCCTTCTCAAATTCTCCTGCCAGGATGTTATCCCAATGATTTCCTATATTTACCATAGTTTGCTCATCCTTTCTCCGCTTTTTCAGAGGTCTGCTCTTCAAGATCCGTTTCTTCTTGACCCGTTACCGAAAGCCCCATCTCTTCCGTTCTGAGCCATCTTCCCTTTTTGATGTAGATCAGCATGATCACAGCACCGATGACCCAGGTCACCGGATAACCCAGAATCAGAAGATTCAGCTGATGCGCGATACTGAGACTGACTTTGATCCAGATGACACGGCAGACGCACAAAGAGAAGATCGAGATGACCATGCCCTCAAAAGTTCTTCCCACACCGCGGATCGCGCCGATGGAGATATTCAGGATCGCCAGTACCCAATAGAACGGATACATATATTTCATCATATAAATGCCTGTGTCGATGACCGCCTGCTCGCCGGAAAAGATCCGGATGATATACGGACCGAAGATCAGCATTACCGCGCCTGCGACCAAAGCATAGACCGTTCCCATACTGATGGAAGTCTTCATACCCTTTCTTACTCTGTCAACCTTCTGCGCGCCGAAATTCTGTCCGCAGAAAGTCGTCGCCGCCATACTGATACTCAGAATCGGAAGCAGAATGAATCCGTCTATCCGGTTAAACGCCGCATATGAAGCCATGACCGTAGCGCCGAAGCTGTTGACACTGGACTGTACGATAACGTTGGACAGAGAAATAACGATGTTCTGCACACCGGTCGGCAGACCGATCCTCACGATCCTCGCCAGCAGATGATCATAGAACCGGATAGCTTTGAAATGCAGTTTATACATTTCATCCGTACGGCATAAGAACCGCAGGATAAAGAAACAGGATATCGCCTGGGCAATGTCCGTCGCAAGAGCCGCGCCTACGACCCCCATCTTAAATACCGCGACAAAGAGAATATCCAGAACAGTATTGGATACTGCCGCGATGATCAGATAGACCAGCGCCCGCCTTGAATTTCCTACCGCATTTAAAATTCCCGCCAGCATGTTATATATAACAGCGAAAAAATGTCCGGCAAAAAAGATCTGCAGATATGCCTTCGCGTCTGCAAAGACCTCCTCCGGCGTATTCATCCAGCGGAGGATCCACGGTGTGAACAGGATCCCTATAACAGACAGGAGCAGTCCCGCGCAGATAGCGATCGCCAGCGTGGTATGGATCGCTTTAAACACGCCCTCCTTATTCTGCGCGCCATAGGCCTGGGAGGTAATGACCCCCGCGCCTGCGGACGCGCCGATACAGAATCCGATGAGAAGCTGAATAATAGCGCCGCTGGCGCCTACTGCCGCAAGAGCGCCGCTCCCCACGATATTTCCTACGATTACTGAATCCACAATATTATAAAGCTGCTGAAACAGATTCCCTAAAATCAGCGGAATTGAAAAAAGAAGGATTTCCTTCCAAATTGTGCCTGACGTCATTAAAGTGTTGTTTTTCTGCATGTATTGTCTCCTTCCTTCTAAAACTCTACTACTATTTGAACATACTTGCGCACACAAAGTCAAGGGAATATGCAAAGAAAAAACAAAGTATCTTTTTTTCCGCCCGCATTCGTGATAGAATAGTTTCATGAGTAAACTATACATATCAAAGGAAGCAGACAAAATACTGACAGACTATCTGGAAGAACAGGGGCATGTCCTGGAACGGATCGAGTCAGAAGGCATCGTGGATCCCGCTATCTCCTGTCACCCGGACGTCTTTCTCTGCAAGATGGGTATTCAGGAAAACGCGCCCGTCTTTTCAGCCTCTTCCGGAGATCTCGGCATGGATTATCCGCAGGACTGCGCATTCAACGCAGCCTGCACCGGTAAATATTTCATCCACAATCTCCGCGCTACCAACGAAAGACTTCTGCTGGCGGCCAAAGAGATGGGCATAATCCCCATCGATGTACGTCAGGGTTATACCAAATGCAGCACCGTGATCGTAGACGAAACCTCCATTATCACCTACGATGAAGGCATCGCCAAAGCGTGCGGCAGCTACGCGGATCTGGATGTTCTGCTGATATCTCCCGGTTTTGTCCGTCTGGACGGTTATGATACCGGTTTCATCGGCGGCTGCTCCGGCCGGGTCGGCAGGGAGATCATTTTCAACGGAGATCTGTTCGCCCATCCCGACTTTTCCCGTATTCTCCCCTTTATCGAAAGCCGCGGCCTGACCTGCAGATGGTTTGCCGATTACAAGCTGACCGACATCGGCTCCATATTATAGGAGGCAGCACGGCAGTTTAGCAAAATCGGCGAAATGAGCGAAAATGCCAAACGTTTTGCTAAACTTTTACAGAACATGCGGCAAACCGAGCCGTAAAAATCACAAAATCAAAGATTTTGGATTTTCTGGCATGAGCCCTGCCGCGATTTGCGCCGCAAATCGGGCCAGGGCTTCACGTAATGGAGGTAAAAGATAAGTGAAAAAACATGCTATCATACCTATCTTCATCCCTCACAGAGGCTGTCCCAATGACTGTGTCTTCTGCAACCAGAAAAAGATCACAGCCCATCAGCAGCCGGTAACCGGGGAAGATGTGATAAATACCATCGAAACATGGCTGTCCACTCTGGAACCCAGAGGGACAGAGACCATCGAAGTAGCCTTCTTCGGCGGCAGTTTTACGGGAATCCCCATGGAAGAGCAGTCCGCCTATCTTACGATCGCGAAGGGTTACAAAGATGCCGGCCGGATCCACAAGATCCATATGTCCACCAGACCCGACTATATTAACGAAGAAATTCTGGACAACCTGAAAAAATACGGCGCAGACACCATCGAACTGGGCGTCCAGTCCTTTGATGATGAAGTCCTGCGGCTTTCAGGCCGGGGCCATGACAGCGCCTGCGTCTATGAAAGCAGCCGCCTGATACAGAGCTACGGTTTTGAGCTGGGCATCCAGCTTATGATCGGGCTGCCTGCGGACACTCTGGAAAAAGACCTGTACTCCGCCCGTGAGACGGTAAAAATAAATCCGTCCATCGCGCGCCTCTATCCTACGGTGGTCATCCGCGATACAGCGCTATACGATCAGTATCTCAACGGGCAGTATCAGCCGCTGGATCAGGAAACAGCGGTATTCCGCACCAAAGAGATGTACAAGCTTCTTACCGCTGCCGGCATCAACATCATCAGAGTGGGACTGAAAAGCAGTGACATCCTGTCTGGCGAAGGTCAGACGGCTGCCGGAACATTTCATCCGGCTTTCCGTCAGCTGGTAGAAGGCGATATCGCGCGGGAGCAGATCGAAACGCAGCTGGAGCGGCTGCTGGCATATCCTGCCGCAGAGTATCAAAAGCCGCAGCCCCGGACCAGTCAGAAAGAGCCGCGGCAGATACCCTTTGACAGAAGGATCAAAGCAGACTTTTACGCCAACCGGCGGTGTATTTCCAATTTAATCGGAAACGGCGGGAGAAATAAGAAGTTTTTCCTTGAAAAATACCCCCAGCTTCATATATTATATAAGGTGAATGATTTTTTATCGGATTATCAATACGAAGTAAAAATAAAAGGAGAATCATAATGAACAAAACATCTAAAGCTGTTGTTACAGTCATCGGAAAAGATATGGTCGGCATCCTCGCGAAGGTTTCCACAGCCTGCGCCAATGCCAACGCCAACGTAGTAGAAGTGACGCAGTCCGTTCTGGACAGTTTTTTCTGCATGGTCATGATCATCGACATCACGGAGGCCACAAAGTCCATCGATGAACTTCAGAGATCCATCTCGGAGCAGGTACCTGCTATGCAGGTCCACGTCATGCACGAGAATATCTTTAATTCCATGCACAGAATTTAGGACAGGAGGACATTGCACATGCTGAACATGAGTGATATCATGGAAACCATTACCATGATACAGGAAGAAAACTTAGACATACGTACGATCACCATGGGAATCTCTCTGCTGGATTGCGCTGACAGCGACATCGACAGGTCCTGCCAGAAGGTCTATGAAAAGATCACCACCAAGGCCCGCGATCTGGTCAGGGTAGGCGAATCCATCGAGAAGAAATACGGCATTCCCATCGTCAACAAAAGGATCTCTGTCACTCCGATCTCCATGCTGGCAGGCGTTTCCGGCGGCGATCCGGTAAAATATGCCAAGGCTCTCGACAAAGCGGCCCATGAGGTGGGCGTCAACTTTATCGGCGGTTTTTCCGCGCTGGTCCAGAAAGGCTTTTCTGCAGGGGATCTTGAGCTGATCGAGTCGATCCCACGGGCTCTTGCTGAAACAGAACTGGTCTGCTCATCTGTCAATGTGGGTTCCACCAGAGCCGGCATCAACATGGACGCAGTGAAGCTCATGGGCCAAAAGGTCCGCGAAACGGCTGAACTGACAAAGGACAGACAGTGCATCGGAGCAGCCAAGCTGGTCGTCTTCTGCAACGCTGTAGAAGATAATCCGTTTATGGCCGGCGCTTTTCACGGTGTAGGCGAGGCGGACTGCGTGCTGTCTGCCGGCGTTTCCGGTCCCGGCGTCGTGCGCAGCGTTCTGTCAAAGATGCCTGCTGACGCTACCATGAACGAGGTGGCCGAAGCCATCAAGAAAACTGCCTTCAAGATCACCCGCATGGGTCAGCTGGTAGCGGCCGAAGCTGCGGAAATGCTGGACGTCCAGTTCGGCATCATCGATCTTTCTCTGGCGCCGACCCCTGCCGTGGGCGATTCCGTAGCCCATATCTTAGAAGAGATCGGTCTGGAGCAGTGCGGCGCCCACGGTACCACAGCCGCGCTCGCCATGCTCAATGACGCAGTGAAAAAAGGCGGCGTCATGGCCTCCTCCAGCGTGGGCGGCCTGTCCGGCGCTTTCATTCCGGTCAGCGAAGACGCAGGTATGATCGCGGCAGCCAGAAACGGAGTCCTCTCCATTGAAAAACTGGAAGCCATGACAGCAGTATGTTCTGTAGGCCTTGACATGATCGTCATCCCCGGTGACACTACCAGCGAAGTCATCTCCGCCATCATCGCAGATGAAGCGGCCATCGGCATGGTCAACTCCAAGACCACCGCGGTCAGAGTCATCCCTGCTATCGGCCTTTCCGAAGGCGAAGAACTGGATTTCGGAGGTCTTCTGGGCTATGGCCCTGTCATGCCGGTGCGCAGCCAGTCCCCGGCAAAGATGATCAACCGGGGCGGCAGGATCCCGGCGCCGCTGCAGAGTTTGAAGAATTAATGAAGGAGCAACTCATGTCTCAAATCAGACTTGGAAAAACAGAAATAATTACAGATAAAAACGGGTTCGGAGCTCTGCCTATCCAGCGGATATCCTTTGAAGAAGCTGACGCTCTGATCATGCGCGCCTATGAAAACGGCGTAACATTCTTTGATACTGCCCGTTTCTATACAGACAGCGAAGAAAAGCTGGGACGTTCTCTCTGTGCCCGCGGACTGCGGAGCAAAGTCTATCTGGCAAGCAAGACCATGTGCAGTACAACAGAGGAATTCTGGTCTCAGCTGGATACCACTTTGTCCAATCTGCAGACCGACTATCTGGACCTGTATCAGTTCCACAATCCGTCCTTCTGTCCAAAACCGGGCGACGGCACAGGACTGTATGAAGCCATGCAGGAAGCCAGAGCCTGCGGCAAGATCCGGCATATCGGCATTACCAATCACCGGATCGCTGTCGCGAAGGAAGCCATTGAAAGCGGTCTTTATGAGACCATGCAGTTCCCGTTCTGCTATCTGTCAGCGGACGCGGACCTGGAGCTGGCGGCTCTCTGCAAAGAGGCCGACATGGGATTCATCGCCATGAAGGCTATGAGCGGCGGCCTGATCACAAGGGCCGAAGCTGCCTACGCCTTCATCGACCAGTACGATAATGTCCTTCCGATCTGGGGCGTCCAGAAGATCGAGGAACTGGATCAGTTTCTGGCCTGCGGCAAAAATCCACCGGCCATGGATAAAGAAATGCGGGCCTTTATAGAAAAAGAGCGCCTGGAGCTTTCCGGCGATTTCTGCCGGGGCTGCGGCTACTGTATGCCATGCCCCGCCGGGATCAAAATCAACGACTGCGCCCGCATGTCTCTGATGATCCGGCGCGCTCCAACAGAAGTCTACATGGATCAGGAGCATCAGGCCGACATGGATCTGATCGAAAACTGTCTCCACTGCGGCCAGTGCAGTTCCAGATGCCCGTACGGTCTGGATACTCCGGCCCTGCTGGAGAAAAATCTCGCAGACTACAGGCAGCAGCTTGCTCTGCGAAACGCAGAATTAAAATAGACCTGCTGCACCATATCCATCCGCAGCAAAAGCCCCGGTTTCGTAAAATCATCGAAGAACATCAAAAATACGAAACTATTTGAACCGCATTACTGAAAAAGTTTCGTAATTCAAGGGTATACTCCTTTGAATACGAAACTTTTTTTATTGAAAAGATGAAGTTGGTTTCGTAAATCGCGCTGATCTGCACAAAAATACGAAATTTCCAGCCGACCGCGGTCGAGCCGCGCCCGCGCCTTTTTACCAGCAAGGAGAGATCAAACTGGAACAGCAGTACAGGGTGCAGCATGTATCACACCAGTCATCCTGCTGACCATAGCCCTGACTGTTGGAACGGCCCCGGTACATATTGCCGCCGGCTGCCATCTGCTGATAGATCTGCCTGTACTCAAAATTATTGGGATCCATATCCATTGCCTGACGGACATTGCTCATGGCATCATCTACCCAGCCCTTTTTGTAGGACAGGACGCCGCTCAGAAAGAACCATTCCGCGCTTCGGTCCGGCATATTGATCAGCAGCTGCTCTGCGCCTGGCAGATCGTTTCTGTCCAGCGCCTGTCTGACTGCGTAGTAAGCGGAAGAATCCGCGGATCCGCCTGTATATCCGCCGGATGTTCCTCTGTAGGCCTGGGATCCGGAAGCTCTGCCGGATGTGCCGCGGTTCTTCATCAAAGCGTCATACGCCTCGTTGATCTCCTGCATTTTCTCTTCCGCCAGATCTGCCAGCGGATTGTTCTGATATTTATCCGGGTGATATTTTTTTACCAGCTCCTTGTAGGCGGCCTTGATCTCCGCCTCAGATGCTCCCGGCTTTAAACCTAATACTTCATATGGATTATTCATGTTGTTTCATTGTCCTTTCCCCGAGAATGCGGTCTGTCTGACTCCGCAGCCCCATAAAGATGATATTCTCTAAGATCCCCCGATTTCTGCGAACATCCAGAAGATCGTATGCCTTCGCGATCTCCGCAAGTTCATTATATAGCAGATCTTCCATTCCCACAAGTCCATCTTTGCGAAAAAGCAGAGGATTATACGTCCCGGCAGTCTTGTCCTCTTCGTAGTCGTCCAGAGCATCGATCATATAGATCCACCGTCCCAGATGCTTTCCCAGATGTGCCAGAATCCGCTTTTCCGTCGGAGGCACACCGCAATGATCGCCATACCCGGAAAACAAGGCTGACAGAATATCTCCGAAGACGCTGCTGACCCGGTCGATCAAAGCACAGTTTTCTTTTTCCAGCGCGGAAAGCCTTCCAAGGCCATCCTCCACCGCAGAGACAGCCTCCGGCTGACACCCTTTGATCTTCCTGTATGCCGGAGCCAGCGCTGTTCTGACGGCCAGAGCTGAGGGCTTTTTCTCATCGCTCCAGTCATCCCGGCATTTATGGTACGCCAAAACGACCATGACATCGGCGGCATAGTCAACGGCCGGCCTTCCAAGAACTACCGGTTTCTTTTCCAGAGGATGGATGATACAATGTTCCCAGTGTATATCCTCCTGCGGCCCGGAAAGACTTCCCAGAATCAGCGCCAGGAACACGCAGTCAAAGCTGAGTGTCATGCGCGGCAGCTGGCCGACGCGCCTTGCTATGGACTTGCACATACCGCAGTAATAGGCCTGGTAGACGTCCCACTCGCGGACTTTTAATTCATTTTTATCGACGGTTACATATCCCAGCATAGTACTTAGATGATATACCAAATTTATGTCTGTTTCAAGGAGTCTTTGTGAATTTTGTTCCGAAAAGGTTGACAAAATCTTCACCGGATTGTTACCATATAGATGGGGAACGGGATCAGAGAGGAAAAGATTATAGGAGAGGAAAAATGAAGAAAATATTACTAACATTCGTTATTACCATGGCTGCCCTGTTTACGACCTGCAGCGTGGCTTTTGCCAGCAACGCGATCGTGGATTCCGGCGGCTATACTCACCCTTCCCAGTTCAGCAACTGTATGGTCATCGACGGTATCGATGTGTCCTATTATCAGCAGAATATCGACTGGGGCAAGGTCAAGCGGCAGGGGATCGACTATGCCTTTATCCGCATCGGATATACCAATCTGGATTCTCCGTTCCGAACCAATATCGATTCGTTCTTTGAGCAGAACTATGAAAATGCCAGGGCCAACGGCGTTATGGTGGGCGTATACTACTACTCCTGCGCGACCACTATCAAAGAGGCGCAGCAGGAGGCTCAGTTTGTTCTGGACACTCTGGGCGGCCGCAAGCTGGACATGCCTGTGGCCTACGACTGTGAATACGCAGGCAGGCTGAAGACAGCCTATGACAATGCAGGCACAGCGGCCCAGAAGCGGACCAAGCTGACCACCAATTCCCTGGCGTTTCTCAATTATATAGATAAGAATTCCGACTACGAGCCTGTATTCTACTCCTACCGGTCTATGACTTCCCCTTACGGAAATCCCAGCGCGGCCAAACTGAACATGAATCTGATCGACAACAAATACAAAGTCTGGCTGGCCCAGTATTCTTCTGACAACAGCTATGAACGTCCTTACGAGCACTGGCAGTATACTTCCAGCGGGAAAGTCACCGGCATCACCGGCAGTGTGGACTGCAACTTCTGGTATTATAACAACACTGCGGAAACGGTAAAGAGCGGCACCGCAGACATCAGAAATGCCAGCGTATCTCTGAGCAGGACATCCTACGAATACACCAAGTTTAAAAAACAGCCGGTCATCACTGCCACCTATAACGGGCAGACACTGAAAAAAGGCACAGACTACGATTATTACTACATAAAAAACGTTCTGGCAGGAACCGGTTATGCCATGATCCGGGGCAAAGGGCAGTATTCCTGTACCAAACTAGTACCGTTTACAATCAATCCTTGTTCTATGTCAGATATCAATGTCAGTGATATCACCTCCAAGTTTATTTACAGCGGTGTTGCTCGTAAACCTACTATTACTGTCAACCATGGCAGCACTACGCTGGTGAAAGGTACTGACTATATAGTAAGTTACTCCAACAATACCAACGCAGGTACCGGTAAAGTCACAATAACCGGAAAAAGGAACTATACTGGCAGTGTTACCAAGACTTTCACTATCAGCAAAGCTACCCCGACATTTACTGGAACTACATCCTATTCAAAAAAGGCCGACAGTTCTGACTGGACACTTAATATCAAATCCAGTAATAATGCCGATCTGACTTATAAGTCCAGTGACACATCTATTGCAACTGTTAATAGTTCAGGTAAAGTTACTTTAAAAGGCAAAGCCGGAACTGTAATGATTACCGTCACCAGCGCTGCAACAGCAAATTACAATTCTGCCTCTAAACAGATTAAAGTTACTGTTGCTGAAGCTGATTTGCCTGCGGCATCTATCATCACAGAACACGACTCTTACAGTAAAACTACAAATGACAGCAGTTTTAATTTGAATGCATCGGCAAACAGCGGTGGCAAACTGACCTACAGCAGCAGCAATACATCTGTAGCCTCTGTCAGCAGTGCAGGATATGTGACGCTAAAAGGAACTGCTGGCACTGCCGTCATCACAATCAAATGTGCGGCTACAGACAATTATGCATCTGCATCTAAAACGATTACTATAACGGTGACGGAAAGCGAAAATGACAAGAATCGGAGAATCATAGCAGGTGTTCAAGCTACAACACTAAAAATCTACTCCTCCCTTGAAAATAATGGAATCAGGCTTTCATGGGCGAAGTCTCCAGGTTTCAAAGTAGATCATTATCAGATTTTCAGAGCAACCAGTAAAGATGGATTTGGCAATATACCATTTTACACTACTAAATATAGCACAACTACAACATATAAGAATACAGCCAAGCTAGTCAAAGGCTCTCGTTACTACTATAAAATAAGGGGAGTGCGTACCATAGATGGTCGAGTAGTATACACACAGTGGTCTAAAGTGATCTATAGAACATTTAAACCAAGCCTGCTGGCTGCTTCAGATAATGAGATCATTCAGGCTGTTGAGGAATGCAACATGAAGATTTATTCCTCTGCTGGCGCTGGATTCATCAAGCTTTCTTGGATGCCGTCTGACACTAGAATCAATCTTGATGGTGTGGAAGTCTACAGATCAACCAGCCAGAATTCAGGATTCAAGAAAATATCAACTTTTAGTAAGCAATCTTCTAAAACCTATACCGCTTATCTAACTAAAGGAGTAAAATATTATTATTATATCAAAGGGTATAAAACGGTTGGAGAGCAAAAAGCTTATACCAGAAATTCTATTACTATAGGAAGAACTTTCAGATAGTTCAATCTCTACTTTGTTAAGAAAAAAGGGTGTGTTCATATGAGAAATTTTACTCATTATGTAACTGCACCCTTTTTAATATGTTTTTACATAGACTGTGGACGTAATCTTAGCCTTCACGCCTCTTTGCCCTTCATCTCCTCCTCCAGTTCGCGGTAAGCCACCTTGCCGACCAGCGTCTTCGGAAGTGAATCGCGGAACTCGATGGACTTCGGGATCGCGTACTTCGCCACGTATTTTTCACAGTGGCGCAGCAGTGCCTGCCGGACTTCTTCCGACGGCCTGACTCCCGGCTTCAGCACTACGAAAGCCGCTACCTTCTGAATCTTCAGAGGGTCAGGGATACCGATCACGCAGCTCATGTGCACATACTCGTGAGCGTCCAGCACATTCTCGATCTGTGACGGATATACGTTGTAGCCGCTGGTTACGATCATTCTCTTGATCCTCTGGCGGAAATAGACAAAACCATCGTCATCCATCATGCCCAGATCCCCCGTATGAAGCCAGATCATGCCGTCATCGTGAGTCTTCAGCGTGTTTGCCGTCTCCTCCGGATGATTGATATACTTCATCATCACCGTAGGGCCTGAGATACAGATCTCACCCTCAGTGCCATATTCCACCTCTTCACAGGTTCCGACTCTCACGATCTTATAATAGGTGTCCGGGAACGGCAGACCGATACTGCCCTCCTTCTCCATATGTACCGGCGTCAGGCAGCTGGCTGTGACGCATTCTGTAGTGCCGTAGCCTTCCCTGACTACCACGTGCGCCCCATGGGACTTCAAAAAAGCGTCAAACCGCTTTTTCAGCTCGATGGACAAAGAATCCCCGCCGCTGAATACCCCTTTCAGGCACGCCAGATTCACCTTCTTCAGCGACGGCAGCCGCAGCAATGCCTCATACAGGGTCGGAACACCCGCGATGAAATTAGGCTGGTGCTTTTTCAGAAGCTTGGCGTAGCTTTCCGCGTTGAACCGGGGGATCAAAATGCATCTGCCGCCGTTTGCTACCATGGAATGAATGCTGACGCCCAGGCCGAAACCATGGAACATCGGCATCACGGCCAGCATTTTGTCTCCCGGCTTGAACATCTTGTTGGTAGCGATGATCTGCGCGGCCAGCGCGTTGAAATTCAGGTTGGACAGGAGGATCCCTTTCATGGTCCCCGTAGTGCCGCCGCTGTACAGAATAGCGGCAGGATCTTTTCCTGTCCTCTGGGCAGCGTATTCCATCTTATAACTTCTTCCGTTTTTTACAAAGCTGTTCCACCAGATGATGACAGCATCCTTGGGAACTTTTTTCACCTTGCGGCCTTCCACCAGATAGTAGCCCTTCTTCTTGATAGGGCTGAGCACGTCTTTGACGCTGGTAAGGATCAAAGATCGCAGAGGCACATTCTGGCGGATGTTCTCAAACTTTCCATACATCTGATCCAGAGTCAGGCAGACGGCGCTGCCGGATTCCCTCAGGCAGAATTCGATCTCCTTTTCACTGGACAACGGGTGCACCATATTAGACACTGCTCCCACCAGATTGACCGCGTAGAACATGATCAGAGTCTGAGGGGCGTTTGGCATGCAAATGGTCACCGCTTCGCCCTTCTGCACGCCGATGGCCTTCAAAGCTCTGGCGCAGTCGTTGATCTCTTTGATGAACGCCTTATATGTAGTTCTGCCGCCCATGAAATCATAGGCTATGTAGTCAGGGTACTGCTTCGCGACGGTCTCTACCGCCTCATACATGCTGCCCTGCTGATATTCCAGATGGGAGGGTACGCCTCCCAGGTTCCTGATCCACGGTGTTTTAACCTCTTTCATAATCCACTTCCTCCTTTGCGGGTGTTTCCAGCAGCTCCGGGTGCTGCAACAGATATTTGAACAGCTTCACAGTTTTAGAGTAATAGTATCCGTCGGCGATCCGCTCGTCCAGCGTCAGCCCGATGTCGATGACCTCTCTGCCGTCTACCATCCTCTTTTCTCCCAGAATCACAAAAATAGAGTTGGTTCCCCAGTTCGAAAGGTGATGATATCCCGATTTCAGACCGATGGACCCCAGATTGGTCATAAACACAGTCGCCTGATTCGGATCCTCCTTGATCAGCGTATACGGTACTCTTCCATAGAAATCCAGCTTATGCAGGATCCATACCACGAAACGAAGCAGAAATCTCGGCAGTTTTGTCAGGATATCCATATCCGCCGTAGAATTGTCCACCTGGGCAGCAGGTCCCCGGTACCGGTCAACGATCTCATAGACCTTCTCCCGTACCGTTTCCAGGGTAGTGTCTTCATCAAAAGACAGATAAGCCAGCGCCTCTCCCCCGTCATCAGAAAACTCCTTCTTTACTACAAACGCGACCGTCAGGTCAAATCTCTGGTAGGTCCTGTAGCCTTTGATAAACCGGTTCATCTTCGGCCGCAGGGTGATAGTTTTCACCAAAGCGGCCACGATGATCTGAAACAGCTTATATTTCATCTCTGGCTGCTCAGCATTCTTTGCCGCCATATACTCGTTGACACGGGTCAGATCGATCCGTTCAGAGATAAACGCTTCGTTATCTGTTTTATTGGGGTACAGGTAGGGCATGAAAGCATGCATCGGATCCATGTTTCGCAGCCACCGTCCGTCTCTGCGGTCTCCCCGTCGTCTCTTATATTTCTCAGTCATTTTCTTCTTTCCTTTTTTTGATTTATTCAACATTTTATTTTACTTTTTTTCCGAAGAAATGTCAAATTATATCGAAAAAAATCAAAAAACTGCCGCGCAGAAGACCACGCTCCTCCGTGCGGCAGTTTTTCATTATAGTCTGTATTTACGACTTAAACTTTTTCCAGTACTTCGTATACATATCGTCGGCCTCGCTGCCCAGGCTCTTTAAGGCCTCGCACTTTGTCAGCAGGCTCTCCTCCGGGAACAGCACCGTCATTTTCGCCGGGTCCCTCTTCACAGAGTCGATGACCGCCAGATTCGGAATGGAATAGGTAAGGTAATCAAAGTTCTTCATGGCCACCTGCTTTTCCAGCATGAAGTTGATCCACTTCAATCCGTTTTCATGATTCTCAGCCGCTGCCGGGATAGCCCATGAGTCGGTGAAATACTCGCTTCCTTCCTGCGGTACTACAAAGGACAGATTCGGATTTTCCTCCTGGCAGTACAGCACCTCTCCGTTCCAGAGCACCGCGATATCCGCTGAACCGCCGAGCAGAATGTCTCTGGCAGAATCATTGGCGTATTTATAGACCAGACTTTCCTGCTCTTTCAGATATTCGGCTGCTTCCGCCACCTGATCCTCAGAGACTGTATTCAGGGAATAGCCCTTTGCCTTCAGCGCGACGGCCAGAGTATCCCGCATGCTGTCCGGCATGACGATCTTACCGCTGTATTCCTGCTTCCACAGGTCATTCCAGCTGTTGACAGAACCGTCCGGAATTTTCTCGTTGTTATATAAAATACCCAGTGTGCCCCAGGTATGCGGCACCGCGTAGCGATTACCCGGATCAAAGGTCTCCGAAAGTTCCAGATAACTCTTTTCCAGGTTGGCGATATTCGGGATCGACGCGTAATCGATCTCCGCCAGCCGATCCTCGGCGATCAGCTTTTCTATCATGTAATCTGACGCGCAGATGACATCGTATTTTACCGATTCATTTTTGATGACCGGATACATCTCTTCATTGGTGTCAAAAGTATCCATGATCACCTCGATACCGGTCTCATCTTCAAACTCTTCCACCAGCACAGGGTCGATATAATCGCCGAAGCAGTAGATCCGCACCTGATCGCCGCTCTTTCCGCTGCCGAAACCGCTGAGGACGAGAACGCCGCCGATCACGCAGACCACCGCCGCCGTCATCACTGCCATGACAGCTTTGCCGCCTCTGGTGTCTTTCTTTTCAGAAGCCATGTTGGAAACGACCAGCACGATAAGCACCACCACAAAGATCAAAGTTGACAGAGCGAACAAAGTCGGCCGGATGCCCACTTTGACCTGACTGTAGATCAGGGTGGAGATGGTATTGATCCCCGCGCCCCTGGTGAAATGGGTGACGACGAAATCATCTACCGACATGGTAAAGGCCAGCAGAAAGCCGCTGGCAATTCCCGGCCGTATATCCGGCAGAACCACTTTGAAAAAAGCGTAAAGCGGCGTCGCGCCCAGATCCAGCGCCGCCTCATAGGTATTCCCCGAGAGCTGCTTGAACTTCGGCAGCACCGACAGGATCACATAGGGCAGGCAGAAAGTGATGTGGGACAGAAGCACAGTTCCCCAGCTGAGGGAGATGCCGAACGCAAGAAATGTCAGCATCAGCGAGATGCCGATGACGATGTCCGCGTTAAGCAGGGGTATGTTGTTCAGGCCCAGAATCACCGTTTCGGACTTCTTACGCATGGCCATGATACCGATACAGGCCAGGGTCCCTACGAGTGTGGCGATAGCCGCCGCGGCCAGAGCAATGGTAAATGTATTCCAGATGGCCTCCATGATCATCCGGTTGGCCAGCATCTCCTTGTACCATTTTAACGAGAAACCGCCCCAGACAGCCATGGATTTGCTCTCATTAAAAGACAGGACCATCAGAGTTGCGATAGGCAGGTACAGAAACAGTATGATCAGCCCCAGATAAAGGCCCTTCGCGAATTTCTTCATAACAGATTTCCCTCCCCATCCTTATCCAGTTTTGACAGGGCAGCCATGCTGATGACGATAAAGATCATCATGATCAGGGACAGGCCGGATCCCAGATTCCAGTTGGCGCTGGTAGTAAACTCCTGCTCGATGATGTTCCCGATCAGGTGTATCTTGCCTCCGCCCAGCATGTTGGAAATAACAAAGGTGGTCAGAGACGGCACGAATACCATGGTGACCCCGCTGGCAATACCCGGTACGCTGAGCGGCAGCAGAATATCGGTGAGGACACGCTTTTTGGTCGCGCCCAGATCGTAAGCCGCTTCGATGATATTATCGTCGATCTTCATCAGAGTATTGTAGATCGGCAGCACCATAAAAGGCAGATAGTCATAGACCATGCCCAGTACGATGGCTGCCGGCGTATTGATGATCTCCAGCGCGGGCAGATGCAGCGCCGTCAGAAGGCTGTTAATGATACCGCCCTTCTCCAGGATCACCTGCCACGCCATGGTTCGCAGAAGGAAGTTCATCCACATAGGCAGAATGAACAGAAAGACCATGAAACCCTTCTGTCCGATACGGCTTCCCTTCAGCAGCAGGGCCAGAGGGAACGCGAGGATAAGACAGATCACCGTGCTGGCCAGGGCCAGCAGCAGGGCCAGCAGCAAAGCTTTGGCGTGCTCGGCGCCAAAGATCGCCATGATATTGTCCATGGTGAAAACACCGCTTCTGTCGGTAAAACCGTAGTAGGCGATGACCATAAGAGGGATCAGCGTTCCGGCCGCGATCCAGATGAGAAACGGACCGGCAAAAATTTTTTTAGACATCGATCTCTATCGCCTCCTCTTCCTTGGACTGCGGCTTATGCATGATCTGGATATTTTCCGGGATCACGTCCAGACTCACCTTTGTTCCTACCGGATAGCTGGTAGTGTTCTGCGCCAGCCAGGTGAAACCGCCCGCCTCGATCTCCATCTCATAGTGGACACCGATGAAAACGTTATGGGTCACCTCGCCGTCCAGACGGCCCGCGCCCGGCTTTCCAATGATCAGGTCCTCCGGCCGGATGACTACGTCCACCGGCCTGTTGCGGCCAAAGCCGTCGTCGATGCACGGAAATACGGTGTCACAGATCCTGACGACAAAGTCCTCCACCATGACGCCGTCGATGATGTTGCTGTCTCCGATAAAATCTGCAACAAAGGCGTTCTCCGGCTCGTTGTATATCTCTTCCGGCGTACCCATCTGCTGGATATAGCCGCCGTTCATTACCACCACCTTGTCGCTCATGGTCAGAGCCTCCTCCTGATCATGAGTCACGTAAATAAAGGTAATGCCAAGCTCGTTTTTCAGGCGGATGAGCTCATACTGCATATCCTGACGCAGCTTCAGATCCAGTGCCCCCAGAGGCTCATCCAGAAGCAGTACCTTCGGCTCGTTGACAATGGCCCGTGCCATGGCGATACGCTGCTGCTGTCCGCCGGAGAGCTGATCGATCTTCCGTTTCTCATACCCTTCCAGATTGACAAGCTTCAGCGCATATTTTACCTTGTCACGGATATAGCTTTCACTTTTGCCGCTGATCTTAAGGCCAAAGGCGATGTTCTGCTGCACGTTCATGTGAGGAAAGAGGGCATACTTCTGAAATACCGTATTAATATGCCGCTTGTTTGGCGGTACGCTGGTAATGTCCCTGCCTTCAAAAAAAACCTGACCGCTGTCCGGTTTCGCGAAGCCTCCCACGATCCGGAGAGTCGTCGTCTTGCCGCATCCGGAAGGACCCAGCAGCGTGATGAATTCATTCTGATTCACCGTAAGATTAAAATCGTCCAATACCAATGTGTCATCAAATGACTTTGAGATGTTTCTGAGTTCAATAAGTGATGCCATTTCCTGTCCTTTCCTACTAAATGATTTATGTCTGCTAGAAGCTTGGAGGTGTGCTGACCCAGATCAGGCGCGCGCCTCTTCTGGATGAGATATAGTGCTTCTTCTCCGGCTTGTAATAGAAGGATTCCCCTGCCCGGGCCGCAAAGGTCTGCTTGCCCAGATGGATCGTCACCTCGCCCTTCAGCACGTAGCCGAATTCCTCCCCCTCGTGAGGATTATCAGGATAGGTCTCCCCGCCCGCCTTCAATGTCAGACGGATCGGTTCCATCATGTTCTTCTGGGCGTTGGGAATGATCCATTCTATTTTGCTGTCGAGCTCCATATCCTCCTTCTCGAAATAGTCATCGCTGCGAAACACGACCTGTTCATCGCTGTCCCCCGCGAAGAATTCCGCCACTGAGATTCCCAGACACTGAAGGATGTCCGCCAGCGTCGCGATAGACGGTGAGGTCAGATCACGTTCCAGCTGGGAAATAAATCCCTTTGACAGCTCCGCCCGGTCCGCCAGTTCCTCCTGCGTCAGACCTTTGGCGATTCGCAGCTCCTTGATTTTCGAGCCTATTTCCATTGTTTTCACCTCTGATTCTTCTGCCTGTATATCTTCTCTTGAAATCACAAAGATTGTAAACCCTGAGTTTAGTATTTCTAAACTTCAGTGCAAGACATATTATACGCTTTTTATATGGACTGTCAATAGCAAAAAACAAAAAAACGCACAAAAAATAGACGAATCACTGCGATCGTCTATTTCTGTGAAAATCATCCTATTTCGTCGTTCAGCCGGTTCTGAATGTAAGTCTGCACATCCTCCCTCGAAATGTTCAGGGCAGCGGCAAATTCTCCGAAAAGCAGGTCTTCTGCCCTCTTCATGAATTTCTTATCGATCTGCCCCAGGTGGCGGTTCTGCTTCATTGCGTCCATCTTCTTCTGATGGATCGATTTAGTCAGTTTCAACAGGTCGAGGCATCTGTGAGTATCTAAGACCGACTGATAGTACTTGGTCAATTTCTGCATACTGCTGTTCTTATAGATCTCGGTATGGATCTGCGGAATATTATCTATCAGATCCTTGGCTTCGTCCTCTGTGATCACCGGACGCATAAATACTTTATCGTTGTTTACCGGCGCATAGATCACGCCGCTCTGATACAGCGGCTCCAGCACGTAATACAGCCTGTCCTCATCTTCTGCGGCGAATTCCGGCGTCGTTATGTCAGATACCCTGCAGACACCTGTACTGCCGTACATGACAAGGTCATTGATTTCATACATCTAAAAACTCACATCTCCTTTCCTGGCATTTATTCCTACATATATTATAACACTAATTGGCAATTTCATGTAAGTTTTTTTATTTACAATTTCAAAAAAATTCCCGCTTCACCATAAAACCACATTCAGAAGGGTTCTTCGCTGTTTTTCGTCAGAACTGCGCGACCTCCGGATCAGCTTCCTCTGCTGGCTCCACAGCCGTGCAGTAAAGTACCGGCCCCGCCTCTCCATAAGTCTCGTCCTCTTCCACCTTCACCTTTGCTGTAATGGTGATCCAGCTTCCGTGAGTCATCTCAGCCGCCCGGTCCCATTTGCAGACCAGTCCCGCAAACTGAATATCTTCCACGCAGCAGGTCATGACATGGCGTCCGAAGACAAATTTGTCCTCCGGCAGGCCGCCGCCCAGAGCGCAGCGCCCTTTGACACGCAGCGTTTTGCCGTCGTACTTGTCCTGTTCCTCGTTAATGTCCCGATACCACTCCGCGAAGGCGTTGTCAGCGATATCGATCAGCGGCGCGTTGAGGTCAAAGGGCAGCGGATCTTTGATGTCGTCCAGCTCCACGTCGTCCTTGTCATACTCGTAGAGGATCTGGCTCTTGCGGTTTACAGCCCGGACGATCTTATGGAACGCCATCTTGTCAAACCCTCTCTCGCACCGGTTAAAAACAACCAGCTCAGCGCTCTTCAGCTTATCATAAACCAGCTGGCGCATATTCTGATTATAGGTCAGAAAGGTGCCCGCGTCGGCAAAGCACATCTCCTGATAGGTGACCCACTCGTCAGGCATATTGCGGTAGATGGTATCCAGCCCCCACATGCCGTTATACTCTACAATGACCCGCTCTACCCGGTGGGCGAGCTGCAGCTCACGCAGACGCTCAGTCGTCAGTTCCTCTTCCTTCTCTACAGGTTCGATGAACACATTGGTGCCGAAAAAACGGCTTTTGTGATACTCTTCTTCGCCTTCCTCGCACAGAAGCAGCAAAGTCCGCTCTCCCGCGTTGAAATCATTGCCTTCCAGCGCTTCCTGAATAAAGGTGGTCTTGCCGCTTTCCAGAAATCCTGTGAACAAATATACTGGTATTTCCATAATCTTCTCAGAACCTCCCTTTTACAGTCCGAACAGTTCTCTGATATTTTCCTCGTCGATCCCGGCGCCGATGACACAGAGCATGCCTGTTACAGCTGCGCTTCCGGTACGGACATCCGGCTCGCCCGGTACATAGTCAAAGTGGATCCACTGGCCGTCTTCACCTTCCACGATACCCTTCGCGCGCAGTACCTGGCCATACTCACCGATATTGGACAGGGCCGCCAAAGCTTTTTCGATCTGTTCTGTGGTAAATTTATGCGTCGTTTCCATACCTACGCTCTGGAACACCTCGTCAGCATGGTGGTGATGATGACCGTGGTCGTGATCATGGTGATGATGGTCATGGTCGTGTTCATGATCGTGGCAGCCGCAGTCGCAGTGGTCATCGTGGTCATGATGGTGTTCATGCTCGTCATGGTCGTGGTGATGATGCGCCTCTTCCGCAAGATGAGCCAGCTGAGCAGACAGCGTATTCTTTTGCTCCATGGTCTCCAGGATCTGAGTGCCGGTGATCTCCTCCCAAGGGGTCGTCACAATAGAAGCCTCTTTGTTATGCTCCCGCATCAAAGCCACGGCAGCATCCAGCTTTGCCTGTGAAAGTCCTGTAGTATGGCTCAGGATGATGGAGCTGGCATGCTCGATCTGATTATTGAAAAACTCGCCGAAATTCTGCATATACATCTTCGCTTTCTTGGCGTCGACCACCGTAGTGAATCCATTGAGCTGGATCCGGTCGTCATGAAGGTTTTCTACAGCCATGATCACATCGCTGAGCTTGCCTACGCCGGAAGGCTCGATGAGAATGCGGTCCGGAGCAAATTCACTGATGACTTTCTCCAGCGCACGTCCAAAATCGCCTACCAGCGAGCAGCAGATACAGCCGGAATTCATCTCGTTGATCTGTACACCGGCATCCTTTAAGAATCCGCCGTCTATACCGATCTCGCCGAATTCATTTTCTATCAAAACGATCTGTTCGCCCTTATAGGCTTCTTCAATAAGCTTTTTAATCAGAGTGGTCTTTCCGGCCCCTAAAAATCCAGAAAAAATGTCTACTTTCGTCATGGTTATCATCTCTTTCTCTAAAAATTTTCTATCTTTTAGTATACCACAAACTGGATGGTTTCTCACGCTTTTTTGAAGAAAACCTGTCTAAACTTTACTGACATGTTACGAGTTATGATTCGCAGTTGATCTGCCGCCGCTTTTTTCGCTTTTTTGCATTCATACGGCGGGCTCCCTGCTCAGCACGCCATATTTTGATAGAAATCTCTTTCCATACGGCGTTTTGCTTCTGTCTGCGGAAAAAACCATCCACGCGTCAAACGCGTGGTTTTCATTTGTCGGGCAAAGCCCTCTACTCCTCGCGAACACGTCAAACGTGTAAAGCTAAATCTGCCAGCTGCGAGTGCTATAACT
>JAETRU010000018.1 GCA_021769965.1 Eubacterium sp.
ACAAAAAAGTAGAAAAAATGCTACAAATTGTGTCAATTAAGAAAACCGCCAAAGCTACTAATTGCAGTAGTTTGACGGTTTTTTACATGATTTGGCTGTCAAAGACGGGATTATACTACATTCTTTTACAAAAATCACTAAATTTTCACAAAAAGCGCACATATCGACCAAGATTATATACTATGGTCCGTCAGATCCTGTCATGCAATATCTGGCAAAACACAACCGGCTTTCTTTGAGGCACTTCCTGCTGATGGGTATAAAAGTTCCGTCGGTCAGCTGAAACGATTCGTCGACAGTTGGATCGGATATGAGGATTTCAAGAAAGTAATAGATAAAAACCTTTAGCAGATGACGGATACAGGCCGATCCTGAAATATGGCGTCTGCTTCTTCAAAAAGGGCTGTAGGATATTAAAAAGTTAAACGATCGACAGAAGATAACAGCAAAATGCTGCGCAGAGCGTCCAATACGCCGCGCAGCATTTTTAAATTTCTAAATTACTCAGCTGGCTTCTATTTTCTCTCCAGCTTTCCGATCTCCTCGGCCCAGTAGCCCCAGGCTTCCGTGATCAGCTTCCGTCCCGCGTACATGGCCGCCAGAGACGGATCCAGCGCCGGCGCGATCTCCACCACGTCGAAGGCGATGATATTCAGACCCCGGAACAGCTTTTCCAGCAGGGTCAGCGCCATCCGGGACGTCAGCCCGCCAAACTGAGGCGTGCCCGTTCCCGCCGCATAGCCGGGATCCAGCGCGTCAATATCAAATGTCAGATAGACCTTGCTGAACTTTTTCATCTTTTCAACGCAGTCAGCCGCGACTGCCTCGATCCCCTCATGGTAACAGTCGTAGGCGGTCTTGACCTGAATGTTTCCTTCCTTATATAACGCGAACTCATCCGGTTCAATGGAACGGATTCCGATAAAATAAAGGTTTTCCAGCGACTTTACGTGAGAAAGCTCCAGCGCTCTCCGCTCCGTGCTGCCGTGGGACAGCGGATCGCCCTCCAGCGCCTCGCACAGATCCATGTGCGCGTCGATATGAATGATGCCAAAATCCTCACCGACTGCGTCATTGACCCCGCGCTCCACCGGGATCGTCACTGAATGGTCGCCGCCGACCATAGTGAAGCGAACGCCTTTGCGTACCAGTTCCGCTGTATACCGCTGTACCTCCGCAAACACAGCTTCCCTGTCGTCACCCTCAAAATCGCCTCCGTCGACCACATTCAGCGTGTCGAACCATTCCAGCCGCTCGGTACATGGCGTGGAATGCAGCGTATTCTCCCGCAGAGTCTGCGGCGCCGCAGCCGCGCCTCCCCGGTAGCTGACTCCTCCATCATAGGGGATCCCGAAAATCACCACATCAGCGTTTTCTTCCTTCATCTCCGGCCGGTTCAGTCCGCACCAGGAACCGGCACTTTTCGCAAATTCATTTTTTACCTGCATGACACTCACTCCTTTACTTTGTTACCACTATTAATAAGCAATAATCATGCCAAAGTAGAAAGTCTGAAATTTTAACACTCTCCACCCGCAGCTCCCTGAACAGGAAAAAATTTTACCCCCTGACCGGCAAAAAATTTTACCCTATTCCTTTAAAAGCTTCTGATAATCGATCCGCAGCTTTTGGATCTTGTATTTCAGCGCCTGCCTGGTGATCTGCAGCTTTGCGGCCGCCTGATTTAAAGAAGCCGCGCTCTTTAAGGTCTTTTCCAGAATTTCTTTTTCATACCGGTTCATCATCTCCGCCAGACTGCAGTCAGAATCTGGCGGACTGCTGCTTTCGCCCAGCATACCGCTTCCCGAAATGAGATGATCCGGCAGATCCGTCAGCCTTATCGTCTCGCCATCGACCAGATTGAAAGCAGATTCCATTACGTTTTTCATTTCACGTACATTACCCGGCCATCTATAATCCCGCAGGACCTTTTCCGCAAAAGGGCTGATCCCCTGCACGGATTTCCCCATTTTCTCATTATACACCGAAATAAAATGAGAAATAAGCAGCGGAATATCTTCCTTTCTTTTCCGCAGCGGCGGTACTAAGATCTGCACGACACTGAGACGGTAAAACAGATCCCTTCGTATTTTCCCGCTTTCGATCGCAGTCTCCGGATCGACATTCATCGCGGAAATCAGGCGAACGTCTACTTCAGTATACTGCTCCGCGCCGATCTTCATATACTGCTGCTCTTCTGCCGCTTTCAGCAGCTTTGCCTGCAGTTCCGGACTCATGGAATTAATTTCATCCAAAAACAAAGTGCCTCCGTCAGCAAGCTCAAAAAGTCCTTTTTTGTTCTCCGCGCCGGTAAAACTGCCCTTCACCGTTCCAAACAGCGTACTTTCAATTAACGCGTCAGGGATCGCCGCACAGTTAAGCGAAATAAACGGTTTTTTCTTTCGTTTGCCATGACTGTGAATGGCTTCTACGATAAGCTCCTTGCCCGCTCCGGATTCACCGATGACCATCACCGGCGAGCCGTTTTCCGCGATTTTCAGCAGCTTCTTCTTGATCTCCGCCATATCAGGACTTTGGGACACAATGTCTTCTATCGTATATAAGGCTCTTCTTTTCGCCCGGTGTTCGCCCTGCTCAGGAAGTTCAACAGACAGATCGATGCTGCCGATCAGCTTCCCGTCATTTTCAATCGGAAATGTGCTTGTTATCGTAGTATGCCGCCTCCCGGAAGGTTCTGTCAGCGTCTGCTTCTGATTCAGCACCGGCCTGCCCGTTGCCATCACCCTTGCATGAGTGCTGTTTTCCTCATTCAGCTCCGGATATACTTCAAAAAGATTTTTGCCCAGAATATCATCCGTGCGCAGGTATTCTTTGTCTTCCGTCACCATCGCAGAATATTCAATGATATTATCCCGGTTGACAATCAGTATCGCGTCGATTCTTCCATATGAATTTGTGAATTTTTCCAAACAGTTAATCTGCATCTTCTGTTTCCTCTTTGACCATCATAAACCCGTGCCGCCGTCTGCCATTCTCCTACTTCTTTCCTGCCAGCACGCAGCCGTCCTCGTCGATACCCATGACCTTCTCACCCGCAGCCCGCAGAGACTGCGCATAGGCCAGCACTTCCCCGTCCATGACCTCACCAGGACAGATGATCGGGATCCCCGGCGGATACGGAATCAGCGACGATCCGCACACCCGTCCAGCCGCCTGAGACACAGGCACCCGCTCGCAGACCTGAGGAATTTCCCGCTGCAAAAGCTTCTTCACCGTCACAGCCTGTCTGCCAGAAGGCCTTTTTTCCATCAAAAGTGTTTTTGTCGAAATTTCACGAAGCGCCGAAAGCAGGCGGTCGTAGTCACATCGTTTATTGCCGATTCCTGTCATACACATGAGAATATCCCCGGTGACCAGTTCCACAAAGATATCCTTTTCCATGAGCAGTTTCTCCAGCTCCAGACCGGTCAGCCCGCAGGCGCTCATATCCAGATTGATCTTCGTATGATCCAGCATCGGATGCTCCAGAACTTTCAGCCCCGGGATCTCTTTGGCTTTTCCATAGAAATACTGCAGATCAGCCTCCCAGGTTTTTGTCAGCTGCTCTCCCTTCCGCTCTATCAGATCCGCATTGATGTCCAGAGAGGCCATCAACAGATACGAAGGACTGGTGCTTTCGATCATCTGCAGCTTATCCGCGAAAACATATTGGTCAACTTTGTCTGAATTCAGGTTGACGATGGCGCTCTGGGTATAGGAAGCAAGCGTCTTATGGGCGCTCTCCACTATGATATCCGCGCCCTGGTTTTCCGCAGCCCGCGCGCATCCTCCGATATATTCGTCAAACAGCTTCAGATGTGCTCCGTGGGCCTGATCCACGATCAATACCTTCCCAGCCTCATGGACAACGTCCGCGATCGCTTTGATGTCGCTGCAGATGCCGTAGTAGTTGGGGCTTGGCAGGATCACCGCCGACGCGTCCGGATACTCCGCCAGACACCTTTTGATCTCCGAAGGCAATACGGCACCGGAAATGCCCGCGCCGGCAAGTTCTTCGGGATAAGCGTAGACAGGCCGGCCGCCCGCCAGACGCAGACCGTTGAAAACAGCCTTATGACAGTTGCGCGCCATGATCAGCTTCCCGCCTGCCGGTACACAGGTCATGATCGCCGCGATAAGCCCCGCGCTGCTGCCGCCCACCAGCAGGAAACTCTCTTTTACGCCATAGATCGCCTTATAACGATCCATTGTTTCACGAATGATCCCTTCGGTCTGAAACAGATTGTCGGCGCCCGGGATCTCTGTCACATCGCAGTCCATGATCGAGTCCAGAAAATCTCCATAACCGTGGTCACGATACAGATCCGCGCCCTTGTGCCCCGGCATATGAAAAGATACCGGGCTGCATGCCGCATGCCGCAGCAGAAATTGTGTGATGCCTCGCTTCTCGTCCATATTTATCTCCCCCGCAAGTATATTACACTTATTTTATCATTGATCCATGCAGCTTGACAAGGGATATCTCTCTGCTTCGGGATCTTGAGGCGGAAGCGAATAAGAGTACCTCAGAAGTTCAAACGGTTTATCATTCGTTTGCCTTCAACGCATCCGGATTCAGCGCCAGCAGTTCTTCGACTGCAAACAACCCGTCTTTCCGGATCAGCCTGTCGTCAAACCAGATCTCTCCGCCGCCGTACTCCGGTCTTTGTATCAGCACCAGATCCCAGTGCACGGAAGAACGATTGCCGTTATCCGCGTCTTCATATGCCATGCCCGGCGTCAGGTGGATACTGCCGCAGATCTTTTCGTCGAACAAAATATCCTTCATCGGTTCAAGGACAAAAGGATTTACGCCGATGGCAAACTCTCCGAAGTACCGCGCGCCTTCGTCGGCGTCAAGGAAAGCATTGATACGCGCAGTGTCATTGGCAGTTGCCTTGACGATGCGCCCCTTTTCTATTTCAAAGCGCACGGTTTCATAGACGAAACCCTGCATCTCGCTGGGCGCGTTATAGGTGATCACGCCGTTCATGGATTCTCTGACCGGAGCGGTGTAAACCTCACCGTCGGGAATATTCATCTTTCCATCGCACTTGACAGCCGGAATATCTTTGATGGAAAAGGTCAGATCCGTGCCGGGTCCTGTGATTCTCACTTGGTCTGTCCGATTCATCAGATCCACCAGAGCGTCCATCGCCCGGCTCATCCGTCCGTAATCCATATTGCAGACCTGAAAATAGAAGTCCTCAAAATCCGCCAGGCTTTTTCCTGCAAGCTGGGCCATGGAAGGCGTCGGATAGCGGAGAATCACCCACTTCGTCTCATTGACACGCTGGTCCAGCACAGGCTGCAGCATCTTATCGTATAGCTGCAGCTTTTCCGCGGGAACATCGGAAAGCTCCGCAATATTATCCCCGCCGCGAACGCTGATATAGGCGTTCATCTCTTTCATGCGGACAAGCTCCATTTCGCGCTGCAGGGAAAGCTGCTCCCTGCCTGCGCCCATCAGAAGCTCCCGCAGCACCCGGTCGTTTTTCTCCTCCGCAAAAGGCACCGCGCCCAGCCTGTACGCGTCCCGGATCAGCTGCTGCACCAGCGGAAGAGTTTCCTTCCCTTCATATTCAATGAGTACTTTCTCGCCTTTCTGCAGATTGCAGGCATACTCTGTAAGCTGCGCAGAAAGTTTTTCGATTCTGCTGTCCATATTACCGTTCTCCTTTCCGAAGCACTCTTCCCGCGCCAACGCCCGCAAACCTGCCTTCGTAAACCGCAGGCTGTCCGTTGACAAACACATACTCGATGCCTTCAGGATCCTGCAGCGGATTTTCGTCCTCGTCAAAGCTGCGCAGGCGCTCCCTGTCCAGAATTACCAGATCCGCAAAATTCCCTTCACAGATCACGCCTCTTCCTGCGATATCAAACCGCTCTGCCACAAAACCGCTGGCTTTCCGCACCGCTTCCTCAAAGCTGCTACCGCTGCCGCCTGCGCCTTTGCCGTATCTGTTTAAATATCTTGGAATATAGCCGATGTTCATACTGTTTGGGTACAGCGGAATCTCTGCATCTCCGGTCAGATTGGTCTCCTTTGCATAGCTGCTGCCGTCTGAGCAGGGCATCGCGTAAGGCGCTCTGCACAGCAGATCGACAGCCTCTCCAAAGTCAGGTGCAATAACATCCGCCGCCATGTCCGGATCTTCCGCGAAAAGGTTCATCATGGCATCCGCAGGCGCCAGTCCCATCTTATCTGCGATCTCAACCAGCCGCCTGCCTTTATATGCCGGATCTCTGTGCCTCAGAATGCTAAACTCCGTCAGCCAGCCTGTTTCATCGTTTTCATCCAGTGCCGGAAGTTTTCCGTCCGCGATCATGGCATGGACACACTCACGGAACGCCGGATCTTTGAGCTGCTCCGCCAGCCTTTTCCGCGTGCCCGCCATTCTCACAAGCGGTTTGATAAAATAGCCCAGAGACACCTGTGTAAAGTCAGCGCAGGCAGGCGAAGGTATCACATCCCAGGTTAAATCAGTTCCTGCTTTGCGCACTGTTTCAAAATACGCAAGGATCGACTCCGCCGCGCGAACCGCGTCTTCCCTGTTTTCTGCCATGCCCATCACATGGACGTGAGAAATATTCACTTTCAGCGGCAGTCCCTCTGCCTGTCTGACCATCTCCCGGTAGCCGCCCGGACGGTCAGGCTCACCTGCCTGATTATAGTTGTAAGTATGACTGGAAAAAATGCCGTCATAGTCTGCCGCCACTTTTAACAGTCGGTGAATTTCTGCATCTGTGCCGTAAGGACCCGGTAAGTAGATCGGATCTCTGCCTGTGGATATGCCGAACGCGCCGGCTTCCATAGCAAGCCGTACCTCTTCCTCCATGGAAGAAACTTCCGTTTCTGTCGCTTCCCGCAGGCAGTCCACTCCCATAACCGCGGTTCGAAGCGCGCTGTGACCTAAAAGAGGCGCCATATTGCACCCGAGAGGCAGCGCCTCGCACTTTGCCTGAAACTCCGAAAAAGTCTGCCAGTCCAAATCAATACCATATCTGTCTTTTAACGCCGCAGCGCCTTTTTCCCGCTGAAAGATCAGCGGATTCATATCCGATTCATCCGCGCCGGCTTCTTTTAGAAACCGGCAGTCAAGGTCGGAATAGTAAAGAATCTCTTTTCCCTGCGGCGCAATACTGTAGCCGCAGTTTCCGGTGACTACAGTAGTTACGCCCTGCTTCAGATACGGCTCCATGGCCGGCTCTGCAAGCACCGACAGATCCACATGGGTATGGGGATCGATAAAGCCGGGAGTTACAGTCTTTCCGCGGGCATCGATGATTTTTGCGGCAGCCTGCCCCTTCCCGCTTTCCCGGGCATTCCCGATATATGCGATCCTGTCTCCGACAATACCGATATCCGCCATGTACACTGGCTTTCCCGTACCGTCACAGATCAGTCCGTTTTGAATTAATATATCAAACATTTACTGCCCCTTTCCTTACATGACCATGGTCATAATCACCATAATCACGCAGACTATGGCATCTCCAATGACAAGTCCGGTGGCAGCATTATCCAGTTTTTCTGCAAGGACTTCCCCTTTGATCTTTTCAATCGCGAAGCGAACCATACCGCCCAGCGTAATGCCCATAATAGTCTTCGGCGCCAGATACAGCGCAAGGGCAATGCCGCCGGCAGGAAGTCCTACAACGCTGAGAATCGTTCCCAGTCCCGCACCCATAGCAAAACGCATCGGATTGAACAGAGTCGCCGCGCCTCCCTCAGATACGCCGGAAATAATGGAATAGTACATATTGCCGAACGGGAAGGTAAACAGCTCGCCATCAAGGCCAAAAGCTTTGATAATTCCCGCGAAGAGGAACACACCGGCGATACATCCGAAGAAAATACCGATCAGCTGCGCCTTGATCTGCTTCTTTGGAGAAGCTTTTACCATCTGTCCGATTTTGAGGTCGTACATAGTATCCTGAGCTAAAATAAAAGTGTTAAAGTTCATGAATGCGATGAGCATGGAAAAGACCGGATTTTTGGTCAGTCCGTAAGCGATGACGATCATAAAGATATTCAGGGCAAGACCCGCGCTGAGTCCTGATTCTGCCGACACCCGCACAGCAATCATCGCAAAGAGCAGACTGATAACTATGCAAATCAGCAGATGAACCACGGAAATGCCATAGTACAGATTGCAGAATCCCATCAAACCGGCTGTCAGAACAAGAAGCAGGATCAAAACAGATCTCATGGAATAATCTCTGTCACTTTCCTCTGCCGTACCTTTTTTGAAGCTGAAAGCTGCGGCTATGCTTCTCCACTGTCTGGCGATCGGCACCAGGGCAGCGAAGAGAGCCGCACCCACTGCAACCGGCAGATTGAAGTCCTGAATGCCTGCAAAATAATCTTCTGTCGGATTGGCGAACCAGCCTTTTCCCGTGCCGACCGGTCCTTCCACCAGACAGACGATGAGGCTTGCAGCCATCATGCACAGGGCATTTCTTGCACCCAGCACATAGCCCATACCAAGCATCAGCGGCATCACCAGAATATCCAGCGACATGCCCTCTATCGGAAGCAGAGAGGTGAAACTTACCATCCATGGCATATAATCCATGTTCTGCAGAAAGGAAACCACCAGTCCGACCACTACAGCGCCCGCCAGAATTTTTGTGGAAGACTTATCCTTTGTATCAATCTGGTCCATGGCGGTGGTGCACATGACGGCGCCCGGAAACGGCAGGTTCGGGTCGTAAACAAACTGATCACGCAGAATGGAAACAAAACAGATTCCCATAGCGTCAGCTAAAAGCAGTACCACAAAGGTCGGAAGCAGTCTCAGTTCCTCGCCCATCATCAGCATCGGCACCACGTTTCCTGTCAGCGAATATGCCGCAAAGGTCGTCGCCGTGGCGCAGGTCTGCATGATATTGACCTCTTTCCTGTTTGTCGGGCCGCCAAAGAGCGGAATTAAAATTACACCGATCATCGACGCAATAGGCGCTACGTCCGTATCGAGTCCCAGCACTGCGTCCAGATACATCATTAAAGCCATCAGAAGAAGGCCGATTAAAATACCGAAAAATATTGCGCGGAAGCTGAACTCCTGTCCGCTGCCCGGCAAAGTCGGTGCTTTTGTTTCTTTTTTCATCACTATCCTCCAAATAGTTTCTAAGAAATACATCAATAGTGAGTCGACTCACTATTTTTATACACCTATTGCCGGGCCGTGTCAACTAGTTTTTATTCTTTCTAAAAATTTTTCCAACAAATCTCAAGCTTTTTTTCCCTTGCGCCAAAGATAAAAATATGATACAACAAAAACACAGGAAGTTTCCTGCAAAAGGAGATAACACCATGCCAAAAAAACTTTTTTTCAAGCTGCCACCGGAAAAACAGCAGAAGATTTTAGACGCGGCCGCAGAAGAATTTATCGAATACAAGGACAACTACAAGAAAAGCAGTGTCAACCGCATCGCAGAAAAAGCCGGTATTGCCATCGGCAGTATTTACAAATATTTCTACGATAAAAATGATTTATTCATGTATCTGTTCAATCAGCACAAGGTCAGACCTGATTCCCGCCCTGACTCCGATACTTTTTATGCCTATTCTGCCAAGGAAATCACCTCAGAGGATCAGTTTACCCCCACAGGAAAACTGCTTCTTGATATCATCAGCGATACACCCGCCCTTTTCCAGGACCTGGTGTTTAAAAGCAAAGATAATGACGATTATCTGAACCTGCTGCTCTCTTATATGCAGAACGATAAATCCAGAGGCTATCTGAGAGAAGGCTTAGACGGCGAACTTTCCGCCTACATGTATTCATCTTTGGAATTTATCGCGTATCAGTACCGTCTGAGCAAAGATTTAGATCCAGCTGAAGAAACAGAAATTTTCCGCAAAATGACCGAACTCTTCTTCTTCGGGCTGTACAAAGACGGCATCGAAGATGAGATCAGATAAGCTGCATGCAGCGCCCCTATATCTCTATCTTCTGCCACTTTCCTCCGCGGAATCTCGCTAAGAGCAGCAGGCCTCTCACCACCAGATCGGCAGCATAGGCAAGCCAGACGCCGGAAAGCCCCATGCCGGAAGGCACTGCCAGAAAGTAACCAAGACCGATCCGCAGTCCCCAGATGCCTATAAAAGTCGCATACATGGGAAAGCGGGTGTCTCCCGCGCCCTGAAGGGCGCCGGTCATGATCTGCACCAGCGCCGCAAAAGGCTGAAACCACGCGATGATCCTGAGGACCCGGACCACCTGCTCCTGCACCGCCGCTGTCTCCGAAAACAGAGCCGCAAGCTGCGGCGCGAACAGATAAAATACCGCGCCGATTCCAATCATAACCACTGTAGACAGCAGATACGTCTCTTTCACCGCTGTCTTTGCGCCGTCAATATTTTTCTCGCCCAGAAAGACCCCCGTCATGGTGCTGACCGCAAGGCCAAAGCCCATGGCAGGAATATAAGAATAACTTTCGATGCTTCCCGCCACATTATGGGCCACATAAGCGTAAGTCCCGATGGAAAGAATCATCCCGTTGTAGATCAGCTGTCCGACGCGCATGATCAGCTTTTCCATTCCTGCCGGAACACCGATCTTCAGCAGCGTATAGAATTCCTCCCGCCGCAGTCCATTACGGGAAAACAGACTGATATTCCTTTTCCCAAGCAGTACTCTGCCCATCACGGCCATAGCAAGCCCCCTCGATATGGTAGTCGCAAGACCAAGGCCAAAAATCCCCAGTCCCAGTTTCATAAACACAAAATTCAGCGCCAGATTCAGTATATTGGATGCACCGGTCACATACATGGGCGTTTTCGTATCCTTCATGGCGCGCAGGCAGGCGGACAGAATCAGCTGCAGGCAAAGAAACACGCAGGGCACTGCCACGATGAGAAAGTACGGCATCGCTGTCTGTATCACGTCTGCGTCCGCGCCCGTTACGCGAAGCAGCCCCCTGCGAAATACCGCGCAGAAAAGCCCCGACAAAAGTCCCAGCACAAGGCCTGCATACAAAGAATGGACAACAGCAGAATTGACTTTCTGCTCTGCGCCCTCCCCGTAATACCTTGCAGTCACAGCAGTACTTCCTACGCTGACCGCCGTAAAAACCGAAATAAACATATTCATGATCAGACTGGTTACGCCAATGCCCGCGATGGCGCAATCCGATAACTGTCCGGCAAAATACAGATCCGCCGTGCCAAGAAGGGTCTGCAGCAGATTTTCTGTGATAACCGGCACCGCCAGGCAAAGGATCTCTCGTTTCATTGACAAAATAAGCTCCTTTATGATAACATATTATCTGTCCTTTATAGAACAAATCGTTCTATAAAATATTATATCTTCGCGGTGCAGCCATACAAGAAGCAAACTGAATCATTTGTCCGATACGAAACATTCTTGCGAAACTGTTCCGCAAACGATCTATCGGGGGAGGGAGGTCTTATGGACAGACGGCAGCAAAAAACCAGAGCAGCTATTTTTGACGCTCTGGCACAGCTTTTAGCAGAAAAACAATTTCATCAAATCACGGTACAGGAGATCATCGACAAAGCCAACGTAGGGCGCAGTACCTTTTACGCCCACTTTGAAACAAAGGATCATCTCCTGAAGGAACTGTGTACAGATCTGTTCTCTCACGTATTCTCAGACAGACTGACCACCGAGAATACCCACGACTTTTCTGATTCCACAGGCGATACAGCAGCACTTGTCACCCATCTTTTATACCATTTACGTGACGATAAGCGCAATATTATGGGCATCCTTTCCTGCGAAAGCGGTGAGCTGTTTCTCCGCTATTTCCGGGAATATCTGTACGGCTTTTTTGAAAAGACCCTGCTGCCGGATCTTTCTGAAAAGGAAGAAGCCCTGCGGCAGATTCCACAGGACTTCCTGATCCATCATTTTTCATGCAGTTTTATCGGCATGGTGCAGTGGTGGCTAGGCCAGAATCTGTCACAGACGCCGGAAGAAATGACAGCCTGGTTTCTCGCGCTGTTCCCTGCAAACAGATAAGACCGGCTGATTTGTCCCCAGCCGGTCTTGTATGTATCTGTTTTATTTATTTATTTACCTTCTGAAATTCCTTCTTAATTTCTGCAAGGTGTGTCTCGTCAGTCATCAGCTTCAGTGCTGTAGCAACAAAAGCTTCAATAATCAACAGTCCCTGACGGATTCCGTAGTCGGAACCTGCGCACTCGGCAAATTCTGCCGTATGCGCGCCGCACGGCTTTCCGTCGGAAATATCAAAAGTAGAATGAATTGCAGGACACGAATAGCTGACATCACCAAGGTCTGTGGAACCCGGCATGGATTCTCCCTTGCAGCGAAGCACATCAATGCCCAGAGCTTCCATGCTGTCTGCCTGAAGTCCTGCCAGATACAGGTTGCTGTTCAGATCCTTGAAGTCTTTCTGATGGTGTTCAAACTTCATAGTCGTTCCAGTGCCGAGGGCGGCGCCCTTTGCGCAGTCTTCCACCTTCTTTGTCAGTTCTTCCAGATATGGGCTTTTCGCTGCTCTGATATAGAATTCCGCGTCGGTAAAATCCGGAATGATATTGGCTGCCTCACCGCCGTGAAGAATAACGCCGTGAATTCTGGCATCGTCTTTGGTCTGCTGTCTCAGCGCGTTGACCATGTTATAGAAGTTGATCATCGCGTCCAGAGCGTTTTTCCCTTCCTGAGGCGCTGCTGCCGCGTGGGCGGTTTTTCCATAGAAAGAAATTCTTCTTCCGTTAATCGCCATGGTATTGCCTGTATCCATCCACAGATTCATAGGATGTGCCATCATTGCCACGTCGAACTCGTCAAAGACTCCGGCCGCTGCCATATCTACTTTTGCGCCTTCAGTCTCCTCTGCAGGTGTACCGATGACATAGATCTCTCCACCGTATTCGTCTGCCAGATGTCTCATTGCAAGACCTGAACCGACACCGACCATGGCGATCAGATTGTGACCGCAGCCGTGTCCCAGTCCCGGCAGCGCGTCATACTCTGCCAGCATGGCGATCTTCGGTCCCTGTTTACTGCCTTTGTAGCAGGCCTTATAGGCCGTTTCAATGCCGCAGAATCCTGTTTCTACCTCAAATCCGTACTTTTCTAAAAGTTCCACCTGTGCTTTGCAGGCTTTTACTTCCTTCAGGCCAAGCTCCGGATTATCATGAATATATAAGGTGAGCTCCCGCAGCTCTTTTTCATATTTTTCCACTTCTGCATGGATATCGTTCAGATTGATCTCACTCTGTTTCATTTATTCCGCGTCTCCCTCAATCTTTTTCTCCTCAGCAGCTGCTGCCGTCTCTCCCGGCATTTCTACGACGATTTTGCCCTTCTTATACAGATACTTGCAGCTGAAGTAAATGATCGGAATGAATACAACGGCGATCACGCCTTCCCAGGATTCGTAGCTTTCCGGCATAACGAAGAAATACAGCACCAGACCGATGATGATCGGAATAATATTTGCCGCCATTCTTCCGTGGATCCTTACGCCGCCGCCAACGTCTTTGCTGAAGTTTCCAAGGACCATGCAGCCGAACAGTGCAGGAAGCACGTAGCCAGACGCTGTGGAAACCACTTCAGAAGCCAGGAGCGGTTTCAGCGGAGTCAGAAGCAGAACGCCTAAAGCAAGTAATACAATGGTAACCAGAGAAGATACCGCGACAGCGATACCGGTTACAGCGTCGGCTTCTTCTGTGCCGGCTTTTACGTTGGCAACCTTCTGCGCGTTCATAGCGGCAGGCAGCTTCAGATTCAGAATGTTACCTGTGGTGGAGGCGATATAGTAGGAAGAACCCATTACCGGAACTTCCGCGATGATCTCTGCGATGCCCATCGGCAGGAAGATCAGGACGATACCGCTGGAAGCCAGCATGATCTCGCTGAACTTCGGCATCACGCCATAGACCAGACACATGATGAGAGGTACACCGAAGAATACCGCCATAGAACCGAGGGTGATGAATTTTCCCAGTCTGTGCATACTGTTATAATATGGACTCTGATTTGGGTTAGGTTTATTATTACTCATTATGACTCGACCTCCTTAATTAAACAGTTTATCAAAACCAACAGACGCAGCCATTGCGCCGATCAAACTGAAGGTCAGGGTAAATCCTCCCAGCCATCCCCAGTTTGTCTTCTTGATGATAACGGAAATCAGTACTGCGATCAGTGCGCTTGTTACGAAGGTCAGGCAGGATACGATGCCGCTTCCGAACATAGGGATACACATCGCGATCAGCAGAGCAGCCATGAATGTTGTCTGGGAGATCTGTCCCCATTTCTCGTCCTTGTCACCCAAATGCAGAGTTCCCAGGTGCACCTTTCTGCACATGAACACATTCAGGATCAGCGGAGCGGTAATTCCCATGCACATGGTCCACATGATCAGACCAAAACCATAGGCGTCAGCATTTGCCAGATCCAGTCCCAGTGCGGACAGTGCCATGTTGGACGCCATCAGCTCATATCCTACAGAACCTAGTACGGACAGTCTGAGCCATGCATATGGCATACCGATTACGGTAACCAGTGCTACCAGACCGGTCACAACAGCGATGGACGGAACGATCGCAAAGGAAATTGAAGATTTAACAACTGCCATCAGTCTCTCCTTTTCAACACCGCATTTCAAAGCGTGTTTCCAGCAGAGTCTGAGATAAAATAAGGTTATCAGGGTAACCAGAATAATTGCGCCTGCAGCTAAGACATAAAGCAGTCCGCTTTCAGAGATTTCACTATAACTCATGAATTTTCTTCCTTTCTCTTAATGGATTCTTTTCATTCTTTTCAAAAGCTTTTGATACGTTTATTTTAAATTCTGGTTTAACTCCAAAGTCAATAAAAAAATTGGTCAGAATTTCACTTTTTTTGTCGGTATCATTCTGACCAATTTCTAAAAATATTTTCTTTTTATCTAAGTTTTTTGATATTTTACGCGATTTTTGTTCGTCAAATTATAACGATTTCTGTTCAACAACCTTGAAGCAGGTGCAGACTTTTACTCCTGCTTTTTCTTTACAGGAAGATACATCTCATAGTAGTCTTCCTCGCTTCCCTTCCGTTTGGAATGCCCCAGAAACCGAACCATGATCTTCCCCGCGACTTTTAAATCGTGTTCTCTCGCATAGGAAAGGATCTCCATTGTACTGAAACGTTCCTCTTTATACGCGACTTTTCTCATTAAATGAATACAAAGCTGCGGCGGAATCATCTCTATCTCAGAGTTCTCGACCACAAGCCCGCTCTCCACTAATCCTTCTTCATCTACGATAGTAATATAGCTTTCCTCTCTGTTTCTGACTTTGTCCAGATATTCATGATACGGCAGTTCTTCATGATCCTGCACATCCTCCACCGGCGCAAAGACAGTGAACATCGGGATCTGATGGGATGTCAGCTTCTGAAAATCTTCAAAGACCCGATTCACCTCCCGGTCAACCTTTCCGCAGATAAAGACCGGCGACATTTCCACTCTGATCTGCCCTTCGTTACGCAGAAATTCTTCATACGTCCTGATATAATGCCGCAGCATTCGTCTCGCCTTCGTCAGTTCATCAAGCTGCTTCTCCAGATCCTGTTCGTGCTTCTGAAACGCGTCAAGCACCTCATCTAACGTATATTCATTGACGATGTGCCCGATCTGCTGCAGCGGAAAACTGATCCGTTTCAAACGCAGGATCTCCTCAATAGAAAGCAGATCACCCCAGGTATAGTACCTGTAGTTGGTGGCTTCATCCTTTCTGGGACACAAGATTTTCTGATTGTCGTAATATCGGATCGTATCCGCGGAGATCCCGAGAAATTCAGCAGCTTCGCTGATCTTATACTCATCCTTGATTTTTACCATACCGTCTCACCTGATATTCGCGTTTTTATTCTACCCTTTTGTTTTATTTTATCACAATCCATCCGCAATACTCAAGTAATTTTAAGCGCCAATAAAATAACCCCGCGGAAAGATCCGCAGGGTCTTCTACTGGTTTAATGCGCCTTTCTCTCGCCAAAAGGCCGGTAATCCGCGTCAATGCCAAAATGTCTCGGTCCGAAGATCTCAAGACCGGTTTCGCAGGTCCAGATTTTCGGGGCCGGCAGCACGACGACGTTCATTTCATCGCCCGCTTCAAAGTCCGGCGTTGTCATCGGATCGCCGTTTTGATCGATCATGCAGATCAGATCCGGCACCATCACATCCAGCTCGCCGTCCAGATAGGAGGCAATGTTTTCATTTTTAAAGGTGATCCGGTACTCTCTGCCTTCGTATTCACCTTGTCCGTCCAGATAAATATCCCCAAACTGAAAACCGTCCCGCAGTTCCCATGGAAATTCTCTGATTATGCCGCCGAAAAGCACCGCTCCGTCCATCTCTTCCGCAACCAGCGCAGCGATTTCCCTTCCTGTTTTTCCCGCCTCTTTGGCGCTGCGCAGAAGTCTGCCGATTTTCAGCGCGTAGGTGATCGCGCCGGGAATGATGGCATTTTTGTAATCAGCAATGGTCATCGGGTGGTCGCTGACACTGATATCATCACCGCTGACTGTGGCGATGGAGCGCACCAGTGTTTCAATACGGAAATCATCCAGCATTTCTCTGAAGATCATGACCTCTCCAAACTTTGTCACCACCGCCATCGGCGCGCTCGGAAGCCCTTTGATATAGAAAGTGGAGTGAGAGAGCTCCGGTACGGCTCTTCCCGCGGGGTCGCCGTCTGCCAGCGGAATATCTAAAAGGCAGGCGATGTGCAGCGCTTCCGCCGTATTCATGCCGCCCATTTCAGAAGAGGAAACCGCGGCAAACTTATGACCGATCTCTTCCTCCAGCGCGTGAAACGCCATGACGGCAGAAGATTCCACTTTCGGCAGCCTGTCAAGCTCCGGCGGCAGCGGCGCGCCAATGGCGGCAGGAGCCCCGCACCCGTAAGGAATGGTAATATAGCCGTCCTCCGGAAGTTCCTCCAGGTCAGCTATCTTCAAAGTCCTTCCCAGCTCAAAATCCTCTTTCATAATTTCAAATCCGTGCTCTATTTTTCCGCCGCCGCCTGTGCCCAGTACCGTACAGCCGTAAAGCAGATCTATCATATCCTGTTTATTTAACTCCAGCATAACACATATCCCTCATTTCTTTCATCGTTCCTGAAACGGAATATAGTCCGTATCAATTCCAAAATACCGCGGTCCGAAGATGGCAAGTCCCTCTTCAGTGGTCCAGACTTCCGGCGCGGGCAGCGCGAATACATGCATCTCGTCTCCCTCCGAAAAATCCGGATTCGTCATCGGCTCCCCTTCGGCGTCCAGCATACAGATCAGATCCGGTACTGTTGCCTCCACCGCATCATTGCGGTAAGCCGCCATATTCTCATTTTTAAACTCGATCCGGTAGCTTTCTCCTTCATAGGCGCCGGTGCCTGAAAGCAGGATCGTCCCATAATCGAATCCGTCCCTGCATTCCCAGGCAAGCTTCGCGACGTTTCCCGAAAACAGGAATCTGCCGTCAAAAGCGGCCGCGATACGCCTTGCGGCAGCCGCGCCTTTTGATCCGTCCTTCTTCGAAGCTTCCTCTCTCGAAACCCGCAGCATTCTTCCGATTTTCAGCGCGTAGGAGATCGCCCCGGGAATGACCGCTTCGCGGTATTCTTTTCCTGTCATAGGGTGGTCGCAGACACTGACTTCATCGCCGCTGACGCAGGCCATAGATCTGACCAGCGCTTCCGCGCGAAAGTCATCTGCCACATCTTTTAAGATCACTACATCCGCGAACTGCGTCGCTACCGCCAGAGGCGCAATGGACTTTCCTTTCAGATAAAAGGTAGAGTGGATCAGCTCCGGCACTGAGCGCCCCGCCGGGTCTCCGTCTGCAAGAGGCAGATCCAGCATGCAGGCGATGTGCATTGCCTCCGCTGTGTTCTGGCCGCCAAGCTCTGTGGAAGATACCGCGCAGAATTTCTCTCCCAGAAATTCTTCCAGCCCGCGGAATGCCAGTATGGCAGGCGAACCGGGATATTTGGGAATATCCGCAAAGGCTGTGTTTTCAGCCGATGAGGCCGATGGCGCGCCGCAGCCGTATGGAGAGGCAATATAGCCTGCGTCCGGAAGTTCATCAAGAGGGAGAAGTTTCAGTGTTCTTCCCGCGTCAAAATCCTCCTGCATCATGGCGATCCCTTCCTGCAGATTTCCGCCGCCGCCTGTGCCCAGCACGGCGCAGCCGTAAAGCAGATCTATCATATCCTGCTTCTGAAGTTCCTGCATCCTACTTCACCTCCCGCGATCCGGACGGAATGAATTTTTCTACTATCACATAAGCGATCATCGAGATAATGATACCCGTCCACGAGTAGGTTGACAGATACGCGAGTACCGCCCCGACAGCCCAGCTGATGATGCCCGCCCAGCAGATACCATCCGCGGAATGCCAGTTTTCCGGTTTTCCCTTTCCGACAAACCAGTAATCCGCGATCATAACGCCGCCTACAGGGCACACCAGATATGCCAGAAAACTGAGAAAAGCTTCGATATGATCGAGGACGCCGAAGGCACCAAGCAGCGTTCCGATGACACCTGCCGCAATGGTGACCTCACGTCTTCTGTTGTCAGGAAGATTGAAAGCCATGACAACGTCCAGTCCTCCGCTGTAAATATTGGAGGAATTGGTCGTCCAGGTAGAAAGGATAATCGATAAAATTCCGACAAAAGGAAGCCCAACCTGAATCAGTACCATGCTGATATCATATTCTCCGGAAATCTTAGTTAAAACAGCGCCCAGCGCCAGCGTAATCACAGCGATAGGCAGAACGCCCCAAACTGTTGATTTGCAGGTTTCCACTCTGTTTTTCTGAAAACGGGAAACGTCGGCAGCTGTAACTACGCCCACTGCATAGAAATCAAACGCCAGACTGACTCCGGCCAAAAAGCTCATGCCTCTCTCCACCTCAGCGTTAGCGCCCGCAAAACCGTATTCTTTGATGGCGAGAACCGTGCCTGCCGCCATTACGATCAGCAGGAATGGGATCGACACTGCATTGAGTTTTTCCATGGCGCGCATCCCGTACACAGCAGTGACCAGCATGATCATGCCCCACAAAATATTAGACGCTAAAAGCGGAAAATGTACACCGAAAGTCTCCGCCATAAAGTTGGTGAAAGCATCGCCGCAGATCTCATTGGTAATGCCGAACCAGCCGACCAGATTGATGGCAAAGACCACACTGACCAGATATCTGGCGCCCACCTTTCCGAAGCAGGATTCCGACAAAGTGCACGAAGCCAGTCCCAGGTCGCTGCCCTGAAACCCGATGATCGTCATAAAGATGACTACCAGAACATTTCCGAGAGCGCCGGATAAAATCGCTTCCCAGAGAGGCATGGCTTCTGCCAGAAGCGCGCCTTCTAAGAAAGATGACGCGCAGACACAGATGCCTGCCTGTACCAGTGCCAGAGATATCCAGCCCTGTCTTTCTTCTTTCGGGATCGGCGCAAGTGCATTGGTTTCTACATGTTTATTGTTGTTTTCCATAACCGTTCTCCTTTTTTTAGGTTGAACAAAGTATATCACTTTTCAGATTATTTTGTCACTAAGCGCTGTCATAATAATTCCGCGTATTTTTGTGATGGTGCACAAAAACATTGTAAAAAGATCCGGGCTGTGCTACCATAACGACAGGAGGTGATAAAATGAGCATTACGATCAGAGACTGTCTCAAACTGCCTTCGCTCAGTCTCGGAAAAGTCATCGCGGGTCACGGAGGTCTTGACAGCATTGTTACCACGGTCAGCGTTCTGGAGTTTGACGATGAAGCAGAAGAGGAACTGATCACTCCCAACGAACTTCTCATTTCCGCATTTTATTGCGCCCAAAACGATGCTGACGCCCAGTGCCGGATTCTGAAAAAAAGTAAGCAGAACGGCGACGTAGGACTGGTGCTGTTTTATTCAGACGTCATCATGGGCTCCATCAGTCAAAAACTCATCGATACGGCGGATATGCTGAATCTTCCCATCATTCTGCTTCCCGAAAAGGATATGAATCTGAAATACAGCGACGTCATCAGCGATGTGATGGAGGCTGTACTTTACGACAAAAAAGCAAACAGCAATTTCGTCAGCAGCACGATAGAGCGTCTCAACCAGGTCCCCGAGGCAAAGAGAACACCTGCTCTGGCTCTGCGCTATGCCAGCGACTACGCCAAAGCCAGCTTTTTTCTATGCGATGAAAACTGTAACATCATCATATCATCTTTCTGGCCGCAGAACAATAAACAGGATATGGCTTTGATCTCCGGCTGGCTTTCAGATCAGAACGAAAGCCCGGCAGATGCGAAGATCTTACATATCGATTTTTCCGGACGCAGAGAGGAAAAACTGAAGCTGTACGCCGTGGCACACAGCGCGGTCTTAAATTCCGGTGTTATGAGCCAGGTGGCTGAAGTCATACAGCTGTTTTCCGCGGTTTGGAATTATAATTTTAACGTATCGACAAAAGAAGCCGTCATCGGCGCGCTCTTTGACGGGAATACAGAGCTGATTGAACGGATCTGCCAGAATACCGGGATCAGAAAGGAATCCTATAACGCGCTCAAAGTCATCGAGCTGTCAGAAGAAACGCCAAAGTACCAATACGCCGATATGCTGACAGAGTTCCGCGGCGCCCTTTCAAAACCGGGCAGCCAAATGATCCTGGACTTTACCGGACGGCATCTGATTATGCTCTATCACAAAAGCTCTGAAACAGGAGAAATGCTTTTAGAAGACGAATTCAACCGGTTATTGAACGAAAACGACCGGATCTCACTGATAACAGATTTCGCCTCCGACCATCTTTTTGAAAACGCGCCGCTTTTTCTGAAACAATACGTAAAAGCCGTAAGCAGCGCGCGCAGGCTCTACCCGCTGCGCAAAACATTCACAGCAGCGGAGATCCGCTATACCTGTCACATCTTAGAGCTCTGCAGCTCTGTAGACGGCGAGAAAAAATATTACCGGGACCGTCTTGCCCCTCTTCTCGCAGACAGCGAAAAAGAAAATCTGGAAACCCTCTGCTGTTATCTGCTGGACGCGGACTCCGAGCTGAAAGCCGCCGCGAAGCTTCTCTACGTGCACAGAAACACAGTGCTTTACAGGCTTGGGAAAATTCGCGAACTTCTCGGATGCGAACTAAACAAAATGCCCGAGGCCTACGACATCTATGTCGCCGCGTCTATTTACCGGCTGGAATTACAAGAACCCTGCACTTAACGGTCAGGGTTCTTTGTTTTCCATATTAAACGGCTGTGCATCTTACTGATCTGCAAGTTCCACTTCTGGCATCAGTTCATCATCGATGACGCCCAGAATCTCCTCAAGTTCCGCGACCTGCTCCGGAGAAAACCGTTCCCGGATCCGCTTCATCACAGTGCCGATATAATCATAGGTCACGCCGTAGGTCTGCATATATTTGTCGGTCACTTCCAGATAGTATTCCCGCTTGTCCTCTTCACTTCTCACCTTATTGATATAGCCTTTTTTCACGAGACTGCCGACTTTGTAGGCAGCATTGGGCGGCGATAACTGTGCGAAAGACGCAAACTCGTTGATAGTAGGTCTTCCCAGCGCGTAAATCAGCTCCACGCAGAGCACCTCCATAGCGGAAAGGGCATCCTCCACTTTGATGTCCTGATTGAATACCTTGGAATAGAGACTCATCTTAAATTTTGTATAGATATCAGAAAAATTCTTTTCCAGCATGATCCTGCTGCTTCCTTCCTACAAGACTGATTTTATTTTACCAGATATATCAGCTTTTTTCAAGGGGACAAGATCTGAGCGGCAGCACCGCAACCGCGCGCCACATTAGTCCTTATTTTTCTTTTACATGGCGGCACCCCTCTGAAAAACGCCATATTTTAAAGAATTTTAATCAAAGCTGGCGGCCATCAGCGGTTTTACACCATCTTCCTTTTCAAATTAATATAACATGACGCAGTCTCCTGAGGATACAGCCGGCAATTCCCGATTATCTCATCAAATGCGCGCCATTCTTTCTCAAAAGCAAGCAGAATATGGCGCATTTCATTACCCCACCGCCGTTTTTACAAAAAATAAGATGAATTGTGGCGCGGAACTGGGCAAAGCACAAAGCACAGAATATTAATCCGCCCCCACTCTGTATTACTCTGTTATCACAAAGGACAGTTCTCCCTGTGCGGCGATTTCGCCGTCCACCTTTGCCACAGCTTTTCCATAGCCTACAGGCCCGCGGCGGTCAGTCAGCTCACAGAAAAGTTCCAGCACATCTCCCGGTACTACCTGCCGTTTAAATCGGCAGTTTTTAATGCCGCCAAAGACCGCCAGCTTACCTCTGTTTTCTTCCTCCGCCAAAATTGCCACAGCGCCGGTCTGTGCCAGCGCTTCCATGATCAGAACCCCCGGCATGATCGGCCTGCCCGGAAAATGTCCCTGAAAGAACGGCTCATTTGCTGTCACACATTTGATAGCGCGTGCCCGCTTTCCCGCCTCCAGGTCAGTCACTTTATCAATGAGGAGAAAAGGATAGCGATGCGGCAAGATTTCCTGAATCTGCCGGATATCCAGCGTCCGCGATTCTGCCATATTTCCCGCACCTATATTTCCCTCAGCCATTTTTTTCTCTGTCATTATTTCACCCTCCGAAACACAATAGAGCCGTTATGCCCGCCAAATCCCAGAGAATTGGACATAGCGTAATCACCTGTTATCGGTTTTCCGGCATTTGCCACAATGTCCAGATCACATTCCGGATCCGGCACCTGGTAGCCGATGGTCGGCGGCGCGAACTGCTCCTTCAGCGCGTATACGGTCAGAATCGCCTCCACTGCGCCGGAAGCGCCCAGCAGATGTCCCGTCATGGATTTGGTCGAAGACATCAGAAGACCGGATGCCGCATCGCCAAATGCCGATTTTACAGCGCGGGTCTCACACTTGTCGTTCATCGGCGTGGATGTGCCGTGGGCATTGATATAGACTACCTGCTCCGGCAAAACACCGGCATCTGCCAGGGCCGCTTTCATACATGCCGCGGCGCCGCTTCCGTCTTCCAGCGGCGCAGTCATGTGATTGGCGTCACAGCTTGCGCCGTAGCCAGCGATTTCGCCGAGGATCTCCGCGCCCCGGGATACGGCGTGTTCATATTCCTCAAGAAGCAGAACTCCGGCGCCCTCGCCCATGACGAACCCGTTTCTCTCTTTATCAAAGGGAATGGACGCCCGCGTCGGATCGCAGGATTCGGACAGCGCTTTCATCGATGTAAATCCGCCGATGCCCAGCTCGCTGATACAGCTTTCGCTGCCGCCGGTGAGAAAAACATCCGCGTAGCCGTCCCGGATCTGCCGGAATGCTTCGCCGATGGCGTTGGTCGCGGAAGCACACGCCGTCACAACACAGGTGCAGCTTCCTTTAAATCCGAATTCAATAGCCGTCATCCCCGCCGCCATATTGGTGATCGCCATGGGCACAAAAAGAGGCGACACCTTGTCGAATCCCCGCTTTATACCCTTGTAATGTTCCTCTTCAATGGTAGGAAGACCGCCGATGCCGCTGGAAATATTGACGCCGCACCGCGCCGCGTCTTCGCGGCTCATGTCAAGACCGCCCTGTGCCATGGCTTCTCTTGCCGCGACCAGGGCCAGCTGGGTAAACCTTGCGGTTCTTCTCGCCGTCATTTTGTCCATATGGTCCGTAATATCAAAGCCTTTCAGCTCACCGGCGACTTTTACCTTATGGTCTGTCGTATCAAAGCTTTTGATAAAATCAATGCCGCACACGCCCGCTCTGGCGCTCCGCCACATTTCGTCTGCTGTGTTTCCGATAGGCGACACAGCGCCCATACCGGTGATTACAACTCTTCTCTTCATGATTCGTCTCCTTTTTAATACATGCCGCCGTCAACTGCCAGCACCTGACCGGTCACATAAGCCGCTTTTTCTGAAGCAAGAAATGCTGCTGCCGCTGCTACATCCTTCGGTGTTCCCATTCTGCCAGCCGGAATCGACGCGGATACCGCGCTGACAGCCGCCTCCGGCATTTTCGCAGTCATATCCGTTTCGATAAAACCCGGCGCCAGCGCATTGACTGTGATGCCGCGGCTTGCCACTTCCTTGGCGAAGGATTTCGTCATGCCGATGACTCCCGCCTTGCTGGCCGCGTAATTGACCTGTCCGGCGTTGCCCGAAAGTCCGACCACGCTGGAAAGGTTCACGATCCTCCCATAGCGCTGTTTCATCATCTGCCGGCTGGCTGCCTTCATCATCAGAAAACCGCCCCGCAGATTGGTCCTGATCACCGCGTCAAAATCTTCCTCGCTCATGCGCATGAGCAGATTATCTCTGGTGACGCCGGCGTTGTTGACCAGAATATCCACCCTGCCGAAAGTCTCAAGCGCAGTGTTCACAACAGTCTCGCAGGTTTTCGCTTCTGCCACGTCTCCCTGCACGGTAACCGCTGAGACACCCTGCGCTTTACAAAGGGCCGCAGTTTCCTCCGCCGCCTGCTGATTTCCCGCAAAGTTTATGACTAAATTGGCGCCTCCCTTTGCCAGTTCGATACAAATGGCTCTGCCGATCCCCCGGCTGCCGCCGGTTACAATGGCTGTTCTTCCTTTCATATCAGGCCGCGCCTCCTTTCGATTCTTTTAATGCTTTCAATTCTTCCACCACTTTCTGCGAATCTTCCCAGGTCTCAATATTCATGACTTTCATATTCCGGTCCGTTTTTCTCACAAATCCGGATAACGCTTTCCCCGGTCCGATCTCAATGACCGTATCCACGCCGGCTGCTGCCATGACTTTGATGGTATCCTCAAAGTACACGCTGCCGGACACCTGACGCACCAGCAAGTCCGAAACAGCCTCCTCCGGTCTTTTCTCCCGCCCGACCGCATTAAACACCACCGGAAAGCGCATCTCCTCAAAAGCTGTCTCTGCAAAAATTCCAGCCAGAACACGACCTGCCGGCTCCATAAACTTCGTATGAAAAGGGCCGCTGACAGGAAGAGGAACGCAGCGCTTCGCGCCTTTTTCAAGAGCCAGCGCCGCCGCGCGCTCTACCGCGTTTCTTTCTCCTGCAATGACGATCTGGCCGGGGCAGTTATAGTTGGCGATCTGTACCGTGCCGTAATCTGCCGCCTCCGCGCAGCAGCCTGCTAAAGTTTCCCGCGCCATACCCAGCACCGCTTTCATGGCGCAGTCCACCCCTTCGGCAGCGTCAGCCATGGCCGCCGCACGCTTTGCCACAAGGTCTATGACAGTCTTCGCGTCAAAGACGCCTGCGGCGTGAAGGGCGGAATACTCTCCAAGAGAAAGTCCTGCCGCCATAGCCGGCTCCACGCCGAGTTCTGAAAGAGCCGGAAAAAGTTCTGCCACCACGCCGGCGGCAAAAGCTGCCATAACAGGCTGGGTATTTCTCGTATCTGACAGTACCTCCATAGGTCCCTCAAAAGCTGCCCTGCGCTGTGCCTGCGGCAATAGATCAAACACCGCCTGAAACCGCCGGGACTTTTCATAAAGATCCGCGCCCATACCAGGCTTCTGACTGCCCTGTCCCGCGAATAAAATTCCTAATTTCATATCTTTCTCCATTCTGCGGTCAGTTCTTCCATCAGCTCCGTCACCGTAGTCATCTCACCAACTTTTCCGACGTTTCCGCCGCAGAAGAACAGACCCTCTTCATAATTTCCATAATAGCCTTCTATCAGCGCGCGGTTGATGCAGTAAGGGGTCTGCCCCGGATCACAGCCGTGAATACAGCCCACACACTGTTTCGGCGGAAATTTCACGCCTTCGCTGACCTTTTCCATCAAAGGGGTCCTGAGGCCCCGTCCCGGCATGCCCACAGGACTTTTCAAAATCATCACGTCCTCTTCTGACGCCGCCAGGATCACATCTTTAAATCCCTGACTGGCGTCACATTCCTCCGTTGCGATAAAAGGGGTTGCCATCTGCACGCCGAAGGCTCCCGCCGCTTTGACCGCTTTCATGTCGTCTCCGTCAAAGATGCTGCCTGCCGCAAAAACAGGAATTCCTTCCCCTTCGCGCGCCACCTCGGAAACCAGCTGCGGCAGCGGTTTTGCCGTCCCTTCTGCTTCTTCCTTCGTAAAACCCAGATGTCCCCCTGCCCGGCTACCCTCAACTACGATAAAATCCGCCTTGCGGCTGTGGCGCTTGTTCCACATAGCAAGGACTGTTCTCGCGGCGCGCCCGCCAGATACGATCGGCGCGATCATCACGTCAAAGCCCTTTGTCAGCTCCGGCAGAGACAGGGGAAGTCCCGCGCCGCTGATCACCGCATCGATTCCGCAGCTGCACGCAAGTCTGACCAGATCAGAAAAACCTGTGGTCGCCACCATAGCGTTGACCGCAAGGAGTCCTCTACCGCCGGAAAGGACCCGCGCCTTTTCAATCTCCGCTTTTAAAGCCCTTCGATTCGCTTCCTCTGGATTTTCCCAAAAATCCGCCTCGCGAAAGCCGATATTGACAGTAGATATGACGCCCATACCGCCGCAGGCAGCCACCGCTCCCGCCAGTCCGCCCATGGAAATACCAACGCCCATGCCGCCCTGAATGATCGGCACCGTAAGCTTATCTAACGTTTTCATATTCTTTTACCATTTCTTCAAAGATCTGACGCAGCGGGCGGATCTCTTTTACCATACCGCTGACCTGACCTGCCATGAGAGAGCCGTATTTTACATCGCCGTCTACTACAGCTTTACGCAGGGAACCTAAGGTGAATTTTTCCAGTTCCATCTTCTCCGCGCCCCTCTGCTCCATCCTAAGATACTCTCTGGTCATCGGGTTTTTCAGACAGCGAACCGGCGCGCCGGCGCTTCTTCCTGTAACGATCGTCGCGTTATCTCCGGCTTTGATGATGGCTTCCTTGTAATTCTGATGGATGGGACACTCAACGCTTGCCAGAAGACAGGTCCCCACCTGCACGCCGCTGGCGCCCAGAATAAAGGCTGCCGCCATCTGCCTGCCGCCTGCAATGCCGCCTGCCGCGATGACCGGCACGTCTACCGCGTCGCAGACCTGCGGCACCAGTGCCATGGTAGTCAGTTCACCGATGTGTCCGCCGCTTTCGCAGCCCTCCGCAATGACTCCGTCTGCTCCCGACGCGGCCAGCCGTCTCGCCAAAGAGACCGTCGATACTACGGGGAACACTTTAACCCCTGCTTTTTTCCATGTCTCTACGTATTTTCCTGGATTTCCAGCGCCTGTTGTCACCACGCATATCTGCTCCTCGGTGACAATTTTCGCCATTTTTTCCGCTTCCGGATTCATCAGCATGATATTGACGCCGAAGGGTTTTTCGGTCAGTTCTTTGCAGACTCTGATCTCTTCCCGCAGTGTCTGCGCATTCATTCCACCGGCGCCGATGATCCCCAGAGCACCGGCATTAGAAACCGCCGCCGCGAAGCTTCCGGTGGCGATATTTGCCATGCCGCCCTGGAAAACTGGGTACTCTATTCCTAAAAGCTCATTGATTTTCATAAACTATTTTACCTCTATTTTATCTCGCTCGTAATGTACATGCCGCCGTAGGAAAGCCCTGCGCCAAAGCCGGTGCAGATAAGCCTGCTGTGCTTCCCGATAAGTCCCTGCTGCGCCATCTCACATAAGGCGATGGGAATGCTGGCCGCCGACGTATTACCATAGTGATATAAGTTTTTAAAGAATTTCTCTTTTTCCGACTGCTCTGTGGAAATACGCCTTGCGGCAGCGTCGATGATCCGCTCATTTGCCTGATGACAGACAAAGTAATCGATCTCGCCGGCGCTGCGGCCTGATTTTTCCAGCAGCTTTTTTATGCAGGCAGGCACCTTGCTCACCGCGAACCGGTAGACCTCCTGACCTCCCATTTCAATAAAGCTGTTCCTCCGGCAGTGCAGCACCTGCCTGTCAGGCACACATCCTCCGTGAAAAACAAACTCCGCCGCGTCATCCCACTTTACCACCGCGGCGCCTGCGCCGTCCCCAAAGAGCACGCAGGTGCTTCTGTCCTCCATATTGATAAAAGAAGAGATCTTTTCGCTGCCGATGATCAGCGCGTATTTTTCCGGCTGCAGCGCCAAAAGTCCGTTTGCCAGATGACACCCGTAGATAAAACCCGCGCAGGCCCCGTTGAGATCCAGCGCCAGTACTTCCTCAGGAAGCCCCAGTCTGCCGCACACGCTGCAGGCTGTGGCCGGCGTATGATCGTCGGACGTAAAAGTGCAGACGATGCACGCCGCGATCTCTTCCGCTGCAATGCCTGCGTGTTTCACTGCCATCGCAGCCGCTTCCGCCGCCATATCGGCGTTGCTTTTCTTTCTCGCGAAATATCTCGTGCGGATGCCTGATTTTTCTCTGATCCAGCTGTCACTGGTATCTACTGTCTTCGCCAGATCATCATTGGTCACCGTCACATCACCGGTCGCTTTTCCAAGTCCGGTTATCTTTATTCCTGCCACAGTCAGTCCTCCGTTTTATATTTTAATGTTCCGATTCGTCTCAGTTTCCTGTATCGTTCTTTGGCCAGATTTTCTCCGCTGATTTTCTGGAGCTGCTGCAGCGCAGTCTCAATTTCACGGGACAGGCTGACGAAAATATTTCCCTTTTCTAAAACCACCCTGTCACAGATACCTAAACGCCGCAGATCCTCCGCAGTCAGTTTCATGACCTCCGCGGCTTCTTCCCAGCGCGATGCGTCTTTCCACAAAATGCTGGCAAAGCCTTCCGGCGACAAAATGGAAAAGATGCTGTTTTCCAGCATGATCGTCCTGTCAGAAACACCAATGGCAAGGGCGCCGCCGCTGCCGCCTTCCCCGATAAACACAGAGACCGTCGGTACCCTCAGACGGGACATCACCGCAATACAGCGGGCAATCGCCTCTCCCTGTCCGCCGGCCTCGGCTTCTATGCCCGGATAAGCACCGGGCGTATCGATGAAGGTGATCACCGGCCGTCCGAATTTCTCCGCCTGTTCCATCAGCCGGATGGCTTTTCTGTAGCCTTCCGGATTCGGCATGCCAAACCGGTACTTCAGATTTTCTTCCAGATCCGACCCTTTCTGATGGCCGATCACTGTCACAGGCAAGCCCCGAAACAGCGCCAGACCGCCCAGTATACTGGGATCCTCTCCGTGGTTTCTGTCTCCTGCCATCGGAAAAAAATCATCAAAAATCGCCTCGATATATTCCTTTGTCGTCGGCCGCAGGCTGTCTCTTGCCAGTTTTACGCGTTCTGCCGCAGACACTTTTCTATGACTCATCTTTTTGCCCTCCTGTCGTGGACCTTCAGAAGAAATGCCAGCTGTCTCCGCAGATCCTGCCTGCTGACTACACGGTCCACAAAGCCGTGGGCCAGAAGATACTCTGCCGACTGAAAGCCCTCCGGCAGTGTTTCGCCAATGGTCTGCTCGATGACCCGCGGACCCGCAAATCCGATGAGAGCGCCGGGCTCTGCCAGAATAATATCACCAAGGCTCGCAAAGCTGGCAGTTACGCCGCCTGTGGTCGGATGGGTCATCACTGATATGAACAGGTTTCCAGCTTCACTGTGCCGGCTGACTGCCGCTGCCGTCTTTGCCATCTGAAAAAGTGATAAAATCCCCTCCTGCATTCTGGCGCCGCCGGAAGATACGAAGATGATCAGGGGCAGCTTATTCTTTGTCGCGTATTCACAGGCTCTGGTGATTTTCTCGCCGACGACAGTGCCCATGCTCGCCATCATAAAACGGATGTCCATCGCGCAGACCACTGCCTTATAGCCGTCGATTTTTCCGGTGCCTGTAACGACCGCTTCCCGAAGTCCCGTCTTCTGGCGCTCCTTTTGCAGTTTTTCATCGTATCCCGGAAAAGACAGAGGATTTTTCCCTTTTACTCCCCCGCATATTTCGTGAAAAGACTTGGGGTCCAGGGTGATCTTCAGTCTGTACTTCGCCGAAACGCGAAAGTGATACCCGCATGCCGGACAGACATACAGATTTTCTGCCAGCGTTTCTCTGGCGTATTTGCTGCCGCATGCCCCGCAGGTGACGATATGCTCGCCGTCTTTCAGACCCCGAAGGGCCGCCAGCAGATCTCTCTTCTGTTTAAATGGATTCATCTTTGCCTCCCGCTGCTTCATAAATGGCAAGAAGCTCCGGCAGATGGGCTTCTATAAAGCCGGTATCATAGCCGCCCCGCAGAAAATCCTGCTGATACATGAGCAGATGCTGCACCGGCAGAGTCGTCTGAACGCCATTGATCACAGTCTCTTCCAGCGCTCTTCTCATGCGGCGGACAGCCTCCAGACGCGAACTTCCCTTCGCAATGATCTTCGCCACCATAGAATCATAATATGGGCTGATCTCGCAGCCGTTATAGAGGGCGCTGTCCACCCGGATCCCTGCCCCTGCCGGAAAGTGAATGAAGTCTATCCTGCCCGGACACGGCGCGAAGTTCTCAAAGACTTTCTCAGCGGTAATTCTGCACTCGATGGCGTGGCCGCAGATCTGCACTTCTTCCTGCGTCCGTGAAAGAGGCATACCTGCCGCGATGCGAAGCTGCTCCCTGACGATATTCATGCCGGTCACCGCCTCTGTCACCGGATGCTCCACCTGGATCCTGGTATTCATTTCTATAAAATAGAAATTGTCGTCTTTGTCCACGATAAATTCCACGGTTCCGGCGTTTTCATACCCGCAGGCTTTTGCCGCTTTGACCGCCGCCTCACCCATGGCGCCGCGCAGTTTCTCAGAAAGTCCCCATGCAGGTGCTTCTTCTAAAAGTTTCTGATTCCTCCGCTGAATGGAGCAGTCCCTCTCCCCCAGATGGATCACATTGCCGAAGCTGTCCCCCAGGATCTGAAACTCGATATGCCGCGGATTTTCAATGAGTTCTTCCACATACATATCCCCGTTTCCAAAGCAGCTTTCTGCCTCTGCTCTGGCCGCCTCAAAAGCATCTTTGACCTCTTCCTTGCAGCAAGCCCTTCGCATGCCTCGTCCGCCGCCGCCAGCGGCAGCTTTCAGAAGCACCGGATAGCCGATGCGCTCTGCTTCTTTCTCAGCATCATCTGCTGTCTGCGCGATGCCGTCCGAACCGGGCACGACCGGCACTCCTGCCTGCCTCATCATGCGCTTTGCCGCCGCTTTGTCTCCCATCATGTCAATGACCTTTGAAGGCGGACCGATAAATTTCAGTCCCGCTTCCTCACAGCTTCTCGCAAAATCGCTGCTTTCCGAAAGGAAACCGAAACCGGGATGTACCGCGTCACAGCCCGTCGCTTTGGCTGCTTCGATGATATTCGCGGCGTTCAGGTAGCTCTCGCCGGCTCTGGGCCCGCCGATGCAGACCGATCTCGTCGCAATGATCCTGTGAAGAGCCTGACTGTCTGCCGTCGAGTAGACCGATACCGCTTCAATAGAACTATCCAGGCATTCTCTGATGATCCGCACGGCGATCTCTCCCCGATTTGCGATCAAAACTCTCTTTAACATGGTTCGACCTCAAATAAAACCTGATCGAACTCTACCAGTTTCCCGTTGATTCCGCTGACGGTTCTGATGATCCCGTCTACAGGTGATTTCAGTTCGTTCATCATTTTCATCGCCTCCACAAGGCAGAGCACCTGCCCTTTTTCCACCCTCTGGCCTATTTTGACAAAAGGTTCCTGCTGCGGACCTGCCGCGGCATAATAAACGCCGACGATGGGGGACCTGACCTGCCTGTAGTCTGACGCAGGCTCTGATTCCGCCTTAGTGGTTGCCGCTGCTTCAGGCTGTGCTGCTGTTTTCGTTGCTGTCTCTGCCACTTTCGCGATCTGTGCTGCGGCCTGCGCTGCTACCTTCGGCTGCCCGCCTTTTTCCAATTCCAGTGTGAAATCCCCGTTTCGCAGCTTCAGTCCGATCAGATCCGACCCTTCAAATCTCTCTATCAGATCGTAGATCTTTTTCTCGTCCATGATTATGCCTGATACTTTTCGACAGCTGCTACGATATCGCTGACCAGTTTCATATTGCCCAGTTCCTCATCAGGAATCTTGATCCCGTACTTTTCTTCGATGGCCATTACGAGTTCCACTGCGTCCAGAGAGTCGATATTCAGATCGTCGGAAAGCCTTGCTTCCGGCGCGATTTTGTCCTCGTCACATCCTAAAGTATCAACCATGATTGCTTTCACTTCTTCAAATTTCATTTTTATATTCTCCTTTTCTTCTGTTCTGGTTCAAATTTTTTAATTAAAATTATTTACTTAAAAACTTTTAATTAAAATTCTTTAAAGATAATAGCATCATCGGAAGGATTTGTCAATAAAAGAAATGAAATTTCACAGGAACTACAAAAACGTACGTCACTTTTACAATTGACGGACAGTCTGCGCGCCACATTTTGCGGCAAAAACGTTTCATACGGCACGCGTTGCCGGGCACGCGCCACATTTTTGATTGTTAACGCGTTCATATGGCGTTTCGCTCCTTGCTGCAGAGATATTTTCAGTTTGAATGCTTCGCGTGACAATAAAAAACAGTAAAAAACAGCACAGCTTCGGCTTCGCGCGCCGTGTAGCTGCAAAATCATGTGAAAATATGGCGCGTATCAGAACGAGCGTGCCGTATGAATGCAAAAAAGCGAAAAAAGTGGCGTGAGTCAGGCCACTGTAAATCGTAACAGACACAGTAAGAACAGAAAAACCATAGCACAGCGGCCTCTCAGCCACTGGCTATGGTTTTCATCATGGATTAGTTGTTATTGTGAGTGTTCAGGCTTTGCTGCCATTCAGCTTATCCAGCGAAAAATCCAGGATTCTTTGTTTTCGCTCTGTGAGGACCTTCATATAGAATTTTTTCTGTAAATCACTGATATATGGGGTATCCTCGATAAGCCGCTGAATTTTATCCATATCAATTTTTGATACGATTCTTTGAAGTGCCTGATTGCACCCTTCATATTTTAAAGAAGAAATAAAGTCAAAATAATTTATTCTTCTCCCATTTTCCATAATCGCTGATGTCGGAATTTCAAAGATTCTAAAATTCAGTTCATCAGGATCAGATAATACCGACCGCATGATCTCTTCGTCTGCCTGTGGAAACAAACTGCTGCCACAATCATATACCGGCGCAAGTTCCATTTCATCTGTCATCGTATCATAGAGAAATCCCCAGTTTCCATTATGTCTGTCCCAATTTCCAATTAGAGCATCTATAATAAACATATCCCAAAATCTTTCACTCACTTCTGAAATATCTATTGCAGTCTGCTCCTGAAAAGTCATCAGAATATCAGCAAGTTCTGTTCCGTATCCGCTTCTCTCAGAATCTATCATTTGATTTTTTAATGCGCCAAAATCCTGCAGGATCACTCCGAGTCTCGTAAAGTCTTTACAAGCAACCACAATTTTTTCTTTACTTCCCTTTTTAAAAGTGCCCAGCAGAGTTTTCTGTACGGGAACTCCCGCTATTTCAAAAATCTGACATCCCAAATATTCCGCAAAACAACTATTGCTGTAGCTTATTCTTTTATTTTGCTTCGGGATGGGCGGAAATTTGAGCATATACTGTTCATCTTCATAAATAACTGAAATTTTGTTTCCGTTTGCACCTGCATATGCTTTATTCCTCTTTTGCAAATTGGTAAAATCAATCCTCTTCATCGGTATCATTCCTCTCCATTCGCAGATACTTCTCCCTGAGATACCACGCCTGTTTTTCACTGATCAACTGATTTACCTCTGCATTGTTAATATCGCTTTGCAATGTGCAGTAATCGCAGTCCCAGCGCAGATACTTCTCCCCTCTGTCGATTCGTTCCCACGCGATCCGCATTCCATTTACAGATGCTTGCAAAAAATCCGGCAGACCGCACTCTAAGTAGCTCTTGTCATATGGCAGACCTGACTCATCTACAGACGCGATATCCATAATTTCTTCCATCGTGCAGGAAAGCGCACGAGCCAAAAGCTGAACCGTTTTCGCCGAGCATCTTCCTATATCACTTCTCCCTGCACAAATATCCGCAATTGTCGTCTTAGGAATTCCACTGATCTTTGAGAGGTAGTATTTCGTAATCTTTTTCTCATCGAGCAATGTCTGTAATCCCATTTTATATCCTCTTTTCTTAATATTTCTTACAGTATATCGGCATACCGACCCATTGTCAATATCTATCTTACAGAAAACAGCTTCCCGCGTTTCCGGGAAGACAGCCTTCTGCGCGGACAAAAATATTGTAAACCTTCCGGTATTGTGTTACCATAGCGGCAGGAAGCAATAAAGAGCACCCAAAATTCTTTGAAGGAGTCCTTACCTATGCCACATTATCAGATCATCTCCTGTAAATCCGCCCTTAACAGGATCAACAGCAGATATCTTCCCTTTCACTGGGATCTCAATATCTATCGTGGCTGCGCCCACCGCTGCCAGTACTGTTACGCCCTGTACACCCACGACTATATGGACGACCACCGCTTTTTTGATACCATCTACATCAAAAAGAACGCTACAGACAGGCTGGCGCTGGAACTGGCAAAGCCGTCGTGGAAACGGGAGGTCGTCAACATCGGCGGTATCACCGACAGCTACCAGCCCATTGAAGCAGAACAAAAAATAATGCCGGATGTCCTGCGCCTTCTCATCCGCTACAAGACACCCTGCATTATTTCTACTAAATCTGATCTGATCCTGCGTGATTTTGATCTTCTGGATCAGCTGTCCCGAATCACTTATGTCAACGTAGCCGCAACCATCACCACTACAGACGAAGCGCTGCGTCAAAAACTGGAGCCGGGCGGCGTGCCTTCGGCGCGGCGTTTTGAAATGCTGAAAGCCTTTGAAAAAACCGAAGTTTCCACAGGCGTTCATATGATGCCCATCGTACCGCTGCTTACAGACAGCAGAGAAAATCTGGAGGCTGTCTATGCTGGCGACAAAACGGCCGGCGTGGACTATCTGCTGCCGGGACTTCTGAATCTGAAAGGCAGGACACGCCAGAACTTCTTTGACTTTCTGCACCGGGAATTCCCGCAGCATATGGACTATTTCCTGCTGCTCTATGGCAGAGGCGATCTGGACAAAGAATATCGCCAGTCCTTTTACAAGAAACTCCATGCCGTCAAAACAAAGTACGGCATCCCTTCTATGCACAGACCGCCGGAAGCCGCGGCTGAATCTGAGGACGGTCAGCAGCTGTCCCTGTTTTGACCTGTATTTACAGGCTCGGATCCCACACAAAAGGGCGGCCAGAGGCCGCCCGGTTTCGCATGGCAAAACTGCCATTCCAGTTTATGATTTGTAACTAAAGTTGACTTCTAACAAATGCCCGTCTAAAACGATCAGCCGCCGAAGTTGATAGCTACACCAATGAAGATCAGAACGATCTGTACGCAAATGAGGAGGCCGAACAGCTTGAAGGCCAGCTTCCACCACTTGTCAAGAGGAACTCCTGCCAGACCACTGACAACAGCAGCATATGCTGTAGGCCAGATAATGTTAGACAGACCGTCACCAAACTGGTAAGCAAGTATTGCTATCTCTCTGTTGAGTCCGATCAGATCTGCCACCGGAGCCATGATCGGCATAGAAACGGCAGCCTGTCCGGAACCGGATGGAATGAAGAAATTCAAAAGCGTCTGGATAAACAGCATGAATACTGCGGATATAGCCAGCGGCATGTGGGAAAGCGGAACAGTCAGACCGTTTACAACAGTATCGATGATACCGCCTTCGGTAAGCACCAGCTTAACACCACGTGCGATACCTACCATCAGCGCAGCTGTACACGCATCCTTAAATCCTTCTGCAAGCATCTCACCGATCTTGTTGAGATTCCATCTCATGATGATAGCCACGACGATGGCCATGATGAGAAATACTGCGCAGATCTGTGAGAAATACCATCCGTATTTAATGGTGCCGAAAATGACGATACCGATCGTAGCAACCAGGGTTAATATTACCAGCTTCTGCTGGGTGCCAAATCTCATCTCTTCGATATTCGCCGCATTTTCAGAAGTGACCATATCCTGGAGCTTCGTTCCATAGAGATAGGATTTCTTCGGATCATCCTTAACTTTTGATGCGTAGCGCATGATAAATGCACTGGCTACGATCAGCATAGCCATATGGCAGATAAACCGGAATCCCATGCCTGACATGTATGTAACTTCAGCGATTCCCTGTGCTACACCGACGGTAAACGGATTCATCATAGCGCCCGCATAGCCGATACCAGCACCGAAAGCTATAACAGCCAGACCGACCAGCGCGTCATATCCCATGCCCGTATAAACAGCAGCGAAGATAGGAATGAACGGCAGCCATTCTTCAAACATACCTATTGTAGAAGAAGCAATTCCGACCAGGAACATGAAAATAGGAATCGTAATAAGAGAGCTCTTACCCTTGAAAACCTTCAGCAGCACAGCTACAGCGCCGTCAAATGCACCGGATTTGGTGACAAAGGAGACACCTGCGAACGTGATAAATACAAGGAACGCGATATCTGCCGCGTCGAGCATTCCTTCATAGATCAGCTCAAACATCCTGAATGGTCCTACCGGTGTAGCTTCCACCGAGTGCCAGGTTCCGGCAACGGCTACGCTTCTTCCGTCGGCATTTTCCACATAATCAAATGCGCCTGCAGGAATGATCCATGTGAGGATCGTACATAACACTATGATTCCAAATAAGATAATAAATACGTGTGGGACATTGAACTTTTTCTTTTCCCCGATTTTAGGTCCACTACTCATAAAAAACCTCCTTTTCTTTCTTAATTCAAAGAATCAATCACAAACTGGTTACTCAGTGCAGAGTTTTTTGATCATATTTATATATATCTCTGAAGCTTTTTCCAGAGAATCTGCATTGACATGTTCATTGGCTTCGTGAGCTGTCATAGGTCCGGGACCGAGTATTACCCGGTCGCCTTCAAAGAACGAAGCTTCTGTAATTCCGAAAAACGGTTTTCCTTCTTTACCGCTCAGCGCCTCGTATTCCCCTACAAGCTCGCCACGGTTCTGGAAGGACGGAATATCATTGATGATGACATAGGACCCGTCAAGACCTTCCATGGCCTTATCCACAGTCTCTCTGATGATCGGATACTCGGCTTCCGAGTCGCAGATACGGAAGTCAAGATACACCGTGGTCTTATCCGGCACTTTGTTGATGGATGTGCCGCCGTTTATGATCCCTATGTTCATGGTCGGATACGGAACATCAAAGAACGGGCTTGGCGTTTTGCGCAGCTCTTCCTCAAAGTCCAGCATCCGGTTCAGAAAGCGCACCGCGTTTTTATTGGAATTCTTCCCGTCGATAGGCGTGCTGGAGTGGGTCGTAACGCCGGTAAAGGTAAAGATATATTCCAGCAGACCCTTTGATCCGATCATAGGGACCAGATCTGTCGGTTCCGCGACCAGAACGTGCGCCGGAAAATCTACGCCGGCCTCTACCAGATCCTTGATGCCGCCGAACAGGATCTCTTCATCGTACGTGCAGTACACTTTCAGACCTCTCTTCAGCCGGGGCAGGTCAGTATTTGCAATTGCCGCAAGGAACGCCGCAATGCCGCCTTTCATATCGCAGGCACCCAGGCCGTACAGTTCTCCATCCATTTCCGTCAGCACGAAAGGATCTGTCGTCCACCCTTCAGTAATGTCGACAGTATCTGTATGCCCGAGGAATCCGATTGCAGGATCTTCACCGTACTGCGCGATCAGGACCTCCTTCTCCGTGGTGTCGTTCTTCTGGCGTTTCACGTCAAATCCAAGACCGGCAAGAAAATCTCCGATATAATTCATGATCAGATCATTATCCTTATCGGCAATGGTATTGATGGCCACAAGATCTTTCAATATTTCTTTTGCAGTCACTTTCACACATTCCTTCCTTAATTAAAAGATAAACCTTCCTCTTTATTATTATACAGCACAGCCCCCTTATTCACAACAATCACTTTGTCGAAAAACTCAATTATATTGCGCAAAATATCATTTTATTGCTTTCAGAACTGTGTTGAATATCCTTTACAAACAAAAAAATTTCAGCCCTTTCTTGCCGCCACGATCTCCCCTTCTACGGTGATCTCCGTGACCACGGACAGATCCAGCGAGCCTTTCTCCACGTCAAACAGAAGCGGCGTCATCCGTATCAGGTCTTCCAGCAGCGCGCCGCTTACCGGCAGCGTTTTCGACACGGTAAAACGCTTCACCAGCTCAAACCTTTCCAGAAAATAATCCAGAACCTCTTCATTGGAATAATCCTTGTGGCGAAGCTGCTTTGACGCTGCCTCCCGCAGCTGTCTCATATGGCCCGCGCCGGGGATCACTTTCACCACCAGGCCGTCATCAGCCAGGATACGCTGAAATTCACCGTAATTCGCCGGCGTGAACACGTCCAGTATGCAGTCTGCCATCCCGTCCTTTACCGGAATATTGGTGATATCCGCCACCATCCATTTGACCGGCGCGTCGCTTTTTGCCGCTGTCTTCACCGCGTCGGCGGCAATGTCAAAGGCCAGCAACTGCACGTTTTCCCCGCCCAGCCGCCGTGACAGAGCCAGACTGTAAAAGCCCTCTCCGCAGCCTGCGTCCACCACAGCCGCTCCGGCACCGCGGTCTTTGATACTGCCGCGTACCGTTTCGATCACCCCGTCTACGATGTGATCGTAGTATCCTGCCTCAAAGATCCTGCGGCGGCAGTTAAAAAACTCCCTGTCATAGCCCTTCATCGGCTTTGACGCCTGCAGAAAGTTGACATAGCCCTTTGATGAAATATCAAAGCGATGCTCCTTTTTGCATACGAGCCCTCCGGCGTGAAAGCGGATCTTCTTGCCGCAGACAGGGCACTGCAGCAGATTTTTTACATCGTAAAACTTGTCTATTTTGTTCATCTACATTCTCCCTGCCGTTTTGCGCCGGCATTTCCTTTGACTACAGCGTATGCCCTACAGCAGAGGGCTCAGTACCCGCAGCAGGCTGTCCACCAGCAGACCGAAAAAGCCCCGGCGGCAGTCTTTCTGCCGGATCTCCTTTGACAGCGCAAAGACGTCGTTACAGTCTTTCTTCAGGTCATAGAGAGCCTGGCAGCCGATGAGCAGGGTCCCGCACTCAAAGTGCAGAAACAGGCTCCGGTAATCCATATTGATCGTTCCCACTACGCCGATCCTGTCATCTGACAGATAGCTCTTCGCGTGTATAAAGCCCGGCGTGTATTCATAGATCCTGACGCCCGCCTTCATCAGAGGCCGGTAATAGGAGCGGGTCAGCCGGAAGATCGTCTTCTTGTCCGGTATGGCGGGAGTGACGATGCGCACGTCCACGCCCCGCTTCGCCGCCAGCTCCAGAGAGGTCTTCATCTCGTTGTCGATAATCAGATAAGGCGTGAATATATATACATAATCTTCTGCCTGGCTGAGTATCTCCAGATAAACATTTTCCCCGATATTCTCATCGTCCAGCGGGGAATCAGCATAGGGCTGGATGATACCGTCGCTGCCGAACTCGTCGGGATGATGAACGTGAGGCCGGAAAGGCCGGTAGTCCTCTTCCGTCGGCCGGAAGGAATTCCACATCTTCAGAAACATGACTGTAAAGTTCCAGACAGCATGTCCGCAGATGCGTATGCCGGTATCCTTCCAGTGGCCAAACCGGCTGATCCGGTTGATATATTCATCTGCCAGATTGAAACCGCCGGAATAGGCGATATAGCCGTCCACCACCAGGATCTTCCTGTGATCCCTGTTGTTATAGACCAGAGAAGCGAAAGGCTTCAGCGGGTTAAACGCCAGTATCTTGACGCCCTCTTCCCGCAGCCTCGCGGCCTCACGCCAGGAGAAGGTGTTAATGCTGCCCAGATCGTCATAGATCAGACGCACGTCGACGCCGGCTCTTGCTTTTCTCGTCAGGACCTCAGCGATGGAGGACCACATCTCCCCTTCGGAAATGATAAAATACTCCATAAAGATAAAATGCTCCGCGCCTTCCAGATCAGCAAGCATGTCCGGATAGGCGTCATCACCCAGAGCATAGTAGCGGCTGGTCGTATCAGTCCACGCCGGATACGGCCCCCTCTTTCCTATATAATTGACTGTATTCAGAAGCCGGGTGCCCATGATCTCTCCCAGGTCCTCTTCCTGCACCAGATTGTCATTCTGCCGTCTGTCTACCACGTCGATCTTCCGTTTGAGAGACTTTGAAGGTCTCTTGTTTCCGAAGAAAACGTACATGGTGACGCCCAGCACCGGCAGAAGACAGACCAGAAGGATCCAGCCCATCTTATACGCCGGATTATCATCACGCCAGACGATAAACAGACACATCAGCGCCGCGCTGGCGATAAACAGCAGATAGATCCAGATAGCGTAGTTGGCAAGGCGCAGAAACATCAGGCCCAGCCATCCCATCTGCACCAGTATCAGGAATACCGTGATCGTAAGCCTGTTAAAAACCTTGTTGAAACCTTTTGCCAGTGTTGATTTCATAATCTATAAATCCCTTTCCTTTGCAGCATACATTTTTTCATCCTGATGGCAAAAGGCCCGGATCGTTATAATCCGAGGCCTTTACATACGTTGGTCATGAAGTCCTGTACGTTAGTGACAATACCCTTGGCAGAAAGACTGCCCCGGTCGCCCAGTTTGTTGGCGGCAAATTCGGATGTATCCACCATATAGAAGTAGACCGGTCTGATCGTACCGTCAGCGAGGACCCGATAAGTCGGCGTCATATTTCCTGTGGCGATGGTATGCAGCACCGTAGCCATGCCGATGACTGTAGTAGCCTTCCTCACATGGGACCGGATCGTGTCCTGCCCCACATAAGTGTGCTCATATACCTCAGGCAGCGGTCCGTCATCGCGGATCGACCCGTTGAGAACGAAAGGCACATCGCATTTGACGCAGGCACGGATAATGCCGTCCTGTATGCCCTCCTTTTCAATAAAGGTCGGGATGGATCCGTGTGTATTGATACAGTTGATGGTATCCAGATGATTGTAATGTCCGTCCATATGAGGCGTCTGGTTGCGGATATCCATGCCTAAAGCGGTGCCCAGATAGCCTCCCTCCAGGTCATGGGTGGCCAGTGCGTTGCCCGCCAGCAAAGCGCTGACATAACCGTTTTCCACCAGTCTGGCAAAGCATTCCCTGGCGCCGGCGTCAAAGGAGCAGGCCGGCCCCAGAACCCATACCACATAGCCTCCGTGGGTCCGCTCATACTGCAGCAGTTCGATCAGCTGCTGGTAATCATGGCTGAAGCCGGTCTCGCGGCTCCGGCTCTGGCGGAAACCAAAAGTGGCGGCTTTGGCCTGTTCTCCCTTTTCAAAGCAGTCGGCGTGAACATATATACCCTCTTCACAATCCTCCGTGCGGCCTACCACTACCTGATCTCCCTGCTTCAGGTTGCGGAACTCCCTCACGTGGATCTTTCCGTTTTCAAAGACCGGTACGCAGTCCATACGGCTGTCCTCTGCCAGATACCACTTTCCGCCTACTTTGAAGTATTCAGGAAAGATGGAGGTGGCGTGAAAGCCTTTCGGCGCGGCTTTGTCCACCGGCGCCGCCAGCAGCTTTGCGTTAGGCGCTTTGACGAATTTCTCCTGAGAGAAATCCGGTTCAATATATTTCGGTAATTTAAACATTTCTATCTTTCTCTCCAAATTTATTTCGTGATCCTGTCAACGCCCATGTATTTTCTCAGCACCTCAGGGATCATCACACTGCCGTCAGCCTGCTGATAGTTTTCCAGGATCGCCGCGACGGTTCTTCCTACTGCAAGGCCGGAACCGTTGAGAGTGTGCACGAATTCAGGTTTGCCCTTTTCTCTTCTGAACCGGATGTTTGCTCTTCTGGCCTGGAAATCCTCAAAGTTACTGCAGGAGGAGATCTCCACATATCTGCCGTAGCTCGGCATCCAGACTTCGATGTCGTAGGTCATCGCCGAGGAGAATCCCAGATCGCCGGAGCTGAGCCTTACCACTCTGTAAGGAATATTCAGCTGCTTCAGCACTTCCTCCGCGTCGGCAGTCAGTTTTTCCAGCTCATCATAGGAAGTCTCCGGTTTTACGAATTTGACCAGTTCTACCTTATTGAACTGATGCTGTCTGATCAGGCCTCTGGTATCTCTGCCTGCGGAACCTGCTTCTGCTCTGAAGCAAGGGGTATAGGCAGTGTAGTAGACCGGCAGTTCACTCTCATCCATGATCTCACCTGCGCGCAGATTGGTCACAGGAACCTCTGCGGTCGGAATCAGGAAAAAGTCCTTCTGCGGTACATAGAACATATCCTCTTCAAACTTCGGCAGCTGGCCGGTGCCGGTCATAGCAGCCCGGTTCACCATGAATGGAGGCAGGATCTCCTTATAATCCTGATCAACGGTATGCAGATCCAGCATAAAGTTGATGACGGCTCTTTCCAGTCTCGCGCCCAGCCCTTTGTATACGGTAAATCTCGCGCCGGAGATCTTCGCGGCTCTTTCGAAATCCAGAATGTCCAGATCCTCACCGATGTCCCAGTGGGCCTTCGGCTCAAAATCAAAGGCAGTCGGTTCTTCAAATTTTCTCAGTTCCACATTGGCGCTGTCATCCTCGCCGTACTGTACATCCTTATATGGTGTGTTCGGCACGCCTAAAATAGCTGCCCGCAGATTCTCTTCGATCTCTGAAAGGGTTCCGTCCAGTTCCTTGATCTTTCCGGACAGTTCTTTCATCTCCGCCATGATAGCCGTAGTATCCTCTCCCGCTTTCTTCAGCTTCGGGATCTCTCTGGATACGGCGTTCTGTCTGCTCTTCATAGCTTCCACGTCAGCCAGAACTTCTCTTCTCTTCTCGTCCAGTTCTTTTACAAGGCCGATGCCGAAATCGCCCTTGCCTCTGAATTCTACTCTGGCTTTTACGCCTTCAAAGTCGTCTCTGATTCTCTTGATATCTAACATTTCTCTCTTGCCTCCATGTTATAATAAATTCTTCTTATATCTGATATACAGGTCGCTCAGCTCGTTGGTCTTTCTCTGGATCTCCAGCTGCAGATCTGACGCCAGACCGTACTCGCCTTCATCGAGTGCTGCCTTGGCTCTGGTGAGCAGACACTTTTCTGTGATCGTGTCCTTGGCTATCTCGTGTCTGATCCTGTCGATCTCCAGCCAGTTTTTAATATCGTAATCAGAAAAGTCATCCTGAGAATGAGCCTTCTTGCAGCTTCTGATGAAATCCATGGTCTGTGGAATGATCCTGTCGTGAAGCTCTGTCTTCCACTGTGACAGGGTCTGCTCATGATAAGACGCCAGCACGATGTCCTGCATGACGCCGCCTTCCTTAAAGATCTTCAGTTTCTCCGGGTACTTATCAAAAGCGGTCAGGTTTTCCCATACCGTAGCCGGAGCCTTGCCGAAGAGGTGCTCCCGCTCCTCCTCTGTGAAATCCTCAAAGACGTCGTCTTCACTGCGGTATTCCCGTTCTGTTTCCAGATAGAAGTCCGCTTCTCCGCGCTTCTTGGACAGAGATCTCTCCAGCTCGGCAGGTGTTTTGCCCGCCGCCAGCACAGCTTTGATGCCGTCCAGAATAGCCAGATAAGACGCCGCAATGACCAGATATGTATTGCTCTTCGGGTTAGGCGCTCTCAGCTCAAAGCGGGTAGACATCGGGCTTTTCGGATCTCTGATCAGCCCTACCAGCACGGTCCTGTTTCTGGACGGTTCATCCACCGCTCTGCCAAGAGAGGTCACGATGCACACCGGCGCTTCGTAGCCCGGCTTCAAACGGTTGAAAGAATCGTTGGAGGAGCTGACAAAGGGATTGATGACCTCGTAGTTTTTCAGGATGCCCATCAAAGCGCCGTAGCCCAGCGGATTCATAAAGTCCTTCTTAAAATCTGCCGGGGCAAAGAGGCTGACCATCTTTCCGTTTTTCAGCTTCGCGGCCAGCCCCAGATGGGTGTGCTCGCCGCTTCCCGCCACGCCTTCAAACGGCTTGGCCATAAAGGTCACGTCCAGTCCGTACCCGGTGAAGATATCTCTCACCACATACTTGACCTGATTTTCATTATCAGCCGCCTGCATAGCGTCCGCGTATTTCCAGTCGATCTCCAGCTGCTCCATAACGTGGTCGTAATGGCCGGTATTTCCCATTCTGGCTTTGACGCCGCCGACTTCCTTGTGTCCCATTTCCACTTCAAAGCCGTATTTGTCCAGGATCATCAGGGTCTCTTCCAGAGCAGTCCGCACTTCGCCGTAGGTTCTCTTCCAATACTGTTCTTTCAGCACCTGTGCTGTAAACAGCTGCTCCCGGTCGCCTTTGTCATCCGGCGTCTTGACCCAGAATTCCAGCTCGGTGGCGCTGGTGATGACCAGATCCTCGATCTCATCGGCGCTGTCGATCCCTTTGATATATTCAAAGACATACGGATTGGCCCTGAGCTGCTGGATCAGTTCCTCCTTGAAACAGCGCAGCGCGTCTCTGAGGATAACTCTGGAGCCCACCTCGAAATTATCGTTATGGACCAGGAAGGAAGGAATCCGCAGGGTGCCTGTCGGCAATCCTGTTCTATAGCTGATATTGCGGAAGTTATAGTCAACATACCAGTGGACGCCCAGATCCGGGATAATGTCCACCTTGGCATTGTTCAGTTCTGCGATCTTCGGCAGAGCAACGCTGGATCCATCGGTCTGAACACCACAGGACAGCACCTTGTCGATATCATCTAAAAAGGACCTGACTGGAATTTTTTCATCCGTATCGTGTCCGCCGATGTCGATACCGACCAGAGATACGAACTGGACCTCCGGATGTTCCTCTAAAATAGCCTTGATTTCTTCGGCAGAATGCTTGTCTGCCGGAATTCTGAACAACATTTTGTCTAAATCGTAGTCCAGCATATTGCCCTCCTTTGCATGTTTTTTCTCTATCAGTTTAACGGGTTTTGGGACATTGCAGTAACCTCGCGAATGTCCCAAAAATCCATTTGTTTATTCAGTTCATATCGTTTTCGATCAGCTCAGCTTTTTCAGCGCGTCTTCCAGCTCCTGCATGTACTCTCCGTACTTGGCCCAGTCGCCGTTCTTCAGGGCTGACTGCGCGTTATCATATGCCTTGGACGCTTTCTGGATCAGGTCAGAGGTCGTCTCAGCGCCGCCTTCCTGACCTTCGCCGCCGCTGGCAGGCGGTTTTTGATCGTTGCCGCTGGTACCGTCGCCGAACAGAGCGTTCAGCGCTTCGTCCAGGGTCGCCTCATACGCGATCTTATCGTCATAGGCGACGATGACCCGCTTCACCTCCGGGATCGCGGAGTTCTCCGCTTCCAGATAAACAGGCTCTACATACAGCAGTGAAGACTCGATCGGAATAACGAAGAGATTTCCTCTCTTGTAGGAAGAACCCTTGGAACTCCACAGGGTGAAGTCACTGGATATCTCCGTGTTCTGGTTGATCTGGGCTTCGATCTGCATCGGTCCGTAGATGGTCTTGCTCTTCGGGAACTGATACAGGATCAGCTCGCCGTAACGGTCTCCGTCATTTCTTGCCACCATCAGAGCTGTCATATTCTGCTTGGATTTCGGCGTATACGGGATAGAATTGATAAATTCCGCGTCCTTCTCGCCCGGAAGCTTCGCTACATAATAGTTCGGCTCCATGACCTGCTGATCCTTGCCGTAGATCTCGTTGGCGATATCCCAGACGTCCTCGTTCTGATAGAATACTTTCACGTCTTCCATGTGGTAACGGCTGTAGACATTGGCCTGGATCTGGAACAGCGTGTTCGGATATCTGATATGCGCCTGCAGGCTCTCCGGCATCTGATCCAGAGACTTGAACAGCTTCGGATAGATCTTCTGATAGGTCATGGCGATCGGATCGTTCTCATCCACTACATAGAAGCTGGTATCGCCGTTGTACGCATCTACCACTACCTTCACGGAGTTTCTGATGTAGTTGGTGCCGCCGATCTTTCCGGCATACGGCTCAGAGTATGGATAATAGGAACTGGTGGTATAAGCGTCCATCATCCAGTAGACCTTACCGTCAACAACTACGGTATACGGATCGTTCTCGTAGCTGAGATACGGCATGATCCTCTGCACTCTGTCCACAACATTTCTGTTGATGATGATCTTGGAATCGCTCTTGATATTGGAGGATACCAGGATCTTCATGCTGCGTTCTCTGATGGAGAAGAGGATCCTGTTAAACAGGTTCATCTTGATTCCCGCCGTACCTTCGTACTGGGTATACTTATTGGAACTGCCCTCAGGATAGTCGAATTCATCCTCGCTGGTGTTTACCATGATGTAGTCGTTGGAAAGCTCGCCGAAGTAGATCTCCGGACGATCCACTTTGATCTCATCCACTGTGGATTCAGGCGGAATATTCTTGATCAGCACATCAGGCTGTCCGCTGGCGGTCACGGAGTCTACTCTTGACAGAGTGATACCGTAGCCGTGGGTATACTTCAGATGCTTGTTCAGCCATGTCTGATTGATCTTCTCTTCGTCGATCTCTCTTGTTGAAAGATAGGTCTGTGTCAGCTCGCCGTTGACCATGTATCTGTCTACGTCTACGTCGTTGAACTTATAGTACTGACGGATACTCTGGGTCTGGTTGTAGAACGTGTTGACCGGCTGATAGTCGTTGATACGGATATTGTTGATCGTCTCCGGATTGGCCTGAATATCTTCACTGCTCAGGTTGTTATCAGCCGCAAAGGATTTCTCCTCCACATCGTTAAGCTGATACGCGTACTGCGTATATTCGATATTGCTCTTCAGATATTTTGACTCTTTGTTGATCTCGTCAGGAGATACGATAAAGCTCTGTACCAGGTAGCTTGCGCCGATGCCCACAGCGCCGATAACGATCATGATCACCGGAATGGTCAGGATCTTCTTAAACTGCTTCTTTCTGATATGGTGCACGACAGTCACCGCTCCCAGAAGAGCCAGTACCGCCAGCACTCTGTAAACCCACAGAGTAATATTGACATCGGTAAAACCTGCGCCGTATACAGCTCCCGTATGGGCGTGGAGCAGATCAAACTGCTTCAGAACGAAGTTCAGCGCGATCATGACAAAGAAGATGACGCCCAGCAGGGACAGCTGTCCGCTGGCGATCCCCATCAGCTGTTTGAAATTATTGTCATCCAGCTGTTTTTTCTTCTTCGGCGGAGCCTGAGAAGGTCCTTTCTTTCCGAACGCGCCGAAGATCTTATCGAACGGATTGTTTCCGCCGATACCCTCGAACGGATTTCCGCCGCCGGTATATCTGTCCTCTTCATCACCATAATAAGTGGTCTCAGACGCGTCCTCATCATCGTGTTCGAAGATGTCAGGACTGTGCATGGTCAGCAGAATGGTATAGTAGACCACGGTAACGATGATCAGAAGCAGTACTACGCCGATAAACATCTCGTTCAGCTGCTTCAGGAAATCCAGTTTAAAAATGTAAAACGAAATATCCAGATTAAAGATCGGATCCTTGATATCAAAGTCCGTCGCATTGGCATACTGCAGGATCTCGAACCACAGGTTGGTCACGGCGTAGAACGCGGTCACCAGGCCGAACACCAGTGAAATGATCACTGTATAGCGGTTCAGCTTCTTCATGTCTGTCGCCTCGTGGGAAGCGATCTTGGCAAAATAGCCTTTTTTCAGTCGTCTCAGGTACAGATTGACCAGAAATGACAGGATAACGAACACAGGTATTCCTACCTTCAGCTCGGTAAACAGCTGTTTAAAGAATACGCTGACATATCCCATTTCCTTGAACCATAGCCAGTCCGTGATGAAGTTGATCAATAGTAAGAATAATCCTAAGATGATAACGATAAACAACACGATCACGCTAAGGCGTCTCTGCCCTTTTGCATTGCTGTTACTCAATTTTTCTCCTCCTAAATTTTCTTGACGGCTACGATCTTCATAGCCTTTTCATCCGGCTCCACATACACCACATGCTCTTCCTGTTTTTCCTTCTTCTTGCTGTCTACAATAGTAACAGATGTCCGCACGTAAAAGCCGGTGCTCCCCACCCGGATCTCTCCAATAGCGAGGCGGTTCATGCCGTATTCCAGATCCTCGTCTCCTTCCAGAGCTTCGATCTCCTCGTAGAAGTCCGAGGTTTCGTCGATGACTTTCAGAACCTCTTTGTTTTTTCCATTTATTTTATCTATCCAGGATGAATAGTACTGGACCAGCGTACCGACCAGTTCCTGGCCGTAGGTCACATCGACGCCGTCTTCGGTATACCACGGTTTGTCATCAAAGGTATAGGCGTTGCCGAAATCTTCGAATCCGTAGTCTTCTCCGTCGGCAAAGGTCAGCGTCTGATCTTCCTCAATCAAAGCGATATTTTTTCCCTGATCCTTCTGGGCGCTGATCAAAGCGGCCAGAGGGGATTCCTGTTCCTGCGGCTCATCAGCCGGCTGGCTGTCTTCACTGCCGTCATCAGCGCGGAACAGATCCATAACGGTCCCATAAGCTTTGTTGATGGTCTTTGCCGCCTCTGAATCCGGAGCAAAGTACTGGATACCGATCACTGCCAGTTCCGCCGCTACCAGGATGCATAATATTATGGCGATAACCTTCAGGGCTTTCCCTTTCTTAGGGCTTTCATCAGGATCATCATCGCCAAACACGTCATCAAAGGTAAGCTTATGCGTTTCTTCGCTGGGGGGCCGAACCTCGCTCTTCGCGGCAGGTTCCGCACCTTTCACCTCTTTCGCGGCAGGTTCCGCTTCCAATGATTCTGCAGCAGCTGCCATAACGCCCTTCGGCGCCTGTGACAGCACTACCCCCACAAACTCCAGGGCCACTTCTTCTTTTTCTTTACAGGGGGGATTCTCCGGCTGGCTGCCGGCCTCCTGTGCGTCGGACGCACTGTCCTGCCCCGGCTCTGACTTTTCAAGCAGATCACTTATGACCTGCTCCGGGCTGCGTTCATCTCCCGCGCCCGCTGCCGGCGGCTCTTCTTCCGGTTCCTCACCGGTCTTCAGTTTCTCATACTCTCTGTCCAGCATAGCCTGCAGAGCTTCATTTTTCTTATTATACGTATAGAATTCTGTTCTGGTCTCTTTATGTCCGAGGATCCTGGTCGGTTCCTCGTTATCTGCCGCCTTGCCCTCATCCAGGCTTCCCATATCGGCAAAGAGAGCTTCTTCCAGAGATTCTCCTTCCTCCGTGCCGTCTTCAGCCTCTGCTTCTTCTGCCCGCGGCGCAGTCTCTGATTTTGGTTTTCCATAAAGGTCCTGACGTTTCTCCTCTAAGACGGAAGACCAGTTAAAGTCCACGTCCTCTGTCTTTTTCCGGGCTGTCGGGTAGCCTTCCAGATCCCAGTTAAATTCTTCTATATGAAATTTCCTCTTTGGCCGTTCCTCAGGCTGCGGCGCCGCCCGGTTCAGTGGAGCCTCCTTCTGCGGTTCTTCCATCCGGAAGGCCGGTACGAAATCCTCTGTGACTCTGGTACCGCAGTTACTGCAGAACTTATCACCCTCGTCCAATAACTTGCCACATTTCTTACAATACATAAATGCCTCCTGCATGAATCTATTCTCTGATCTGGTCGTTTAATTCCTCAAGTGTATAGTATTTCCCATTCTTGGACACAGCGCAGTCCCTGCTGAAATATTTCCGCACAGGCTGCGCGTCTTTCTTTTCGTCATTCTCCTGTGTCCCATCTGCCTCTTCTGCCGCCTCTGATACTTCTACAGGTTTCTGTTCCTCCTGCCCGGCGTCATCTGACGCGTGATCTGACGCATCATCATCAGGCTTCGCGGTCTCAGCCGTTTCTTCCTCCGCTTCCTGCGGGCGCGTGTCGGCACCGCCTCTGTTATCTATGTACACCACGCCTTTCTGCTTATCATTGATGCTGCTGACGGCGGTGTTGATCTGGGTCACCGTATCATTGATCTGGGAGAGCAGCTCCCGCTTTTTGCGGCCAGCGCGAACAATGCGCCCGATAAAGATGATCGCCGCTATAGCTAAAATGATGATGAAGGCGATCTCTATCTCATCCTGATATTTCCACATGAATTCTGCCAGTTTACCGAACATATTCATCCGCGTTTCCTCCTAACGTATTCTATTTATTATACAATAAATCCTTCCTCTTGGCAAATCGAAATGGCTGTTTTTTGTGGTTTTTGTGAAATTCCAGGGTAAAAATCGGAGAAAAGTTCCAAGAAAAAAGAGCCGATCCCGGCTCCCGTTGTCAGCTCTTTCCTCTCTTCGTGCTGGAACACGTACGATTTACATGCTTTAGTACTCGTTCTTTTCGGTCTTGTTCCAGTTATTTGCCTTGTCACAGTCCTTCTGGCTGTTCTTCTTGCTGTTGTTCTGCTTGTTCTTGCTCTGGTTTTTCTGGTTGTTTTTCTTATCCATTTTTCATCCCTCCTCGCATAAGTATTGTGTGCAGAGACGCGGGAAATATAATTGGAAAAAGTTGAAGGCAGCTGCGGTCACTATACACAGTTTTCTTCCATTTACTTTTTTACCGGGGTGTACTACAATAGAAAGAAGATATTTTAGAAAAGGACAGACTGACAGATTATGCTGAACAACTTACTATTTTGCCTCAACGCGACGATCCCCGTTTTTTTGCTGATGATCCTGGGACTGCTCTTCATGAAGCTGCATATTTTTGACGATATCTTTGTAAAAAAGCTGAACGCTTTTGTATTTAAGGTCGCCCTGCCGGTGCTGGTGTTCTACGATCTGTGCAAGGAGGATTTCTACGCGGTTTGGGACACCAGATACGTGCTTTTCTGCTTCTTTGCCACTCTGCTGTCCATCGGGCTGACTGTAGCCATATCTTTCACACTGCGGGACAAGTCTGTTCAGGGAGAGTTTATTCAGGTGGCTTACCGGAGCAGCGCCGCTATCATGGGCGTGGCTCTGGTACAGAATCTCTACGGGGACTCCGGCATGACCCCGCTGATGATCGTCGGCTCCGTGCCCCTTTACAATATCTTCGCCGTCATCGTGCTGTCAGTCTTCCAGCCGCAGACCGGTCCGCAGAGCTGCCAGCGCAGCCATAATTCTGCCCGCGGGCAGCTGGCAGCCACAGCAAAAGGCATCGTGACCAATCCGATCCTGATCGGCGTGCTTGCCGGCCTGGTCTGGTCCCTGCTGCAGATCCCCCTGCCCCCTGTCGCAGACAAGACGCTGGAAAGCGTGGCCTGGGTCGCCACCCCGCTGGGACTCATGGCCATGGGCGCTGCTTTTGACATCAAAAAAGCCCTGTCGGGCATACGCACTGCCGGACTGGGCGCTTTTATAAAGCTGATCGGCCTCGGCTGCATCTTTCTGCCTGTCGCCGTAGCTCTGGGATTTACCGGGGACAAGCTGGCAGCCGCTCTGATCATGTGCGGATCTCCGACCACCGTCAGCTGCTATGTCATGGCAAAGAACATGGGCCACGAAGGTACCCTGACCAGCAGCACCGTCATGCTGACCACATTCTTCAGCGCCTTCACTTTGACCGGATGGCTGTTTCTGCTGAAAAGCCTGGGACTGCTGTAGGGAATCGTTCAGTTTATGCCGCCCAGCGAAAGCAGCTTCAGTATCCGCCGGTAAAGATGATCCAGCCAGCCGCCCAGCATCGACTCTTCATATGCATCACCAGTATAAAAGGATTCCCATCTGTCCAGATCATGATACATGCAGATCTGCCTGATCAAAATGACGATAAGCAGAATGATGATCACGATCTTCAGTCCGCATCTGATCTTCTTATTCATCTTCTTCTCCTAACGCGTCAGACATGATATAATTTAGATCTTCCACCTGACGAACTGCTTTTTCGTGGAAAGCATCAATCGCATCCCTGGTTTTCTGCTGTTGTGACTCGATCATAAACTGCATGATCAGGATCGCGGCTATCAGCACCGCCACCGCGATATGCCATACGTTGTCAGCTGTAATCTTATGTTTTTTCATATTAGCTTGCCTCCGTTAAATTAATGTTGCTTCATCTTGGTTTAAGAACGCAGAATGAAGCAGCACAAACCTTTCTATACAGCCTTTGGAACTATCTTCCCATTTTTCGGACTAAGTTCTTTCACACCTGAGTTAAAAACAACCGCAGGTGTTATACCATTCGCACTCACTGAAAATGAAGGGCTAACGGTTAATTGCGTATGTCCGTATGCTACATAGTAGTAAAAATCTTTCATAGCATGTACATCGGATTTCAACTTGAATGTTACTTGACCATTTTTTGCAAAAAGATTTGAACTGGTTGGTACTACAGGAAATTTATACCCTGCTCCCCCAATTCCTCCCGATGCCGATGATGGCGAAATTTTAGTTCCAGAACGATTTTCCTTATATGCATGACTTGTCATATCAAAATACCTTATTGAACTTGAACGGCTAGTGATTGACCACCCATTCCATCCAACCGCCACTATATCATTTGACTGTGCTAATGGTTTACCATCCCATTCCCAACCAAATTCAAAAGTGCCTTTTGTGTACCTACTTTCTAGCGGCTGGCTTTTATCATATTCAAATGTAGCAATTCTCACTCTCAAGGAAAGCGTGGCAGAAAGCGCATATAATTCAGCTTCGCTCCCCTTGAAGTCGCGTATCATTTCTATCTGTTCTTCACTATATCCAAAATCATAGAGCACTTCATCATCTAGTTCATCCAACTTTTCAATGTGCTCAATATATCTTTGACGATAATCTTTAATCTCAGTAATTTCCGCCTTCGTGAACCCCTCTCTCTCAAGCTGTGCTTCGCTTTCCTTGGCCAATTCTTTCATGACTGAATACTCTTTACTAACCGTAGTATCTGAAATATCCATTGGTTCACTGCTATCATTTGCATATGCAAAAGTAGGCATTCCTATAATAGTCAACATTAAGCTTAATGTTATAGCACAAATTTTCTTCATACCAATTCACCATCCTTTTAACATATAAATAAATGAATTCAAATAGTATAAATCTGTCTTTAGGTTACTATACTATTTTGAGAAACTCTTTTTCACTTTATCCGCTCTCATAAGCATCACCTCCTCAATAAACCCTCTAACTCCACTTTTCTATCATCTACGCAATCCTCGTCAGGCTCCACGCATGACCAACTTCGATTCTTTTGCCCGCCTTATCATGGGCTAGATACTTCACCGCAGTGTCTAATTTATACTCTCTAACATCCGTTGTTTTCCCATCATTTATTTTCACCGTATACTCACAATACATATTCACGTCAGATGCGCCCGGTGTTCTCGCAACACCATCAGTAATTTGGGGATTTTTCCAAGTTATTGTCCCTATTACTTTTTTCAGATTGCCACCTGGGACCCCTTTATTTTCATCAATTCCCGAGGAGGAAACCTTATAATGGTTTTCCAAGCTTAAGGTGACGCTTCCCACCTTGCAATCCACCGTAGCGGTCGCGGTGAAGTAGCGATTGCCGTAATCCTTCCACATTTCACTGCTTCCGGAAGTTGCCAGAGGCATAATCGAAATTCCTTTACTACTACCTTCAGCACGGTCTTCTAATTCCACCCGCAGTATGCAGTTATCACCCAAGTCATATTCCTTTGCCGCATAGGCTCTGCCACCCGGCAAATTTTTCAGCGTCATATCTTCACTGCCTTTTAAGATTTCCTCCGCCGCATCCAGTTTCCCACCGATCAGCGCTGCAACTGCCTCGTCTGTTGTCTGTGCTAACAACGCTTCCTTCTCGGACATTGTCATCGGACCGTCTTCCATGCAAGCATTTATCCCTGTCTTCAGCTGCTCTGCCGTTTCAATAGGTCTGATGTCATTCATTACTGTCTCTGCAAAAGCAGGAGCTGTCATAGTTATCATTATTAAAGATAAATTTAATATTAATATAATTATTTTCTTGTTCATATATATCATCCTTTCATTTTTTAATTTTTCACTCTATTTCTATATCCAACATATCACGCCTTCCTATAAATTGCAAGAATTTTGCGACGAACGGTCGAAATTTGCGACGAACGGTCATTGACAACAAAAATAACAGCGCTTTCTCCCCAATTTAAAAGAGACAGTCCTCACTGTCTCCGTCAAAATCACTATATATTTCAAGACTGCCACCCTATACCGGAATCATAATCTCTGTCACCACCTGCCCGTTCTCTTCACGCCAGGTTATACTTCCGCCGGCTCTTCGGGCAGCTTCCGTCATATTGCGTGTTCCCAGGCCATGATTTCTCTTATCATCACTATTTGTTACAGGAATACTGTTTCTTAACTCCAAGCTCTCACAACAGGAATTTCTGACCGATATGAAGAGAAAATGTTCTCCATCATTCTCGATAGAAACTTCGATTCCCCTGTTTCCTCTGCATTTTCGTGCCGCGTCATAGGCGTTCTTAAGTCCATTGGAAAGAATAATACAGAGATCCGTTTCCGCAATCAGCAGATGATCAGGGAATTTTCCATCTACCGACAAAAAGATTCCCGCCTCTCTGCATAAACTCTCATAGCGATTGAAAATCGCATCCCCGATGACGTTGTTGGAGCTGATGAAACGCAGGCTTTCCTCTACCACATTTATCTCATCCAGATAGCTGAGCACCCGCTGTGCCGAATCAGCTTCTGCCAGCTTGCGAATCACAGCAAAATGCTCCTTGTGATCATGCCGGAACCTGCGCAGCTCCATATCCGTCTTTCCCTGCAGCTGATACTGCTCCGTCTGCTCTTGAATGCACTTTTCATTAAAGAGGATCATACGCCGCAGTTCCTTTCTCTGGTTGACCAACACTAAGCAAATCAAAAAGAACGCTAGAATAATCAGGCCTGTAATACCATTTTTAATTAAATTCTCACCAAAAGTAATCTGTGCTCTCTCATTAAAAATATCACCAAAGTACCATGAGTTATAATGTATAATAATAGCACAAAGCAAAAAAGGTACAAACGAAAAAGGATTCATTTGTTCAGTGAGCTGATATAAATTTATCTTTTTCTGATTTAAAATGACTGTCAATCCCAGGATAATAATGCTTGTAAAAACAAGTCCCCCTACATAGGTCATGGAAGGATCTAAGGTATCTGTTTTTCCCTTTAATGCAATGATACTCCCGCCCCAGCACAAATACTGCATCAGTTCAAACACCACATCCATACACAAGCCGATGCCCAGCACCACCAGCTTCCGTCCCTGAAAGCACAGCACTGGGATGACTACAGGTATTATTTTCCACAGGATATTCAACTCCCAGAGCATGTCACTTGATAACAGGAAAAATCCGGCGTAGTGAAAGACCGCCAGCAAGGCAGCTACCGCCAGAGCCGAGCGGTTTGTCCGAAAACTGTAGCCCAGAAGCACCTTAAACAGCAGAAACATATTGATCAGTTCCAGTGTAAATCCTATATTCCCCAGCATAGCCGCCTCCTGAATCCATTAGATATACCGAGTATACCTTCTGCAATAGTCTTTAAATCTCTCAAAGCACTCCGTCCTCCGCCGCCTGCTGGGTTCTGCGGTCTCACCGTTTTTCAGCCTGATCACAGGGCCGTCAAAGGCTTTGATCTGCCTGCAGTTTAGGAGACAGGATTTACTGATACGAATAAAGCCCTGCTGTCCCAGCAGTTCTTCCCAGCTTTGAAGACTTCTGCGAAGCCACTGTTTCTTTGTTCCATCGGCAAAGACGGCCTCCGTCAGCTTCCCTTCTGCACGGATCAAGACCAGATCCCGGCTGCTGACTACGCTGCCATCCTCAAACTCAACAGGAAAATCCCTGTGCAAAAGCTTGTAAGCGCTGCAGAGCCTCTTCTGAAAAAACTCCCACTGCACCGGCTTTGCCAGGAAGCCGATCACATTGGCGCCATAGGCCTCCGGCATCATTTCATCATGACTGCTTACAAAGATGATCAGCGGCTTCTCCTGTCCAAAATAGCTATCTTTGACTCGGATACCATCCATCTCAGGCATCTCAATATCCAACAGCAGCACATCGGGCGGTTCTTCCTCAGAGAGCAGCCGCGGGTCAGAAATCCCTTTGATCTCCACGTCCACCGCATTCTCCTTTGCAAAACGCCTGCATAGTTCGGTAAGTGTCTCTATTTCCAGTAACGAATCATCGCATATCGTAATTTTTATCATATTATCTATCCAGAAATCCTTTCCTGCACTTATTATACAGCAAAGGGATACGCGATGTAAATACCTGCTTCCACCATAGCACCGATGAGGCCCGTGTGCAAGAATTTTGCGACGAACGGTCGAAATTTGCGACGAACGGTCAATAGTGCTAGACTAGAAAGTGGACAGGAGTTTTGAGAAATTCTTCCGTGTGATATAATCCCGTCTTTGACAGCCAAATCATGCAAAAAACCGTCAAACTACTGCAATTAGTAGCTTTGGCGGTTTTCTTAATTGACACAATTTGTAGCATTTTTTCTACTTTTTTGTG
>JAETRU010000060.1 GCA_021769965.1 Eubacterium sp.
GTTATAGCACTCGCAGCTGGCAGATTTAGCTTTACACGTTTGACGTGTTCGCGAGGAGTAGAGGGCTTTGCCCGACAAATGAAAACCACGCGTTTGACGCGTGGATGGTTTTTTTGCAAATTTCCTTTACGATACAGCCGGATCGGGATATAATAGACATAATAAAGATGAACACGCGAAACGGAGGTGGCCGGTATGAAGAAGAAACTGCTGACAGCAGCTCTGGTCCTTGCGGTGCTGGCAGTATTTATCTGGTCGCCCCTGTCAGACTATCCGGTGAGCCTGGCAGTCATGAAGGTCTACAGCGGGATCCATGAGCAGGACAACATCATGGAGAAAAAGGGGATCGAGCTTCATATTCCCGGCGGCAGCGCAACGAAGGAGAAGGACTGGTATCCCTTTGTGATGACATTTAATGACGATGCGGGATTCCAGCAGTTTACAGGAGAATCAGATCTGAAACTGACCATCCTGTATAACTTTCCGGCCTTTGATCTTTTAAAAGGCTGCAGCAGGGTCTACGATCCGGCGTCACCGTATTATAACGGATTCTACGGCGCTTATCTGGTCTGCCGGGAGAAGAGCGGCCGGGAGCAGAGCGGAGGAAACGAAGAAACGTCTGCCGGCGCGAATGATGAGATCCTGCCTTACGGTTTTCTGGCTGACGGGAGTCTGGATCCTGAGGCAGCGGCTCAGGTACCCCGGTTTGACTTTCAGAAGCTGGTTCTGCGGGATCTGGGCATCGAAGCAGACGAACTGGTATTTGACTGGGAAATCGTAAACAACCAGCCAAAGGTGACCTATCTGGGGATCGACGGCTGGACGCGGGCCGATGCAAGATTGACAGTCAACGGGATGCAGCATCAGAAAGAAGACTTTCGCAGATCCTATCTGCAGTACGGCCCGCCGGGATACTCTTTGCCGGATGCGCGTGCGGAGGCAGACTTTGCCCCGGTGGATATGATCGGCAGAGTATACGGCAGATACTTTGAAGAATGGGATACGTCCATTTTCTTTTACGTGCTGGCCGCGGATCAGGATGTGCTGGAAAACTGCGACCGGGATATCCTGTCACAGAGCAGCTTGCGGTGAATCCATGATATATAACAGGAGAAACAGAGATGAACACACTAAAAATCAACGGCATATACCGCCATTTTAAGGGCGATTATTATTTACTGGTCGACACAGCCAGACACTCGGAAACAGGAGAGACTTACGCGGTGTATCGAAAGCTTTACGGAGACTGCGGGCTCTGGATCCGGCCTCTGGAAATGTTTCTGGAAGAAGTCGATCACCAGAAATATCCTGACGTGAAGCAGAAATACCGGTTCCAGCTGCAGGAAATAAAGAGCGTAAGAGATTAAGAGATAAAGATAAAGCCTGAGATCACAGTGTCTCAGGCTTTTATGAATGCGGCGTTCAGAGCAGAAGACGCCGATCACAGGCTGGCTTCCGCTTCATCGATACTTTTGTAGCCGTACAGTTTTACCATGGTGTCCTGGATCATCATGGAAAGAGACTTTCCTTCGGCTTTCAGCGCTTCTACATGATCAGCGTACAGCTGCAGCAGTTCCGCGGGATAGGTCTCAAACTCGCCTCGGGCGTAGGTCTCCATAGAAGTGAATCCGCTGGCATCGCCCTCAGAGGTGATGGGACGGCCCTGGCCCGCCAGTTTCGGATAGGCGGCAGCAAACTGCTGCTCCCACTCGATCAGAACCGGCATGATACGGTTGATGATCCGGTAGTTAGCCTGCGGCACGGCAGGCATGTAAGGGGCCACATGCTTATTATAATAGTGAAGATCCGTGTACTGCATCATGCGGCCGTATTTTTCCGTGACCAGATTGCGTCCGCTGGCCTCACAGTGGCACAGAAAGTCGTAATAGCAGCGGATCATGGGCAGACTCCAGTTTTCGTACTGGCTGCGGCGCATGATGTAGAAGGTCTCGTGGTCATCCTGACAGCTGGCCCGTCCGCCGATGTTGTTGGTCCTTTGAAACATTTCCCATTCAATTTCAATGATTTTTTCTATCGTTTCCATATTTCTCATTCCTCCTGATTAATTGCTGCAGTCAAACATTGGCGGCATGGCCCGAAGCTGAGGGTCTTTGATGCCCGCCATGATATCCGAAAGATGATTTTGCAGAAAATTGTCGCGCACGGCAGAGAATCCCTGACGGTTCAGCTCTTCAGCCGTCCTGCGGCAGATATTCTCTGTTATATCAAAGGCTTTCTGTCCGGCTTCTTCAAGACGTCCGGCTTTTACGAGGTCAGGGACGCAGGCGGCTTCTGTCAGCAGCGGAGCAATGTCAGAGGCCAGCAGGGGCAGATCTGCAAGGCCGTGAAACGCCCATTTGTAGAAAGGCGTGTATCGGCGGTTCAGCAGATATACCATGGACATGGCGGCTTCTGTGAACCGGGCCAGAGCAAGCAGCGCGGCTGTACAGTCACCTCTGCGGATGACCCGCAGCAGATTGTACTGCCCGGCCTGAGACATGACGGCAGCGCGGGCTGCCAGCTTTTTGCGCAGCACATCTTCCGGATAGAAGTTCAAAAGCTGCTTTCGGATGGCTGTAAACGTGCCTGTGTCATCTCTGAATACCTCTCCGTTGGTAGCGGCGGCCAGCTGGGCTTCCGAAGTAAGCAGCCAGTCCAGATTGGCAGCCGGAGCGCCTTCGGGATTGCCGGTAAAACGGGCGTAAAAGCCGCCGATGGACATGACCCCCAGACGATCGCGGGCGATGACATTTTTGCGGGAGAAGCCTTTGAAATCCTCCGGCATCCTGTCGTAAGCCTGCTGCAGCGCGGCGCCGTACGCGGCAAAATCCGCATCCGAGAGCCAGATGCAGAAGCCCGGGGCGAAGTCGTGATCCCAGGATAGCTGGTCATCAAAGCCGAAGCACTGTGAGCCTTCGCCGACCAGCCCTACGGCAGCCCGTTTTGTCAGACCCGGCGCAGCCTGTTCAGCGCGCTTCAGCATGTCCTGCCCGTAATCTTCATAGTACCTGCGCGCCAGTTCTAATCCTTTCATAAGCCGATCCTTTCCCGTATAGCGGCAGAACGCGCTCTGTACGCGGCTGCCTGTTCTTTATCACCGGATTTGTCACAGCATCTGGAAAGATTTTCGCAGGCGACGGCGTAGCTGAGATTGTCGTCCCCGAAGTCCCGCTTTGTCAGAGCCATGGCCTTTTCAAACTGTCTGGCGGCAGCAGCGTAGTTTCCTTCTGTATAATAGATCTCGCCCAGCACGTTTACGGCAGCCGCGTAATGAACGTCGCAGTCGCCGCTGGTGGATGTGAACAGGGCGATGGATTTTTCCACGGCAGTTTTTGCTTCCTCCGGACAGCCCCTGAGCATGTGGACCTGCGCGAGATTGGAATAGGTGACAGCCTGTTCGATCTCACTTTCTGTCAGCTGCTGCAGAATGGACATAGCCTGATCCAGTTTTTCAACAGCCGTATCATACTGGTTCAGATCCTGACAGAGAAGACTCATGTTGTTGTAAAGGGTGGCTACACGATAGTCTGTCTCAAAACCGGCATTCCGGAAGATCTCAGCGGCCTGTTCATACAGCGCCAGCGCCTTTTGGCTGTCGCCGGTCATAGTACAGGTGGTCGCGTAGTTCATCAGAGTTGTACCGTGGTGCTCGCTGCCGTCAAGTCCCAGCCGGTGTATGCAGTCCAGCGCTTTTTCGTACAGGGCGATGCCCTCATCAAACCGGCTGGTGACCCGGAAGTAGCCTCCGAGCTCGCTGCAGATGGAGATGACAGCGCCGAGGTCGCCTTCTGACTCCGCTGCGGCCAGAGATTCCTTCATATAGGTTTCAGCAGCCTGCATCTCTTTCTGCGCGAAGAGCTGATCAAGATGCTGAAAAAATTCGTTCATATTCATAGCAGATTCCTCCTGAAAGAGTCAGTTTATCTTAATTCTTATACCCCGGCAGCAGGCGGTAAAAACAGGAAAATTTCTGAGGCTTCTGCTGTTTCCTCCGGTATTTTTCTTTTGGAGCGCATATCTTCTCATTTCCTGCGAATACTAGTAAAAGATCAATGCTTTGAAACGGGAGGAAAAAAATATGTCTGTAGATTTTAACATGAGCGAGACAAAAAATAATCTGATGCGGGCTTTTGCGGGTGAGAGTCAGGCCAGAAACCGCTATACCTTTGCCGCGGCACAGGCAAAGGAAGCGAAGCTGCACGTGATAGAGGCGGTGTTTACCTATACGGCGGATCAGGAAAAAGCGCATGCTGAGGTATTCTATAACCATTTGAAGGAGATGGCGGGTGATACCATTCATATTGACGGCGGTTACCCGGTAGATATTACGGATTCTGTCGTAGAACTGCTGCGTCACGCCCAGCATAATGAATATGAGGAATATGACGACGCTTACAAGGCCTTTGGCGACAAGGCCATGGAAGAAGGTTTTCCAAAGATCGCAAATGCCTTTCACCAGATCGCGCAGATAGAAAAGACGCACGGCGACAGGTTCGGCGCCCTTGCCGACCAGCTGGAGCAGAACAAGCTGTTTGTATCTGACATCCAGTGCAAGTGGATCTGCCTGAACTGCGGCCATATCCTGGAAGGTACGCAGGCTCCGCAGAAATGCCCGGTCTGTGACCATGATCAGGGATATTTTATCCGTCTGGAGCTGGCGCCATACGCCTGCGAAAATTAGAGCGAAAACAAAAAGCGCGCCGCCCTGCCGCAGCTGTATCTGCGGCGGGCGGCACGCTTTTTTCCGGTCTGCCGCCAGAGAAATGCGAATTTTATTTTCCCAGCACGTCATCCAGGATCATCTGCAGATCCTCCCGGCAGCCTCCGCATTTGGTGCCGATCTTCGCAGCAGCGCAGAGATCTTTCAGATTGTCCACGCCGGTCTCTCTGATGATATCTTCCACTTCGCCTCTTGTCGTATGGCAGCAGAGACAGACTTCGTACTCTCTTGATGTTTTATCCATGTTTCCCTCCTGTTTTTCGTGGTATATATATCATACCACAAAGCGCGAAAGAATCATCACATCTTCTTCACATAAAGCCAATAAAATATATACAAAGGCAGAGTAAGATAAAGAAAAGCAGAAGTTTTGGAGGAAAAGGGCGAAATGAACGGATTCAGATATAAGCTATACAGGTTTATGCAGGGGAGACGCGGTATCGATCAGTTTAACCGGTTCCTTATGGTCACGGCGATGATCTTGCTGGTTGCGGCCATGTTTTTCGGAAAGATACCGGCAGTCTATTACATATTGTACTATACCGGTCTGGCTCTTTTTGTCTATATGTACTTCCGGGCACTGTCGCGGAATCTCTATAAAAGAGAGCAGGAGAACAACTGGTATCTGAGCATGAAATACAGGCTGACAAAGGGAAAATCCTTTCAGCAGCGGCATTATGAACGAAAGATCTACGCGTATTTCAAGTGTCCCGGCTGCGGACAGAGGATGCGCGCGCCAAAGGGGAAGGGCACGATCCGGGTCAGATGCCACAAGTGCAATACAGAGTTTCAGAAAAAGGTATAGTCTATATGGAAGCGAATGAAGCCAGACTCTATGAAGTCTTTGAAGAGATCGGAATCACAAACTACAGCGTTATTGAACATAAAGCCGTATTCACCAGCCGGGAGGCAGAAGAGGAACTGCCGCATCTGGCGGGACTGGGGCTGAAGAATCTGCTGGTCAGAGAGAAAAAGTCCGGAAGATACTTTCTGATCATTCTGGACGATCACCGCAGACTGGATATGAAGCAGTTCAAAGCTCTGACAGGCTGGGGACAGGTACGGTTTGCCAGCGCGGAAGAACTGATGGACTGTCTAGGACTGATCCCCGGTTCCGTATCGCCTTTCGGATTGGTCAGCGCCGAGCCCGGCAGCGTGACTGTGGTGCTGGGAAAGGAAGTTACAGACGCGGCGGATACAGAACTGGTCAACTTCCATCCAAACCGGAATACAGCGACTTTGGCTCTGTCCAAGGCTGACTTTGTCAGATTTCTTACATATATGGAATGCCCGGTGATCTGGGAGGAATAGAAGCAGTTATACAGTGATATATTTTGCGGGAGCCTTTGACGGGCTCTTGTTTTTTTCTGGTATTACTGTATAATGATATGAGAATTGCTTCGGTGCGCGAGATAAGGAGAAGAATCGGAGCAGCATCAGAGATTTGCAAATATAGCTGTTTAAATGCAGCTGTGTACAGAAAGGAACATTATGAGAAAGACTAAAATCGTTTGTACCATCGGACCTGCGTCCAGAGATCCGGAAATTCTGAAAGAGATGCTGCAGGCGGGCATGAATGTAGCCCGCGTCAATTTTTCTCATGGCACCCATGACGAGCATCGGGAGACCATAGCGGCCTTCCGCAGTGTAAGAGATCAGCTGGGCCTGCCTGCCGCCGTCCTGCTGGACACCAAAGGACCGGAGATCCGTATCCGGGATTTTGAGCGGGGCGAGGAGATCCTCCGCGATGGACAGGAATTTACTATCACCACCAGAGATGTGATGGGAACTCAGGATATCGTTTCCGTTACCTACAGGGATCTGCCAAAGGAGGTCAGTCCGGGAAAGCTGGTGCTGATCAATGACGGTAAGATCGTCATCAAGGTCATGGAGACTACGGAGACCGACGTGAAAGGCAAGGTCATCCACGGCGGAAAAATCAGCAATCACAAGGGAATCAATCTGCCCGATGTTAATCTGAGCATGCAGTATATCAGTCCGCAGGACAGAGAGGACATCCTCTTCGGCATTGAAAACGACGTGGATTATGTCGCGGCTTCCTTTGTAAGAAGCGCCAGCGACGTCAGGGCAGTGCGCCAGCTGCTGGACGAAAACGGCGGTCAGGAGATCAAGGTCATCTCAAAGATCGAAAGCACCCAGGGCATTGAGAACTTTGAGGAGATCCTGCAGCTGTCTGACGGTATCATGGTGGCACGAGGCGACATGGGCGTGGAAGTAGCCTATGAGAAGCTGCCGGGTATCCAGAAACGGTTTATCAGAAGATGTGTCCAGTCAGGCAAGATCGTCATTACGGCTACCCAGATGCTGGAGTCCATGATCACCAGTCCGATCCCGACCAGAGCGGAGATCACCGATGTGGCCAATGCTGTCTTTGATGGAACTACGGCGGTCATGCTGTCAGGTGAAACAGCGGCAGGCCAGTTCCCGGTAGAAGCCGTAAGGACTATGGCAAAGATCGCGGAGCAGGCGGAGGAAGACCAGCCGACCGTGCCTGGAAGAGATACCATCTGGCACGAGATGGACGCTCTGGATGTGACTAACGCGGTGGGGCATGCGGCCTGCACCCTGGCAAAGGACATCAAAGCCGGCGCCATCATGGCTATCACCAAGACCGGATATACGGCTAAGAGAATGTCGAAATTCCGTCCGTCCATCATGATCATCGGCGCCACACCGTACGAAAAGACCTATCATCAGCTGGCGCTTGTCTGGGGCGTAAGTCCGATCATGGCAAACTACAGATACGAGATCGAAGAACTCTTCGGACACTGCGCCCGCAAAGCCATCCGGGCAGGACTCATCAAAGGCGGAGACAAGGTGGTCATTACCGCGGGTCTCCCTGTAGATGTGCCGGGCAATACCAATATCATCCGGGTCGTGGAAGCGGAGCAGGCAGAGCAGGAGTGCATTGACTAGAATTTTCAAAAAAGAAAAAGGCTGCTCCGTTAGGAGCAGCAAGCTGTCGATGTCTTATTCGGTCATTTCCTCGGGGTCTTTTTCTGCAAGTACCTTTTCGTATTCGGTGAAGATAGCCTCTTTGATCTTGTTTCTGGTTTCAGACAGAAGCGGATGCGCAATGTCTCTGAAATCTCCTTCGCCCATTTTTCTGCTTGGCATGGCGATGAACAGGCCGTTCTGTCCTTCGATGATTTTAATGTCGTGGACGACGAATTCATCATCAAAGGTGATGGAAACGACAGCTTTCATCTTACCTTCATCGTTGATTTTGCGGATTCTTACATCGGTTATGTTCATGACATGACCACCTTTCCAGCATGGACTGCTAATAGATATCTTCATTATACATCATTTTAAAAAAGTGGGCAACAATAATTGCTAAAAAATCTGATAATTGGGCAATATCTCGATCTGACGGTTCTCTTCATCGACCTCTCCCAGATAGGC
>JAETRU010000061.1 GCA_021769965.1 Eubacterium sp.
AAGCAGACTTCCAAGAAGTATACTACAAACCTGAAGAAGGGAACTAAGTACTACTATTATGTAAAGGGCTACAAGATGGTTGGTGATGAAAAAGTCTATACTCACAATTCCATCAAGGTCGCAAGAACCTTTAGATAATCAAATCAAACTAACGAAGAAGGTCGGAATTCCCCGGCCTTCTTTTCTCTATTATCTTAATAACATCTTAAAATTTTTTAAAATCTTGTATGCTTTTCTGTCGATTAATGGTATAATGTGGTTGATAACATGATATATGTGTTGTCCTCATTATTTCAACAAAAAGAAAAGAAAGGAAGGAAAAGAGATTATGAAGAAAATCCTTGCGATTCTGCTATCGATCATGATGGTATTCTGCTTCATGCCTGGTATGGCCTTTGCTGAGCCCGAAACTCAAACATCTATCGAAAACGCAGATGTAACACTCTCGCAGAACAGTTTCACTTACGGTCTCTCTGTAGAAAATATTAAAGATTATATCAAGGTAAAATTAAACGGTACAGAAGTACCAAAGACTGAATATACTGTTTCCTGCGCCAAAACAGGTAATTCGACAAGCATAACAACTGGTGTTTTAGACGTAGGCAAATATACAGCAACGGTAAAGGCTATTGATAGCAGTGAAACCTACAAGGGCATTGCTACTAAAACTGTTGAATTCTTAATCACACCAAAAAGCGGTCTCGACTCCTCTATCAGCGTTTCAATTGATAATGCTAAGAAAAAAGTCAATACACTAGTAGATGATTTGATTGTCTATGATAGCATCACACAGAAACCACTTACAAAAGGCACTGATTATACAATTCCAGAGGACTACAAAACTGTCCTTGGCAGCAGCAATAATATCACGCTGTCATTTATAAATAATTACTCGGGGAATCGAAACTTCTACTACACAGGAGTGTATGATATCAAAGATGTATATAAGGTATCTTCCCCGGATCAAAGCACCAGCGGTAACGGGAAAATCACAGAGTACACCTACTCCCGCGGCGTCAAGAGAACCGCTTCATTTACTTTGATCAAAAACTCGAATTATACCAATAATTCTTCTATCCCTGCTGCTGATTATGAAGTTATATATTCCGATAATGAGAACGTGACCGGTCAGGAGATAACTGCAACTATCAAAGGAAAAGGAAATTTCACAGGGGAGATTACAGACGTAAAAACAGGCATCAAGATCGTTGCCAAGAGTCTTAATACTCTGTCGATCACTGTCGGGAACAGTACTTCGGCAAACACCGCTCCTCCAATCACGATAAAGGACGGCAGCTATACGCTGATTCAAGGTACAGACTATACAGTCGATTCTCCAGATAGTACCAACAAAACCGTTACCATCACCGGTCAGGGAAACTACAAGGATCCTGTCATCAAATCTTTCTCGATTGGGAAAGGAATCAGAAGTGTTTCTGTGGACAAGACATCCTTTGACTATAGCGGCTATGACCAGAGGCCAAACCTTACGGTAATAGACAGCGACGGCGCTCTTGTTCCAGCTAATGGCTACAGAGTCGAATGGCCTGCAGATACGAAAAATAACGGCAGAAAAGAATTCAAAGTCATCGGCATCGGCGCCTACGCGGGAGAAGTATCCGGCAGCTACACTATCCTCAAAAAGGATCTCTCCAAGTGCGATATCTCATTATCCGGAACTTCATTTGCCTACACGGGGTATGCGATCAAACCGGCAGTAGCTGTAAAAGACAGCTACTGCACCTTAAGAGAAGGTACAGATTATACGCTGGTGTACAGTTCTAATATAGCCAAGGGAACCGCATCCGTAACAGTTACTGCAAAGGACAATTACAGCGGAGTAAAGATCCTCAACTTCTACATCGGCACTTCTCCGCTGCAGAGATGCAGTATAAGTCTGGACAAGACTTCATACAATTATACCGGTTATGAGATCAAGCCGACAGTCAAAGTAACGGATGGAACCAAAACTGTAACTGCTTCCAACTATGTCGTTACATATCGTAACAATACTGCCACCGGTACTGCTACCGCAGTTGTAACCGGAAAAAACGATTTCTACGGCGTTGTTGAACTCCCGTTTGCCATTGTCGGAAAGACCATTGAAAACTGTACGATTACAGTAACCCCGACATCCTACACGGCCGACGGATATGAAAAACGTCCATCAGTTACAGTTAAGGACGGCTACAAGTCTCTTACAGAAGGAAAAGATTATTCTGTTACATATGCAGACAACAAAATCGCCGGAACTGCCTCTGTCATCATAACAGGTAAAGGCGGCTACTCCGGTACGGTGACGAAATACTTCACTATCGTTGGCCTGAAGCAGACCCTGACACTGGAAAAGAGTTCCTACATCAAATATCCGACCAGCAATGCTTTTGTCATTCCAACGCCAAAGGCTACCGGCGACGGAACAGGATTCTCCTATGTATCCAGCGATCCGTCCGTAGTAACCGTATCTGCAAATGGAGTCGTGACACCGATCGGTCCGGGCGAAGCAACAATTACGGTGACAACTATCGGCGTAAAGAGATACGAGCCGGTTTCCAAGAAGATCACCATCACGGTCAAGCCGAACCGCCCGCAGTTCAAACTGACAAGCACCGCAAAAGGCAGACTGAAGGTTTCTATCACTAAGCTTTCTAATGTGGATGGATACCAGATCAAATATACCAGAACGGATACGTACAAATACTTTACTTATCCGCACAGATTTAATGACTATAAGACGCAGTACAAGATCTTCAAAGGTCTCAAGAGCAACGCGAAGTATAAGGTTCAGGTTCGTGCCTACAAGCTTCTTCCAGACGGAACCAAACTTTACGGCAACTGGATGACGGTAAAGACATTAAAGGTAAAATAACCACAAAGCTATCAATAAACCACCATGAGAAAGCAGGCCGCTGAGCCTGCTTTTTCGCTGCGCGCGCTCCCTCGATCTTTCTGCCATATGTACGACTTTTCTCTTATTTTTTCAAAAAACCGCTTTACCATAAGAAAGCACTTTCCCTGCCCGTCCCCTTTGTTATATAATATTCATATATGAAAAACCACCAAAGAAGGGAGGAGACCCATTGCATCTGCCTCATATGATCACAGATGTGGCTGTCATGCTGCTGACAGCTGGCATTATCACCATCATATTCAAAAAAATCCGACAGCCGCTGATTCTTGGCTACATTCTGGCCGGCTTTCTGATCAGTCCGTATTTTCCAATGTTTTTTACCGCTGAGGACACCGAGTCCATTACTCTGTGGAGCGAGATCGGCGTTATCATCCTGATGTTTCACATCGGTCTGGAATTCAATCTGCACAAGCTGGCCCGCATGGGCGGTACTGCCATCATATCTGCCATCGTCAAAATGGCAGGTGTCCTGGCCGCGGGATACGTCATGGGGCTTCTCATGGGCTTCACGCCTATCAACAGCATTTTCTTGGGCGTCATGCTTTCCATCAGCTCCACCGCCGTGATCCAGAAATGCTTTGACGAGTTGAACGTAAAGCACGAAAAATATTCCCAGCTGGTCATGGGCACCCTGGTCATCGAGGACATCGTCGCCATCTTCATGATGGTGGTCCTGTCAACGATCTCCGTCAGTCAAAGCGTGTCAGGCCGGGAACTTACGATCAGTCTGGCCCTGATGGTCTGCTACCTGATCGTATGGCTGCTGCTTGGCATCTACCTGCTGCCGACCTTCCTCAACAAGGTCATCAAAGTCATGAATGACGAAATGCTGCTGGTTCTGTCTCTGGGCCTGTGTTTCGGCATGGTCCTGATTGCCAACTTCCTCGGGTTTTCCTCCGAGCTTGGCGCTTTTCTGGCAGGTTCCCTGCTCGCGGGCACCGTTCACGTAGAGAGGGTAGAACATATCACAAAAGGCGTCAAAGACCTGTTCGTCACTTTTTTCTTCCTTTCAGTAGGTATGAAAGTTGATCCGCAGGCCATCGTAAGCTACGCGCCGACCATCGTCATCATCACGGTCGTGGCCGTCACCGCCAAGCTTGTCTTTGCCACCATCGGCATGCTGCTGTCCGGCCAGACCATAAGCACCGCAGTCAAAAGCGGCTTCAGTCTGGCGCCTATCGGCGAGTTTTCCTTTATCATCGCAACTCTTGGCGTATCTCTTGGCGTCATGGAGGATTACCTATATCCTATCATCGTGTCTGCCGCGGTACTTACCACCTTCCTGACGCCTTTTTTGATCAAAAAATCTTCTGTCGTCACATCATGGCTCGAAAAAAGACTGCCGGAGAGCCTGCTGCGCAAGCTGAACCGGTATACGGCTGAGGATCAGGTTGACGACGAGACGGACAACGAATGGAACGAATACATACGCAAGTTCTGTTCCCGGACATTCATTTACAGCGTCATTATGCTGGTTACAGTTATGGCCGGCCTGCAGATCCTGCAGCCTCTTCTGGCCGGGCCGCTGCCGGACCTGCCGTGCAAGATCGTCGTGTGCGCCGCTATTTACTTCATTATGGCGATTTTTATCAAACCGATGATAAACCCCCACAACAGCATTTTCACGTCTCTATGGCTCAAAAAACGCTCAAATCGACTGCCTCTCATCGCGCTGGCAGCCATCAAGGTCACTGTCATCGCTGTGATCGCCATGATTCCGCTTTTAAATCTGTTTGATATTCCTGCAGGGATCCTGTTCGTGTTCCTTGTCCTCATCGTCCTGGTCACGGTGAAAAGCGACTTTATGGCGACTTCCTACCTGCGTCTGGAGACACAGTTCCTGCGAAACCTCAACGAGCGCATTATCAAAGCCGAGGAAGAAAAGGGAGCGCGCCAGTCATGGCTGGACGAGGAGCTTCATATCATCACTCTGATCGCGCCGGAAGGCGCTGACTTCCTGGAAAAGAGCCTGGCAGATCTGCAGTGGGGCCGCATCTTCAACATCTACGTGGTGAAGATCCGCCACAACGGCAGGCACATGATCCTGCCAAGCCCGAAGACAGTCATCCACGCCGGAGATAAGATCTATATCGTCAGTGATCTGAAGTCTATCGAAAACTTCTACCGTTTGATTCGAATCAGGCCGACAAAGCAGCCCCGGACACTGAAACAATTCATGGAGAGCGACTATCCTGTGGTGGAAAACGCTTTGTCCGTATGCGCCGTCAAGCTGACCGGCGAAGAGGCCTTTGCCGGAAAATCTTTGAAAAATGGACACTTCAAGGACAAATGGCACTGCATCGTGTTAGGATTGCAGCAGAAAGGCTATCCTATCATCATGCCCGACGCCAACACTATGATAGACGCCGGCGACATCATCTGGGTCATGGGCTCCAACAACCATGTAGGCAGACTGGCGTCCGAGTGCGTCTGCGAACAGATGGACGCGCCTGTAGGATCAGAAGTTTAAACCGTAAAAGAAAAGAAGGCTTAGCTCACCGGTGCAGCCAGCCGGCGGCGAAAGCCTTCTTTTTTTGGATGATTTGCGCTCTGCGCTCCTGAACATCTATCCCCTTTACTTGCGCGATCCTCTTCGTTTTCATCCATGATCAAAATCATCCTGCGAAGATCTACAATCTATATTATATATGCCAAAAATGACTTTTGTGAAGCCCCAATCGCAGGCAATATTATTACGGGTTTCGACACATTTCGACAATATAAAGCTGGCTGGCGGGAAGTATCTATTTCTTCTTCAGATCCTTCAGGCTCTTTTCATACCGGTAAATCGGATATGCTCCTCCACTTTTCTTCAGAATGCCTGACTGGACAAAGGAGCCTTTGTATCCGGCCGTATCAGTGGTATCAGGCTCCAGACTCGCTGAGATGATATTAGCGGCGTCCTGATCCATGGTAAATACATAGGCGCCTTTTTTAAAAGTTTTTTTCTTGGATTTTCCAACAGCTGCCTTTGTCATGGCGCCGCCGTACTGCCGAACCTGAACCCTGGAATTTTTCGGCAGCTCATAATATTTTGCTCCGTTGGCCGTCAGTATTGCTTTTGCTTTAGCTGCACCCGGTGCGCCTTTGTCTATGATGTAGGCGGTCGGCCGTGACCGCTGCCGCAGAGATGTATCCGCATTGCAAAAGGTATCTGTCCGCTGCGGATCTCCCCATATCTCTCCTGAAAGACCAAAGCTGAGCCGTTCCATAGTCAAGGTAACGCCGCCTTTGCTGCCGTGACGCAATACAAATTTATCCGACAATGTATACTTTGCTCCCCGTTTCCGCAATGTCTGTCTCGCTTTTGCGACAGTTCTTCTGACAGAATCGTGGTTTGCCGATAGCTGCTTCAGCAAAGATGTCACGGTTTCGTATTGGGACAGTACTCTCCGGTCATAATGTGCTTTGCCCATACCGATTCCGTTTGATTCAACGAGAAAAACATAACAGTTATACAGACGTGCAAAGTTACACCATGTAGTACTGTTACAGGAAGCATCGTAAGCGTAAGTGCGAAAACCCTTTGAGCGCAGGTCCTGACGGATCTCAGCTGCCAGAGTTTCTTCCTTTTCGAAAATACCCGGCTCCCGGTTCAGATTATTGACACAGGTCAGCTGAATATCGTCAAGCCATTTCAAATAAACGCCGCTTTCATTCTGCGTCTCGATCTTATTCTGACAGGTGAACTCGTGGCCGTCTATGAAAACATCCGGCATCAGATCCACAAAGAGCCTGTGCAGCGTCTTTGTGGCCGAGGATCGCAGCGCCAAAGCGTCCCGACTCAAATTGATCCCGCCAGACGTACCGGCCCGGACAAAACGCTCCGCACCGTAGCGATTGGCATAAGGCACGATGACCACGTCAAGCTGATCAAGACACCCTGCTTCATCGTTCTGATCAGACAAAGCCTTTGCTACAGCCAGCGAGCCTTCACCGGCAGCCGGTTCATTTCCGTGGATCTGCGCCTGATAAAGGACTTTTGTACGATCGCTTTCAGTGATGACAGCCAGAGCTTTTTTCAGCGAAGTAATCCCGCGCAGATCAGCCTTTGTAAAAATCATCACCGGCCAGCTCTTGCTGTCATCCAGATAGTACAAATAGGCACAGTCACTATCGGCGCAAAGCTGCTTCAGATATGCGGTTCCTTCCGTAATAGAAGTAAATTCGTGGGCACCTTTGCTGCTGCTAAAAGCCGGCGTATCTAAAATATCTATATCTATATCATTCAATGTCCTGGTACTGAACAGCTTCTCTTCTATTTCTTCACTCCAGATGCGGACTTCAGACGCTTCATATCCGTTACCCGTCCGCTTCTGAAGTTGAACTTTGATATTCTTTTCCTTCAGAAGAATATCCTGCTTTGACAATGCAAAAGAGCAGGTTGTCGTGTAACAACCATCTGCAGAAATACGATAAGTGAACACGTCGCCTTCTCTGGCATCGGCTAAAAGCGCTTCTCCGCCAGTGACAGCGATCTGATTATCTTCGCCGCACTTCAGGCCTTTCCAGAGTTCAATCGTAGCTTGCCTGCTGTCTGTGGTAGGATCCGAAATTGCCGCAAAGGTAAGCAGAACTGACTGTTTAGATTTGTCTGCTCCGGACGCCTGCCCGGCAATGTCGGCTCCAAAGCTGCTGACAGTGCCCGAAAGGAGAAAGATGAGCAGGATAAGTATAACTATTGACAGTCTATGCAGTTTTCCTTTTTTCCGGGTTGAAATTAGACGTGTATGCTGTTGTAAATGATACATAGATAATCTCCTAATCTTTCAGTCGATAAAAATAGCCATTTTTGAACGACAAAAGTTTGCTTTTAGTATACTCCGATCTTCGCTTTTTCCTTATTCAAATCTGCTGACGAATAATTTTTCTCGCTTGAATATCTTATCAATCCGTCTGCATTCATTAATGTATAATTCATATATTTCCCCTAAAATCACAAAATCATCTTTATCTTTATTCTATCATAAATGATAGAATTCTTCCAGAAAAGTATTGATACATGGATAAGTTCAGAGAAAGTTCTATTCAATTTATTACTTCGCATTTAATGTACATTGTGAACTGTAATTTCATTTATCAGTTTTGCGCAAAAACGCGTATAACTATAATCTTAAAACAAAGAACTAAAAAGAGGGAGGAATTCTTAAAATGAAGAAATTTTTAACAGT
>JAETRU010000019.1 GCA_021769965.1 Eubacterium sp.
TCTTCTTTAAATTGTTTGTCATAATGTCTTCCCATGATAATTCTCCTTTATGTATATATTATATCACACGGAAGAATTTCTCAAAACTCCTGTCCACTTTCTAGTCTAGCACTAAACAGAATCAAATAGTTCTGCAAGTTTTGAAAAATAATCCGAAAACGAAAACGCCTGAAAAATCCCCACTCTGGCAGACGGATTGCCTTTTTACGCTTGTTTCTCTTTAAATCCTGCCGCAAAAACTCAAGGGGTGTATGCCACATCTGCCTGGCAATGACCACAAGATTTACAACAAACATGAGCAAAAGCGGAATGATAGTAGTCTTGAAGAGCGCCGACGGATTCCAAATAGTTTCATACGCAGGCAGACTGTAACTATTGTAATACATTGAAACAACCACATTTTTAAACACCGTATATCCAAGAAGATTTCCAACTGCCGCTGCAAAGAGCGTAACAATTACCGGCGTTGCCAGATAATGCAGTATGAGCTCTCCGCGTGTATATCCAGAAGCTCTGAGAGTTCCAATTGACTTCGATTCTTTTGTTATAGTATTACTGATCGTAATAGCAAAAATAAAAGCAATAATCACAATGAGAATATCAAGAAGAACACCTCCCATTGCCTCATCTGAACCCATATCGTCTGTCGCAAAATGAATCGCCTGATTCGCATAAGCAGGAAGATATTCTTTTATCTCATTTTCGTTGACTACAGTCTGTGTCAGCAGCGCTTTCATAAAATCATCAGAAAAGCCTTTTTCTTCATTTTCATTATCAGGAACATTGACATACTGCCATGCGTATGCGTAATGAATCGGTCCTTCAAGTCGTTTAAAACCGCCTTCTGTGACCATTGCCACATTAAATTTCAAAGCGTCAAACATAAAATCGGAACTTTTCTCAAAGAGGGTGGAATAGTTTACATAAGCAAGCACGCCTGCAACAGTCCATTCCTTACCGCCGACTATGATTCTATCTCCGACCTTTACACCTACATTATCAGCGTGCATACGTTCAATTGCAATTTCATTTTCATTTTTAGGAAAGCGACCTTCTAAGATAGACGCCAGATTAATATGTTCTGTTTTTTCATATACCCGAACAGTGCCGTCCACTATGCCGTCATGATTATTATCCTCGTCCTCATTGCGGAAAAAATTCTCATAAACGTTTACAGGAACAGGCTGAAATGCCGAATCATTTAATTCATATTTTTCTTCCGCTTTCCTTCGCTTGCTTAAGCACAGCAGGCAGCGCCTTAGAAGCTGCTTTGTCATTCATGCCCTGCGCTAATAATGAATTTCTAATCTGCTGCGCAAAGGATGCGTCAAATTTCCCCGCGAACTCTGCATCAAACTTCTTTGAAAACTCGTTTCTAAATTCTTTTTCAAACTTTTCATCGAGTTCATCTTTCGCTTTTTTCAAATAGTACGATTTTACATCTGCTTTTTGACCCGCTGATATTTCTTTGAGAAATTCAGCATCCGCTTTCTTTTCAAGTTCAAAGTGACCATGCTCCAGCTTATATTTTGTGCTCCCCTGCTCTGCAGCGCTCATCATACTGCCATTGGCTATATACATTCCCGACACAAATCCAATTGTCAGAATTAAAAACAAGCTGACAACAATATATTTTTTCCAATCGCCCACAAGCTCACGCAGTATACGCCGGTTAAGGGGGTTTTTATTCTTGTGTTTCTTCATCTCTTCTGTACTCCTTACCACTCCAGCTCTACCGCAGATACTTTATTTGTGTTGATTATATTCTGACGAACCATACCATCTCTTAGTTTAATGACATGATCTGCCATGCCCTTGATTGCCTCATTGTGAGTCACCATAATAACCGTATTTCTGTATTTTTGATTGATATCTTCAATCAGTTTCAAGATTTCCTTTGAAGTGGCGTAATCCAGTGCCCCTGTAGGTTCGTCGCACAAGAGAATATCCGGATTTTTAACAATTGCTCTGCCGATAGATACCCGCTGCTGCTGTCCGCCTGAAAGCTGATTTGGAAGTTTATAGCGATGCTCGTAAAGTCCCAACGTGTGCAGCAGCTCATCAATCTCCAAAGGACTTTCTGAAAGATATGCTCCCACCTCAATGTTTTCTTTTACATTAAGATTTCCGATTAAATTATACAATTGAAATACATAACCAAGATGTTTACGGCGATATCGGCTCAGTCCTTTTTCCCCCAAATCTTTCAGCTTGTCTCCATTGATAGAAATGTATCCCGAATCCGCGCTGTCAATGCCTCCGATGATATTCAAAAGTGTGGACTTGCTCGATCCTGAAGGACCGAGCATCAGGCAAATCTCACCCCTTCCAACAGAAAAACTCATTCCACGCAGTACATCCTGTCTTGTATCTCCACTGCCGAAAGATTTTTTCAAATCAACAATCTCTAAAAAGTTCTTTTCATGCTCCAACATATGTAAAACCCTCCCTGCTTTATGAAAGAAGGAGAAATCTTTCGTTCAGAAAATACAGGATGTATACTGACAATAAAAGCCCTTTCTCATTGTTCGGTTTTCGAAGTTAGTTTTAACTAACTTCTCTGGTTAATAAAAGCGACAGCTTTTAATTAGCCATCGCTAACTCAGCTTTAGTATAGTCCTTTCTCTCCGCCTTTGTCAATAGCTAAAATGTTTTTCTTTTCGTATGCAGCCTGCCTGACCGGCAGCACTCTACAAAAGGGAGAAATTAACCAAAACATAGACCAAATCCACTATCCTATCTATTCCTGCTGCTGTCGAAACCGATACTTTCCCTTTCCATGACCGGACACCGGCTCAATCATGCCGCATTCCACCAGTTCTCTCAAAAGTTCAGAAGCTCTGGACGGTCTAACGCCAATCACTTCCATCACCTTTGAACACCCAAATATCGATTGCTCCGGAAAAGCTTCGAGGAGTTTTAAAATGTGACTTGCCGTTTTAGGCTGGAAAATCTTTTCAATGTCCGGTTTTTCTGTTTCAATGTCCGGTTATGAAGGGAGTGATTCTCGTTCAGCACCCGTTCCTCTACAATATGACGCCTGGTGTAATTCATATTATAATTATCTAACCGGTTTTAGTCTTCTGGCAGGTTGAACATTTTGTATAATAAATAAACTACATTGATTTTTACCCACCGTCCGTTCTCGGAAACAGGTCAAAGACTTTGCTCCTACCTATAATATGCAAACGCACAGATTTGCCGACCGATTCAAGACTTCGCTCTGACGGAACAAGTCTCAAATTCCATCGTCTCAACGCTCTTGATTCCTGAATCGATACTTGCCTTTTCCGTGTCCAAACACTGGCTCAACAATTCCATGTTCTGCCATTTCACGCAGTAGTGCAGAGCTTCTTGTCGGTTTCAAGCCGAGCACCCGCTGAACATCCGATCTTCCAAATACTAACTCCGATCCCAATGCCTCTTCTAATACCTGAATATGAGAAGCGGTTTTTGCTGTGAAAACATCTTCAATGTTCGCTTTTTCTTCTCCAATGTTCGCTTTTTTCGAGTCAATGTTCACTTTTTCTGGTTCTTTGAAAGTACCGCTGATATGCAATGTCCGGTTATGAAGAGGATTGCTTTCATTCAAAAGGAGATTGCGAAGGAACAATTCAAGGTACTCTGTCGTTTCGTGAATGCCATTTTTCAGATCGTTATAGTTTGCCCTGACCAGTGAATTCCGAAAATACCATGCGTTCTCGGCGAAAATATCATTTGTCGCATCAAAGCCCAACATACGTAAATACTTGATGAAGAACGCCGCTGTCGTTCTGGTGTTGCCCTCGCCAAACACGTGGATTTGCCACAGTCTGGATACGAATACAGCAAGATGGTGGATGATTTCATCCATCGTGAGATTCTTATAGGAAAACTTCTTCTCCTCTGAAAAATCATAGTCAAGCGTCGCCCGCAACTCCGTAGCGCTGCCATATAGCACGGTCGCTCCGTTCAGCACCCATTCCTTCTTCGTAATGTTATAATCCCGAATACGTCCGGCATGAGAATAAATGCCGGTAAACAGCTTCCTGTGAATGGAAAGATACTCATTCGGAGTAAAGCTGAAAGCCTTCTCTGAAAGCAGTGTCGCGATTCTGGCCGAGACTTTATCCGCTTCCTCGGTGCGGTCATCCGCGTCACGAACAGGATTCTCCTCATAATGGCTTTGTAAGAGCGCATTGGCCTCCTCAAAGGAAATCTCGCCCTCGATATTGCGAACCGCCGTCTGCACCAAATATTCCGATGTTTTCAGTCCGTCCACAGCCTGCAGGCCGATGGCCGTATGCCACGCATAACCCTTGTCACGCTTGTCCGGCTCAGACTCTTTGATGTATTCCTTAAATGGATCTTTATTCACTCCATATCACCTCGTTGCTTTTTTTGTCCTCACAAGAAACCCACCATTTCCACAGGTATCGTCTAACAAGACTTTATCTTTGATACAATGTGCTTCCACGTACAGTGTACTCCGGTGTCCGTGAAAAGGCTTACTTTCTGGGTTTTCACGGCTTCTGGCAGGCTCAATCCGGCCTGTGAAATTACTTCGATATGCTCTTGCTGTTGCTGTGCTCCTTCCAGCTGTTCCTCCATTCAGAATCCCCTAAGGGCAATCCTTAAATTGTGTAGGGAAACCTTAAAAGGTTTAATTCTCACCCCGCATAAGCATCATCGACGCTGTTCAAAAAGTTCTGCTTTGACAGCCTTCTTTACCACTCATTAGCCTTTAATATACGGCACAATCACATCATAGAACTTCTTTGTCCAATCGGCGTGGAAGTTGGCCATCTGAAGCCAGTCTGTCTCATTTTCAATGCTAACATTATTCAGCTGAATGAATACCTTAGACGACTTGATGTCATCACCACGGTTCCATTGCAACATGGTTCCCAGAGCCGATTCGATTTCGTTCTTATGCGTGTAAAGATTGTCGAAGGCGTCCTTGTTTTCCTGTTTATTTCCTCTGCCAAAGACAACCTCTGCTCGTGCTGCATCGTAGTTTGCTACACAGCACAGATAAAATCCACCGATTCCAAAGAATCCATTGATCCAGTTATCCCTTGATGGATTGACATTAGAGAACGAACCATCCACTCCATGTGCCTTCTGGATAATCGGAAGCGCATACGTCCAGTATTTTCTTCGGAGCTCATGACGGCTGCCTGGCTCATCTGCATTGGATTCATTCTCGTCGCGCAGATAAAATACCAAGTCTGCCGGATCTTCATCGTACAGTTTGAACAGACGACTCAAGACGGACAATTTACTCTGGGTGCTGGTGTTTGTCCACACATAGATGCCATCGCCGATTTCCAGCGACTTCGTGAATGCCTCCGGATTAGTATTGAAATGGAGCGCAATGTTCTGCTCCTCAGACATGGCTAGCTTTGTAATGATGGCCTTGTCCTCTGAATACAGAATCTGGATAACCTTCTGGAACATCTCAACCCAACTCGTTACCGGCTGCTCGGTATTCTTAAAAGTAAACTTGGTAATCAGGCGACCAGTTAACTCACTCTCGTCCTCAAGGTTATATGTATCGAGCTGCTTTTCTTCTGGTTTATATTCTGTGACAGGCACTGCCCAAATAATTAATGCTCTGCCCATAAGATATTCACTGCGTTCTTCCAATTCTGCAAGCGTCCACTTATCCTTTTTGGCAATCCAAGTGTTCATGCGGATACCGCTGTCATCGAAACCATTCTGCATGGTTTTCTTTTCCGTGAATGAACTATTGCTGTATTTCGAGTTATAGGCCGTCAACGTCAGATTGGCCATCCTGTGTAGCCACTGTTCATGGATCTGCTCGTAATCATCACCCAGCTCCTTTTGCCATACTGGTGTAAGATGCTGCGGCATAATATGTTCAATCGAATATGTACCATCATCACAATGACGGTATACATCTTTGTCTTCCGAAGTTCCAAAGTTCTCAAAGCGCTCAAGAATGTAAATCTTATTCTTGCTGTTCATCAAATAGACCATGCGCTCTTCAAATGCTGCTTTAAACTCCTTATCATCTGGGAAGCGGGCACGCTCCCTCTTTGATAGCAGAGCATATTTAAACTTCTCAACATAATTATCCTCGGTGCCATCGTACCGGATGATCTCCCGGTGCAGCATAAGGAAGATTTTATTCAGGGCATTTGTCGGTAAGTCACATATTGTCCTGCGGAACAGGTAATTCTCTGTGGTCAGGAAAATCTCTGTGACCTGTGCCAGCGTCAGCTTATTTTCGTTATTCTCGTTCTTTTCGCTATAAAGGCGCAGCACCTCAAGGAAAAACGGCCTTGTTACCGTAGTCTCCAAACGGTTCAGTCTGTCGATACATGCGTCAAGTGCAGAACTGCCGGAATTGCCGTCAAGAAGAATCTGATAGCGTTTTGCATAGTCCAACATCTCATTGAGCAGCGGCTCTGTCTCAATCTTTCCCAGCTCTACAAAATCCTTGAAATTGATATAGATTTTCTTCTGCTGCGGAATGGCCTGCTGCTTTACACTCAGGTAATCCCTGATGAAAGCACTGACATCATATTTCGTGCAGACTTCGATCTTGTTCCAGTATTTGTCGTAATAAATATCCTGCTCCTTGGATGGCAAACCCATCAGGATAAAGTTCCTGATCTTGTCACCTTCGCTAAGGTCGAGGCCGGTTGAGTTCAGGCTTTCAAAAATGAGCTGCGGATTATCGTCCATATCCAGTCGGATATTGATAATCTCCAAACAACAGATTGCATCGTAAAGCTGGTCGATGGTGATTTCCTGCTTCTGAATACGGTCGTAGAAATAATCGTAGTTTACGGTTAAATTGGATTCGCGAATGTGCTCGGCCGGATCAGAGAACAACTTTCCAAAAGCAGTCTGGTCATTCTTGACCGGCTTCAGCTTAATACGAGTATCCTCTGGTTTCCACTTATCTACGAGGTATTCCTCGAAAATACGCTGCTTCAAATTGGATGTCTCCGGCACAATGATACCCTTATCAATCAGGTTATACATTGCAAGAAACAGCAGAGATACCGTAGTCAAGCGCTGCTGGCCGTCAATAATCAGAAACTCCTCATTGTGGCCGTCCGGATTATATACGGAAACAAGGCTCCCAAAGAAATGGCTCTTCCGGTGTCCCTTGATGATTTTTACAAGGTCATCGTACAGCTGCTTACAGTTCTCGGTCTTCCAGTCATAATTTCTCTGGTAAACCGGAATAACAAACCGCTTGTCGGAGCCCTCCATATATTTAACAAATTTACATTCCGAACCCTTCATTTTTATTCCTCCCAATTTAGCCAAGTCTTATTCCTTGAAAATCAAAGATTTTTCGATATACTATCAATAAATATCTCAGGAGAACGAGCTAATAGTATCGGTATTTCACTACATTCGGTACGGAAATAGAAAAATTAGGGTACACAGAGTAAAACACCTTGGTTTTCCTTTCTGCAGAGCATTTTATCTGCCCGATGCCGAATTTGCTCAATTGCCTGAAAACACAATATTACTGCACTTTCATAACTACTTTCCTACCCTCTCCATCATCACCACGCACTCCGTATGCTTCGTCCACGGAAAGTTATCAAACGCCTTGGCGTACCTCACCTTATACCCCAGATACTCAAACTGCTGCAGGTTTACAGCCAGTGTCTTCGGGTTGCAGCTGATATACACGATCTGCGGCACACCGTAGCCTGCGATCTTTTCCACCGCGTCCAGGCTCATACCCATTCTCGGCGGGTCGACTACGATGACTTCCGGTTTTTCGTCCACAGTCTGCAGCACCTTAAATACATCGCCGGCAATAAACTTACAGTTATCTAATCCGTTCAGCTCCGCATTGACTCTGGCAGCCTCTACTGCTTCCTCCACGATCTCCACACCGATCACCGCTTTGGCTTTCAGCGCCAGGATCTGGCTGATGGTGCCGGTTCCGCAATATAAGTCAAAAGCCGTCTTGCCCGCAAAGTCGTCGATCAGAGCAAGGGCTTCGCTGTAAAGCCGCTCCACTGCTTCCACGTTGGTCTGAAAGAAAGAAAATGCGCTGACCTTAAAACGAAGGCCGAGGATCTCTTCCATATAATAATCCCGGCTGTAGAGGACTTTCAGCTCTTCGCAGGTGACTTTGTCAGCGATATTATCGTTAAAAGTCCGCAGAATGCCTACGATCTGATTGTTAAGCTGGTTGTTCTGCTGCAGCGCCAGCAGGCCTGCTGTATAGGCATCCTCATCAAAACCCTCTTCTGTGGTCGTTACGATATTGACCAGCAGTTCCTTTGTTCTGACGCCTCGTCTGATGATCAGATTGCGCAGAAGCCCTCTGTGGCTCTTCTTATGATAATGGCGATATCCGCGCTCCGCGGCAAAGTCCAGCGTGAATCGAAGGATCCTGTTAAAGTCCTCATCCACAATCTGACACTGATCCACTGTGATAATGGACATGAAATTCTTTTTCTTATGCATCCCCAGGCACATCGGGCCGTCTTTGACCATGTCACCGAAGGTATATTCCATCTTATTCCTGTACCGGTACTGCTGCGGGCAGCCCTCAATGGAATCAAAACGTTCCGGCTGAATGCGCTTTTCTTCGAAGAGATCCCTGACCTCTTTCTCTTTGATCGCCAGCTGCTCCCCGTAGGGCATCCCCTGATAAATACAGCCCCCGCAAAACTCGTCATGTACGCAGACCGGCAGAACGCCTTCACTGCGAATTTTCTTAAAATCTCCCATACTTCTCATAGAACTCCTCTTTATACTCTAAAAATCTGTCTTCTTCAATGGCTGTGCGAATGTTTTCCATCATTTTCAGCAGAAAATATATATTGTGATTGGAAAGCAGCATAGCGGAAAGCATTTCATCGGCTTTGAACAGATGCCGCAGATAAGCTTTGGAATAATTGCGGCAGGTATAGCAGTCGCACTCCGCGTCCAGCGGCGTGAAATCACGTTCGTATTTGGCATTTTTGATGTTGACCCTGCCGTGGCTGGTCATGCAGAGACCGTGGCGGGCGATCCTGGTCGGCAGCACGCAGTCGAACATATCAATGCCCCGTTCCACGCCTTCAAAGAGGTAGTCCGGCGTACCGACCCCCATCAGATAGCGGGCCTTTTCCTCAGGCAGATAGTCCACGCAGTCATCCAGTATATCCAGCATCAGTTCTTTCGGCTCTCCCACAGAAAGACCGCCGATGGCATAACCCGGCAGGTCCATCTCTACGATCTCCTCCGCGCTCTGCTTACGCAGATCCTTATACATGCCGCCCTGCATGATGCCGAACAAAGACTGGCGCTCCGGCTCTTTATGAGCGTCTTTACAGCGTTTCAGCCACCGGGTGGTCCTCTCCAGAGAATTTTTCACATAGGTTCTGTCGGCAGGGTACGGCGCGCATTCGTCAAAAGCCATCATGATGTCCGAACCCAGCGCATTCTGAATTTCCACGGCTTTTTCCGGCGTCAGCATGTGACGGGAACCATCGATGTGACTCTGAAACTTTACGCCTTCTTCTGTGATCTTGCGTAGTTTACCCAGTGAAAATACCTGAAAACCGCCGCTGTCGGTGAGTATGGCTCTGTCCCAGTTCATAAATTTGTGAAGGCCGCCGGCCTCTTTGATGATATCGTGGCCCGGCCGCAGATACAGATGGTAGGTGTTTGACAGAATAATATTCGCTCCCATATCCGCCACCTGTTCCGGACGCATCGCCTTGACCGTAGCCTGGGTGCCCACCGGCATAAACACCGGCGTCTGTATATCGCCGTGTGGTGTATGTACAATTCCTCTTCGAGCTTTTGTTCTCGAGTCAGTCTTTAATAATTCATAAGTAACTGCATGTTTCATATCTGTATAATTCCTTTCCCTTTCGTGCAGTAATTCCCTACTATTATACACTACTTTCACTGTTTTCCATAGCTTGAATTTTGATTTTTCAGCATCAGGATACAAAGAAACCGCCCGCGCTTCAAAATTATGAACGCCGCAGGCGGTCTTGACAACTAAATTAACCAGGCCGGTACATACCGGAGAATCCAATTAAAAGATTCATTAAAATATTCGTCATATTCGTCCAAACTAAACTGTGATTTTATTATAGCCGGATATATGGAGTTTGTCAACGGCAGTCCCATCCGGTCCTAGGGCAAACATACGAAAACAGAATAAGTTTCCTTACTCGATCAGCATCGCATCCCCGTAACTGAAAAACCTGTATTTTTCTTTCACTGCGATCTCATAGGCTTCCAGGATCTTCTCTCTGTCATACAGCGCGGAGATCAGCATCAGCAAGGTGGATTTCGGCAGATGGAAGTTGGTGATCAGGGCGTTTACGATCTTGAAGGAATATCCGGGATAGATGAAGATTCCTGTGTTGTCCCCTCCTGCCTTCACCAGATATTTGCCGGACGCCTCGTCAAAATACGCCGCGCTTTCCACAGTTCTGGTAGAGGTGGTTCCCACAGAAACGATGCGCCCGCCCGACAGAATCGTATCGTTGATCACGCCGGCAGTCTCCTCGTCGATATAATACTCTTCAAAATGCATATGATGATCTTCCACATTTTCGCATTTGACAGGCCGAAACGTGCCGATACCCACATGCAGCGTCACATAAGCCAGACGGACACCCTTTGATCGGGCCGCCGCAAGAAGATCCTCAGTAAAATGCAGACCTGCCGTCGGCGCCGCGACGGAGCCTTCCTCCTTGCAGTATACGGTCTGGTACATGTCTTTGTCGTCCAGGGTGCTTTCACGCTCGATATACGGCGGAAGCGGCATCTTCCCCAGCTCTTCCAGCCGTTCCATGAAGATCCCCTCATAGTGAAACTCCACGATCCGGGTGCCGTCGGGGCCGAAGTCCAGAATCTCCGCGCGGAAGTTCTCGCCGAAAGAAACGCTGTCTCCCGGCTTCACCCTTTTGCCCGGCTTCACCATGGTCTCCCACCGGTCGCCTTCCAGCCTTTTGATCAGAAGGAACTCGATCTTAGCTCCTGTGGTCTCTTTCACACCGAAAAGTCTGGCTGGCAGGACCTTGGAATTGTTCAGCACCAGGCAGTCTCCGGGGTGCAGACGATCCAGAATGTCATAAAAATGTTTATGGTCAACCGTTCCCTGACTGCGGTCAAGCACCATCAGGCGGCAGATATCTCTCTTCTCCGAAGGCTGCTGCGCGATCAGCTCCTTCGGCAGTTCATAGTCAAATTCATCAATCTTCATAAATTCTCCATCACAATATACTCTGCTGTTCTTCGTTTTCCTCTTCTGCGCCGTCAGCAGCTGCCGTGCCGGCGCCGCCTGTCTGCGGATAATCGATGCCCATATGCTGGTAGCCCAGCTGTGACACCATTCTTCCCTTCTGAGTCCTGTACAAAAGCCCGGACTGGATCAGATACGGCTCGTAAGCATCCTCAATCGTTACCCTCTCCTCGCCGATAGACGCGGCGATGGTATCGATGCCTACAGGACCGCCGTTAAATCGGAGAATGATCGCCGACAGGATCTCACGGTCCAGACGTTCCAGCCCCAGATGATCCACGCCCAGCGCCTCCAGCGCTTTCTCCGTGATCTCTTTCGTTATAACGCCGTCGCCGCGCACCTGGGAGAAATCCCGGATCCGCTTCAGCAGACGGTTTGCCACCCTTGGCGTACCGCGGGAACAGCGGGCCATCTCCATCAGAGAAGCCTCATCTGTCTCCACCCCCAGAAGTCCTGCTGATCTTTTGATGATCTCAGCCAGCTCTTCATGGGTATACAATTCAAACTTGTCGATGACGCCGAACCGGTCGCGAAGCGGCGCGGAAAGGCTGCCTGCTCTGGTCGTGGCGCCGATGAGGGTAAACTTGGCGATATCCAGACGAATAGACCGTGCAGACGGCCCTTTGCCGATGATGATATCCAGCGCGTAGTCCTCCATGGCGGAGTAAAGCACTTCCTCTACCGACCGGTTCAGTCTGTGAATTTCGTCTATAAATAAAACATCGTTTTCGTTAAGATTGGTTAAAATCGCCGCCAGATCTCCCGCCCGCTCGATGGCCGGTCCCGACGTGATCTTGATATCAACGCCCAGTTCGTTGGCGATAATGCCGGCCAGGGTAGTTTTCCCAAGGCCCGGCGGCCCGTAGAACAGCACATGATCCAAAGGCTCGCCCCGCATTCTGGCCGCCTCGATAAATATTTTCAGATTTTCCTTCACCGTTTTCTGTCCGATGAAGTCGTCCAGGTGCTGAGGCCGAAGCGAAGTCTCCTGCCGTTCTTCCGTCAGAGACGCCGCACTGGACTGGGTGATTCTCTCTTCTTCCATACTCTATCCTCTAAAACAAATTTTTCAGCGCCTGCTTGATATACGCCTCGCAGGTCAGGCTGTCATCCTTCACCTTTCCCACAGCCGAAGCCGCTTCGTTCTTAGAATATCCAAGGGCCATCAAAGCCGCTACGGCCTCGCTTCTCTCATCGCCTGCCGGCGTGAAGACATCGTCAAAGGCCGGCAGATCCATATCGTCAAAGCTGCCGACTTTGTCCTTCAGTTCCAGAATAATACGTTCCGCGGTCTTCTTTCCAACGCCGTTGGCCTTGGAAATAGCTTTGGCGTCTCCTCCTGCGACAGCTCTCTTCAGTTCTGACGGAGGCAGCGCGCTCATAATAGCCATACCCGCCTTTGCGCCGACGCCGTTGACGGTGATCAGAAGCTCAAAGAGCTCCAGATTTTCCTTGTCAGCAAAACCATACAGACTTACATCGTCCTCTTTGACGATCATAGACGTATACACCTTGACCGGATCGCCCTCCACAGCTTTGTAAAGCGCAGAATTTGCCGGTATACTCACTTCAAATCCCAGGCCGGACGCAGTTTCGATGATGACGCTGCCGTCGGGAGCGGGATGAAAAATTCCCTTGATAAATCGAATCATATCTTACCTCTGTATCATTGTATCATTCTCTGTTGATAGATATCTACCTCAGTTTCATGTTTCTGACCCGGTTCCCCGCGCTGTGGCCGTGACAGATCGCTGCTGCTACGGCATCAGCCGTATCGTCAGGCTTAGGTACTTCTTTCAGATTCAGTATAGCCTTGACCATGGACTGCACCTGCTTTTTGTCCGCTCTGCCATAGCCTACCAGCGCCTGCTTGATCTGCAGCGGCGTGTACTCGTTGATCTGAAGCCCGCCGTTTACACAGGCCAGAACCGCCACACCCCGGGCCTGTCCGACCATAATGGCAGTCTTCGCGTTGTTGTTAAAAAACAGTTCTTCTATAGATGCAACTTCCGGATGGTATTCCTCAATGATAGCGGAAAGCTCCTGATACAGATGCTGCAGACGCAGAGGCATTTCCATGCCCGCGTCGGTGGTTACAGCTCCGTAATCCACAACAGAAAAATGATTTCCTTTCATATCCAGAATACCCCATCCCAATATGGCGTATCCCGGGTCGATTCCTAAGATCCGCATAAAAAACCCTTTCTAAACGCATATAGTATCAGTATACCACAGGAACGTACGTTTGTCCACTATGGAGATTTCATTTCTATTTTCATTTTTATCTTTCTTTTCGGCGTATTCCATGGTATAATCTTACATAGAATTAAGGATTTATTCTCCGGCAGAAAGTGTGGGATTTCCTGTAACTATGCCATCCTGCCGGAACAAAGAAGTCAGTAAGGAGAGAGAAATGCGCTATTCAAGACAAAACAAGATTTTAGAACTCATTGCCAACAATGAGATTGAAACGCAGGACAAACTTGCATCCCTTCTGAAGCAGGAAGGTTTTGAGGTGACGCAGGCCACCATATCCAGAGATATTAAGGAATTACAGCTGATCAAGGTTCTTACGTCCTCAGGAAAATATAAATATGCCGTCAGTGCGAGACAGGATGCTCCGATCTCGGACAGATTCGTCAAGATCTTCAGAGAAACGATCACCTCCTTTGCTTCCGCCCAGAATCTGATCGTCATCAAGACGCTTTCCGGCTGCGGTCCTGCCGCCGGTGAAGCCGTCGACTGTATCGGCCTTCCTCATGTTGTCGGCTCTGTAGCCGGAGATAACACCCTCCTGCTCATCGTGGACAAAGAAGAAAACGTAGAAGAGATTCTGGCCATTTTCAACGATATGCTTATCATGAGGGCAAGAGGACAATGATCAATCACATCAGTATTCGCAACTTCGCCATTATCGAAGAAACAAAGATAGATTTCGAGGATGGCCTCAATATTATAACCGGTGAGACAGGAAGCGGAAAATCCATCGTCATTGAAGCCATTAGCCTTGCTCTGGGGAGCAGGGCTGATTCTGCTTATGTCCGCTACGGCGCTCCTAAAGCTGTGGTAGAACTGGCAGGCGAACTGGATGGCGAAGAGATCGTCATTACCCGCGAGGTCTCTTCTGCCGGAAAAAATCTCTGCCGTCTCAACGGCCAGCTGGTCACGCTGACCCAGCTGCAGGAGACATGCCGGCGTCTTGCAGACATTCACGGCCAGTATGACAATCAGTCCCTGCTGAACCCGGACAATCATATCCGGCTGGTCGACATCTATCATCAGTCAGAGATATCCCCTGTCCGGCAGAGTTTTGATGAAGCCTACAGAACGTATCACGCAGTCCAGAGCAAGTTAAACCAGCTGCTGGCCCGCGAGCAGGACAATCTGAAAAAGATGGACTTCTACCGTTTTGAGCTGGATGAGATCAACAAAGCTGATCTGACGCCCGGCGAAGACGAAGCCCTGAATGAACAGATCTCCTTGCTGCAGAACGGCGAGAAGATCTTCGAAGGCATCGAAACAGCCTACAGCCTTCTCAACGATGGCGATACAGCTGCGTCCAGCGCTCTGGGCTCCGCGCTTTCCTCACTGCAGAACATTTCCGGTTTTTCAAAGGATATCGCGGCCGTTACAGAAGACTTTGCCGACCTCTATTACCGGCTGGAGGATGTTTCCTCTTCCCTGCGGGAAATACGGGATCGGATCACCTTTGCGCCTGAAGAGCTTGACAGCGCCATCGCGCGTATCAGTCTCATAGACAATCTGAAAAGAAAATACGGTTCTTCTATTGAAGAGATCCTGGCCTATCGCGATAAGATCTCTGAAGAACTGGAGCAGATAGAAAACTTTGACGAGATCAAGCTGCAGCTGGAAAAAGAAACCGCCAAAGCCTTTGACGTTCTGACCGCACAGGCAGCCCGTCTCACAGAAGTCCGCAAAGCCAGCGCTGAAGAACTGGGCAGCTCCATAGAAAAGGAGCTTCACGATCTGAACTTCACAAGCGCCCGGCTTTCCATAGATTTTCAAAAGGCTGACGTTATCGGGACTGATGGCAGCGACATCGTAGAGATCCTCATCTCCACCAACAAAGGAGAACCCCTGAAGCCTCTGGTCAAAGTGGCCTCCGGCGGAGAGATCTCCAGAATCATGCTCGCTATCAAAAATATCACCGGCACTTATGACAATATCCCGACTATGATCTTTGACGAGATAGACGCCGGCATCAGCGGTATCACTGCCAGCATCGTGGGCAGAAAACTGAAAGAGATATCGGAAAGCCATCAGATCATCTGCATCACCCATCTGCCGCAGATCGCTGCCTGCGGCGATACCCACTACCGCATCTTCAAAGAAGAGACCGACAGCAGCACTTTTACCACGGTGGAACGACTGTCTGACAAAAAGACAGTAGATGAGATCGCGAGACTTCTTGGCGGCGAAAATATTACCGAAACGACCAGAAAGAGCGCTTTAGAGCTCATGGAACTGACAAAACAGAAATTTCAATAGAGTACAAAAACAGAAAAAGCGGATTACCAGAGCCTGAAATGAAGGCCCGGCAATTCGCTTTTTTACTGCCGCGATATACTGACACTTGGTGTCCTGCCCGTTTTCCAGACAATATCCTTAACATAAGTCCGATTTCGTACTATACTGGTTACTGCTGATATGAGTCCGATGTCGGACTCATATTGATCCCCGATGCGAAAGATATCATCAGTAAGACCAGGAGGTACTTCAATGAAAATAAGCTTAAGCCCTGAATATATGGAATTTAACCGCCTTTATAAAGAAGAAAGCGATATCTATCGAGAAATTGCCCTGCGTCTCGGTTCATCAAGCAGCGCCATCTGCATTCTCTACGACCTGTGCCTGCTCGGAGAAGGCTGTACCCAGAAAGATATCTGCGAAAACTCCTATCTCAGCAAACAGACGGTCAATTCCGCTATTCACAAGCTGGAATCAGGAGGATATATCTATCTGGAAAAAGGCCGCGGCCGCAGCACACATATCTATCTGACTGAAACAGGAGATGGACTGATCCGCGAAAAGATCCTGCCCGTGATCGAAGCGGAAACACGCGCTTTTTCTGCTCTCGGCGAAGACGGCGTCCTTTTGACCCGCCTGATGGGAACCGATCTTACTAACCTTCGCAGCGAGGTGGAAAAGCTGAAATAAAAGTTGTCATACATATTCAAAAGGAGGGATTTTACATGCGAATCAAATTATCAGAACATTTTACATATAAAAAGCTGTATCTTTTTGTTCTTCCGTCTGTCGTCATGATGATCTGTACTTCGATCTATTCTATTGTAGACGGACTTTTCGTTTCAAACTTTGTAGGTAAAACCGCCTTTGCCGCAGTTAACCTGATCATGCCTGTATTCGGCGCTCTCAGCGCCATCGGCTTTATGCTCGGCACCGGCGGCAGCGCTATCGTTGCAAAGACACTGGGTGAAAAGAAGCAGGAGCTTGCCGATCAGTACTTTTCTATGCTGATCTACGCACTCATCATCGGCAGCGTTACGATTTCTACGCTTGCGCAGATCTTTGTCCGCCCGGTTTCCATTCTGCTGGGCGCAGATGGCCAGCTGCTCGAATACTGCGTGCTGTACTTCCGCATCATGCTGATCTCACTGCCCTGCTTTATGCTGCAATGCGCCTTTCAGAGCTTCTTTGTCGCTGCTGAAAAACAGAAACTGGGGCTTTATCTTTCCATCGGTTCCGGCGTAATCAATATGGTCTTTGACTTCCTGTTTATCGCAGTGTTTCACTGGGGCATCGCCGGTGCAGCCGTCGCTACAGCGCTGGGAGAGATCTTCGGCGGAGTTTTCCCCATTGTTTACTTCGCCAGAAAAAACAACAGTCTGCTCAAACTGACACGGACAAAATTCTATCCAAAGGCACTTTTGAAAGCCTGCACCAACGGTTCTTCTGAACTTCTCAGCAGTCTTTCCTCCTCTCTTGTTGGCGCGCTGTATAACCTGCAGCTGCTGCGCTTTGCCGGGGAAAACGGCGTTGCCGCCTACGGCACGATCATGTACGTCAACTTCATCTTCGCGGGCATCTTTCTGGGTTACAGCATGGGCTGCGCGCCGATCGTCAGCTACAACTACGGCGCGGAAAACCACGATGAGCTAAAAAATCTGTTCAAAAAAAGTATCCGCAGCATCCTGTGCGGCGGCGTCGTGCTGGTATGTCTGGCACAGCTTCTTGCCGTGCCCCTCGCCGCCATATTTGTCGGCTACGATAAAGAGCTGTTCGACATGACCTGCCAGGGCTTCCGCATCTGCGCCATGTCATTTCTTGTCTGCGGCATGAACATCTTTGGCTCGTCCTTCTTCACGGCCCTGAACAACGGACTGCTTTCAGCGCTGATTTCATTTCTCAGAACGCTTGTCTTTCAGACAGTTATCATTTTAACACTGCCGCTGCTTCTGGAGCTGACCGGCATCTGGCTTTCGGGCCTTATATCAGAGATCTTAACTCTGATCGTTACCGTTACCTGTCTGGCAGCGAACCGGAAAAAATACCATTATGTATAAGATCGTAAAAGCAGAATGAAGATCCTGCCGCCGGCCGGCTCCATTCTGCTTTTATTTTGCCTTTAATCTGCTTTTTATCTGTTCATATCCAGATCCCAGCTTTCCAGATCTGTATGCAGCAGTTCATGGGCTCTGCGGGAATTTGGCTGGCCCAGAAATTCCTCATAGGTCAGCTGTACCGCGCTGTTTTCGTGAGAGAATCTCAGGCCCGCGAATTTATCAAGACCGTAGAGGATCTCGCTTCTCGGCGCAGCAAACTCCATGCCGTCTCTGGTCGGCTGTCCGCCGCCGCCTACACAGCCGCCCGGACACGCCATGATCTCAACAAAGTCATACTGAACTTCCCCGCTTTTAATAGCCTCCATCAGCTTGCGGGTGTTGCCCAGTCCGCTGGCTACGGCCACTCGGACCTTCAGCCCTTTGATCTCGAAGGTTGCTTCCTTCCATCCGTCCATGCCGCGTACACTCTTAAAACTGTCTGCCTCCGGATTTTCCCCGGTGATCAGGAAATACGCGCTTCGAAGCGCTGCCTCCATAACGCCGCCGGTCGCGCCAAAGATGACGCCTGCGCCGGAACCCTCTCCGAAAATCGGGTCGAACTCTTCTTCTTTCAGATCGTCAGGCTGAATGTTGTCGGCTCTGATCAGTCTGTCGAGTTCTCTGGTGGTCAGAACCAGATCCACATCCTTGCCATGGCCGGCATCGTCAACTGCCGCCACGCCTTTTTCATATTTCTTTGACAGACAAGGCATGATGGATACAGAATAGATCTGATCCGGGTCCACACCCAGCTTCTGGGCGATAAATGTCTTTGCCATCGCGCCGAACATCTGCTGCGGAGATTTTGCCGTGGACAGATTTTTCACGTACTCCGGATACTGGGTCTTGACAAATCTGACCCATCCAGGACAGCAGGATGTGAACATCGGCCACTGGTATTCATCTCTGTGAGTGAACCGCTCGATAAACTCACTTCCCTCTTCCATAATGGTAAGGTCTGCGGTATATGTAGTATCAAAGATATAATCAAAACCGATCCTGCGCAGCGCGCTGACCAGCTTTCCCGTGGTAGCCTCAGTCTTGGAAATGCCGATACCTTCACCCCACGCGGTTCTGATCGCAGGCGCGATCTGGACCATAGTGATTTTTTTCGGATCCGCGAGAGCATCTCTGAGCAGACTCAGATCATCTCTTTCTCTGAGAGCGCCTACAGGACAGTGGGTAATACACTGACCGCAGAGCGCGCAGTCCGCTTCGGTGATTTTTTTGTTTCTGGCAACGCCTACAGAAGTTCTGTAGCCGGAACCTGTAATGTCCCACACGTTCAGTCCCTGGATCTTTTCACATATCTGCACGCAGCGCATGCATTTGACGCACTTTGACGCCTCGCGGATCAAAGGAAGCTCGAAATCCCAGCGGTTTACATCGGCAATGTTTTTATACGGCTGTTCGATAATGCCCAGATCGTTGGCGATCTTCTGCAGCGTGCAGTTGCCGCTTTTGACGCACTGCACACACTTGCAGTCGTGGTCAGAAAGGATGAACTCCACGTTGATCCTTCTTACTTCTCTGACGCGAGGGCTGTTGGTCAGGATCTCGATGCCTTCTTCTACTTCTGTATTGCAGGCGGTGACCAGCTTGTCCATGCCTACTTTTTCCACGAGACAGACTCTGCACGCGCCGATCTCGTTGATATCCTTCAGATAGCAGAGGTGCGGGATCTTAATGCCGACCTTTTCTGCCGCCGCAAGGATCGTCGTTCCTTCCGGAACGGAAATTATCTGTCCATCTATCTTTAACTTTACCATTTCTCTATTCTGCCTCCTCTGAATGATCCGAATCCGCAGGCATCACAGCGCAGACATCTTGAACATTCTGCAAGAGATTCCTGTCTGGTCATCGGAAGTTCAACTGCACCGAAATCGCCGCCTCGCTCGGAAGCGTATCTCTCTTTCATCTCGATCCTGCCTCTTGCCTTCTTATCGTCGATCGGCGGTACAGGGATCTCGATATCGCAGGTGATCTCGTGATTGTAACCCAAATAGTTGTCGATATTTGCCGCTGCGACCTTTCCTGCCGCTATAGCATTGATAACGGTGGACGGACCGGTCACGCAGTCGCCGCCGGCGTAGATCCCCTGCACCTTGTCAACTACATTTGTCCGCTCGGTTTTGATATTGCCGCGGAATACAGGAATACCGTATTTTTCAAAGAAGCCCAGATCTGTAGCCTGTCCGATGGCGGAAATGATGATGTCACAGAGCATCTTTTCCCTCGGCAGATCAGCGTCCACCGGTTTCGGACGTCCGGATCTGTCAGATTCACCGGCGATCTGCGGCTGTACGTACAGACCCTTGACATTTCCGTTTTTATCGACGATGATCTCTGACGGCGCTTTCAGTTCCATCAGAAGACACCCTTCTGCGATAGCTCCGCCGATCTCATCCGGAAGCGCGGTCATATCGTCTCTTCTTCTTCTGTATACGATGCAGACCTCGCTGGCACCCAGACGCTTTGCTGTTCTTGCCACGTCCATGGCTACGTTGCCGCCGCCTACGACGATAACCGATTTGCCGCTGAAATCAGGCATTGCGTCGTCGCCTATGCCTCTGAGCATTTCTACGGCCGGGATCACTCCCTTGGCAAACTCTCCGGGGATTCCCAGATTTTTATGGTTATGAGATCCGATAGACAGATACATGGCATCGTAATTTTCTTTGATCTCTTTGATCGCCTCGTCGGATTCTACATCATAGTCCGTCTTGAACTCAACGCCGGCAGAGGCGATGGCGTCGATATCCCACTGCAGCTTTTCTCTCGGCAGGCGATAGCTTGGGATTCCGTAACGCAGCATGCCTCCCAGCTGCGCGCGTTTTTCAAAAACAGTGACATCATGTCCCATGATGGACAGGAAATATGCCGCTGAAAGACCAGAAGGTCCGCCTCCGATGACCGCGATCTTTTTACCGGTATGATCCATTTTTTCCGGTACCGGAACTGTTTCCGAGCAGTTATCGACCGCGTATCTCTTGATACCTCTGATATTGACCGGCGCGTCAATGATGTTTCTGCGGCATTTTGCCTCGCAGGGATGCTCACAGATAAGTCCGCAGACTGTCGGGAACGGATTATCTTTTCTGATCAGTTTTACGGCATCATCGTACCGGCCCGCGTGTACCAGCGCAACGTAACCCGGCACATCTACGCCTGCAGGACATCCACCTCTGCAAGGCACAGCCTGACGTTTATTGATGATATTGTCAGCACAGCAGTGGTTCAGAATATGGGATTCATAATCCTCTCTGAAACCGGCAAGTCCACGAAGGACCATGGCTGCCGCCTCCATACCGATAGCGCAGTCAGACGCTGCCTGAATCGCTTTAGCTGTTCTCTCCAGCCTGTCCAGAATTTTCAGGTCCAGATTCGCGTCCATGGACAGGATGTCCTCCAGCATGATCTGAAGCTGTCCAAGACCTACTCTGCAAGGCACGCATTTGCCGCAGCTCTGTGCGTGGCACATTCTGAGAAATGCTGCTGCCATGTCTACAGGACACTGACCGGCAGGACTGGAAGTGATCCGTCGCTCCAGATCCTTGTACAGTCCCTCCACTGCGACCTGCGCCTGGTCTTTTGACTTCATGTACAGTCTTTCCATTTTTATATAAACCTCCTGTGTTGCCCGGTCTCCTCTGTTATCAAGAACCGGACTCTATAAAACTTTTGGTACATTATATCACACTTTGACAAATTTTGCAGGTGTATAATCAAAAATGTATTGTATTCTTTTTAAATCATAACTTTGTTAATATTATGACAAAATCTCGTGCATTTTTGACAAAAAAATATCATATTTTTTGTGTTAATATCTTATTTCTTTTTAGTGTATCTAAAAAAAAACTTTTCTGCCGTGAGGGTGCCTTTCTACAAATTCCGACCTTTGTCCACACACTTTTCTTGCGCATTTTTTAACCTCTTCGAGGTTTATGCACAGTTATTTCAAGATTGTATACAATTTTGTCCACTTATCCATGTGGATAACTAAAATCCATGAGGCCATCTGAATTCAACGTTTCCACGATTTTTTTCTTTTGTCAAGGTGGAAGTTATCCACAGTTTTTATGCTTTATCATCATGCAGAGGAAATACAGTATGACCGCTGCCCTGAGCATCGATCATTCCATACTGGTAAAAAAACTCCAACTTCAAGACTGAACTCGGAGTCTGCGGTTTTTCTGACGCCTTTTCTTTAGAAAAAGAGGCTGCCCCAGGCGGAAAATACCGTGTAGGACAGCCTCAATTGATTTTAATTTATGGAATTATTTTGTCGCAGGTACAACCTCAGCGGTCGAGTGCTGCCGATCAGCCTTCTCTCTCGCTCGTCTTCTCGGGCACTCTTCGCATGAGACGTTCCACCAACCGCTTACGCAGTTGGGGATACGGCTTCAGGTATTCTTTCTTCCATCATGTTCATCAGGGCGTCTGTGCAAGGCTGTACATCTACCATCTTTGCATCAGCCGCAGGGACAAACTTAGCGTATGCAGGTCTCATGACGCCGCCCAGGACTTCGCCCAGCTCTGCGTATTTGTACAGAGGAAGTACGTCATCCATTTCCATGGAAATATCGGACTCGTCTTCGAAGCCGAATTCTTCCTCAAATACGTGAGCCAGTTCTGCCGCGATCTCCCAGTTGCTGAAATCTACATCTTCACAGATCGCTGCTTCTACAGGCATCAGTCTGCGCTCAGTATTGGTATAGGTTCCGTCTGTGCTTGCGAAGCCTGTTCCCGGAATGAATACGTCTGCTTTCTTTGCAGTCTCTGTCATGTAGATGTCGGAAACCATCAGGAATTCCAGACCGGACAGATCCGCGTCTTTCGGATCTTCACCAAAGATGACCAGACCCTTAACGCCTTCCAGAGCCTCTGCGCCTGCATGGATACCCATGTCAGCCAGACCCTGAGAGTTGTTCTTCGGTCTTACTGCCAGAATACCGTCTCTCGGTGTTCCGATATGACCGGATAACAGCGCCAGTTCAGCGATCAGTGCTGCTGCTTCTACAGACAGTACATTCTGCTGATATACGATCATAGCCTTCTTTGCGTTTGCATACATTTCAGCCACAGCCTGGACTTCTTCACATACAGCCGCGTCAGCTACAGAAGCCGCGAACGCGTCAAAACCTTCCGCGTCAGACTTCTTACCCATGTCGATCAAAGCTTTTGCCAGACCCTTCAGGAAAGCAGTGCTGTTATCGGTGTCGATGACCTTTGCTGCAAATTCATAGGAAGTCTGTGCCTCCGGCGTATTGATCGCAACGACCTTTGCGCCAGCCTTGGCAGCCTGCTTGATCTTGTTCCAGATCACAGGATTCTTTCTCTTGATAAAGCCCGGTACCAGAATCACTTCTGTGGACAGGAGTTCATCAATGGTATTCGGAGAAGCATCCAGTCCCATCACATCAGTCAGCGCATTGTGTCTGGTATTGAAGCAGAACGTCTTGGCTCCTACGACCTGAGCGAACTTCTTCATTGCGTAAGCTGCTTCGTTGGTATATCTGTCGGAGATAGCCACTGCGATAGCGTCTCTGCCGTGTCTTACCTTGACAGCTTCCAGCTTCTTGGCAGCCATAACCATTGCCTCATGATAATCTGTCATGCGGAAATCGTCGCCGTCTTTGATCTTCGGATCCACTTCCTTGCCCTCAAGCACGGATGCGTCAAAGCCCCACTTGCCCTTGCCGCAGCAGATGCCTGCGTTGACAGTGCCTTCCTTAGACGGATTTGCTTTGATCAGCATATCTGCGTAGGATTCCAGATCCAGTGAGCAGCCCACAGAGCAGTAGGAACATGTAGTCTCAGTAATGTCTGTTTCCAGAGGAACTTCCTTCTGTACAGTCTGTCTCTCCTGAAGAGCGCCTACCGGGCAGACGCTGACGCACTGTCCGCAGGATTCGCAGCCGGACTCAGCCAGCGGCTTTTCCATATTCGGCTTAACGACTGTATCGAAGCCTCTGTGTACCAGACCCAGAGCGCCTACGCCCATGACTTCATCACAGACTCTTACACAGAGTCCGCACAGAATACATTTGTTCGGGTCTCTTACGATAAACGGATGATCGTCTGTAAACTCGATCATGTTCTTATCCCCTGCCAGTCTGTCAGGATCTACATCATACTGGTTCGCGAAATCGACCAGCTTGCACTCGAAGTAGTCATGACAGCCGCATTCCAGACATCTGGAAGCTTCGGCTACGGCCTGGTCTTCTGTAAGTCCATCGTAGACCACTTCGCTGAAGTTATCTTTTCTCTCTGCAGCAGTCAGCTGTTCAGCCTTCTCTCTGCACATTCTCTCTCTATCTTCAAAAGTAGCTTCTGTCACGTCAGTTCTCTCTACGAAATATGGCGCTTCATAGCTGACCGCTTCGCCGTTTAGATAGGAATCGATGACGATAGCCGCTTTGTTGGCGTCCGCGATGGCTTCTACTGCGATGGAGATCTTGTCGTTACCGCAGTCACCGCCGGCAAATACGCCAGGAATGCTGGTCATGAAAGTGTCCGGATCGTACGCGATGGCGTTCTTTCTGGTCTTATCTACGTCGAACGGAGTCGCGTCTACTGCCTGACCGATAGCCAGAATGACAGTATCTACATCGATAGTCTCAGTCTTGCCTTCTACAGGAATCGGTCTTCTTCTGCCGGAAGCGTCAGGCTCGCCCAGTTCCATGACCTGCAGGACCATCTGCTTTACATGACCGTTTTCGTCCTTGATGATCTCCAGCGGATTGGTCAGGTTCTTGAAGATCACGCCTTCTTCTTCGCCCTCTTCAATTTCCAGACGATCCGCAGGCATTTCATCCTTTGTTCTTCTGTAGACATTGTAGACTTCCTTAGCGCCCAGTCTGACTGCGGTTCTGCAGGCGTCCATAGCGGTATTGCCGCCGCCGACGATGGCAACCTTTTCGCCGAAGTCGATATATTCATTTCTGACGACCTTTCTCAGGAAGTCGATACCGCCAATCACGCCGTCTGCGTCCTCACCCGGGCAGCCGACACCTGTGGATACCCACGCGCCGATACCTAAAAGTACCGCGTCAAAATCGCTGCGTACTGTATCAAAGGACAGATCTTCGCCGATCTTGGTGTTTGGTATGATCTCTACACCCATGGACTCGATGATATCGATCTCAGCGTCCAGAACTTCCTTCGGCAGTCTGTATTCAGGAATACCGTAACGGAGCATACCGCCCAGCTTCGGCATCGCGTCGAAGATAGTCACGTCGTGACCCTGCTGTCTCAGGAAATATGCGGCAGACAGACCCATCGGGCCGCCGCCGATAATTGCGACAGATTTGCCGGTCGGTTCTGCGATCTCAGGAACAAAAATCTCGTCGGCCATCATGTCGTAATCAGCCGCAAAGCGCTTCAGCGCCGCGATGCTGATCGGTTCATCCACAAGACCTCTTCTGCACGCGTCTTCACAAGGATGCGGACATACACGGCCGATGGATGCAGGAAGCGGGATTCTGTCTTTGATCAGTTCATTTGCCGCTTCATATTCACCATTGGCGATGAGGCCTACATAACCCTGGCAGTCTGTTCCCGCAGGACATGCTTTGGAGCACGGCGCCTTACAGTCACCGTTGTGGTTAGAGATCAGCAGCTCTAAATTGGTCTTTCTGGATTCCACTACTCTGTCAGTGTTGGTCATAACCACCATGCCGTCTGCGATCGTCGTCGCGCAGGCCTTGCAGAGTTTAGGGTTTCCTTCTACTTCTACTACGCACAGACCGCATGCGCCGTAGATCTCGGTTCTTTCATCAAAGCAAAGAGTCGGAATAAAAATATCGTTCTCTCTGGCAACTTCTAAAATGGTCTGTCCAGGAAGGCCGAATACTTCTTTGCCGTCAATGTTCATTCTGAATTTTTTCATCGTATTTCCACCTCCCTATTTCTTCTCGATAGCGCCAAACTTACAGTTTTCAGCGCACTTGCCGCACTTGATGCACTTGGTCTGGTCGATCACGTGCTTACCTTTTACCTCGCCGGTGATCGCGCCTACAGGACACTTCTTCGCGCACAGAGTACATCCCTTACACGCGTCTGTGATCTCAAAGCTGATCAGGGCCTTGCAAGCTTTCGCTGTACACTTCTTATTATAAATATGATCTTCGTATTCGTTTCTGAAATATTTGATGGTAGTCAGGACCGGGTTCGGCGCTGTCTGGCCCAGACCGCACATTGCACCGTCTTTGATCTTGCCTGCCAGTTCTTCCAGCAGCTCGATGTCGCCGTCTTTGCCTTCGCCTCTGGTGATCCTCTCCAGAATCTCCAGCATTCTCTTTGTACCGATTCTGCAGTAATTACACTTGCCGCAGGATTCCTTCTTGGTGAAGTCCAGGAAGTATCTTGCCATATCTACCATACAGGTATCCTCGTCCATGACGATCATACCACCGGAACCTACAATAGCGCCAGTCTTATTGATGTCTTCATAAGTTACCGGAGTATCGATCAGGTCAGCCGGGATACATCCGCCGGAAGGTCCGCCCATCTGGACAGCCTTGAACTGCTTATCCTGCTTGATGCCGCCGCCGATGCCAAAGATGACATCCTTCAGAGGCAGTCCCATAGGAACCTCTACCAGTCCGCCCTTCTTGATCTTGCCCGCCAGAGCGAATACCTTGGTGCCTTTTGACTTCTCGGTGCCCATAGCGCCGAAAGCCGCGCCGCCGTTAACGATGATCCATGCCACGTTGGCGTAGGTCTCTACATTGTTGATGTTGGTCGGCTGCTGCCAGTAACCCTTCGCTGCCGGGAACGGCGGTTTCAGTCTAGGCATACCTCTCTCGCCTTCCAGAGAAGCGATGAGCGCGGTCTCTTCACCGCAGACGAACGCGCCTGCACCGGCTTTGATGCGAATATCAAAGTCATATCCGCTGCCAAAGATGTTCTTGCCCAGGAAGCCCTTCTCTCTTGCCTGCGCCATAGCGATCTCCAGTCTCTTGATCGCCAGAGGATACTCGGCACGGCAGTAGATGACGCCTTCTGTTGCGCCCATGGCAAAACCGCCGATGGTCATGCCCTCGATGACGGAGTGCGGATCGCCTTCCAGAACGGATCTGTCCATGAACGCGCCCGGATCGCCCTCGTCAGCGTTGCAGACTATGTATTTGTTCTTTCCAGGATTACCCTTTGCCGCGTTCCATTTAAACCAGGTCGGGAATCCCGCGCCGCCTCTGCCTCTCAGTCCGGAGACCTTGATCTCTTCGATGACCTCATCCTGAGTCATGGAGGTCACAACTTTCTTTGTCGCCTCATAGCCGCCTACAGCCAGATATTCTTCGATCTTTTCAGGATTGATTAGACCGCAGTGACGAAGTACGACTCTCTGCTGTTTCTCAATAAACTGTTTGTCTTCTTCAGAAATAGCGAACTCCTCTACCGGCTTGCCGCCTTTCAGGTGTTCCTCTACGATTCTTTCAACTCTGTCCGGCTGTACCTTGACATATCTCGTCATATCGCCGTTATCTTCGTAAACGTCGACGATCGGTTCCAGATAGCAGGTTCCTACGCAGCCGGTAAAATCAAGCGTAACGTCAACGCCATGCTTTGCGATCTGCTCTTCAAACGCAGCCTGGGTCTTCTTTGCGCCTGTCGCGATACCACAGCTGCCCTGTCCAATAATTACTTTCATTACTTCAACGCACCTCCTAAGCTCTTTCTCTGATTTCAGCCAGGATCTGTACTACCTTGTCTTTTGTCAGATTTCCGTAGGTCTCATCTCCGTCGGCACTCTGAATCATCATGACAGGAGCCAGGGAACAGCATCCAAGACATGCCACGTTGTTCAGGGTGAACACGCCGTCTTCCGTGGTCTCGCCATCCTGGATTCCCAGATACTCACAGACTGCTTCTTCGATCATCTCTGAGCCGTTGACATGACATGCCGTTCCCTGACACAGCATGATCAGATACTTGCCGATCGGCTGTAATCTGAACTGTGCGTAGAAAGTAGCCACGCCATAGATCTTTGCCGGTTTGATACCGGTGGCCTCAGAAATGTGGTTGATAGTGTCTATGGACAGATATCCATAGATCTCCTGTGCCTTCTGCAGGATCGTGATCAGGCTTCCAGGCACCTTTGCGTACTGGTCCAGAACAGGCTCGAGTTCCTTGAACTGCTCATTCTGGTTTCCACATCCGCAGCAACATTTTTCACTCATTGATGCTTCCTCCTATTTGCTTTGTTCTCTATAAAAAGATTTCTTAAACAAAACCTATACGTTTTATTATACTTTTTTTTTGAATCAAAATCAATATTTACGCTGTTAAATAAGTTTTTAACAAGCTTTATTTATACTTGATTTTCTATTCCATTTTTTAATATATAAAAATATCCCAGAAATTTCATTTTTTCCGAGATATTATCTTCCAGCGTCATGTCTATAGTCATAATCACTGACAGATGGTCATGGAAAGCCGCTGCCACGGTGATAAAAGTGACAAAAAAACTGAATGCTGTCACTTTTGACAACGTTTCTGTGAGCAAACTGTGACAAAAGTGACAGATTTTTGAAAATTTATCCATTCTGTCACTGTTCCCTAAGGAATCATAGATTTTTACGCGGTATTTTTTGCGATTTGTTGACAAAAAACAACGAATAGCAGTTTTTTGTCACGATTCAGGGTTTCAGTAACACCCATAACGTCCACACATTGACATCGCGATCTCCGCAAAGATCCGCACCCCGTAAAGAAGCGCATCCTCATTAATATTCAGGATCGGGCTGTGCAGGGAACCTGTCTCGCCTGTCTCCTGCGCGCATCCCAGCATGAACATGGCACCGGAAACCTCCTCCTGATAATAGGCGAAATCCTCTGAACCAAGATGAGGCCTTTCAATGTGATAGACATCATCCTCATGTTCCAGAACCCGCTCTGCGGCTTCAACAGTCAGTCTGGTAAGAGCAGAATCATTATTGACAGAAGGAAAACCCGGTATGAACTCGATCTCTCCGCTGCCGCCAAAAGCCTTAGCGGTATGCTCCACGATAGCTTCCATGCGCCTTCGGATCTGCATTTTGTCACTCTTTTCCACGCAGCGTATCATGCCTTTCATCTCTACGCTGTCCGGAATCACGTTGATAGCCTCGCCGCCCTGTATCTGACAGATCGAAAAGGTAGCCACCTGAAACGGTCCTACATTGTTGCTCAGCACAGAATCCAGCGCTGTGACCACATGAGAAGCCGCGACGATGGCGTTAACACCTACTTCGGGCTCTGATGAGTGGGCGCTTTTCCCATGAATGTGAATGACAAATTCATCGTCCGTAGCGGAAAGATGCCCCTCCCGGATGCCAATGGTCCCGCAGGGCAGATCCGGCATCATATGCAGGCCGAAGATTCCTTCTATATCGGGATTTTTCAGTGCGCCGTCATTGATGACGCATCTTGCTCCGCCGTTGGCCTCTTCTCCCGGCTGAAAGATGAATCGTACAGTTCCGCAAAGGTCGCCGGCCAGAGACTGGAGAAGCTGTGCCGTTCCAAGCAATACAGCCATATGTCCGTCGTGGCCGCAGCCGTGCATCAGGCCGGCCTTTTCCGATTCAAAATCAAGGCCTGTTTCCTCCAGGATCGGAAGCGCATCCATATCCGCGCGAAACGCGATAGCCCTTCCAGGTCTTCCTGTCTTAAGATCAGCAAAGACGCCGGTTCCACCGATGTTCCGCTTCACCTCATAGCCCATATCCTGCAGCTGCCGGGCAATATAGTCGGAAGTGTCGAACTCTTCAAAGGAAAGCTCCGGACACCGATGAAAATGCCTTCTCCATTGGATCACTTTTTCCTGATTCTGCTCCGCAAGCTCCCTGATCTTCTTTTCTAACTCTCCCATCGTTCAACCTTTCTAAAGTAATTCCCTACAGTGTTTCCAGTCTTTCCATCAGCTTATCCGTAGTCTCGCAGTTGGCGTAGATGAACTTTGTGCTCTGCAGCGCTTTGTCATGACGTTCCAGGCTCATAGCAGTCATTGCGTCTTCGATCATATCCACCTCATAACCCAGGTCAGACAGGTCACGGATAGATGTGCTGACACATTGATCCGTATAGAAGCCGACAACGATGACCTTGCTGACATGAAGATTTCTCAGCACTCTGTCGATCGGCGTGCCTACGCAGATACCGGAACAGGTCTTGTTCAATATGATCTCGCCGTCCAGAGGCTTTGCCTCATCACAGAATTCAGACGCCATACCGCCAGGCGGATAGTACATGCCAGCAGAAGAATGCAGTCTGCCCGTGTCTTTCGCATCCGGCAGCAAAGACTGGATCCTGATATGGATCGGACGGATACCCTTTTCCCGGCACTTGCCAAGAATTCTCTCTATATTCTTCAGCGCTTTGTTCGTGTTTTCCTCAAGCTGATCCAGAACCGGCATCAGAGGCTCCACATCCACGCCCATAGCCTTATACCCTTCTACAAAGTATTCCTTAGTCACGCACTTCTGCGCATCGATAATGACCAGCGCCGTATCCTCCGCGCGAACCGCTACCGGTTCTGCATACACGCCGGCTGCCAGCTGTCCATAATACTGTGCTACAAACTCATTCAACGCTTTATTGTTATCCATTCTGTTTTCCTCCTTGCAAACTTTGGTGCAGTTTATTGTTCTGTCATAAATATATAGCAAATACCGTGCCAAAGTATTTCTAAGCGGAGAAGCAGTAAAACTACCGGTATTCATACAGAAACTTCGCAAAGATCTGCTTTTCCATTCAAAGTTTCGCAATATATTGCGGCAATTTATTGCACGATTGCAACTTATTGCAATAATTAAATCTCATATTTTTTGCACTTATAATAAAGAGTCCGCAGAGGCAGACCTAAAACCACAGCTGCCCGGTTTTTATCACCGCCGCACTGCTCCAGCGCCCGCCGGATACAGAATCGCTCTACAGACGCGACCGCTTCATTTATATTCTCCGGCACATCAAAGGTATTTTCCTCCGATGCGCTCTCCGATGTCTGCACGTTGCCCCCAGCCGGCGTCTTAGGTTTTGCACTTTCTCTTGAAAGGGCCTGAGCGATGTCGCTCTCCTTCAGGCAGACTGAGGCCGGATCCATATTGATAAACGCTCTCGAAAGAACGTTTTCCAGTTCTCTGACGTTACCTTTCCATTCCTCTCTTTGCAGCAGTTCTACCGCAGCGTTATCTACATCCTCCACCTGTCTGCCGTAAAACTCGTTGTATTGCTGCAGCAAATACCTTACGATCAGACCGATATCGCCTTTTCTCTCCCTCAGCGGAGGAATATACAGAGGAAACACGTTGAGCCTGTAATACAGATCCTCTCTGAAGCTTCCTTCCTCGACCATTTCTTCCAGCGGTTTATTCGTAGCGCAGATAATGCGCACATCCACCTTGACTGTTTCCGTTGAGCCTACAGGCATGATCTCTTTCTCCTGTAGCGCTCTGAGCAGTTTTACCTGCATACGGGGCGACACGTCCCCTATCTCGTCCATGAACAGCGTACCCTTGTCCGCTTCCTGAAACAGGCCCTTTCTTCCTCCCCGAAGAGCTCCGGTAAACGCGCCTTCCCTGTAACCGAACAGCTCGCTTTCCAGCAGTTCTTCCGGCAGCGAAGAACAGTTGATCTTCACGAATTTCTCATTGCGTCTGGGACTGTTGTTATGGATCGCATTGGCGAAGATCTCTTTTCCCGTTCCGCTCTCTCCTCTGAGCATGATCGTTGCCGGCGTCATAGACGCAACTCTGGCAGTTTCTATGACCTTCAGCAGCGCAGGGTCTTTCCCTATGATATCCTTGAACGTGTACCTGGTCTGGACTTTTCTCAGTTTCTGATTCAGTCTGTCCAGTTCCCGTTTCAACCGTTTTATGTCTGAAATATCATGATAGACAACGATCTTTCCGATCACTTCGCTGCCATCGCGTATTTCACCGGCGTCAGCCACCAGCTCCGTGCTGCCTCTCCGGATCATTTTTCCATAGGCAGCGTTGGTGAACACGTTTCTGCCGCTTTGATCCTGAATGCAGATGGCGTCAGCCGCCGCGTCCAGCACAAAACCCGCCTGCGATACGATCGTTTCAATTCTGCTCCTGTTCATCGGCAGTTTTCCTTCCCTGCTTCTTCCCGTTTCTTTCCTCCAAAGTCGATCTCGGTCACAAACAGTGCGGCTGTCATGATCACAGCCCCCAGATAAGACTTGGCTGTCAGGACCTCTCCGGCGAAGAAAAACGCCACCACTGCCGCAAACACCGGTTCCAGCGTAAAGATAACGCCTACGTGAGCCGCTGACGTATACTGCTGCGCAATGGCCTGAATGATGAACGCCAGGCCCGTACAGAACAGCGACAGGAAGATAACGCTTCCCCAGATCCCCGGCGTGGAAGGCAGATGCGGCGTCTCAAAAAACATCGAAAGCGCCAGCATAAACACACCGGTAACGCCCAGCTGAAATACGCCCAGCTGAAAAGCGTCTACCTCTTCATGAGATACGGCCTTCTCCGTTAAGATCAGGTCCACCGCATACGCTATCGCGCCCATGATACAGAGAAGATCCCCTTTCAGATTCCCCATATTAATAGAGAAATCATCCTTCAGGGTCAGAAGCATAATGCCGATCAGACTCATGGTGACAGCGACAGCGATTTTCTTCTGCGGCATCTTTCGCATAAAGATCATCTCTAAGATCGGTACGAAGATCACTGTCAGAGCGCAGAGAAAGCCTGAATTGGATAAGGCCGTGTATTTCACTCCAAAAGTGGCCCCCATGTAGACAAATACCAGTGTGAAACCGATCAGCATGCTGTATCTCAGCGTCATCTTATTCACTGTCCTGAGCCGCTTGAACATGAGCACGCCTGCCACCGCGAACGCGCCGAGAAAACGATACGCATTAAGGGTAAACGGCTCCATGTCTGACAGTGATACATCCATCAGATAGTACGATACGCCCCAGCACAGAGTCACCAGTACCAGCATCAGATCTGCCTTCAGTTGTGTCTTCATATATCCTCCTACATTCCATTCCGCAGCCCGGCCGCGGTCCATTTCAAAATCTATGATAACGATCCGCAGGCTATACTCCCGCGATGAACATTTCCAGCGCCAGCTGGCTGTCTAAAAGTCCCGTCTTGATCTGCCTGTCCACCTCATAAATAGAGGACAGGATCTTCTTCAGTTTTTCCACAGAAAAGCGATTGGTATAGGGGATCATCTTTTTGATCCGGTACTCGCTGCCGCCCAGCCGCTTGTGGATCGACTTCAGGTCCATGCCGTCTTCCCGCATCTGCTTTACCGACAGCATCATCTCAAACTGGCTGACAATGGCGCCGATGACCGAAAACGCGTCTCCGCCGCCGTGGAGCATATTATACAGGATCCGAAACGCCTTGTCCTTCTGTCCGCTGCTGATCCCGTCCAGCATATCAAAGACAAAGGTCTCCATATCGCCGCAGACGACCTCCTCGATGTCCTCTCTGCGGACCGTCTGACCGCCGCAGTGAGCGATCACCTTCTGAATGTCATTGGCAAAGTGAAACAGCCTGTAATCACTTTCCTTATTGAAATATCCCGTAGCCTCGATAAGCAGGCTTAACGCGGAGGGGCCTATGTCGATCCCCGCAGCCCGAAACCGCTTCCTGGCAAAGGATGTCAGTTCCGCCCTGTCGATCCTGTCAAAGTCGTAACACTGGCCGTGCTTTTTCAGCGCAGCGGGAAGCACCGCCGAAGCTTTGATCTCTTCCGATGAGAAGATCAGGATCGTGCCGTCATTGCTTTCGGCAAGATATTCCGCCAGCTTTTTTACCTCGTCCTTGCTGTAGCCCTTTGCGCTGTCGCTTAAAAGAGGTGCGAAATCCTTCACCCATACGACCCGGCGCTCAGAGAACATGGAAAAAGTCTCGCTGGCCTCGATGATCCGGCTGCATGTCACACCGTCTTCGTCTAAGATCTGATAGTCCATAGAAAATGCCGCCGGATTGACGTATTTCTTCACCAAAGTCTCTACTGCCCACTTTACCAGATACTGTTCCACCCCGTAAAAGAGGAGCACCTTTCCGATCCTGCCCGCCTTCAGATTCTCCGAAAAAACTTTAAAACTGTGCTTCACCGCTTTTTTGTACATACCGTGATCTTTCCGTCCTTGCTTCTGATTCCCACTGCCCCGTCCAGGTCAGTTCTATACACTATTATACCTTTTTTCTGCATTTTTTCAATGACCTTCTGTGACGGATGACCGTAATTGTTGGTTCCTACGCCGATGACAGCCACCGAAGGATCCGCCGCCTCCAGAAAATCGTCGCTGGTGCTGTAAGCGCTGCCGTGATGGGCTACTTTGAGCACATCGCATTTCAGCGCGTCCGTTCCCCGGTACTTTTCAAGGAGCATGGCCTCTCCCTCCGCGGTAATATCGCCGGTGACCAGCAGGCTGATCCCGTACCAGTGAACCTTGAAGATCAGACTGCCTGCGTTCTCGTCATCCGATTCCGGCTGCTGATGATCCGGCCATAAAATCTCCAGCCACGCGTTCTCATCCGCGGTCAGTCTCTGCCCGGTCCGACCCTCCGTCACTATTTTTCCTACAGGAAAACACGCCGCCAGCTCAGAGATCCCCTGATAATGATCCCTATGCAGATGTGTCGCCGCTGCCAGATCGACCGAAGAAAAACCGTTTTTCAGCAGATACGGTTTGAGGATCTTTTTGCCCACGTCATAGCTGACTGATCCGCCGCCGTCGATCAAAAGGTTTCTGCCGTCCTTTGTCCGAAGATGCAGACAGTCTCCCTGTCCCACGTCTACCAGTACCACCTGCGCCCTGTCAAAGGGACTTGCGTCTGTAAAGGCTGCCGCAGCCGCCACCGCAAGGATCAAAAAAACGGCCCATAGAGGCGGACCCGGTACATCAAAGGAAAGAAATCCATCCGCGCTGAAAAAGCCGTTGGTCCTTATGATCATATCAGAAAGGCCGTCCAGTATCTGCGGAAGCAGCGGCAGACTTCCGCCTGTCAGCAGAATCAGCAGAAATCCGGCGATGCCTGCGGGAACCAGCAGAGAGACCAGAAAAAGCACAGGAAAGTTTCCGATCAGCGCCACAAAAGATACATAATTGAAAGTATAGGCCATATACGGCATCAGACCCAGCTGCACAGCCAGAACCGGCGCCAGGGTCCTGCCGCAGATCTTCTGGAGTACCGGCGTAAAAAATGACATGGATGCCACAGCCAGAAAAGACATCTGAAAAGATGCCCCAAAGATCACATAAGGGTTTGCCGCTATAACTGCCATAGCTGCCGCAGATAAAGATGTCAGCAGATCGCGCCGGCGCTGGACTGCCTCTCCCAGTAGGGACAGAAGGATCAGAAATACCGCCCGCCGTACAGAGACCGACCAGCATGCAGCCGTACCGTACGCGGTCAGTATCATCAGAAACAGCATCACCATCGCCCTGGACCGGTGTTTTTCCCACAGCCTGCGGAACAGGCCGTAAATGATACCGATATGGAGTCCGCTGACGGCCAGCACATGGGCTGTGCCGTTCTTTCTGAAGGTATCGTAGACCTCCTCATCCAGATCTGCCGTATCGCCGAACAGGATCCCGCGTACCATGGCCGCAGACTGCTCCGGCAGCTGCAGGTCCCGGAAGAAACGCTCCCGCTTCAGCAGAATAACCCGCTGGAACCTGCGGAGCAGATCCGTTTTTCTGTCGGTCAGGCTGAAACTGTCTGCTGTGGTAATATAGAAAATATTTCTGGATCTCAGGTAGAGCTGATAATCAAAGGTCCTGGGATTGCCAGCCTCCTTCGGTTCTTCAATAACTGCGGAGAATTCGATCTCCCTGCCGATCAGGCCGTATGGATCATCGATCTGCCGGTAATACCTGACCAGCAGCTTTTCTCCGCCTGTATCCACCGTCAGCTGCCACTTCTGCCCGCCGGTCTGCCTGACCTCCGTGACCACACCCCTGACGGACACCCTTTGATCGTCAGAAAAACCTGCCAGTATGCCGTGACGTGCCTGATACGTATGGACACACATCAAAAGACACCCGGCTGTGAAAAACACCAGGATCAGCCGTACTCCACCGTATGCCGTCCGGTTTTTCAGGCAGAGAACGCCGCAGACTGCCGGCGCAGCGGAAAGCAGGCCTATGGCAATGCCGGCGTAATAGACCCAGAGGATCGCGGCTATCATCGCGACAGCCGCGCAAAATAGTTTTCGTCTCATGTCTCGTCCTTTCGAGACTCTCCGTTACATTTACATAATATACCAGAAATCGTTTTTCATCAACTATTATCCATAAATTCCCGGATTATTTTTGAAAATCCATAAAAAGTGGAAATATCCTTTAACTTTTGGGGTGAATTATGGTATACTAGAAAGAGTTTATTCTTTATAGAAAGGACTATAACATCAGATGCGCAGCGATAAAAAGAAAAATAAAAGAAAGCATGGAAAGCAGGACGCAGATAACACTGCAGCTGTTCAGAGCGACGGCACTGCAGTCCGTAAGAAAAAATACAGACTGAACTGGAAGCGTTTCATTCTGTTTCTGCTTGGTCTTATGATCATAGCGGCGGCAGCCGTAGGCTTCTACGTCGGCCACATCATTTCACAGGCGCCGAAAATCGATGTAAACGATATGTACACGATCCTGACCGAAAGTACCGTAGTCTACGATGATGACGGCAAGGAGATCGATACGGTCTATTCTGAAGAAAACCGGACCATCGTGGAATACGACGATATTCCGGAAGATATGATCAACGCTATGGTGGCATTGGAAGACAAGACCTTCTGGGATCATCATGGATTCAACTTCATCCGCATCATGGGCGCGATCAAAGAATCCGTTTTCGGCGGCGGCCAGATCAGCGGCACCAGTACCATCACCCAGCAGCTGGCCAGAAACGTCTTTCTGAAAGACAGCCGGTTCGACCGTGATATCAAGAGAAAGATCATCGAAGCCTATTATACAGTGATCATCGAAAAAGAACTTAAAAAGAAAGAGATCATCACCCTTTACCTGAATACTGTAAACTTCGGATACGGAAGCTACGGCGTACAGGCGGCTGCACAGTCCTACTTCTCCAAGGATGTGCAGGATCTGACGCTGGCAGAATGCGCGTCGCTGGCTGCCCTGCCGCAGCTGCCGAGCACCTATCAGCTGATCGAATATGTGGGAAACAATGATGTTTCTGAAAAGGATGATAATATATTAAAGCGGACTTCCGGCGGTACTTATCTTGCCAACGATGCCAGCAAGGACCGCCGCGAGACCTGTCTGGACCTGATGGTCGAACAGGGATATATTTCAGAAAAGCAGGCGAAAAAAGCATCCAAGGTCAAGCTGACTGACATGCTGAATCCGAGTTACAACAATAACCCGCAGGAAGCCGCGTACTTTAAGGACTACGTCATCGACACGGTCATTGAAGACCTGATGAAGGAATACGACTGGGATTACGACTACGCATGGGACAGAGTCTATAACGGCGGTCTGAAGATCTACTCCACTTTGGACTCTCAGGCGCAGGACGTGATCGAGAAGGAATTTGACAACGACGCCAACTTCCCTTCCTCCTACACCTACAGTATTCCAAATCTGGCTAGCTTCGACAGCATCTTCGACAGTGAAAAGAACTTTACGTTCACAAGCGACGAGATCAGAAAGAGAAAAGACGGCGGCCTGCTGATCAGAGCCAATAAACGGCTGAATATCTACGAAACAGAGGTCAACGGGGAAACCGATTACAGCATCGAATTCCCGAACATGTACACCTACGAAAACGGCACTCTTTATACCATCGGCGGCGGCTTTATCAACATTCCGCAGCAGTATAAATCTGTGAACAAATACGGTAACGTGATCATTTCCGCGGATTTCTTCGAGAACGAGGATTACAAAGACTTCTTCATCTTCAACGAGGATGGAACAGTCACCATACCGCCTGGCTCCTATTCATTGAACCAGAAGGTGATCCAGCCGCAGGCAGCCATGACCATCGTGGAGAACTCCACCGGCTATGTGAAAGCCATGGTAGGCGGCAGAAAGACCACCGGCAGACAGCTCCACAACAGAGCGATCAGTCCGGAGCAGCCGGGTTCATCCATCAAGCCGCTGGCTGTGTACTCAGCGGCTATCCAGCAGAGCGCGGAGGAAGCCCAGTCAGGCAGCAAGAAGCATACGTTCACCGATTTTAAGATCGACAAGCAGGGCGCAAAGCTCTGGGGCAACTTTATGACTCCAGCTTCCATCGTCATCGACGAGAAGACCACCATCAACGGCAAGGTCTGGCCGCAGAACGCAGGCGGTGCTGGATACTCCGGTCCTCAGACCATGCGCAGCGCTCTGCAGCAGTCCATCAACACCTGCGCGGTGAAGATCCTGCTGCAGGTAGGCGAGCAGTACTCCGCGGATCTGGTCGAAAAATTCGGCATCTCTACGCTGGACAGAGAAGGCGGTGTCAACGATCTGAACCCTGCCGGTCTGGCACTGGGCGGTCTGAGTGAAGGCGTCACGACGCTGGATATGGCAAGCGCCTACACGACCTTCCCGAACAACGGCACCAGAAAGAAAACCACCCCTTATACTCAGGTGGTGGACAGCAAGGGCGAAGTCCTGCTGGATAAGACGAAGAACAAGTCCCGCAGAGTGCTGGACGCCGGCGTGGCATGGATCATGACCGACATGCTGAAATCCGTCGTTACACAGGGTATCGGCTACCCGGCGGCTATTTCCGGCGTACAGTCCGGCGGCAAGACAGGAACCACAGATGAACAGAAGGACATCTGGTTCGACGGTTTCACCCCGTCCTACTCCGCGTCCCTGTGGATCGGCGTGGATCAGAACTGTGCCGGCACAGAAATGTCCGGTCCTGCTGCTGCCCTTTGGGGCAAGATCATGAACCAGATCGACGGCGCGAAACAGGGTTCCTATAAGAGCGCGCCTTCCAATGTCATCTACTCCGGCGGCGAATACTTCATTTCCGGCACCCAGGGCGGCATAGGCAGTATCGAGGATCTTAAGAAAAAAGTCACTATCTGTACAGAAACAGGCTATCTGGCCACGCCGGACTGCCCTCACACTAAGAAGGTAGGCTTCCTCGACTGGGGCAATGAAGACAGTAAAGACGGCGAAATGCCTAAATACTACTGTTACAAACACAACAGAGATCCGGAAAAGTATCCGATCAGCCCGGATGAAACCTTCATCCCATACGAGCCGATCAAACCAGAGGATCCGGAGGAACCTGAAGGACCTGTAAATCCAGTCGATCCAGACGATCCTCCTGTAAATCCGGTCGACCCGGATGATCCGGATGATCCAGGTCAGGATCCGGCAGACTGAGAACGGTAAAACAACTGTAAACTGATATAAAAAGGAGAGCTGATAACAGCTCTCCTTTTTGTCAGTATTTCTGTATTTTCAGTTATTCTGCCGCGGCCCTGCTGATCTGCTGCTGAAACTGCTCCACCCTCTCAGTCAGATCCTCTGCTTTGAATACAGCCGATCCTGCCACCAGAATATCGCATCCGGCGCCGCAGATCTCTGCTGCGTTGTCCAGCGTTACGCCGCCGTCTATCTCAATGACATAGTCATAACCTTTTTCCCTGCGCAGAGCATCCAGCTGCCGTATCTTTTCCAGAGCGGCAGGGATGAACTTCTGTCCTCCAAAACCCGGATTCACTGACATGACCAGAACCAGATCCACCTGATCCAGAATACATTCCAGGCTAGATACCGGCGTCGCCGGATTCAGCGCCACGCCGCATTTGATGCCGCAGGACTTAATATGCTGCAATGTTCTGTGAAGGTGTCTGCAGGCCTCCTGATGGACTACGATGTATTCTGTCTTCTCAGTAACGAAATCCTCTATGTACCTGTCCGGATCTTCGATCATCAGATGCACATCATAGGGACTGGTCTTAAGATCGTTCATGGATTTCATAACTGCAGCCCCGAAGCTGATGTTAGGTACAAAATGTCCGTCCATGACATCTACATGGATCAGCCCGCATCCCGCTCTGCTGATCTCCTCCACCTGCCTGCCCAGTCTGGCAAAGTCAGCTGACAGAATAGAAGGCGCTAGTATTCCCATATTTTTCTCTCCTTTGTACAACACATAATTCTCAGTATTTCTTTCTTTTCTTCAGTTCTTCCATATTGTCCAGATAAGACCGATACCTGACCATACTGATATCTCCAGCTTCCGCCGCCGCTCTGACGGCGCATTCCGGTTCCCTGATATGACGGCAGTTATCAAAACGGCACCGGCCCTTCAGCGCTGCCAGCTCCGGATAGAAGTCCGCGAGTTCATCTTCCTCCGCTTCCAGAATATCGAAGGAAGTAAACCCCGGGGTATCGAAGATCAGACCGCCTCCTGCTGCCTCAAAGATCTCCACGTGACGGGTCGTATGCCTGCCTCTTGCCGTCTTTTTGCTGACCATGCCGGTCTCCATATTGGCCTCTGGTATGATCCTGTTGGTAATGGTGGACTTTCCTACGCCGGAAGGCCCCGCGAAGGCTGCCCTTCTGCCGCGCAGCAATTCCATAAGCTGCTCGATGCCCTCCCCTGTCTTGCCGCTGACGCAGACTACCGGATAGATCTTCTGATAAATATTCCTGATTTCTTCCAGCAGATCCTGACTGGCAAGATCACACTTGTTGACGCAGATCACAGCTTCCATATCATTCTGCTCCGCCATGACCAGAAATTTATCGATAACGCTGAAATTTGGTTTTGGCTTAGCTGCCGCCAAAACCACGACAAAACAGTCCACATTGGCGATGGGCGGCCGGATAAACTGATTCCGGCGCGGATGGATGGCGTTGATAACACCGTCTCCATCAGGCAGCACCTCCATATCCACATTGTCGCCCACCATCAGAGTCACGCCATCCTTTTTAAAAACGCCTCTTCCTCGCGTTTGATAGACGCCATCGGCGGTTTTCACATAGTAAAAACCGCCGATACCTTTTATGATCAATCCTTCCATAAACTACTCGCTGCTTTCTTCTCCATCACCGCCGCCATTCTCATTACCATTACCGCCATTTGGACCTTCCGGATCATCGCCCGGATCCTCCGGCGGCGTGATCTCCGGTTTGCCCTTGCTGACAGTCAGATAGATCACAGTTCCTTTCTTTGCCTTTCCTGTAACGGACTGCATTATAACGGTATTCTTGTCGTAAGTGTCACTTTCCTCATAGGTCGGCTGTCCCACAGAGAATCCGGCATCTTCCAGGATCTGACGGGCCTCATCGTAGGATCTGCCTGTCACGGATGGCACATCCACCTCGTCAGTACCTTCACTGACCCAGATATTGACGCGTCCATCCTTTTCAAGCTCCGTCCCTTCTCCCGGATCCTGATCAATAACGATACCTTTCTCTTCTTCGCTCTCCACGTACTTGACGCTTCCCAGCTGATAGCCGGCCGCTTTCAGAATGGCCTCCGCTTCGTCTACCGTACCTCCGATGACTCTTGGGACCTGACCCTTTTCCTTACCGGAGCTGAGATATACGGTAACGGTATCGCCTTCTTTTACCCGTTCTCCTTCTCCCGGATCAGATTTGACGATCCGGCCTTCTTCGATGTCGTCGCTTGGAATCTCATTCTCCGCGACCTCCATCTTCAGACCCATTTCCTCCAGTTCTGCCCGTGCCCGTTCTTCCGTCATATCGACCAGATCAGGCACCTTCAGACCGCCGCCCAGAACGCCGGTTGCGAACAAAATACCCACGGCAGCGGCGATGACCGCAACTACGATGGCTGCCACGATTCCGACCTTCTTGCCGCTTCCGCCGCTATGCTGCTTCTCTTTCTTCTTCTCAGGCTTCTGTTTTTTCTTTTTGACCGGAACCTTTTCTTCCAGTTCATCCGCGTATCGTTCCTCTGCCTTCCGGCGGTTCATTTCCTGAAACTCTTCTACATCATCGGCGGCAAAGATAGAATCGCCTACCATTTTAATGACAAATTCGATATTTTTCAGGTCTTCCAGCAGCTCGTCGGCATTGCGGTACCGATTGGACTGGAATTTGTCAGTCGCCCGCATAACAAGCTTTTCCAGAGCTGGCGGTATGCCCGATACCAGTCTGGACGGCGGCGTGATCTCGTCATTGATATGCATCAGCGCCACCTGGACCGGATTGTCTCCATCGAAAGGAACCTGACCAGTCAGCATCTCATAGAGTACGATGCCCAGAGAATAGATGTCTGAGCGTTCATCCACATAAGCGCCTCTGGCCTGTTCCGGTGAAAAATAGTGAACAGAACCGATAATACGGCTGGTTTCCGTCACCAGCGTAGAATCGCTGACAGCCTTGGCAATACCGAAGTCCGTCAGCTTTGCCGTACCATCCTTTGTCATCATGATATTGTGAGGCTTGACATCTCTGTGAATGATGTTGTTACGGTGCGCCATGCTGAGCGCCGAAGCCACCTGTCTCGTGATCTCTATAGCTTCCCGGTAATCCATCGGCGCCCGCTCTTTGATGATCTCGCTGAGTGGTCTGCCGTCGATCAGCTCCATAACAATAAAGTGAATATTTCCTTCCTTTCCAACATCATATACGCTGACGATGTTGGGATGCTGCAGATTGGCCGCAGCCTGAGATTCTTTCTTAAAATTCTCCACAAACTGTGCATCCTTTGTAAATTCCGGACGCAGGATCTTCACGGCCACATACCGGTTCAGAAGTCTGTCCTTTCCTCTGTAGACTACTGCCATGCCGCCTTCACCGATCTTCTCAATCAATTCATATCTGCCCGCAAGTAATTTACTCATCGAAATCTTCCTCCGTTATTTTCAATACTACCATGGTGATATTATCACTGCCTCCGTTTCGGTTAGCAGCATCGACCAGTTCACTGCAAATGTCGGTCATTGTGCGGTCTTCCTCAAGCTTGCTGATCAGCTCCCGGCTGTCAACTTCGCCGTAAAGACCGTCGGTACAGATCAAAATGATATCACCGGGCTGGATCCTGACCTGAAAGAAATCTCCTTCTATGGTGTAATCCGCTCCAACAGCTCTGGTGATCATATTTTTGTTTTCGTGATGCTCCGCTTCAGCCTCCGAGATCAGCCCCGCTTTCAGCAGCGTATTTACATAGGTGTGATCCTCTGTGATCTGCGTCAGCACTCCATCCCTGAGGATATAGCCCCGGCTGTCTCCTACATTCATTATGTAAAGCGTATCCCTGCAGATATAGGCGATGACCACAGTGGTTGCCATTCCCTTGTTCCATTCAAACCGCTGAGACATCTCAAGAATCTTAAAATTCACATCTCTCAGGCAGTCCTCAAAATATTCCTGAAGCTCTTCAGCGCTCTCATTGCCGGTAAGAGGCCTTGTTTCCACATATTTAGCACTCTCATTGACGCAGGTACGGCTTGCGATCTCGCCGGAGTTATTGCCTCCGACCCCATCGGCAACGATAAATATCCGATCCCGCTTCATGACAAAGCAGGCGTCCTCGTTATTGGTCCGCCTGAGCCCTTTGTCTGTTTTAAAGCCTACTTCCATTCATGTCTCCTTTCCCCATGCCGCGCCGCATCCGGCAGATAAAGAATCCGTCATGCTCTCCCTCATCGGGCATCAGCTGCAGCATCTTTTCCAGCTGGAAATCGTGGTTTTCAGCTAAAAACCGCTCCGCGGTCTGCTGATTTTCGATCTGATTAACCGTGCAGGTACTGTAGAGAAGATACCCGCCTGTCTTTACATAGCGGCTGGCTTCCTGAAGCAGCTGGAACTGCTTTTCTGCCAGATCTCTGCCCTGACCCTCGACCGGTCTGTACTTAATCTCCGGCTTGCGCCTGATGACGCCCAGTCCGGAACATGGACCGTCTACCAGCACCCGGTCAGCTGTTCCATCCAGATCGCGGCAGGCTGCCGTTCCGTCCTTCGTTTCTGTCTTTATCACAGATATGCCCAGTCGCCCGGCTTCCTTCTCGATCAGCGCCAGCTTGTGGGGATATATATCAAAGGCCCTGATCAGACCTCTGTTTTCCATCATCTCAGCCATCGCCAGGGTCTTTCCGCCCGGCGCGGCACAAATATCGTAAACGGTTTCTCCCGGCTGCGGTCCCAGAATTTCCGCTGCCAGCACGGAGGCTGCATCCTGAACGGAGAACAGACCCGTTTTATAGGCTTCAGTTTCTAAAAGCCCACTGCCCTTTACAAAGAGCACCCGCGGGCTTCCTTCATACAGCCGGACTGAAAACCCTTTGCTCTCAAGTTCTTCCATCAGATCCTGTCTGCTGGTCTTCAGCAGATTGACACGTATGGAAAGCGCCGGACGCCGGTTGCCCGCCGCGAGAAGAGCTTCTGTCTTCTCAGGTCCGTACTGCCGGATCCAAAGCTCCACGATCGACGGATCACAGGAATAGCGCACGGACAGATATTCTTCCAGCGATGTTTTCTGATCCGGAAGCGTCAGCGCATCTTTCTTCCTGCCATATCCCCGGAGCACGCCGTTGATAAAACCGTCTCTGCCTCTTGCAACCTGCCTTGCCAGCTTTACCGTTTCACTGACTGCAGCGTAATCCGGCACAGATTCCATGAATATCAGCTGATACAATCCCATCCGCAAAAGGATCTTAACCGGCTTTTTCACGCCGGAAAGTCCTTTGGGGATCAGCTGATTCAGCAGATAGTCGATGTATCTCCGGTTTTCCAGAACGCCGTAGACCAGTTCCCGGACCAGCGCCGGTGAATCGGGTCTACGTCCCTGTATCTGCCGGTTCAGCTCCAGATTGGAATAAGATTGATTCTTCTCCATCTGCAGCAATACCTCGAAAGCCGTTCTTCTGCTTGCGTCCATCAGTCTCTGCCGCCTCTCAAAGCCAAGATCCTCAGCAGATTTGCCACAGCCACAGCCAGAGAGGCCACATAGGTCATGGCAGCCGCGCGCAGGACTTTCTTTGATCCTCTGATATCTTCCTGCGCCACAAGTCCCAGATCTTCCATCTGGTGGATGGCTCTGCTGCTGGCGTTAAATTCCACCGGAAGAGTGATCAGATGAAATCCCACTACACAGGCAAACGCGATGACGCCGATATTGAACAGCATATTGCCCAGATACCAGCTTTCACCATTGCCGGCGCCGAGCAGCACGATACCGATAATGATCATAGGCCATGTCAGGTGGGATACCAGATTTACCACCGGCACAATGCCGTTGCGGATCTTCAGCGGCGCGTAGCCCCTGGCATGCTGGATCGCGTGGCCGGCCTCATGGCAGGCTACGCTGACAGCCGCCACGGAAGCCGTATTGCAGACATCCTGTGAAAGGCTGAGCATCCGGTTCCTCGGGTTATAATTATCTGTCAGACTGCCCCGGATCTGCTGTATCTGCACATCGTAAAGGCCGTTGGCGTCCAGGACTCTGCGCGCTGCCTGAGCCCCTGTCAGTCCCCGCTGGTTTCTGACTCTGCTGAATCTGCTGAAGTTTCTCTTCACAGAAGCCTGCGCCCACATGGCGAATATCATGGCCGGAATCAATATCAGAATACTTGTATCATAATAAAACATCTCCGTTACCCCCTTCTCTTGTCTATCTTTACCATGATTTTAACCTAAAATACAATCTTTTTCAATACGGTTTCCCCTGAGAAAGTCTTTTACGGCAACTCTCTTCTTTCCCGGCAGCTGGATCTGCCGCGCTCTCAGGATACCGCTGCCGCACGCGATATCAATACCCTCATCGGTCACGGCAAGAATACGGCCCGGCGTTTCGCCTTCATCTCCGTCCAGAACCTCTGCCTGCCAGATCTTCATCGTCTGATCCATATAACTGCAGAAAGCTCCCGGCCACGGGTCAAAGGCGCGGATCTGCCGCTCGATCTGTTCAGCGCTTTTAGAGAAGTCGATCCTGCCGTCCTGCTTGGTGATCAGACCGGCATAGGTCGCCTCGTCTTCGTTCTGTTTCTCAGCAGCCAGTCTCCTCTGGCCGATCAGCGGCAGGACCTCTGCCAGCAGCTCTGCACCCAGCAGAGCCAGCCTGTCATGCAGCTGCTCATAATTCATCTTTCCCACCGATACGATGGTCTTTGCCAGCATATCGCCGGTGTCCAGACCCTCGCTCATCTGCATGATGGTCACGCCTGTCTCCTGCTCGCCATCCAGGATCGCTCTCTGGATCGGAGACGCGCCCCGGAGCCTCGGCAGCAGAGACGCGTGGACATTGATGCAGCCCAGAGGCGGCAGCTCCAGAAGCTCTTTTGGAATGATCTGTCCGTAAGCCGCCACAACGATGATATCCGGCCTGTAGGCTTTGATCATTTCCATTGTCTGCGGGCTGTCTTTGATCTTCTCCGGCTGCAGTACCGGAATATCATGGGCGACAGCCAGCTCTTTGACCGGTGAAAACTGTATTTTCTTTCCTCTGTTTCTGGCTCTGTCCGGCTGTGTCACCACCAGGCCTACCTGATGTCCCGCCTCCACCAGAGCCTGCAGAGATGTCGCCGCGAAATCGGGCGTTCCCATAAAGACGATCTTCATTACTCTTCTTCCCCTTCTTCCTCCGGTTCCCGCACGTTGGTCGCTTTGTCTGTGTACAGGATCCCGTCCAGATGATCGTATTCGTGACACATAACTCTGGCATCCCAGTCTTCAAAGTCATAAACGTGCTCTTCTCCGTCAAGGTCCATGGCTTTGAGTTTGATCCGCTGCGGACGTTCTACGGTTCCCACCAGTCCCGGCACGCTGAGGCAGCCTTCATCGCCGGTCTGGCTTCCCTCCTGCTCCAGCATGACCGGATTGATCATATAGTATACTCTTCCCGGCTCCGGCTCTGCCACAAACATGCGGCGCATAACGCCTACCTGAGGACCGGCGATGCCGCATCCGTACTGCTGGCGCATGGTCTCCAGCATATCTTCCATAGTTGTACGGATCCGGTCCGTCACCTCAGAAACCTCTCTGCATTTTTTTCTCAGTATCTCATCGCCTTCCAGGACGACATTTCTTATTGCCATTGGTAAATTCCTCTTTTCTCTAAAATGTACTGTATGGATTCACATCTATCGTCATATTACAGGTACTCCGGCTGTCTGCCAGGCTGCCGCCGAATCTTCTGATATAGAAGATGTACTGATTCCGCAGTCCCTTGGGACATTTGATCAGGATATAGTAGCGGAAGCTGTCTTTACCCTTGAAATGATATGACAGTTTCGGTGAAAAAATGTTATCCTTCTCCTCCTGCAGCTTTAAGGAAAGCAGGTAATTCCTGCACGACTCTGCTGCCGCAAGGGCCTCGGATTCTTTCTCGCTGGTAAATTCCACCAGAATCAGATCTGTAAAAGGCGGATAGTCCATGAATTTTCTGACCTGGATCTCCATATCAAAAAAGCCCTGATAATCGTGATTTGCCGCAGTGACCAGAGCGAAGTTATCCGGCGTATAGGACTGGACGATGACTTTTCCAACTTCATCGCCTCTGCCAGCCCTTCCGGCGACCTGTGTCACCAGCTGAAAGGTCCGCTCCGTAGATCTGTAATCCGGAATGTTCAGACTCACATCCGCCGCGACCACGCCGACCAGACCCACATTTTTGAAATCCAGTCCCTTGGCCACCAGCTGGGTGCCGATCAGTATATCCGTCTTCCCTTTGGAAAAGCCTCCTATGATCCGCGATATCTCCCTGCTGCTTCTGGCTGTATCCAGATCCAGACGCTCAACGGTTCTGTCAGGGAACATCTGGCGCGTAAACTCCTCCACCTTCTCCGTACCGGCCCCGAAATAGCGGATATACCGGCTGCCGCACGCAGGACAGGTATCCGGGATCGGAAACCGCTTGCCGCAGTAGTGGCATACGCCCGCGTTTTCTTTCTTGTGGTAGGTCAGGGAAATGCCGCACTCCGGACACTGCATCACCTGTCCGCACTCTCTGCAGGATACGAAAGTGGAATAGCCTCTCCGGTTAAGAAACAGGATGATCTGTTTCTTCTGCTCCAGAGTTTCCTGCATCTGGCTGTACAGCCGGTCGCTGAAAACAGTCTTGTTTCCCGCTTTCAGTTCCTGCCGCATATCCACCAGCTCTACCTCCGGCAAAGGCACAGCGTTATAACGCTTTCGCATCTCGATGAGCCGGTAGATGCCCTCCTTTGCCCTTTGATAGGATACCACCGAAGGTGTAGCGCTTCCCAGCAGCAAAACGCCGTCGTAGTACATCAGCCGCTTTAAGGCGATATCCACAGTCTCATACTTTGGCGTCATATCCGATTTGTACGTAGCCTCATGCTCCTCGTCCATGATGATGATGCCGATGTTCTCAAGGGGCGCGAAGACGCCCAGTCTCGCGCCGATGACGATCCTTGCTTCTCCCCGCCGGATCCGCATCCACTCATCAAAGCGTTCCCGCTTTGTAAGCTTGCTGTGGAGCACGGCGATCTCACGCTTTCCGAAGCGGCCGATAAACCGGTCCAGGACCTGCTTGGTCAGAGCGATCTCAGGCACCAGCATGATGGCTGTCCTGCCTTCCTGAAGGACCTTTGCGATCACCTGCATATAGACCTCTGTCTTGCCGCTTCCTGTGACGCCGTGGAGCAGAAAATTTTCCTGTCTGCCAGCCTCGATGGCGCTGCTGATCTCTGAAAGCGCCGCCTGTTGTTCTTCAGTCAGCGTATCTACCTGCTGCAGCTCTCCGGCAGCGTCCTTGTAAGGTTCCTTTTCTTTGCCGGATCTGGCAGGCTTGCCGTTTGGAACAAAGCATTTTACGGCGTCCAGATATTTGATGCCGTACCGCTGGCGCATCCAGACGCAAGTCTCCATGATCTCTTCGGTCAGAGAAACGTCCTCATCCACGGCAGCCACTGCCTTAATCTTCGACGGATCACAGTCCGGCGTCACATCTGTCTCAAAGACATAGCCGGTCTTCAGTTTATTGCCCCGGTTAAACGGGACCTGCACCAGGTTTCCCCGCCGCAGGTCCTCATCGCTGCTGTATGTATAGTATGTATCCGTATGTCTGCTGTTATGATCGATAACGACGTTTACGTACTTCATAATTACAGAAGGAAGATGTTCGCCTTCCTGCACGCTTCGATCATATCCTCCGGCCATACAGACGCCTGCACTTCGCCGATATGCGCTTTTCTGAGGAAGAACATGCACAGTCTGCTCTGGCCGATGCCGCCGCCGATGGAATACGGCAGTTCATCGTTTAAGATGGCCTGATGGAACGGACGCTCTCTTCTGTCGTCAGCGTTTTCTATCGTCAGCTGTCTGTCCATAGCCTCCGCGTCTACGCGGATACCCATGGATGAGATCTCAAAAGCTCTGTCAAGCACGTCGTTCCACAGAATGATATCGCCGTTCAGTTCCCAGTCATCGTAATCCGGTGACCTTCCGTCATGCTTCTCTCCGGATCTGAGCGGACCTCCGATCTTCTCGATGAACACAGCGCCGTGAGCCTTGCAGATCAGGTCCTCTCTCTCCTTCGGCGTCTTGTTTGGATACAGATCCTCAAGCTCCTGCGTCGTGATAAAGTATATTTCATTCGGAAGTTCCGTCTGCAGGTCTCTGTAAAGCCTGTTGACATAGTCTCCCAGGTTCTTCACTGCGTTGTAAATGGTGATCACGGTCTCGTGAAGGTATTCTGTACATCTCTGTTCCTTGGTCATAACTTTTTCCCAGTCCCACTGGTCCACATAGACGGAGTGGAGGTTATCCATCTCCTCATCCCGTCTGATGGCGTTCATATCCGTATAGATGCCGTGACCCGGTTTAATACCGTATTTACCCAGAGCCATACGCTTCCACTTTGCCAGAGACTGTACAACTTCCACCTCTTTTTCGTCCATGTCCTTCAGGGTGAAGGATACTCTTCTCTCCACACCGTTCAGGTTATCGTTAAGTCCGGTCTCCGGCGCGACAAACAGCGGCGCGGACACTCTGCGCAGATTCAGGCCATAGGCCAGCTCCTGCTGGAAATAGTCTTTGATTTTTTTGATCGCTCTCTGGGTCTCCAGAGGACTGATCACCGGTGAATAATCTTTGGGTGTTATTAACTGGCTCATATTGTTTCTCCTTACTATATATGATCTTAAATATTATCTTTTTGAAAACTCGCATCCGCAGTAGTTCTGGCGGTAAAGGCCGTATTCCTTGGACAGCTGGATACTTCGCTGGAAACCGGCCTTTTTCTTGAAATCCATATCCAGGAACTCAATACCATATTTTTCAGCCAGTTCCTTTCCGATCGATGCGATCAACGGGTAATTCTTGTGAGGGCTTACAGTCAGTGTTGTGGTGAACAGACCGAAACCTCTGCTTCTGGCTGTTTCAGCCGTCTTTTCAAGCCGCTGGCGGAAACAGACAGTGCACCGCGCGCCGCCTTCCGGTTCATTACTGTAGCCGGACACTGCTTTAAAATAGTGTTCCGGCTCGTAGTCCCCCTCTATAAAATGCACTTTACCAAGGCCTGCCTGACGCTGGTTGAATTTCTCTATAAAAGCCATCTGGCTTGCCTTCCGCTTCTCATATTCCTCCGGGTCTGTGATGCAGGGATTATAAAAAAATACGGTCAGATCATAATCAGGCACCAGTCTCTCAATGACGCTGGTGCTGCAGGGACCACAGCAGCTGTGAAGCAGCAGCGCGGGCTTCATCACGTCTTCTCCCGCAGAAGCTAATTCCGCCAGAGTATGCCCGCCGCACATCTGGCCGCACTGGCAGCCCCAGGGCTGAACTGATTTTTTTCCCATATTTTCGTCCTCCCTTTTTGCAATTTTATCTTCACAAACTTGACATTATATTATATCATAGAAAGCAGTGAAAAGAAAGAGGTTTGCCATGAATCCATACATAAATTCTGTCAGTGATTATCTAAAAAGCGTCTTCGGCCAGAAGACGGTCAAGCTGTCTATAGACGGCGGTTTTACCTGTCCCAACCGGGACGGAAGCAAGGGCACCGGAGGCTGTCTGTTCTGTTCTGCCGGAGGCGGCGGGGATTTTGCTTCTACGATCGAGGATCAGATCCGCCTCCTGTCTGAAAAATGGCCCGATGCCAAATACCTGGCCTATTTTCAAAATCATACCAATACCTACGCTCCCGTAGATGAGCTTCGCGAAAAATACGAGGCCGCCCTGCGCCATCCTCTGATCAGCGGCATCGCCATCGCGACCCGGCCTGACTGCCTGTCAGATGAAGTTCTGGATCTGCTCTCTGAGATCAATAAGGATCATTTTCTCTGGGTCGAACTGGGTTTGCAGACCATGCATCAGAAAACAGCCGACCTGATCAACCGCTGCTACGATCTTTCAGTCTACGATGCGGCCGTAAAATCGCTGACAGACCGGGGCATCCGCACAGTGGTCCATCTGATCCTGGGCCTGCCGGGGGAAACCAGGCGCGACATGACAGAATCGGTAAAATACGTCTGTCAAAGCGGCGTCTGGGGTCTGAAGCTCCACCTGCTCAACGTGGTCAGAGGCTCCCGTATGGAGGATGACTACAAGGACTACAATTCCTTTGATTCTCTGGAAGAATACGTGGACTTCGTCTGTGATCTTTTAGAGATCATTCCGCCGGAGATCGTCATACACCGCATGACCGGCGACGCGCCCAGAAAAATTCTGATCACGCCGGAGTGGAGTTATAAAAAGAGAACGATCTTAAACGGTATCTATGCCGAGCTGCGCCGAAGAGGAAGCCGGCAGGGCTGCAAAGCAGAACGCTGATCAGCAAAAAGAACAACAACGGCCAGTCATTGAAGACCGGTCGTTGTTTTTTCATCTATTCATACATGACCTCAGCTTTTGTAGACCACTGGGTATAGTACGGCTTTCCGTCCATGATCCGCACGCCCCGCACTTTGTAATAATAACGGGTCCCTTTGGTCAGATCCTTGGTATTTTTGTACGATATAGTACTACCATACTTTGTTGTGTACATAGGTTTCGTACCAAATCCACTGTTTTTCTTTAATGAACGGAATATCTCATAATAATCCACTTTAAATCCCCTTGATTTTTGCCAACTGACCCTAACTCCGTTTTGCTCCTTTGCTGCTAATGCTGTAAGGGATGTGGCTTCAACTCCATTAGCAATGCGTTCACTATATGGATCATACTCTACCACTAAAATATTTGACCATTTGCTGTAATACTTTTTCCCATTCAAAATTCGAACACCTCGAACCTGATAATAATAAACGGTATCTCGTGCTAACTTCGTCACATTTTTGTACGATGACGTTGTTCCATATTTTGTAGAATACATCAATTTTTTATTTGACATATCGGAAGCTGTGCTTCGAAATATCTCATAATGATCCATTTTAAATCCCTTTGCACGTTCCCATGCTAATTCCACATAGCCATCTTCCTGCTTCACATATTTCAAGGAAATACTCGTATTTTCTACGCCTTTAATCAATCTCTCTGTTTCTGGATTATATGTTACAGCAACTGTGTCTGACCACTTCGTATAATAAACTTCTCCGTCTATTTTACGCATTCCTCTTACCCTGTAGTGATATGTTTCTCCTTCTGACAACTCTTTTGTATTTTTGTATGAAACAGTGGTTCCATACTTTGTTGTATATATTGGTTTATCACTGAAGCCATTTGGACTCGTTGCCCTGAATATCTGATACGCATCAACCTTATAGCCTTTTGCTCTCTCCCACGCTAAATGCACATACCCATCGCCGACCTCCTTCGGCGTCAAGGTGATGGTGGTATTTTGCACGCCTTTGATCAGATTATCATTTTCGGCCGGCGGAGCAGGCGGTTTTGAACTGTCACGGACCACTTTGATATAATAGGTCTTCGACGCGGCTTTTGAAGAAGAGGTGCACTTAACGGCAATCTTATTTTCTCCATTGACCAGACTGTTGCCGGTAATGGTAACAGAGGCTGTACTGTCATTTTTTACGGTTTTGATAGTCAGCTTGTCAGCCGCTACCGTTTCGCTGACCGTATAAGTACTGGTAAATCTGTCAAAGGCCGGACTGCAGCTCAGCGTCCTGCCATCTGCTGAAACCGTGATGCTGTCAAGGAAGCAGTTATTGGTCCCTGTCTTTGCCGGTTCTGCGCAAGGTTTCTCCGGCATGTCCTTGTAAACAGGTATCTCAAAGGTAAACGCTTCGTTCAGCACGCCGAAATCATGATAATCCCAGTACATGATATTTGACTCCGTAGCAGCGCAGAAAACGCTGGTCGCATACTGATGGGTGCCGATATTACTCAGTCCGTTGAGCACGTTATACCGTTCATAATACGCTGAATACTGGTTGTTGCTGATGAAATTATCCGCTATATAGACAGCGCCGCCTTTCACGGCCTTTTTCAGTGTATTCCACGGACGCAGATAGGACGTGCCGCTCTGATCCAGACCGCCTGCAGCAAAAACCAGACCTTTCTCCGCAGCAGAACCGTCGGCGCTGTCCACCGAACCGATATTGTACACGTTGTAGCATTTGCTGAATTTTTTGCCGCCATAGGTAAATTCATGACCGTTGACCATAAAAGCGCTGCTGCCCAGTTCGATCCTGGTCTTCGCTGCCAGATACGTAGGGCTGATGCTGTAGGTTTTTCCGTTATAGGTCTGCTGTGCCGCTTCCATGTAATAAGCTGACGCAGATGCCGGCAGAGCCGTCCCCGACAGAATGCTTTTCACGATGCTCTCTGTCTGATAAGACGAATCATAGTAGAACGGTTCAAACATAAAAATACCGTCCTCTGTCAGCCAGTTTCGCGGATCCATGTAAAAGGCGACCGCCTTTTTCGATGCCGAGACCCATGACGCGCCGTCCTTCGGAAGATATGTATGTGTATCAAAATTGTATGTTCCCTGCCTTACCGCCTTATAGGAATCTCTGTAATTAGCAGAAATGGTATTGGCATTAGCATTCTCATATTGCGCAGTCAGAGCCTGATCCCATGTAAAATCCAGCTGTTTTGCCTTGAATGTCCAATTAGGATGGGCCTGATGGAGCTGCCTCAGATACGTCTTATAGCTTTCCGGAAATCCTTCCGCGCTCATTGCCGCCTCAAAACTGCTGTCTGCCGCGTAAACCGGCTGCTGCGCTGCGGCAAGAAACGCACCGACAGCAAGCACAGCCGTCAGAAACACCGCGGCCGCCTTGCTCCATCTGCTCTTTTTACAATTCGTCATATTTTTTTCTCCATATCTCTGCCGATCTCCGGACCGATCCTTCCGTCGTTATAATGCTTTCTGCAGAGAGAAACATACATATCATTTCCTCCGATCAGAACCTGCTGCCCATGCTTGACAAACTTACCGTCCACGACTCTGGCGACCATAGTAGCTTTCCGTCCGCACCAGCAGATCGTCTTGATCTCTTCAATTTTATCTGCGTAGATCAGCATGTAATATGATCCTTCAAAGAGCTCATTGCGAAAATCATTCTTCAGACCGTACGCCAAAACCGGAACGTCCAGACTGTCCACGATCTCAACAAGCTCCTGTACATGATGCTTCTTTAAAAACTGGCACTCATCGATCAGCACACAGTCGATCCTGTGTTTTTCGTTTTCACGCATAAAAAGTTCCAGAATGTTGGTTTCCTCCTGAATGCTGACCGCATCCCTCTGCAGACCGATCCTGGATGTGATGACGCCGGAACCATATCGATTGTCGATGGCGGGTACCAGTGTCAGAACGTGCTTGCCCCGCTCCTCATAATTATATGCGACCTTGATCAGCTCGATAGACTTGCCTGCGTTCATCGTGCTGTATCTGTAATATAACTGTGCCATGTTGTCCTCCTAAAAAGTCTCTGATTTTATTTTAATAGATGGCAGAAGAAAAAGCAACAGAAAAAAAAACAACCCCTCGGACTTATGTCGGCGAAAGGCTGCTTGAATGAATGGTGCCCAGACTCGGAATTGAACCAAGGACACGGGGATTTTCAGTCCCCTGCTCTACCTACTGAGCTATCTGGGCATATAAAGTATTTAATTGTTAAACTGGTGGGCCATCAGGGACTTGAACCCGGGACCTGCCGGTTATGAGCCGGACGCTCTGACCAACTGAGCTAATGGCCCACATCATGTTTTAAATGGTCGGGGTGGCAGGATTTGAACCCGCGGCCCACTGGTCCCAAACCAGTTGCGCTACCAAACTGCGCTACACCCCGATAGGTATTCTATATAAGTCTGCAATTGGCAGGGGCAGTAGGATTCGAACCCACGGCACGTGGTTTTGGAGACCACTGCTCTACCAACTGAGCTATACCCCTGCATATGGCGGAGAAGATGGGATTCGAACCCATGCGGCCCTAATACGAACCCTAACGGTTTAGCAAACCGTCCTCTTCAGCCTCTTGAGTACTTCTCCAGGCTAACGAGACTTATCCGATTCAATTTATCAAAACTGAAATTCTATCTATATTTTATGGCGGAGAGGGTGGGATTCGAACCCACGGTCCCTTTCGGAATCACTGGTTTTCAAGACCAGCTCCTTAAACCACTCGGACACCTCTCCATAGTGTGGATTCAACTTTCCATATTTTTTAAAAATGGTGACCCATCGGAGATTCGAACTCCGGACACCTTGATTAAAAGTCAAGTGCTCTGCCGACTGAGCTAATGGGTCATAAACAACTGGCTGGGGTAGCAGGACTCGAACCTACGAATGACGGAGTCAAAGTCCGTTGCCTTACCACTTGGCTATACCCCAAAGCATCAAATAAAAATTGGTGAGCCCACAGGGATTCGAACCCCGGACACACGGCTTAGAAGGCCGTTGCTCTATCCAGCTGAGCTATGAGCCCACACTACAGTTTAAAAAATGGAGCGGATGATGAGAATCGAACTCACGCCATCAGCTTGGAAGGCTGAGGTTCTACCATTGAACTACATCCGCAAAGATGGAGCGGAAGACGAGATTCGAACTCGCGACCCTCGCCTTGGCAAGGCGATGCTCTACCCCTGAGCCACTTCCGCAAGATTGGTCGAGGGAGATGGATTCGAACCATCGAAAGCTCAGCTAACGGATTTACAGTCCGCCCCCTTTGGCCACTCGGGAATCCCTCGACATCATCATTTTTCAAACTTGGTATGATATTTATTTGATGAATTGGTGCAATCACCATTCACTTTATGTTGTTGGAGCTGGCGGAGGGAATCGAACCCCCAACCTGCTGATTACAAATCAGCTGCTCTACCGTTGAGCCACGCCAGCATGTTATCGACTTTTAAAATTGGCGACCTGGAACGGGCTCGAACCGTCGACCTCCAGCGTGACAGGCTGGCATTCTAACCAACTGAACTACCAGGCCGCATTGCTGCAATGGTGGGCGTTATAGGGCTCGAACCTATGACCCCCTGCTTGTAAGGCAGGTGCTCTCCCAGCTGAGCTAAACGCCCTCAGCATTGGCTTCTCAATTGCTTGGCACGTTTACTAATTATACTAGCTTAGTTCACACTTGTCAAGCACTTTTTTATCTTTTCTTTAGACATTTTCTGCGAAACTGTCTAACAGCATAAATTAAAATCGAGCCATGGATTATATTACCACATCTTTCAGACCATGTCAACAACTTTTTACAATCATTTTCTGATCTGGTGCGGGCTGATCTGTTCACGAAGTATCTCCGCTCTGCCACTGGATAAACCGGTGATCACATCCTTCAATGCTCCCGCATGGGATGGATCTGTGACTGCGTCAAATGTGACCGCATCAGCATAAAATATATTATCAAAATTCACCTCAAATGTAAAGAGGAAATTTTGTATTTTATTAAATACAGCGTAGTCCACCCGATATGTAACAGCCTGCATCTCTACCACGTCACAGATCCCGGCGGCCGCAAGACCAAGCTTCGCGCTGCTGGTATAAGCGCGGACCAGTCCGCCGGTGCCGAGCTTGATACCTCCAAAATAACGGGTCACCACAACGCACACATTGGTGATGCCCTCCTGCACCAGCATCTGCACTATAGGAGCCCCGCTGGTTCCCTGCGGTTCCCCGTCGTCGCTTGCCCACTGCAGCTGAAACTTGTCTCCGATGACCATGGCAGGGACATTGTGCGTAGCGTCCTTATGCTTTTTCCGCACAGACGCAATAAACGCGTCTGCCTCTTCTTTGGTCTCTGCCGGCTTTACATAAGCGATAAAGCGTGATCTTTCGATCGTCTGTTCGCAGCTTGCCTCTTCTGCGACTGTGCTATATAATTTCATATTCCTTCAACCTCTGATAATCTTCCTGTTTCAGTTCCGTCTCAAACAGCGTTCCCTCCGCCACATATTCCATAGAACGCACCGCGGTCTTCTCGCACAGATATGAGGAAAGGTCCCCTCTGGTATACGGGATCAAAAGCCGCGCGCGGACTACGTCCGCGAAAAGACGTTCCTTAATGGCAGTCAGAAGCTCTGTCATACCGCTGCCCTCTTTCGCGGACACAAAGCAGCCGGGAACGTCGGAATAGGCCGGCTGGAAATCCGGAGCCAGATCCATTTTGTTATAGACCATCAGCTTCTCCCTGTCCCCTGCTCCGATCTCTGACAGGACCCGGTCCGTCACAGCGATATGAAAATCGTGTTCTTCATAGGATGCGTCGACCACATGAAGCAGCAGATCCGCGTGAAGCACCTCCTCCAGCGTGGCCTTAAACGCCTCGACCAGACTGTGAGGCAGCTTGCTGACAAAGCCCACCGTATCCACCAGGATAAACGACTGCTTGTCTGCCAGCGTCACGCTGCGGCTCTGCGCATCCAAAGTAGCGAAAAGCATATCCTTTTCGCGGACGGTTTTTTCCTCCTTGTCAGCCATAGACAGAAGCCGGTTCATCAAAGCCGACTTGCCGGAGTTCGTATATCCCACCAGAGCTGCCACAGGGATTCCGCTCTTCTCTCTGCGGGAGCGCTGCACATCACGGGTACGTACCAGATCCGCAAGCTCCGCCTTAATATCCTCCATACGCCGTTCAATATGTCTGCGGTCTGTTTCCAGCTTCTTTTCGCCGGGGCCCCGGGTACCGATGCCGCCGCCCAGTCTGGACAGAGATTTACCAAATCCGGTCAAGCGCGGCAGGCGGTACTTCAGCTGAGCCAGTTCTACCTGAAGCTTGCCCTCTCTGGAATCCGCCCGGTCAGCGAATATATCCAGGATCAAAATGGTTCTGTCGATGACCCGCACACCGATGGCGTCCTCCAGATTGCGAAGCTGCATGCCGCTGAGTTCGTCATTGAAGATGACCACGTCCGCCTCCATATTCCGAACCAGTTCTGCCACCTCTTCCACCTTGCCCTTTCCGATGAAGGTTGCCGTATTAGGCTTCTCCAGGATCTGGACCACTTTTCCCAGAACCTGGGCTCTGGCCGCTTCAGCCAGACCTGCAAGCTCCTCCATGGAATAGGAGATATCTTCTCTGCGCTGCAGACCCACCAGGATCGCTCTGTAATTTTCTTCTGTAATGATCTCGTTGTTCTCGTTAAATCTAAGCATGGCTTTAGTATACCACAAAATACGTTTAAGTAACATCCAAAATATCTTCTTTTGGCACATTCACATAACTGTCCGGCACTTCACCCAGAATCACGACCTCACATATCAGCATTTTGCTTTTGATCTCGATGCTCTCCGCAGAAAAAGGCTCCAGAATTCTGACGCTGCTTTTCAGGTCCACATACACTTTGTACTTGGTCTGATTGATCCCCTGGCTCTCGAAGGCAGTCTCAAAATCGCAGCTGGTCACCGCCATAGGCAGGATCCTGATGTTCATACCCATATCAGTCTGAGAAAGCAGCTTGCTTCCCATCAGGGTCCCGTAACCCAGCCTCACCTCCGACGGCTCCATGTCATCATATTTTTTCTGCAGCGCGGCTGTAAGACCGGATACCAGCTGATTGATCACCGGCGTATTAGCCTGTACTGTCTGTATTTTTCCATTGCTGCCCCTGATCACCTTGAAGAGCGTATCCTCATAGTTTTTATCTGAGAATTCCTCCTGCACCGTTTCGCTGATGATCTGACCGACAATACCCTCGGCTTTCAGCCTGCTCACAGCGTCGATATTTGGCCCGATCTGCCATTTTAATCCGACAAGCAGGCAAATGATCCCCAAACACACCATCCCGGCTGAAAAAGCAATTTTTTTGACGAGGCCTGCGGATCCGTTCCATCTGTTTCTGCCCATAAAAAAAAACCTCCTGCTACAGTCTATGCCGCAGCAGAGGTTTTTGACTTTATTACATTTCAAAGATCTTAATGCCTTCACGAAGATAATCATTGGTGATCTTGATGCGTGTCCCTTTCATACCCAGGGATCTGGATTCGATAACGCCTGCGCTCTCCAGCTTTCTCAGCGCGTTAACGATAACAGAACGGGTAATGCCGCTCTTGTCGGCGATCTTGCTGGCTACCAGCAGGCCTTCATCGCCCTTCAGTTCCGCGAAGATCTTAGTGACCGCGTCCATCTCAGAATAGGACAGAGTAGAGAGAGCCATTTCTACAGCTTCCTTCATTCTATTTTCCTCTTCCTCATCCATGGCAATGCCTCTGGCAACTTCGATGCCTACCACAGTAGCCCCGTACTCGCAGATAGCGATATCCTCATCATCATAAGCCTTATCAGGTCTTGCCAGCAGCAGTGTAGCGATCCGGTTGCCTCCAAAGATGATCGGTACGATGGTGTGATATTTGCTGTTCAGCGCATAATCCTCACCATAGAACTCCTTGATGCTGTCATAGATCAGATTGGATCTGGTGTCAGTGACCCGCAGGAACCGGTCGTTATATACAGAAGGCAGTACCACCTTGCCCGTCTCCTCGTCACGGATCAAAGGCGCCTCTTCACCTTCAGCGTATTTTGCGGCCAGCACTTTCCCCTTTCTGTTCAGAATATAGACATTGGATCCCAGCATCTCACTCATAATGTTACACAGCTCGTCAAAGGAGATGTACCCTGCCGTGCTCTCAGAAAGCACCCAATTCATTTTTCTGATTCTCGTCAATAATTTCTCGCTCATATTTTACCTCTTCTACCTCAACTTTTTTATCATACTTACAGGATATAGCGGTCCACATCATCCTTGTGGATCGTTTCCATAAATTTACTCTGTACATACGCCCGGTCAATGGTGATCTGCTCTTCATCCATTTCAGGAATATTGAAAGAAATGTCTTCCAGCAGCTTTTCCAGAATCGTATGCAGCCTTCTGGCGCCGATATTTTCGGTCTGCTCATTCATAAGATACGACATTGTGGCGATTTCGTCAATAGCATCTTCAGAAAATTCTACTTTTATTCCTTCAGTTTCCAGAAGAGCCTTATGCTGTTTGATGATAGCATTTTCCGGAACTGTAAGAATCTGTACAAAAGATTCCTTAGTCAGACTCTCTAGCTCCACTCTGATCGGAAAACGTCCCTGCAGCTCCGGGATCAGATCCGTCGGCTTTGCCGTATGGAACGCGCCGGCGCCGATGAACAGAATATGATCCGTCTTTACCGGTCCGTATTTCGTATTGACCACGCTGCCTTCCACGATAGGCAGTATATCTCTCTGCACGCCTTCCCTGGATACGTCCGCGCCGCTGTGGTAGCTGGAACTGGATGCGATCTTATCGATCTCGTCAATGAAGATGATACCGTTCTGTTCCGCGTTCTCCAGCGCCTCATCCGTGACCTGATCCATATCCAGCAGGTTCTGCGCTTCCTGTTCCCGCAGGATCTTTCTGGCCTCTTTGACTCTGACCCTCTTCGTCTTGGTCTTCGGCGGCATCATATCCCCGAAAATGTTGCCGATGGCAATGCTCATACCCTCGTTGCTCATATCCAGCTGGTTGCCCTTTGGCGTATCGGTGACCTCGATCTCCACAAACTGCTCCTCAAGAAGGCCGTCACGCAGCTGCTGCCGCACCTGCTCCCGGGCCATTTCCACATCCCGGTCTTCCGGCTTCGTATCGGCTTCCTTAGCCCTGCTCTCCTCGTAGAGCTGCTTCTGGCTCGGATAACCGCCGCTGTTCATGATGAAATCAAACGGGCTCTTCGGTTTGCTGCCCTGCGTCTTTTTCTTGCTGCCGGGAATGATCGCTTCGATGATCTTCTCCTCCGCGATACCCTCGGCAATGTCATATTTCTCTTTCAGCCTGGACTGCTTGGTGATGCGGATGGAAGCCTCCACCAGATCCCGTATCATGGAATCCACATCGCGGCCCACATAGCCGACCTCCGTAAACTTTGTCGCCTCCACCTTGACAAAAGGCGCTTTCATCAGCTTGGCAAGACGTCTTGCGATCTCCGTCTTTCCGCAGCCGGTAGGCCCCATCATCAAAATATTCTTCGGCGTGATCTCTTCCCGCATCTCATCGGAAAGCAGACTTCTCCTGTAACGGTTTCTCAGGGCGATCGCTACCGATTTCTTTGCGTCGTCCTGTCCGATGATATATTTATCAAGTTCCGCCACGATTTCCTTTGGCGTCATACTCTGAATCTTACCTGCCATTTTCCATTCCCCCTTTACAGCTTCTCCACCGTGATATGATCGTTGGTATACACGCAGATGGATGACGCGATCTTAAGAGATTCTCTGACGATATCCTCTGCGCCCATGTCCGTATGATTGAACAAAGCGTTGGCGGCGGAATAGGCGAAATTGCCTCCCGATCCGATAGCGACAAAGTCCTGATCCGGCACGATGACTTCACCGTTGCCGCTGACCACCAGCAGATCTTCTTTGTCCGCCACGATCATCAGAGCCTCCAGACTGCGCATGCCTTTATCGCTGCGCCACAGCTGAGCCAGATCTACGGCAGCCCGCTTCAGGTTGCCTCCATGTTCATCCAGCTTCTTCTCAAACTTCTCTGTCAGCGCGAAAGCATCGGCAACACCGCCGGCAAAACCGGTCAGAACTTTACCGTTAAATATTTTTTTTACTTTCCTCGCGCCGTTTTTCATGATAGCCGTTTCACCCATGGTGACCTGGCCGTCGCCTCCGATAGCAATATCGTCAGGGCCCCTTCTCACAGCACAGATGGTCGTTGCATGAAATTGTACCATAATCTTTCTACCTCCATTTATTTATTCCTTGTAATCGCAGTCTCCATTAGAACATGCCAGACTGCCTGTCTTAGACTTTTTCTCCACCAGCAGAGCGCCGCACTTCGGACATTTCTTATCCACCGGCCGGTACCAGTAGGACTGGTCACATTCCGGATAACCGCTGCAGCCGTAAAACAGTTTCCCCCGCTTGCTTTTCCTTACCACGATATCCCGTCCGCATTTCGGGCACGGTACGCCGGTGGACTTGACCACCGGTTTGGTGTTCTTGCATTCAGGATAGCCGCTGCAGGCGATAAACTCACCGAAACGTCCCATTTTCAGGACCATAGGCCTGCCGCACAATTCACAGGTCTCGCCTGTAGGCTGATCTTCGATCTGGACCTTTTCGATGGCCTGATCCGCTGCCGCGAGCTCCTTCTCAAAAGGTCCGTAGAAATCGCGGATCACCTTCTTCCATTCCAGCTTGTTGATCTCTACGTCATCCAGATGGTCTTCCATTTCGGCGGTAAAGCCGGTATCCACGATCTCCTTGAAATACTCCTCCATGAGACCGGTGACCAGAAACCCGAGTTCTGTAGGTACCAGCGTCTTTTTTTCCCGTTTGACATATTTCCGTTCTGACAGCGTTCCTACGATAGGCGCATAGGTGCTCGGCCTTCCGATGTTTTTTTCCTCCAGTTCCCTGACAAGGCTGGCTTCCGTATAACGGGAAGGCGGCTGTGTAAAGTTCTGCTCTCCGCTGACATTTTTGGCGTTCAGGGTCTCCCCTTTCTCCATGGCGGGCAGGACCTTGTCCTTATCCTCGTCGGTCCCGTTTTTGTAGACCCGCTGGTATCCGTCAAAGAGCAGCTTGCTGCCCGTGGTCTTAAAGGTATAGTCACCGTTTTCTATCTCCACCTGCAGATTGTCAAACCTGGCCGCAGCCATCTGGCTGGCCATAAACCGGCACCAGATCAGCCGGTACAGCTTATACTGATCGCTGCTCAGAGACTCTTTGATGTCATCAGGCTCTAAAGATACGTTGCTGGGACGGATCGCCTCGTGGGCGTCCTGAATATCTTTTTTCTTATTAGAATAAAAATTGTTTGCCAGATATTCTTTACCGTAACGGCTGCCGATGAATTCAGCCGCCGCCGCCTTTGCCTCTTCAGATATACGCACGGAATCTGTTCTCAGATATGTGATCAGACCTACCGTGCCGTGTCCCTTGACCTCCACGCCTTCATAGAGCTGCTGGGCTACCATCATGGTCTTTTTCGTGTTGAAATTGAGTCTGGTGGATGCCTCCTGCTGCATACTGCTGGTAGTGAACGGCGCGTAAGGCTTTTTGATCCGTTCCTTCTGATTCAGTGAAGCGACCTGATAAGTCCCTGCCTTCAGAGCGGCCAGGATCTCGTCGCTTTGCTCCCTGCTTTCTACCACCAGTTTCTTTTTCTTATATTCTGTCAGGCGCGCGGAGAAGCCTTTTCCCTTGTCAAAGTCCGCCGTGATGACCCAGTATTCCTTAGGATCAAAATTCCGGATCTCCATCTCGCGGTCGCAGATGATCTTCAGCGCTGCCGATTGGACCCGTCCGGCGGACAGACCCTTTCGGACTTTTCTCCACAGCAGCGGGCTGATCTGATAGCCTACCAGTCTGTCCAGCACGCGCCTTGCCTGCTGGGCGTCCACCAGATTCAGATTGATCTGTCTCGGGTGCTTGATAGCCTCTTTGATCGTCGCCTTGGTGATCTCATTAAATTCGATCCTGCACGGTGTGCTTGGATCGATTCCCAGCAGATAGGCCAGATGCCAGGATATAGCCTCTCCCTCCCGGTCCGGGTCAGTTGCCAGATAGACTTTTGAAGCCTTCTTCGCTTCTTTCTTCAATTCTTTGATAATATCCCCCTTGCCCCTGATAGGAATATACTGTGGTTCAAAGTCATTTTCAATATCAATACCCAGCTTACTCTTAGGCAGATCCCTCACATGTCCTACGGATGCGATAACCTTATAGTTTGATCCCAGGTATTTTCCAATCGTTTTCGCCTTGGACGGCGATTCGACGATAACTAATGTTTTCTTTGCAGTTGCTGTTTTTTTCGCAGTTGCCATGTTTCCTCCCGCACTCTTTCGTTTTAATCGTTTCAATAGAGCATTATAGTATCTTTATCAGAATTTTGCAACAAAAATTTTTCCCATTGACGAAAAAATTAATCCTTTCATCTCCAGGACAGAGATTATACCATTTATTTCCGACGGTTTCATGTTGGTTTTGTGATGAATTTCATCCACAGTCATTTCTCCGCTGCCGCAGACCATATCAAAGACCTTTTTCTCATCTCCGCCCAGACCTTCTGCTGCCGCTCCCTCTGCGTCAGGAGCGATACCCATATCTATCAGCAGATCGTCGATCAGGATCAGGGGCGTCACATTCTCCCGGATCAGTTTATTGGCGCCAAAGCTGTATAAACTGGTAATATTTCCCGGCACAGCATAGACATTCTTTCCCATTTCCTCCGCGCACTCCGCCGTGATCAAAGCGCCGCTCCTGTTTCCTGCCTCGACCACCACCAGGCTCTCTGCCAGAGCCGCGATCACTCTGTTTCGTTTTGGAAAGTCATAAGGCCGCGCGGTATATTCCGGAGGATTCTCCGAGATCAGAAGTCCCTCCCCGGCAATACGCTGCTGAAGCCTTCTGTTTTCCGGAGGATAATAGGTATCTGTACCGCCGCCCAGCACCGCGATGGTTTTTCCGCCCGCTTCCAGAGCGCCCAGATGGCCCGCAGTGTCGATACCTCGTGCCAGACCGCTTACCACAGTCACACCGTTTTCGGCCATCCGCTTTCCGATGTTTCTGGCTACTGTCCTGCCGTACTGCGTGCACCGCCTGCTTCCCACTACAGCGACAGTCCTGCCGTCCAGCAGAGACAGATCGCCGTCAAAGTATATCTCTTTCGCGTCAGGCATGAATTCTTCCAGCTTCCCGGGAAAACCGCCTTCTCCTCTCACAAGTTTTCCCTTCATTACCGCATCCCCCTGTACGCCATGGCCTCTGCCAGATGGACAGCCTCTACCTGTCTGCTGCCCGCAAGGTCTGCGATCGTTCTTGCCACCTTCCGCGTCTTCATCAGGGTCCTCGGATTCAGTTTCAGGCGGCCGTAAGCCTGTGCCGCCATCCGCCCCTTTTCACCGTCAAGAGGGCAGAACCTTTCCAGCAGGCTGTCGTCCAGCTGCTGATTTAACTGGATCCCCAGATCCTGATAGCGCTCTGCCTGTATCTGCCGGGCAAGAGATATCTGCGCTGCCATCTGCGCGGAAGTCATGGCTTCTGTTTCGTTCAGGGCGTCATAATCCACAGGCGGCAGACAGATATGCATGTCGATTCTGTCCAGAATCGGCCCTGACAGCTTCTTCTGATACCTCGCCACCTCCCTGTCGCTGCAGCTGCACTGATGACGCGGGTCGCCAAAATATCCGCATTTGCATGGGTTGGTAGCCGCTACCAGCATAAAATCCGCCGGGAAATTGTGAACCACGCCCCGTCTTACCAGAGAGATCGCTTTCCGCTCCAGCGGAGTTCTGAGAGCGTCGATAAGATTACTGTCAAACTCGCCGATCTCATCCAGAAACAAAATGCCGTGATTCGCAAGAGTGATCTCACCGGGTCTGGGTGTCACGCCGCCGCCCAGAAGTCCTGCGGGCGTTATTTTGTGATGGGGTCTGCGAAAAGGCCTGCTGGTGATCACAGGTTCTTCCTCCGACAAAAGTCCCGCCACAGAATACACGATGGTGGCGTCTACGATCTCATCAAAGGTCATCTTTGGCATGATCGACCCGATCCGCTCCGCCAGCATGGTCTTCCCTGTAGAAGGGCTTCCCGTCATCAAAAGGCCGTGTCCTCCAGCCGCGGCTATCATAATGGCCCGTTTGGCAGTCTCCTGCCCCTTCACATCGGCAAAATCCAGTCTGTTTCCTGATCTTTCTTCCTCCGTTTTATCCGGGCCTTCCATCTGCACAGCTGCCGCCGGTTTCAGCTGGCTGCCGCCGCGCAGATACTCGACGATCTGCAGCAGATGTTCTGCGGGATAGATCTGGATCCCTCTGGCAAGCATAGCTTCCTGACGGTTAGCGGCGGGAAGAATGATCTTTTCCACGCCGCAGCGTTTCATAGCCATGACCATGGGCAGAATGCCGTCAGTCCTTGCTAAAGATCCATCCAGAGACAATTCTCCCAGAAAACAGTACTCTCCCAGATGCCCGCAGGGGATCTGGCCTGATGAAGCAAGAATCCCCACCGCTATGGCAAGATCAAAATGGCTTCCTTTCTTTCTTACGCCTGCCGGAGACATATTGATCGTGACTCTGCTGTAGGGATACGCGAGCCCGCTGTTGGCAAGGGCCGGTCTGATGCGTTCCCTTGCCTCTTTTATAGTAATATCCGCCTGTCCTACGATATTAAAAGTAGGCATTCCCCGGGCAATATCCGTTTCCACAGTAACAGGAAAAGCCTCAACACCCCTGAGAAAAGCTGAACAGATTTTTGACAACATATGTATTCCTCCCCTCTAAAACGCATGATCGATGATATTGACCATGACTTCTATGACCTGAAACGAATAGGACCGATAGCCCTTCTGGGCGTTTTCGGCCAGCCAGCGGGCGGCTGCCCGGCGCAGGCAGTTCTGCTTGCGCCGGGTAACAGCCTCGGACGGCCTGCCGAAGGCGGCCGTCCGCCTGGTCTTCACTTCGGTGAAGACCAGGTGCCCGCCGCGCGCGCAGATGATATCGATCTCCCCTTCTCTGCATCTGAAATTCCTCTCCAGGATCTCATAGCCGTCCAGCATCAGAAGCCGGACGGCAAAATCCTCGCCGAAGCCGCCCAGCTTCACCCGCTCATCCTGCGGATCACTGCTGCCTGCTCCATTTGCGCAGCCTGCGGCTGCTTTCCAATTATCCTTCATGGTTTTTACTGTATTTCTCCCCTCTTCAATACATCATTGTAAATAAATTACTTTCCGCGTCCTGTTTTAAAACTACTATATTATGTAAATTTTGTCAACCTATTTTAGGAAATTTTTCATGCGTTATTATCAGATACGCAGATTTTATAATTAACGTAAATGCAGCCTGGCGGCAAAAATCTCATGCTAAAAGACAGGGAGACTGCCGCCCTAACGGTGATTTTCCGTTAACGCGGCAGTCTCCCTGTCTTTTTGCGCAGTATTTTTTAATTTTTCTTCTATTAATTCTGTTGTAATACGAATTTTTCAATAGCCTTTGCCACGCCGTCCTCATCGTTGGAATCTGTCACGTAGTCCGCCGTCTCTTTGATCTGCGGGCATGCGTTGGCTACGGCTACGCCTACGGCGGCCAGCTGCAGCATTCTCTGATCGTTGAGACTGTCTCCGCAGGCCATCAGTTCTGACGGACTGACATCGAGCCGGTCCATGAGAAACCTGAGCGCGCTGGCCTTGCTGGTATTCGAGCCGCCGATCTCCAGATTGTGGATAAAGGAAGATGTCACCGTAATTCCCGCAAGAGTCGAAAGCTCTGCCATGTAGCGGTCCTTTTCCGACAGATCGCGGAAATTAAGACTGATATTTTCAATTCGATCTATGTTCTCCTTCATAAAGCCGCAGATGCCGCTGACAGGGTTTCTGGTAGTCAGGATATACTCCGCATCCCTGTAATCGGATCCGAAGGCGGCCACCTCGTCAAATTCTTTTTTATCTATATATGCCCTGCCGCTGACAAAGGTCTCAATCGACATGTTCCGGCCTTCTATCTTTTCCAGCACCGCGAGAACAGCTTCCGGCGCGATATTGTTCTCATAGATCTGCCTGCGGTCTGCGAGGCTGGTAATATGAGCGCCGTTGGAGGTGATCACGTATTCCAGTCCGCGGATATGGAAGATCTGCTCCGGCAGAGAATAAAAAGTACGTCCGGTAGATACCACAATATGGCATCCTTTCTCCATAGCCCGGTCAAAGGCTGCCACAGTCCGAGGGGATATCTGCTTATGCCGGTTCAGGGTCGTTCCGTCCAGATCCAGCGCTACCATTTTTATGCAGGCTGTTTCATTGTTCGATTTTCCATTCTGTTCCATCGTCTACCGCTCCTTTCCTGAAAGCAGCGCCAGAAACTCCGTGTTATACTGGCGGACTTTTTTCATGGTGCAGCCGTCGTCATGGCCGGGATAGATAACGATGTCATTATCCCAGCTGTCTAAAACGCGGCAGACCGTGTCCTTCATATCTGCCTCGCTGCCGCCATCCAGATCGCTTCTGCCCAGATCCGTATCAAACAGAGTATCTCCGGTAAAGCAGACCCGGCTCTTTGGCGCCATGATGCAGATACCTCCCTTTGTATGGCCCGGCGTATGGATGATCTGAAGCTCTTCGCCGTCCAGATCCAGCCGGTCTCCATCCTTCAGGTATCTGTCGACTCTTCCCCTGTATACGTAGGCGTCGTCCTCGTGCATCAGGATGGGACAGTCTGCCTCCTGGCTGACGGCCTCCGCTCCGTCAGTATGATCATAATGCAGGTGGGTCAGCAGAACTCCCGAAGCTGTGAGCTGATGCTCTCTGATATATGTAATGAACTTCCTGGGACTGTAGCCCGGATCGATGATAAAACACCGGCCTGCGTCCTTCTGATAGATGATGTAACCGTTGGCGGCCAGATTTCCGCCAGTAAATCGTTTGATCTTCAATTCCCCGCTCCTTTCATAAGGTATCTTTAAACATTATACCAAAACCTCTTGCAAAATCAAATCATTTGAATTAGAATAGTGTATACGTTTGGAAAAATCAACAAAAATCAACCAAAAATACGAGGAAATCAGAAAAATGAAAGTAGCAATTGTAGGCGCAGGAAAGCTGGGCTACCGCGTGGCGGCCGCTTTGCTGGGCGGTGATTATGCTATCACCATTATCGATAAGAATGAAACTGTACTCAACAAGCTGTCCATGCAGCTTGATGTTCTGACTATAAATGCTGATGCACGTGACATCAGCGTGCTGAAAGGCGCTGACATCGGCACCTTCAATTATCTGCTGGCCGTAACTGACAACGACGAGAGCAATATCCTCATCGCTGCCTTTGCCAAAAAGCTGGGCTGCCGGCATGTCATCGCCCGTGTCAGAGATCCTGAGCACATGAACCAGCTGGGCTTCATCAAAGAAACCATGGGCATCGACTCCATCGTCAACCCGGATCTGTCCATCACAGTGGAGATCTACAAATATCTGGCGGAAAAATACACGCTGAGCAACGGAATCTTCACTAGCGGCAAGATCGCTTTGATCGAATTCCCGGCAAAGAAGTATCCTGCCCTTCTCAATCTGGCCATTCCGCAGGTCAAAAATGTGCTGCCAAACATGCTGATCGCCGCCATCTCCAGAAACGGAAAGGTCATTATTCCCCACGGCGACGATGTCATCAAACCGGGAGACTTTCTCTATGTTATCGGAGAAAAAGAGGAGATCGTCGATCTGAACAAAACCGTGCATGAACGGGGCAAATACACGAATCTGCAGAAGGTCATGATCATCGGCGGCGGAAAGACCGGCTTCTATCTGGCGCGGATGCTCTCTGAGTTTGGCGCAGCCGTCAAGCTGGTGGAAAAGAATCTGGATCGCTGCCGCTACCTGTCCACCCACCTGAACAATGTGATGATCCTTCACAGCGACGGTACTGACCTCTCACTGCTGGAAGAAGAAAACATGGACGAGATGGACGCCTTTGTCACAGCCACAGGCTACGATGAAGAAAACCTTCTGCTGGCTCTGACCGCCAAGCAGCACGGCATTGACGACGTGATCTCCAAAGTCAGCCATGAAAGCTATAAAGATCTGATCGAACGCATGGGCGTGGATATGGTGCTGAACCCGCTGGACATTACAGCCAGCAACATCCTCTGCTTTATTCAGGGGTCTAAGAAGATCATCTCATCACTGCTGATCCAGGGACAGGCAGAGATCATGGAGATCGTCGCCCATTCCCACATGACGATGCTTGGCGTGCCTCTGTCGCAGCTGAATCTGCCAGACGGCGTACTCATCGCCGCTATCCACAGAGGACAGCAGGTGATCATACCTAACGGAGATACTGCCATCGAATGGAATGACCGCGTCATCATCCTGAGCCTTCTCAGCGCCATAGGCGATCTGGAAAAGCTGCTGAAGAACAAATAAACGAAATCGATGGAGCTATATAAGGAGTTTTACTATGACTGTTAACTTTAACTGGGTCGCCCGCATGATGGGGTATCTGCTGCTGGTCCTTGCCTGCAGCATGCTCCCTGCCCTGATCGTAGCGGCAGTCTGCAATGAATCCGGCGCCCTGATGAGTTTTCTGTACACCATCCTCCCCTGCTTTTGCCTGGGGATCATACTGATCAGATCCATCCGCCCTTCTCTGACGAAGATAAAATCCAGAGACGGGTTTCTTATTGTGTCGCTCTGCTGGCTTCTGTTTTCCATAGTCGGCGCGGTTCCCTTCGTTCTGTCAGGCGCTATTCCCCGCTATGTGGACGCATTCTTTGAGACATGCTCCGGCTTTTCCACAACGGGTTCTTCTATCCTGACGGATATTGAATCGCTGCCCAGATCCATGCTGTTCTGGCGCTCCTTCACCCACTGGCTGGGCGGTATGGGCATCATCGTCTTTGTCATGGCTCTGCTGCCTTCCATCGGCACTTCTGGCCAGCTCATTGCCAGTGCTGAAACGCCGGGGCCGACTCTGGAAAAGGTATCTGCCAGATTTTCAGATACAGCGAAAAAACTGTATCTGGTCTATCTGCTGTTCACGGTCATGGAAGTCATACTGCTCATGCTGGGGGACATGAGCCTTTATGACGCGCTGCTGCACACCTTCGGAACTGTAGGCACCGGCGGCCTGTCCTCATATAACGACAGCATCGCTCACTTTACCAATCCGTACATTCACTGGGTCATCTTCCTGTTCATGACTCTCTGCGGCATCAACTTCAACCTGTATTTCGTTCTGGTCCGCCGCGGAATACGCAGGGTCCTGCAGGATTCAGAACTGAAGCTGTACCTGCTTCTCATAGGCGGCGCGATCGCGCTGATCACTGTGAATCTGCTGGCAAGCGGAACCTATGAGAACGTTTCAGACGGACTGCGCAACGCGTCGTTTCAGGTCTCCTCCATCATCACCACGACCGGCTATGTTACAGCAGATTTTGATCAGTGGCCTACATTCAGCCGAATGATACTGCTGCTGCTGATGCTGACCGGCGCCTGCTCCTCCTCTACCGGAGGCGGCGTCAAGATCGTCCGGATACTGGTCTCGCTGAAGCTGGTACGCCGGGGCATTTCACTGAAGCTGCACCCGAACCGGGTCGTTACAGTCACACTGAACAGACATCAGGTTCCTCAGGAGGTGGCGACCAATATCGCCAACTTCGTGTTTTTCTATATTTTCGTGGTGTTTGCCGGTACAGTGCTGATCGCGTTTAACAACTTTGATCTGATGACCACCTTTTCCTCTGTGGTAGCATGTCTGGGCAACATCGGACCTGGTTTTAACCTGGTGGGACCGTCGATGAACTTCTCCATCTTCTCTGACTTCTCCAAGGTGGTTCTCTCACTGCTGATGATCGCCGGAAGACTGGAGCTGTTCACCTTCTTCATGCTGTTCTCACCTCATTACTGGAACTCAAACAAGGCTTAGAAAGGCGTAGAAAATATTATGACATATAATCATCGTGTAATTCTGAGAACTGTATCCGTCATTCTGCTCTTTGAGGGGCTGGCCATGCTGCCGCCTCTGTTTTGCGCTGTCTTCTTTGATGAGCGCGGACCCGCGTCTGCCCTGTTTTTCACTGCCTGCTGCTGCATCGCTCTGGGCATGCTGGTATTCCGGTTCCTGAAATATGACTCGCTGAAGATCAAACAGCGAGAAAGCTACTTCATCGCGTTCATCAGCTGGTTCGTAGTCTGTCTGGTAGGCACCCTGCCCTATGCCATCAGCGGCTGTGGTTACTCCTTTTCTGACTGTGTCTTTGAGTCAGTATCCGGGTGGACCACCACCGGAGCATGGACGGTTCCTCTGGACACCATGCCGAGATCTCTGGTCTTCTGGAAGGCTGTCACCAACTGGCTCGGCGGCATGGGCCTGCTGCTTCTGACCATCTCCCTCTTTCCGGTGCTGGGCGTCGAAGGACAGAAGATGATCACGGCAGAGGTCCCCGGTGTGAAGATCGAAAAAATGTCTTCCCGCATCAGTGACACGGCTAAGATCACCTACCGTATCTACGTTGTCATGACCGCGCTGGAATTTCTTCTTCTGCTGCCAAGCGGGCTCTCATCCTTTGAAGCCCTGCTCAACACCATGTCCACGATCAGCACTGCGGGGCTCATAAATCTGGGAAGCGACGCTATGAACCTGACGCCTTACATGAAAGGCGTCTTTACGGTATTCTCCATCGTCGGCTCCATCAATTTCATGATGTACTTTTTCCTGTACCACAGAAAATGGCAGCCGGTATGGAAAAACGTAGAGCTCAGGACCTACCTGGGTCTGCTGGCAGGCGGCTCTGTCATTATCGCCGCCGCTCTGGTCATCAGCGGAAGATACGACTCTTTCGCAGAAGCTCTGGGCGACGGTTTCACACAGGCAGTTGCCTTCGGCGCTACCTCCGGTTTTGAAATAGATGATATCAACATGTGGCCGACAATGGCGAAAATGATCCTGCTGATCCTGCTTTTCATCGGCGGATGCGGCAATTCCACCAGCGGCTCTGTCAAGGTGATCCGCTTCATCATCTTCTTCAAGCTCATTCTCCGCGGCATTTACAAACGGATCCATCCGAGAGCCATCAGGCCTGTCATGATTCAGGGCAAGCCGGTCAGCGCGGCTACCGCCGCATCGGTGACCGTGTTCATGATGATGTTCTTCCTGGTATTCCTGATCTCCTCGCTGGTCTTTTCTCTGGAGAATCTGGACATGGAGACGACCCTGTGCAGCTCACTTGCCTGCATCACCAACAACGGCACCGCCTTCGGCAGCATCATAGGCGGAAATTTCAGCCACTTCTCGTCATTCAGCAAGCTGTACGCTTCCCTTCTGATGCTGTCAGGCAGACTGGAGCTGTACGCTATCATCCTGCTCTTCACGCCGTCATTCTGGAACTCTGACAGAGCAAGATCCTGAAAACTGCCTTCCCGGACCGCATATTTTCTGCGCCAGCAGTACATGCTAGACCGGGGAGGTTTTTCTATATGACAGTAAAAGAACTGATGTCGTCCAGCGTCTGCTTTGTCAAGCCGGATGCGCCGCTGCAGCAGGCCGCTGCTCTGATGAAACAATATGATATCGGCTTTATTCCGATCTGTGACAACAACGGAGGTCTTCTGGGCGCGGTAACAGACCGTGATCTGATAACACGCGCCGATTTTGAAAGAAGCCAGCCTTCTCTGACGCCTGTTTCTATGCTGATGAGCAGCGATCTGATCACGATCTCTCCAGATATGGATATCCATGAAGCAACCTGCATCTTTTCCCGCGGCAAGGTCCGCCGGCTGCCGGTCGTAGAAAACGGACGGCTGGTCGGGATTCTGACACTGAACGATCTTGCTAAGAAACGGCTCTATCTGGCAGAAGTCGGAGATATTATGGGCGCCATGACCCGCTGAACTTCCATTTCTTAGAAAAAGTTTGCGTAAATTCTGATTTTTGCCATATCTTCACAAAATCTTCACAAAAACTATTTAAATAGTCATTGCTTTGTATATATAAATGTTTTAATATATTGTATAGAAAGGAATGATGCAATATGACACAGAGAAGTAAAAACAAGAGTAATTTCAAAAAAGGTTCGGTTGAAATGCTGCTCCTTCACCTCTTGAAAACAGAAGGCGACTGCTATGGATATCAGCTGTCCCAGCTGATCAACCAGAGATCCAATGGTGTACTGGTAATTCCGGAAGGTTCCATGTACCCGACGCTCTACAAGCTGATCGACAACAAGTACATAACCGATTATAAAAAGACCGTCGGCAAGAGAATGACCCGCGTATACTACCATCTGGAAGAATCCGGTGTACAGCGCCTTTCTGAACTGGTAGAGGACTACAAAGAAGTTACAGACGCGATCCATAAGATCATGGAATTCTAGTCTGCAGACTGCATATCTTCACTACTTAAAAAGAACCGCCGCTAAAAGATCAATGCGACGGTTCTTTTTTCATATCCGCGTGACATTCACATTTTCCATCCGGCGCGCATCCCTGCCACTGTCCGGCAGCAGCAGAAAATCGATCTGCCGGTCCTCTGCGCTGGCCGCCAGTGCGAGGACAGACACCCTGTCTCCCAGCGCGTAGATCTTCCTGCTCTGCCTGCCGATGACCCGGTATTTTCCTTCTTCGTAATCATAGAAATCATCTTTCAGGCTGTCAAGGCGTACCATACCCTCTACCGTGTTAGAAAGCTGCACATAGAGGCCGAAACCGGTAACGCCGCTGATGACGCCGTCATAGACTTCTCCAATATGGTTTTCCATGTACTGAGCCTTTTTCATCTTGACAACTTCCCGCTCCATCTCCTGTGCCTTCCGCTCTGTGACAGAAGCGGTCTGCGCGGCATTTTCCGCGTCGGCGCGGAATTTCTTCAGCGTTTTTTCGTCTGCGGATCCGGAGAGCCACGCTTTGATGATCCGATGTATCATCAGGTCTGGATAACGGCGGATCGGCGACGTGAAGTGGCAGTAAAAACGAAATGACAGGCCGAAGTGTCCTTCGCATTCTGTACTGTAAAATGCTTTCTTCATGGAACGGAGCATAACGGTACTGACGATATTTTCATAAGGCTGTCCTTCAAGCTGCTCCAGGATCTCTGAAAGAGCCTTGGGATGAATATTGTCAGGATTGCCCGGCAGCCTGATCGAGAAACCTGCCAGAAAGGCCTTTAACGCCCCTATTTTCTCCGTATCCGGCTTTTCATGTACCCGATAGACAAATGGGTACTGCATCCAGTAAAACTGCTCTGCAACGGTCTGATTGGCCGCCAGCATAAATTCTTCTATCATGCGGTTGGCGGTCCGCCGCTGGGCAATGCCGATCTGAACCGGCACCTCATCTTCATCCAGCAGGATCTCCGCCTCGTCAAAGTCAAAATCAAGGCTCCCCTTATCCTTGCGTTTCCTGCGGAGAATATCTGCAAGCTCCGCCATCTTCACCAGATCGTCATAGAGAAAGCTGTATTTTTCGATCAGCTGCAGATCTCCCTTTTCCAGCATATCAGACACGTCGTCATAAACCATCCTTGCCTTGGATTCAATGACGCTTTCAAAGATCTCATGGCCCACTATGTTTCCTTTGCTGTCGATCTCCATCTGGCAGGAAAGCGTCAGCCGTTCCGCCTTTGGATTCAGGCTGCAGATGCCGTTGGATAGGACCTTCGGCAGCATCGGCACCACGCGGCTCAGCAGATAGACGCTGTTCCCCCGTTTCAGCGCCTCCCTGTCCAGCGGACCGTCCGCCTTTACATAATGGCTTACATCTGCGATATGAACGCCTAAAAGGTAATTCCCATTTGGCAGCGTCTCAATGGATACGGCGTCATCCAGATCCTTCGCTGACGCGCCGTCAATGGTAAAAATATTCTTTGCCCGAAGATCCCGTCTGCAGATGATATCGTCTATCGTAATGGGCTCCTTTGACCGGGCTTTTGCCTCGGCATTGGCTCTGCTGGGGAAAGTCTCATACAGCCCGCCTGCCCGGATCATGGCTTTGATCTCGCCGCCCGGCTCCCCGCAGCGTGAGATGATCTCCGTTATCTTTCCCTCTGCACTGACATTCTTCTCAGGATAACGGGTGATCTTTACTACTACTTTGTCGCCGCTTCCGGCACCGCGAAAATCTGACCGCCGTACAAAAACATCGTCGTTATTTCTCTTATCATCGGCGACTACGAAACCAAATTTCTTATTCCGCTGAAATGTACCGACCACCTCTGTATTAGCCCTGACCAGCACTTTGTCCACGATGCCTTCTTTGTTTCTCTGCCAGAGATACTCCGGCAGCAGATCCACCTGGACTGTATCGCCGTGCATAGCTCCTGCCATATTGCTGCGGCTGACAAAGATATCCCGTCCTTCCTCCTGTCTGACAAAACCAAAACCTGATCTGGTCTTTTCAAGTACGCCGACAAAGGGACCTGCGGGCGCGCCGGCATCTCCTGCCGCGAATCTTCTGCGGCCTCTGTATCCGTATTTTCTGTTTGTTTCTTTTCTCATCATATCTATTATTGTAAACGAAACAGAGCAAAATTACTACATGAATTTTAAAAAGAAGAAAACGCAGAGTCTCCCCTGCGTTTGTTGGTGCCGTCTTCGCATTTGAGACGGCTTCTGAAACCGGCCTTCTTACTGTGACGCTCTGGTGCCGTTGTCAACGGTATTCTGACTGACGTCACCATTGTTACCTGCTGCATTCCTATCCTGATTCTGATCGCCGTCAAGGGCGTCCTTCACATCGTCTGCAGCATCATCCACGCCATTTCTGACATCATTGCCGAGATCCTCCGCATTATCTTTCAGATCATCGGCTCCGTTGTTCACATCCTGCTGGACGCTGTTCTGCTGGTCATCCGGAACAGCAGCGTTGTTATCATCTCTGTTGCCGCAGCTGCTGAATGAGAGGACCGTTACCAGTAATAAAGCCATTAGAAAAAATCTGGTCTTTTTCATATGGAAACTCCTTTCTTTTTTCTATGTCTATTGTCTGCCGGTCCGGCGGAATTATGAAAGGAATTTTCTGGTTTTTAAAAAAAGTTTTTGTGGTATACTTAACATATCGCAAAAAGGAGGATAGCATGACTATGGACTCATATTACACCTGTCTGGAGGTTTCTCCCGGCCTGTTTCAGATCTGGGAGCCGGCCGGCGTCGGCTGCAGCCTGATCACGGGCTCACGGCGGGCTCTTTTGATCGATACGGGATACGGCTTTGCTGATCTGCGCAGTTATATAAACACTTTGACAGATCTGCCTCTTACTTTGATCAATACCCACGGCCATCTGGATCATGCCGGGGGAAACTATCTGTTTCCGCAGACAGCTTTTCTCCACCCCTATGAAAGACTTGTCTACGATCTCTATCAGGAAGACAAGGTGACCCATGTCCCTTATGTGGAGAAAAAATTCAGACTGGGTAAGATCAGTAACCCTTTTCCGCCCGATTTTGACCGTGACAGCTATATGGAATATAAGGCTGTAGCTTTTCAGGACGCAGCAGACCGACTTCTCTTTGATCTGGGAGAGCGGACAGTGGAGGTTCTGTATCTGCCGGGGCATACCAGAGGATCTCTGGCCCTCTTTGACCACCTGACCGGCACCCTGATCACAGGTGACAACGTAGGTCCCAGCCTCTGGATCATGTTCGATCAAAGCGCTTCCCTGCAGGAGTTTTCAAAGCGTCTCGCTATGATCCGCGACAGTCTTTCCATCAGACAGGTCCTGGCTTCCCACAGCCCGGCGCCCTATCCTCCGAGGATCATTGACTATGTTCTCCACGCTGTCTCCGTCTGCCGGCCGGAGACTAGTACCATCTTCGTCCATCCCCGTCACGGATACAAAGCGCTGCATCACAAGGAACCTGTGACGGATATTCCCGGTCTTAAGACCATTCACGTGGTGTATCCGCTGAGACAGCCATAAAAAAGACCACGGCGAATCTCACGATTCGCCGCGGCCTAAATGAAAAGTTCTTACGCTTCGTAATTCTCTTCTTCTACAGCATCTGCGTCTGTTGCTTCCTTAATGCTCAGGCTGATTCTCTTTCTCTCTTTGTCGATGTCGAGGATCTTCGCATTGACAGCCTGTCCGATGGACAGTTCGTCAGCGATATTGCCTACTCTCTTGTGCGCAACTTCTGAGATATGAACCAGACCGTCAAGACCCGGTTCCAGTTCTACAAATGCACCGTATTCCTTGATCTGTACAACTTTGCCGGATACGATCTCGCCAACGTGGTAATTCACGTCGATAACGGACCATGGTTCCGGTGTAGTCTGCTTCAGACCCAGAGAGATCTTGCCCTTTTCTTCGTTCATGGACAGGATCTTGACTTTAACCTTGTCACCGATCTGCAGAACTTCCTGAGGATGCTTCAGCTTGCCCCAAGAAATCTCTGAGATATGTAACAGACCGTCAATACCGCCCAGATCGATAAACGCACCGTAATCGGTAAAGCGCATAACCGTACCTTCTACGATATCATCTACGTTCAGGCTTTCCCATACAGCAGCGATCTTCTTCTGTCTCTCTTCATTGAGAACTGCTTTACGTGAGAAGACTGCTCTGTTTCTCTTCTGGTCAACTCTTGAAACTTTAACGTCCAGAGTTTGTCCCATGAACTCATCAGCATTTTCAACAAACTTGTCAGAAAGCTGGGAAAGAGGAATAAATCCGGTGACTTCCTTATAAGCAGCGATAACACCGCCGTTGACCTGTCTGATGACTTTCACATTGATGATTGATTTATTCTCAAGAGCTTCGGTGATTTCGTTCCAGTGCTCGTTAATTTCAAGCTTTTTCTTTGAAAGCAGGATCCCACCGTCGCCGTCATCTGTCTTGATAACTTTCGCCTGGATCTCATCGCCTACTTCAAATAAATCAGTCAGCTTTTTTCCTTCCTCTAGAGTAATTTCTTCCACAGGAAGAATTCCGTCCTTTTTGCAACCCATGTTAACGATGATTTCCTTCTCAGTTACCTGATGTACTTTACCGTCAACGATTTCGCCAGTGCGCGGTAGTCTCAAAGACGCATCGATTTCATCCATGAAATCTGCCATTGAATTTTTTTCGTTAGTGATCATTTCACTCATGTTAGCAATAACCTCCTTAATAACGCATTCAGGTGTTGACGCACCTGCTGCAACTCCTATTTTATTACAATTTCGCAAGAGTTGCAATGGTAAATCTTCAATATTTTCAACAAAAAAGGATTTATTGCAGTTTTTTTTGGAAATTTCATATAATTTTCGAGTATTAGAGCTGTTTTTCCCTCCGATGATCACCATAGCATCGACATTTTTTGACAGTTCGCTGCACGCCTGCTGTCGTTTTCTGGTAGCATCGCAAATGGTATTATGAATCTCCACTTCCAGTTTCTGCTTCTCAAAGACCTCCGTGATCTCTTCCAGCAATTCTTTTTTGATAGTGGTCTGACACACCAGAAAAGCATGGGAAAGTTTTTTTGCCGCTTCCTCGGCCTCTTCTCTGCTGCCGATGACCTCCGCCGTGTTTTCACACCATCCATTGATGCCCTGCACCTCCGGATGCTGACGGTCGCCAATGATGACCACCTGTTTTCCCTCGTTATACGCGTCAAAGACCAGCTGGTGGATACGGTCCACAAAAGGACATGTCGCGTTGACGACATTCAGTCCTCTCGCGTCTGCCTCTTCAAAAAAACGCTTTCCCTCACCGTGAGACCGGACGATGACCACATCTCCCGGTTCTGCCTGAGCAGGACCGTCTATCGCCTCCACGCCCCTTCTGGCCAGATTTTCTGTGACCAGCCGGTTATGGATCAAAGGCCCGCAGGTAAAGATCCTTCTGCCCGGCTCTTTTTGCTGTATCTGCTTCTCAGTCTTCTCCATAGCCTGCTTCACACCGAAACAGAAACCTGCGTGTTCAGCCCTGATGATCTCTCTCATACTTTTTTTCCAGTCCTTCTAAAAATTTTTTAAACGAGCCTTCCGATCCGTTTTCCGTCGGTTTGTAATACTGCGTGCCCTCCCGGTACAGATTGTCCGGAAGATACTGCTGCTTCACATATCCGCCGTAATCGTGAGGATATTTATATCCTTCCCCCAGCCCCAGATCTCTTGCTCCCTTATAGTGGGCGTCTTTCAGGTGGCCTGGCACGTCATCGATCTGCCGGGACTTTATATCTGACAAAGCCGTCGCGTAGGCCATATACGCCGCGTTGGACTTTGGCGAAGAAGCCAGCAGGATCACAGCCTGGCTCAAATTGATCACAGCTTCAGGATAACCCACCATCAAAGCGGCCTGCACACATGCTGTAACGATGGATATTGCCGACGGATAGGCCATACCGATGTCTTCGCTGGCGATGACCAGCAGTCTGCGTCCTATCATCTGCAGATCCGCGCCGCCGTCCACCAGTCTTGCCAGATAGTGCACCGCAGCGTCCGGATCACTGCCGCGAATGGATTTCTGCAGGGCTGACAGCAGATTGTAACGGTCCTCCCCTTTGTCATAGAAACCGATCTTCCTCTGCATGGCTTCTGCCACCATCTCTTTGGTGATAGGTTTTTTCAGATCCAGATTATCCACGATAAAACCCAGTGTGTCCAAAGACACCCGGCCGTCTCCATTTGCCAGATCTGCCAGGATATCCAGGGCTTCTTCCTCATAGCTGATGTTCAGATTGCCGAAGCCCTTCTCTCTGTCCGTCAGGGCGTGTATCAGAAGCTTTTTTATCTGAGACGGATCCAGACGTTTGAATTCATAGATATTGCGGACACGGCTCAATACGGCGTTGTTTATGGCAAAATAGGGGTTCTCCGTGGTGCTGCCGATGAAGCGGATCACACCTTCCTCCAGCGCTTTCAGCAGAGAGTCCTGCTGCAGCTTGTTCCACCGGTGAAACTCGTCAATATATACATAGGTGGTTTTGCTCTCCAGCCCGTAAAACCGCAGCTTAGCATTTTCGATCAGTTCTTTCAGTTCCTTCGTTCCTGTGGTAGACGCATTGATCTCGGTAAAACTGCTGTCCATCTCTTTGGCGATGATCCGGGCGAGTGTCGTTTTCCCTGTTCCCGACGGTCCGAAGAAGATGGCCGAATCGAAGGTCTTATTCTTAATGGCATTGTAAAGGAGCGACCCGGGGTACATAAAATGCTCTTGTCCCACAAAGCCTTCCAGACTGTCAGGCCGCATCCGCGTCGATAGTGGTATCATAAAATATGCCTCATTTCTGTATTTTAATAGTTGATCCGATAACTGCGTTTACAGCCGCGCCAGATTTCCGATACTGACTTTTTTCCGGCAGATCAGACATCTCACTCAATAACAGTGATAAACACGTCTTTTACCCTGTCTGTTCTGGTGCTTTTAAGCATATCGACCGCTTCATCCTTGGTATCTGCAAGCGGACTTATGACTTTGTATTTATCGTCGACCTTCCGGATCTCTGCATCGATCCCATCATCGTCCAGATCGTCAACGAGCTCCTGGGCCCTCTCCTTTGTTGTAAAGAGGCCGAACTGCAGAGCGTAGCCGCTGCCGCCGGAAGCTGTATCTCCCGATGCCGTTTTATCCGCATCATCTTCAGTCTCTCTGGAATCGCCTGCGCTGTCATCGCTGTCATCCTCTCCGCTGCCGTCCTTTTCTTCTGCCGTATCATCAGATCCTTCTGCGTCTCCCCTGTCCAGAAAGCTGGTCAGCTTTGACGGGAAGTCCAGTTTCAGAACCTCCGTATCGTATCCCAGCAGCGGCGCGATAATAAAGCGGGCCGTCATATATCCGCATATTACCGCCATCACCATTATACCAAGAATACCTGCAAATTTCACCCCGGAATTTCTTCTGGAGCTGCGATATTTTCTGATCTTCCTTCTGTTCACGCCTTTGCCTCCCTTTTCCCGACTTTACCGGCCGGCTCCTGCTTTGCCTGAAGCCTGGCCAAAGTTTCGTTACTTCATCATATGCGGGAAAAGCGGAAATAGACATGGAAGATTTATATCGCTATTCTATCCCCAGCTGCTTCTTCAACGCCTCCTGCAATATCGCCGAAAAGTTTAGACCGGCTTTGCAGGCCGCTTCATTAAGCCAGAACGGAATCGTACAATTTTTTCGCACTGCTCTGGTGTCATGCTCTCTGCGGTATTTTCTGAAGTCGACATCTACCATCAGCTTCAATTCTCCTTCTTTGACCGCGATATGATCAAAACTCGACGGTTCAGGTACGGATTCCCCGAAGTCCTCCATATCAATACCCACCAGACCAATAGCATCCCGCGCCATGAACATGGCGTCCGCAACATCTTTTCCCTGTGTATTGATGTCTTCGGATATACTCTGCTCATTTTTTTCCTCCTGTAATGCTTATCTTTCATCACTTCAAATTTCTTCTCTTCTGCATATCTTAACCTTCACGACTCCACAACCGCCGCAGGGCCGCGCTCCCGCGCGGCCCTGCCAGCAAACTTACCAGTATTCAATTGTTCTCTGATCATATTTCCGCATCGTTCGTTTACTTCACGCCGCAGAGATAAACCTCTCTGCGCAGTTCCTCCAGCCGGTGAACCAGCGCCTTATAGCCCCAGTTCTCCTGAAGAAAAGAAATGACCTTATCGATATACGGACCGCTCTGCCTGCTGCCGGATCCCCGCATAGTCTCCAGCAGCTTCTCCAGCTTTTCTGTCAGTGTCTCTTCCGGCATTTCAGACTTTTTTGCCCAGCCGGCTGGCACATATACCATTCTCACATCCGTATACTGCCGGTCCACATAGATGCAGTCCGCACGAATCTGATACATCTCCGAGAAAAGATAGATCCGCTCTGTCTGCCAGATACCGTGAAGGATAGCCAGAATGACAGCGAGAATATTCTCCGTTTCGAGTTTCCTGACCGCGGACAGGTTCCGATAACCCTCTGTTCGAAAATGTCCGAAAAGCAGTTCGTCTTCTTCTACAAATCCTGCCGGCAGAAACAGTCTGCTGGCCCCTGCCGTCAAAATATCCCTCACATACTCCGGCATATCCTGCTTTCCATATTTTACTTCCATCTGTCCATTCATCCATGGCCACCTCCTCCGCACTTGCTGCAGGGCGAATATCCCTGTTCCTCAGCTTTCCCTTTCTGGATCTCCACATAATACCGTTCCACGACCCGGCAGTCTGCCACGTGATATGCCCTGCCGCTTTCCTGAAAACAGAAAACGGGAGTTCCAATTCGGGCCGAACTGGCATCACATAATTTACATGGCGTATAACTCCCTTTGACAGTCTGAGACAAATAAACCATCTGACAGGACGCCTTCACGTAACTGCACTGTCTGTCGTGATACTTGGTTCCCCATTCCGGGAAGATATATACGATGCGGTCATCCTCTTCATCATCGCCGGAAGACCCCGGCGGTGTCTTGTGCAGTTTTCCGGTAAAAGCTCTGGCCCTGACACATCCGTCAAAGGTCACGGAGCTGAGGATCCCAATAGGATTTTTCTCCGAAAACACTGCCCGCACATCAGCCTGCAGCAGACCGTCCAATTCCCCATCCGTATACAGATACCTGTAAAACCGCATGTGAAATGAGGACATCCTGCTGTTTTCTTCTTTGATCCTGAGCTTAAGAGACACCGGCAGCGCTGCCGGATTCTGACGGAACGCCGACTTCACCGATTCCGCGCGAAGCTCATCACATACAGAAAATATTACATTTTCACAGTCAGCCATAACAGGAATGATGGTGATCATCATCAGAACCGATATGATGAATACAGGTACGATGATCACCGCCTCCACGAGATAGCTGCCGCCTCTAGTACTTTTTAACCACTTCATGCTCTACGCCGTTCACCTTCATACTGAACCTGACGCCGCCGTTGTATTCCCGCAGCAGAAAACTGTCATAATACAGATATCTCATGTTGATCTGGATCAGATCCATGATGCGGAGGGCGCGAACCCTGCTGTCCATGGTGTATGTAAAAAGGCGCAGATAATCGCTGTAATCCTCACCCTCATCGATACCTGTAAAAATACAGCCCTCCTCCTTGTTTGCAATGACAGAATCAAGGTCCGTAGCCCAAAGCCGTTCTGTTTTTACCAGCGGAACGCTGTGGCCTGCGATCAGCAGTTTATAATCATTGACACTCTCTGCCAGCGCCCATGCTGCCATCAGGGCCTTTTCTGTCACAGCCGCCGCAGGTCCGGGCGTCAGAAGCTCTGCCGCCGCCATGGTCCGGGCCCGCATATCCGGCGATCTGCTGATGCACAGAAAATTTGTACCCTCACGCAGCGCCACGATCTTGCCGCGAATGCTCCTCTGATTAGCTCGGTCCGACTTTCTGCCGCAGATGATGTACTCTATCTCCTGAGAGAAATACGTCTCACCCAGATTCTTATCGTCGCCGGCATCTTTAAAGTACGAGAAAATGTATTGTTCGATGAAATAGCTGTCGCTGCCCGCTTTCACCACGTCTCCCAGAGAGGTAAGACCGGAAACAGCATCCTTTACCGCCGAGGCAGAATAGCCTTTGCCGCTGCCCGCAGAAGGCAGGTCATCAAAGAGATTCCGCCGCGCTTCTGTCTCTTCATCCGGCTCTCCGGCGTGCTCTACGCGTACGACTTCTTTCTCCGGTCTGATGAACTTCTCCGTAAAAGCCAGCTTTCCCGCTTCAACCAGCTGCCTGCTGAAAATATCCACATCAGTCAGAGCATAGTCGTAAAGGCTGCAGCTGCTGCCGCCGTATCTGATATATTTCTTGTCTTTAAAGGAACCCTCCGCATAGTAATCCAGCTTCTCAGTCACATCTTTCGGGTATCCATAAAATCCGAATATGTTATAGCGCTTCTGCAGGTTCAGATCGTATTCGGCCAGAACAGACTCTGCCCAAAGGCTGCAGAGAGCCTCTGCTGAGCTGTTTACCGCTGTTTTCCTCGAAGCGTCTATAAACGCAAGCAGCATGGCTGTCATAGAGAGAAAGAAGAGACAGACAAATACGGTCACCGATCCTTTTCTGCTGCGTTCAGGCAAGATCAAGAAGATCACCTGCCCTGATAAAATCCGCTTCTCTGATGATATATAGTCTGGTATCCATATCCCTATGTAAGAGCATATCCACGATTCCGCCCGCATGTCTGCTTGTCCGGGTCTTCTGCTGATACACCTGAAAGGTCTTTTCGCTCTCAGCACTGTGTGCCAGCATCTCCTGATGCGCGTCTGTCTGATCCTGCAGACAGGAAAAGAAGAAAAGCATCAGCAGTATCATGCTCAGAATGGTCAGAATCAGTACCGGCAGCACCATGGCCGCTTCTACGAATTCGTCGCCCCGCTTATTTCTCATCCGTTCAGATCCTTAAAAGTATTATTGACAAACTCTGTGATCTCGGTCTTAAAGATCAGGCCAATGACTATGGCGAGGGCGATCAGGATCGCCACCTGCACCATCTCCATTCCCTTCCTGCTCTTCAGCTTTTTTACCATATCAATCTCTCCTCACATATCTAAGATGGCCGGCGATGCTGTAATCACAATGAGCACCACCAGCAGTACCGCCAGCGGAAACGACAGTTTTGTCTCCGCTGCCTTGCCTCTCTCCTCGGCCAGCTTCTTTCTCTGGTTCCAGAGAATTTCGCTTTCCGATTCCAATTTTTCTTTCAGATCCACCCCCTTGCTTTGATTCTCAGAAATAATTCTGACCATACGTGAAAATTCCCGGACGCCGACTTCTCTTGCCTTTTCTTCCAGTACCGTGATCAGACTGGAACTGGTTTCCTGACAGGCGCTCTCCACTTCCATGATCAATAACTGCAAAGCATCCTTTGTCTGCCGTCTGCGGCTTCCTTCCGCGATCCTTGCGAAGGCATCGTGAAAGATCAGTCCACTGGAAAGCAGCAGCAAAAGCTGATCGTGAAAAGACGGCAGCCCTCTGCGGATCTCATCCACCTGGCGCTTTCTGCTCCGGATGACTTTTTGCTGTCGATCCCTATACAAAAACAGCATACCAAGAGGCAGGATCAGCAGCGCAGCCAGCAAAGAAGACCTTCCGCGGCTCTGGGACCAGAAAAGCCTGGTACCGTCCGTCAGCCGCTCTGGCAGAAGAATACTTGATTCTCCGTCAGAAAGTCCGGTCAGGACCTCCTGCAGTTCCTGCTGAAGGTCCTCAGGCGACTCTGACTGCTCCGAAGATATCCCTTCGTTCTTTTTCTGGCTGCTTCTCTGCAAAGTCAGAATGACTTCTTCCCTGACCCTCTCCCCGTTCCGCCGTGCCTCTACCGTCAGCGGTACAGATACAGCAGTTCCTCCCTCCTCAAGGCGCAGTTCCATGAGCCTTCCGTTTTCATCTCTGATACAGACCCTGTCCGCCGGTTTGTCTGCTGCCGTCTGCAGCGCGATAAAGCCTGCTGTTACAGCTGCAAGCAGCCAGACCATACGCTTTTTCTCCCGGCAAAACAGCCAGAATGGCTGTATACGCTCTGCCAGAAGCCTTTTGATCTCATATATCAATTCTTGTGATCCTTTCTATCATAATAGCTGCGCACAGACATGATGCCAAAGCGCCAGTCATAAGAAGCCGCCCTGCGAGAGTAACATACATGACTGACAGATAATCCGGCGATGCGGTCTGCAGAAACAGAATGACCAGCAGCGGCATGATCATAATGATTCTCCCTTCCAGCTTTTTCTGCGAAACCATGGTGCGTATTTCCTGTTCTATACCGATCTTCTCACCGATGACAGCCGCCGCTTTGCCCGCTGCCGCCACCATGTCGCCGCCGGTCTTTCTGCAGGCTCCAAAGACTTCTGCGAATGCCTCCGCGTCATCAAGTCCGCTGCGCGCCGCAAATGCTTCTATCACCACAAGCTCCGACTGTCCGGTTTCCCGTATCCCGCAGCACATGGCTGCAATCTCCGTTTCTATCATAGATCCGCCGTAAATATCGGCCAGATTACGCTGCGCCTCTTCAAGCGCCTCATCCATATGCCGTCCTGCCGCAAAAGAACCGGAAAGACTGTATAGAAAATCGCGAAACTGAAGAAGCAGCTGGTTACGGCGTCTCTCGGCGCGGTAATCACAGTAAAACCGCTTTCCATCTTTATATATTAACGGCAGAAGAAACACCAGCATCAGGTTTCCATAAAACATCTGTCCGCAAACCGCAAGTGTTCCGGATAAACTGCAGATAAAGCACAGTTTTTCCGCAGTCGTCATCTGATATGTCCTGTAATCAGTCATTCAGCTCACATCCCTTCAGCATAAGACGGCTTCGGTTAAGGAGCTGGTTTCCGGAAAATACCAGACGCTTGTCCCGATCCAGCTGAAACAGCGGGTTCAGGACGTACTTTCCATTATCAAAATCCACCAGTTCCTGTATTTCCAGCACTCTCCTGCTGCCATCCTGCAGTCTTCCCAGATGAACCATGATATCGATGCCTTCTACGATCTGCGCCCGTATAGCATCCATAGGGATCTGGGCGCTCATCAGATACATCGCTTCCATTCTGCGCAGCATGCCGCTGACCGAATTTCCGTGGCCTGTGCTCATGCTTCCGTCATGCCCAGTATTCATGGCCTGCAGCATATCGGCCACTTCCCTGCCTCTGACCTCTCCGACGATAATACGGTCGGGCCTCATACGCAGGCTGGCCTTTATCAGCATATCCATGGAGACTCTGCCCTGGCCCATGGAGTTGGCATTGTGACACTCCAGTTGAACCAGATTGTTGATATTATGCAGCTTAAGCTCACGGGAATCCTCAATAACGATAACCCGTTCACCCTCCGGGATAAAATCCGACAGAGCATTGAGAAAAGTCGTCTTTCCCGATGAAGTGCCTCCGCTGACAAAGATATTATAGCCGCATCGAACCAAAACCCGCAGATACGCCGCGCATTCCTCTGTCAGCGTACCTCTGGCTGTCATCTGCTCTATAGTGATCCGCTCTTTGGAAAATTTACGAATCGTAAGCACAGGCCCGCAGGCAGCGATGTTTCCGTACACCGCATTGACCCGGGAACCGTCCGGCAGTCTGGCATCCATGATGGGATGCATTTCATTGATCTCCCGGTGAACGCCTGAGGCAATGTTGCGAATGATCTCCTCCAGTTCTTCTTCTGTATCAAAGAGTCCGCGGATCTGCTTTATATCGCCTCCGTCTTCCAGAAAGATCTGATCCTTTCCGTTGATCATGATCTCGTTGATCGAATCCTTTTCTATGTACGGTTCCAGCATGCCCAGACGGCTTCTGGTATGCGCATAGATCCGCTGCACCGCATCGCGGTATCCGTCGAGACTCAGATCCGCGTCGCTTTCCAGAATACAGTTTTCTATGATCTCCACGGCTTCCTTCTCATCCATGCTTCCCTGCCGTTTCAGGATCTCACCCCGTACCTTGCTGATCTGCTGCTGCATAAATGTTTTTTCAGGCCCTTTCATGTTCTGTATCCTCCATGATCCGCCTTGCGACAGCACCGATCTCCATGCCGTAATTGCCGGAAAGCTCCAGCGCAAGCTCCTGTTCCTCTGCTGCTCTGAAGACTTCCCGGTCTTCTGAAACGGTAAGAATATCGTCATCCTGTTCTTCCTGCCAGACCCGCGCAAAGGTCTCTATCCGGATCAGCCTGCTCTGGTGGGCAAGTTTTTCTATTTCCCGGGCAATCGACGAGAAATATTTCCCGCGGACGGCATCGCCGTTTCGAAGCACCTCCGCTGTGATATCCGCGTGTCCCAGCATATGCCGGTTCTGGCGGTTCAGGTGATTTCCCGCATCCGCTACAACAAAATCATAGACGCCCATGGCTTCGACCTTTGAGAGAAAACGCTCCAGCAGTTCCGTATTCAGCTCCTCGCAGGAATAATTCACTATCCGCGTATCAACATAATCCAGTTCCTCCGCTGCTGTAATGAAAGCTTCCAGTGGAAATTCACGTTCCTGTTCCAGATAATACAGCAGCTTCAGGAGATCGGTATTTCCCGTGCTATTAAGATATTTCTTCGAGTCATCGATAGGACACAGATTCAGATACAGACATCTGCAGCCGTAGATCCGATAGAGCATGCGGCACACGGAAATAGCTGTGGAAGTAACGCCCCAGCCTCCTCCTCCGGCAGCAAAGACGATCAAACGGCACTTTCGATCCCCGCTATAAGGCAGGATCCGTCCAGTCATATGAAAATAGATCTGCAGCAGCTCTCTGACCAGATTCTGGCTCTCCCTGTACCGGTATACGCGATACGGCGGCACGCTGACAGAGACATCCGCGGGGTCCCTCACCATCTGTACGATATTGGTTCCCTTCTCATCTCCGGCAGTCAAAACCATATCCAGTTCCTGTCCATCATCAGGGTCGTACAGAATCTGAAAGATCATCGATCTGCATTCCCGTGCCAGACCTGTTGCCATGGCTTTCGCAAAGATCCTGTCTGCCATAAAAATTCCGATCCTCACCGTTTCCATATTCTACCTCCTTTCTGTGGAGATAGCATAGCACCTTTTCTAATTTATGTCAACCATTATTTTGAAGTTTTTTCGTCATTTACTAATTTTTTTAATTTCTCCAAAGCCTTACTTAATCCTCCAATTTCATCAATCAATCCCATGGAGACAGCGTCCGGTCCGAACAGTATAGTCCCCACATCGTTAGACATATTCCCGGTCTGATTCATTTTGCTCTCAACATCGCTCCTTGACGCGTGGGAATGCTCCACAATAAAATCCACCACTCTTTCCTGCGTCTTTCTCATATATTCAAAAGTGGCGTCCGCTGTAATCAGAGTGCCGCTGGTGCGGATGGGATGCATGGTCATAGTAGCCGTCTGTGCTACAAAAGAGTAGTCTCCTGACACAGCCAGAGGGATCCCGATACTGTGGCCTCCTCCGATGACCAGCGTTACGGTAGGCTTTGATATAGACGCGATCAGCTCTGCCAGCGCCAGTCCCGCCTCCACGTCCCCTCCGACGGTGTTTAAAATCAGGAGCAGCCCTTTGATATCCGGATTTTCCTGCACCGCTACCAGCTGCGGGATCAGATGCTCGTACTTGGTAGCTTTGTTATCGCTGGGCAATATCGTATGGCCCTCGATGCTGCCAATGATGTTGATATACTGATAGTCACTCTGAAACGCGGTATTGTTTGCCAGAAGGCCCAGCTCCCTGATCAGATCCGGAGATTCATTTTTTTCCACATTCTTTTCTTTTTCTTCACTCATAACTTGTGTCCTTTCCTCGTAAATTAAAAGTAACAATATTATTAGCAAAGGATGTGTATATTATGCTGCTAAGCGAAATCGGCGATAAGGAAATCATAGATCTGACAAAGGGAAGCCGCCACGGCGCTTTCTGGGATGCGGAAATTCTCTTTGACCAGCAGAACGGCAGGATCAAAGCGCTCCTGGTCCCGGACTTTCAAGGGAAAGGACGATTCGGAGTTTCCCACGAATCCTTTCAGCTTCCATGGGAATCCATCGTAAAGATCGGAGAAGACATCATCATCTTCCGGTCATAAAACAAATGATAGTGTAAAATAGTTGTGGGGTTTTTAGAAGAAAAAAATAGAGATTAGCTCCAATGTGTTAAAATAGAATTTGCAAAAACATCAACAAAAGGAGAAATCTCTATGGAAACTAT
>JAETRU010000020.1 GCA_021769965.1 Eubacterium sp.
TTAGTTTCGTGTTGCCTTTTTAAATCTAAATGAAATATTTTCACGTTATGAAGTACTCATGAAGAGAAAGAAGCTGCCGCTCCAGTCGATTTTTGATCAAACTGTGCGACAGCTCCTTCTTTTCCTGCTGTGTACCGAGAATACAACAGCCCGGCAGTCTGCAGAAGATACTGCAGACCGCCGGGCTGTAAAGTAAAGATGTAAGATGATTTTACGCAGTTTTGATCGTAAGGTCGCTGAGATGCTGCAGCTTATCCCGGTTCATCGGGGCAAGACCCTTCAGCTTATAATCGATTCCCAGCTTCTCATACTTGTTTTCAGCCATGTTATGATATCCGAGGAGTTCTACCTTGCGAATGGTCTTAATGCTGCTTAAAAACGCGTTAAGAGCCTTGATATAGTCCTCGTTATCGTTGAATCCGGGCACAATGACCTGTCTGACCCAGATAGGCTTTTCCAGACGGTTGATCACTTCTATGAGCTTGAACAGCGGTCCCTGTTCTCTGCCGGTCAGTTCGTGAAACCGCTCAGGATCGATGTGCTTGATATCCAGCAGCACCATATCTGCAGCCGCGATGGCCGCCTCTGAATCCTCGTCAAAGTAAGTTCCGCTGGTATCGATAGCGCTGCCGATCCCCTCTGCCTTCAGGGCCTTGATCGCCTCCAGAAGGAATTTTCCCTGAAGCAGCGGCTCGCCGCCGGAGAAAGTCACGCCGCCGTCGTTGCCGTAGTACGGAATGCCTCTCTTTGCCCGATGAACGATCTCCTCAATGTCGACTTCTCTTCCGCCGCACGGATTCCATGTATCCGGATTGTGGCAGTAAGCGCATCTTGCAGGGCATCCCTGCAGGAAGAAAACGGTTCTGATGCCGGGGCCGTCAACGGCCCCGAATGTCTCGATAGAATGTAATCTGCCTTTCATCATTTCATCTGTCTCCTAATTTACAGCTGCGATAGTTTTTACAGACCTTCGTGGAAGGTTCTCGCGATAACTTCCTTCTGGTGAGCCTTGGACAGCGCGTTGAATCTTACGGCATATCCGGAAACTCTGATCGTCAGTGAAGGATATTTATCTGGATTTTCATAAGCGTCTACCAGAACTTCTCTGTTCAGTACGTTTACGTTCAGGTGATGTGCACCCTGACCGAAATAACCGGAGAGCAGTTTGACCAGAGTATCCTTTCTGCTTTCCTTGTCCTTGCCCAGAGAATCCGGTGTGATACTGAATGTGTTGGAAATTCCGTCCTGACAGGTGTTCCAGTCGATCTTCGCAACAGAGTTTAAGGAAGCGACTGCTCCGCTGTTGTCTCTGCAGTGCATCGGGTTTGCGCCAGGTGCGAACGGAGTACCGGCTCTTCTGCCGTCAGGCGTATTGCCGGTCTTCTTTCCGTACATTACGTTGGATGTAATAGTCAGAACAGACAGTGTAGTAACAGCGTTTCTGTATGCAGGCTGCTTTCTCAGTTCCTGAATGGACTTCTCGGAAATAGCCACTGCCAGCTGGTCAACTCTGTCATCGTCATTACCATACTTAGGGAAATCGCCTTCTGTTCTGTAGTCAACGATAACGCCGTTCTCGTCTTTGATCGGATATACCTTAGCATATTTGATCGCGGACAGGGAATCAGCAGCTACAGAGAAACCTGCAACACCGAATGCCATCAGTCTCTTAACCTCGGAATTCAGGAACGCCATCTGGGATCTCTCATAGTCATACTTGTCATGCATGAAGTGAATGATGTTCATGATCCTTGCATAAACGCTCATGAGCCATTCCAGATAAATGTTGTATCTTCTCCATACTTCGTCGAAGTCCAGAGGACCGTCTCCCATTGGTTCCATCTGAGGTCCGATGTGCTCGCCGGTTCTTTCATCAATACCGCCGTTGATAGCCAGCAGCAGGCACTTTGCCAGGTTGCATCTAGCGCCGAAGAACTGCATCTGCTCACCCATCTGAATAGCGGATACGCAGCACGCAATGGAGTAGTCCTCGCCGTAAGCCGGTCTCATCTTGTCATCGTTCTCGTACTGGATGGAGTCTGTATCGATGGAAACCTGAGCGCAGAATCTCTTGAACGGTTCAGGCAGATCCTTGGACCAGAGAACAGTCAGGTTTGGTTCCGGTGCAGGTCCCAGGTTGTACAGTGTGTTCAGATATCTGTAAGTCATCTTGGTGACTCTGTGTCTTCCGTCAGCGCCAACGCCGCCAAGTCCTTCTGTGATCCACATCGGATCTCCGCCGAACAGTTCATTGTATTCATTGGTTCTCAGGTGTCTTGCAACTCTCAGCTTCAGGATAAAGTCATCAACAAATTCCTGAACCTGTTCTTCTGTATATTTACCGGAAGCCAGGTCTCTTTCAGCATAAATATCAATGAAGGTAGCAGTTCTGCCGATGGACATAGCCGCGCCGTTTTCTTCTTTGATGCCTGCCAGATAAGCGAAATAAGTCCACTGGATCGCTTCTTTTACGTCAGTAGCCGGTTTGGAGATATCGTAGCCGTATTTTTCAGCCATTTTCTTGATCTCCTTCAGCGCTGCGATCTGGTTCCAGATCTCTTCAGCCAGTCTTACGTTTTCTTCATTCATGATAGGTCTTGAAGCGATTTCGTCATGGTCGATCTGCTTTGCTTCGATCAGTCTGTCGATACCGTACAGCGCGCATCTTCTGTAGTCGCCGATGATTCTTCCGCGGCCGTACGCGTCAGGAAGACCTGTGATATAGCCCAGATGTCTTGCTTTTCTCATTTCAGGAGAATATGCCTTGAAAACACCGTCGTTATGGGAAGTAACATAATTGAACATGAATTCAATTTCTTCAGGCAGCTTTTCGCCGTATTCCGCTACTTCTTCTCTTACCATTTTGATTCCGCCGAACGGGCAGATACCTCTCTTCAGAGGTTCGTCAGTCTGCAGACCTACGATCAGATCCTTACCCTCGATGATGTAACCCGGATCAAATGCGTTGATTCTCATGATCCTGCTTGCGTCCACCTTCAGAGTGCCGCCTGCTTTTCTTTCTTCCACTAACAGAGCCTTTACTTTGTCATTACATTCTGTTGTTCTGGCAGTAGGTCCAGCCAGAAAGCTTTCGTCTCCGTCATACGGAGTGTAGTTTAAGTTGATAAAGTTATCAACATTGATTGTTGTTTCCCATGCTCCAGTCTTGAAGCCTTCCCATGCGTTGTTCATTGGTCTTCTCCTCTCAAATAGATAATGCGTTTGTTGAACTTGTATTTTTATTGTATCCTGTATACAAGATACCTGAAAAAATTTAGCTACACTGCAAAAGCCTATTTCTCTCATCCACAGGTAACTTCTTTTCTTGCATACATAATACAACAGGAGAGGTCATTTCGTCAACACCTCTCCGAAAAATTTTTTGTTCTTTTTTGTAAACACCCGATACCCCTCAATCCCTGTCATTCCAAGTAAATTCTGATAATTTTACCTGTCTGTCAGCGGCGTTTTCGCACCGCCTCCGCCAGAGTTTTTTTCTCCCTGCGGCAGGCAGGGATCGTTGACATTTTTCACAGCGTCTTTCTGTTTCATCAATATTTCTTTTCACTTTCTATCATACTAATTTCAGGAGGTTATGACAACTATGTTAAAAGCGGTAATCATAATTTTTATTCTGGGCGCGATCATCCTGCTGCGCCACGGACTGATCCCTCTGGCAATCGGGATCGCAGTGGCGGCGGTTCTGGATCCTTACGTGGACTGGCTGGCGGAAAAGCTTGCAGGCAGACGGCTGGCGGCAGTGTTTCTGGCTTATGTCACAGTACTGGCCGCATCGGTGCTGATCATCCTCGGTTTTGCCGATCTGATCGCCGGCCGCATCACATCCGGTTCTCTGAAGGACGCCATGGACACGCTGAAAGACTATTATCTGGAATACAGCGGCGTGCTTTCAGACCGTTTTGGCATCTCACTGAAGGTCCCTGACCTGGGCCGCCTGCTGCAGAGTTTCGGCGGCGGCGCGGCAAAGCTGTTCATCGGCATGATAGCCGGAGCCTATCTGCTGCTGGACAAAGACTACTTTCTCCGGCTTGGGAACAAGACCATGCATCTGTTTCTGAATCAGAAGACTCATGGCATCGTCCGGGAACTTCTGCTGGAATCCGGTCAGGTCATAGCAGACTTTCTCCGCGGCGTCTTCATTGACTCCGTCATCGTCGCTTTCCTTTCTTCCCTGATCCTGTCGCTTCTGCAGGTAGATTTTTCCGTCTTTATCGGCTGCTTCGCGGGTATCGCCAATGTGATTCCCTACTTCGGACCGATACTGGGCATGGTTCCTGCGGCAGCCTCGGCCTTCCTGTCGGGCGGTCTGTCAAAAGCGCTTATGGCTGCCCTGGCCCTCTTCGCGGTCCAGCAGATCGAATCCAGCTTCATATACCCGAAGATCATCGGAAAATCCACAGGACTTCACCCGCTCTTTGTTCTGGCTTCTGTATCAGCTGCCGGTTCCGCAGGCGGCGTTCCGGCCATGATCCTTGCCGTTCCGGCAGCGGGCATCGTCAAGGTGCTGCTCTGCAAATGGGCGGAGGCCCAGTAGACAAAAAAACAAAACAGCTCATGGAAAGCTGAAATGTGATCCATAAGCTGTTTTGCATATGTGGGATATTATGATACTGTGCGTTATCTCTTGTTGCTTCTTCTCCAGATCCTCTGCTCTTCAGCAGCTTTGATCAGGTCTTCACGGAAGTCAGGATGCGCGATGTTGATGATGGCTTCTGCTCTCTGCCAGGTTGCTTTGCCCGGCAGTACTGCTACACCGAATTCAGTTACCATGTAAGGTGCCTGTGTTCTCGGCGTAGTGATCACATCGCCCTGAGTAAACTTTCCGAAGATGTTGGAGTGACGGTTGCCCTGCTTGTCCACACGGCTTGAAGGGAATGCCAGGAATGCTTTACCATTCGGGTTCTCCAGACCGCCTGTTACGAAGTCCAGCTGTCCGCCGGTACCGCTGATATGACGGGTTCCTGCTGTTTCGGAGCAGACCTGTCCATACAGATCCATGGAAATACAGCTGTTGATGGAAACAAACTTCTCATGCTGTCTCAGAGTAGCCGGATCGTTTACATACGCCATCGGCGCAGATACGATCATCTGGTTCTCGTTTAAGAAATCGTACAGTTCTCTGGAGCCGCTGCAGATGGAGAATACACCTTTACCCTTGTCGATATTCTTTCTTCTGTCGGTCATCTTGCCGGACTGATATAACTTCAGATATCCGTTGGACATCAGTTCTGTATGCATACCCAGATCCTTCAGGTCGGATTCCGCGATCAGCATGCCCAGGCAGTCAGGCATACCGCCGATACCCAGCTGCAGCGTAATGCCGTCTTCCAGATACGGGAAGATGTGTTCCGCGATCTGTCTGTCGATATCAGAAGCCTTGCCTACCGGTGTGGTGGCGATCTTCGCGTCAGACTCTACCACATAGTCAACCTGAGAAATGTGGATATGGTCTGTGCATTTACCATAGATCTTCGGCATGTCCGGATTAACTTCCAGAATAATAGTCTTTGCCGCTTCCAGCATTTCCGGCTGGCAGCAGTTGTTCAGGCCAAAGTTGAAGTTGCCGTATTCGTCCATCGGCGCTACGGTGATCATTGCAACGTCTACAGGAGCAAATCCCTTGCTGTAGTATCTGCCGCAGTGTCTGAACAGCATCGGATTGTAATAAGCTCTTCCCTGATCGCAGTATTTACGATCAAGTCCGGAAGTATGCCACAGGTTATAAGTGAAGGATTCCTGTTCCGGATCCTGCTCTACGACCTGAACAGGCTTCAAACTGATCGCATGTCTGATCTTTACATCCTTCAGTTCGCCCTTTCTTCCTGCCAGCGCTCTGTCCAGCAGTTCCGGGAAAGCACAGGTCTGCGCATAGTCAACCCAGTCGCCGTCTTTAACTACCTTGACAGCTTCTTCCGGGGTGCGTAATTTTTCCTTATACTCCTTTAAATAGTCCATCTTTCTAAACTCATTCCTTTCCTCGTTCTGTTAAAATTCTAACAATTCTATTGATTATATTATACAACAAATTTACGAAAAAGCCTAGCCCTAAATTTCAATTTTAAGTTTTTTTTTCTAACAAAAAGTTTGATACTCAGATTTTCCCCGCCTACAGCTTTCTCAGAGCATTGACGATATCCGTCTTCTTTTTTGTGCCCTGATCTTTCTTTTTGATCACCCGGGCCGGCGTTCCCGCTGCCACACAGCCGGCAGGCACATCCTCCACTACGACAGATCCTGCCGCAACCACAGCGTTCTTTCCAATATGCACCCCTTCCAGGATCACAGCATTGGCGCCTATCATGACGTTGTCCTCCACCATAACCGGCGCCGCGCTGGCCGGTTCGATGACTCCTGCCAGAACTGCTCCGGCGCCGATGTGGCACCTTTCACCGACGATGGCCCTGCCGCCCAGAATGACTCCCATGTCGATCATGGTCCCTTCGCCGATGACAGCTCCGATGTTGATCACCGCGCCCATCATGATAACAGCGTTTCTGCCGATCTCCACCTGCTCCCGGATAATCGCCCCCGGTTCGATACGGGCGGGAATGTCCTTCAGATCCAGCAGCGGAACAGCGCTGTTGCGGCAGTTGTTTTCCACCACCAGCTGATCGATCCTGTCGGCCGCGTCTTCCAGCACGGGCCGGATATCCTTCCAGTCCCCGAATACGATCTCGTCTCCGGCGCCGAAGCAAAGACAGCCGGGGAAAGTCAGGGAAGGCGCGCCCTGCTTTCTCCGCAGATACACCTTCACCGGCGTCTTTTTCTCCGACTGACTGATATATCTTATGATCTCTTCTGCGTTCATCTTGTCTCCCCTCTTATCTCTTCAAATGATAAACTGCTTTAAACTCTCTCTAATAGACTATGCGCCGAAGCTGCGTAAAATCCGTCTCAATATAGGGATACCGCGGGAAGCCCGCGTGTTTTCCCGTTACGATAAAAGCGGACGCCTTTTAAAACGTCCGCTTTTATTCTATCCATATGTCCTACAAAACCCTTTAAGCTTCTTTTCGTGTTTTACCTTCGACCTGATGTTTCCGCGCAGGAAGATCCTGCAGCGCCGGACAAAGCGATGACCACAATAGTAACCCAAGTAGATTTATCCTGATAATATATTAACAAGCCCACTCAAAAAAACTCACAAAAACTCGAAAAAAAACAAGGGAATTTTCCGAATATTCCCCTGTTGCAGTTGATTTTCTCATTTTAATGATTTTCGATAGAGCAGCAATCCTTCAATGAACTTGGAGATGTTGACCCGGCCGCCGCCGCTGCTCCGTCCTTTGATATATTCCATTTCATCTTTAATATTCTTAAAATCGAAGACGTAATTCGCATAGATCTGAAACACTTCGTTGCCGTAATCATCGATGCCCAGATTCGCCACGTTGGTCAAACCTTTTTTGATGACTCTGCGTATGCGCTGCTCCAGATTTTTAGGAGTCTCCCCCTTCTCCTCAGCGACTTTCAGCAAGATATCCTTGCTGTATTCACCGCCGCTGTCTATGAGATACCGGCATACGGACAGAATATCCGCCGTTCCACGCTCGCCCAGCATGCCCAGAAGACCGAGGAATACGTTGATCTCGCGCAGATCATCCTCCTGCGGCGGATCCTGCAGTTTTTTCTCCTCTTCAGCGAAGATGCCCCGAATATTGCTGACGATACTGTTCATTCTGATCTTCTCCGACACGTTTTTCAATACTTTCTCCACCTCGATAACGTTGATGGGCTTGTTGATGAAAAACTCCACGCCTGCGCTGTAAGCCTGCTCGACCATAGCCTTATCCGAAACTTTGGAAATCATAACAAAGCTGGTTTCCTCCAGAAGTTCTCTAACCTGCCGTACCAAAGTGATACCGTCTATTTTGCTCATCAGCAGATCGCACAGCACGATATCCGGCCGCAAGGCGATGATCTCATTTATCGCTTTCTCCGGATCCGTGCTGTAACCTGCGGTCTCTCCAATATTTCTGCTTTCAAGAATATTTTCCAGCGTCTTTACCACGCCGATCTCGTCATCAATAATGTAGTACCTCATCTGCATCCTCCTCAAATACTGTCTTTGGCATAGTCAGGGTAAACAGAGTATATTCTCCCACCAGACTCTCCACTGCAACACTGCCCTGAAAACAGTTCTCCACATAATCTTTTACCAGCGGCAGACCGATACCCCGCTGTATATTCCCTGTCTTCTGGTCAAACTTGGTGGAATATCCGTCATAAAAGATCGTTTCCAGACAATCCGCGCGTATTCCCTGTCCGTTGTCCCTGACCAGAATCAGATAGTTCTTCTCATCATCTTTGACAGTTACCGACACTCTGCCTTCGTGCGGCGCGATGGCCTCCGCTCCGTTGAGGATCAGGTTCCGGATCACGGACATCATCTTAAAACACTCTCTGACCAGAAAATCTGTCCGCACCTTCACCGTGATATCTACATGGTAGCCTCTTCGATTAAATACACTCTGCAGATTCCCTTTCTCTATGGCGATGATCTCCCGGATACTCAGGTCCCCCTCTTTCCTCTGCTCCACAAAGGTATCCTTCAGCGCGTCTATGATTCCCAGATAATCTCCTTTGACCTCATGGGCGTTCTTAGATATATCGAGGGCGCTGGCCTTCAGCTCCGCGGGCACCTCCAGCCCATCCATAGCTTTGTACAGCTGGAAGGCCTGCTTCATCAGTTCTTCGATCTCCGCCGCGTTTTTATCCATAACGTAAAGCTCATTCTCAAAGATAGATTCCTGTACGATGAGCCGCCTGTACTCCCTGTCATGCTCCTCTCTGATCAAAATGTTGGAATAGGCCTCCATAGCCAGCAGGATCGTCTGGATCAGCACAGTCCTGCACAGGGCGATCAAAAACAGGCAGACGATATTCTTCGGCGTCAGCAGATTCATCTCATGAATAATGCTGCGCACTCCCAGTTCCATCACATTAGACAGAAAATCGCAGGCCAGCACCACATAAGGAAAGTTCCGTATGCTTTTCGGCGCCCGTATGACATAGCGATAGATCAGCGGATACAGGATGCTGTAAGAGAAAAAAAAGGTCATATCCGGAATGACCAGCGCCGCGGTATCTGACAGCACGCCTCCTTCCAGTACCTGAATCAGCAGGCGGACCAAAGGCGAAAAGATACCGGAACAGAAAGCTACATAAGAAGGCGACAGATCCTCATAACAATAAATGAAGATGGTCATGACCGGAACAGACAGGGCGACAATGAAGCCGTCAGTCAGAAAGCTGAAGCTGATCTGCGCTGACAGGGATACAAATGTCGCGATATAAATGGTCTTTTTGATCTTCTGCATCATATCATCACCCGGCCTCCCGGTTTACAATATATACCCCCGTGCAGACCAGAGCCAGCGCTGACAGAGTCTGCAGGACCGGCATATCCGTACTCTCACCGAGAAAGACCGCGGAAAGAACCACACCAAAGACCGGCGTCATGAAACTGTATACGGTAACTCTGGATACAGGGTTACACTTCAGAAGCAGTCCCCAGGCGGAATAAGCCACCGCGGAGATCATGGCCATGTACAGCATCAGAATCAGAGATGCCGGTCCGCCGGCCTGAAGCTTTCCGCCGGCTGCCAGCGCGATGACGATCATGACAATACCGCCCGTCAGAAACTGATATCCGCTGATGACGACGGGATCCTCCCGCTGAGAGTAAATTTTGATCAGCACAGATGATATGGCGTACGCCACGCAGGCGATCAGAAGAAAGCCTTCCCCGTCAAAGCGGATGCCGCCGCTAAGACCTTCTCCGGTCAGATTGACCAGAACCACGCCAAGAAAACCGATCACGCAGCCTATGGCTTTTACCTGCGTAAACCGTTCCTGATGAAAGGCAAAGCTGGCAATAAGGATCGCAATAAACACGTTGGCCGCTTCAATAATAGAGCCTTTCACTCCTGTGGTATGGGCCAGTCCCATGTAAAAAAACAGATACTGCAGCACCGTCTGAAAGGCGCTTACCTTTCCGATCATGATCCAGGAACTCTTCTTTGGGATCAGAAGCTGCTTCTTGGCCAGACTGTAGATCAGAATGACCAGGATCCCCGCCAGCGTAAACCGCACGCCGGCAAACAGAATCTGCGACGCCGTATCCGCGGCGTCGATCTGAAACATTTCATATCCGATCTTGATGCATGGAAAAGCGCTTCCCCATAAAAGACAGCAAACCATGGCCAGAAAGCAGACGGCCACAGTTCGCTGAAGAAAATGATGATTGTTATTGTTTTGCTTCATGAATATTATTCCTCTTTGGTCGTGATATCTACTACCTTTATCTTACTCCCAAAGAAAGAATAATTCAACGGGTAATTCCAAAATCTGAAATTACAGGGCCGTGTATTCCAGCTTGACGCCCTGCTGCTTCTGAGCTGCCGCTTTAGCGAAAGCCCATGCTGTATCCATGCAGGTCAGCACCGGCAGTCCGTGTTCGATGGCCTGACGGCGGATCGGGAAGGTATCAGCGCCGATCTTGTTAACAGCCTTCGGCGTATTGATAACGATCTTGATCTTTTCTCCGATGAGAGGTATCACGTCGCCGTAATCAATGACCTCCGCCGGGATACCGTGCTCCTGCAGGAACGCGGCCGTGCCCTCGGAGGCACAGATGTCAAAGCCCAGACCTGCATACGTTCTGATGATCTCCGCGCTCTGCGCCGCCTTGTCATGGTCCTTCAGGGAAACAAAGACGCCTCCTGCTTCAGGGATCTCCATGCCCGCGCCCAGAAAGCCCTTGTAGATGGCCTTATCCAGCTCCGGATCGATGCCCAGTACCTCGCCGGTAGATTTCATCTCCGGTCCCACCGCCACGTCTACGTCAGTCAGCTTGGCGTCGGAGAATACAGGAACCTTGACAGCGTAATTCGGCTGCTTTTCATAAAGATCTGTTCCATATCCCAGGTCGGCCAGTTTCTTTCCCGTCATTACCGCTACAGCCAGCCGTACCATCGGTACTTTTGTCACTTTGCTCAGGATCGGAACAGTACGCGACGCTCTCGGATTCACTTCGATGACGTAGATCCTGCTGCCGTCCCACGCGTACTGGATGTTGACCAGTCCGACGATGTGCAGCGCCCGGCAGATCCGCTTTGTTGCCGAGAGCAGTTCCGAAATGACTTCCTCCGGCAGACTGTAGGCAGGATAGACCGTGCAGCTGTCGCCGGAATGGACGCCGGTCCGTTCGATGTGCTCCATGATGCCGGGGATCAGCACGTCCTCCCCGTCTGCCACAGCGTCCACCTCGATCTCCTTGCCCTCTATGTATTTATCGATGAGGACCGGATGCTCATGGGACAGTTTGACGGCTTCTTTGAGATATTTCAGCAGCTCCTCGTCAGAATAGACCACCTGCATGGCGCGGCCGCCGATAACAAAGGACGGACGGACCACCAGCGGATAACCCAGCCGTTCTACTGCCTCAAAAGCTTCTTCTCTGGTCCTGACAGCGCAGCCCTTTGGCGCTGCGATATCCAGCAGATCCAGAAGATTCGCGAACTTTTCTCTATCCTCCGCCAGATCGATATACTTGTTCTGGGTGCCCAGGATTTTGATGCTGCGGGCAGCCAGACGGGAAGCCAGATTCAGAGAAGTCTGACCGCCGAACTGCAGGATAACTCCCTCCGGCCGCTCCTGTTTGATCACGTTCATCACGTCATCTGTATGCAGCGGCTCAAAGTACAGCTTATCCGCCGTATCGAAGTCCGTGCTGACGGTCTCCGGATTATTATTTATGATGATAGACTCGTAGCCCAGTTCTTTCAGCGCCCAGACGCCCTGTACACAGCAGTAGTCAAATTCAATGCCCTGGCCGATCCTGATCGGGCCGGATCCGACCACCAGGATCTTCTCATGATGGCTCTTCACGCTCTCATTCTCACCGCCGTAGCTGGAATAGTAATACGGCGTAACAGCGTCAAACTCGCCGGCGCAGGTATCTACCACCTTATATACAGGATAAATATCGTGGTACAGACGGATATCCTGCAGTACCTCCCTGCCGATGCCGGTCAGAGACAGGATCTCATCGTCGGTAAAGCCCCTCTGCTCCGCCTCCCGGATCAGCTCTGCCGTGACCCCTGTGCCGTCGGGAGCCGCTGCGGCTTTCAGCGTCTTTTCCATGTGAACGATACCCCGGATCTTTGTCAGGAACCAGCGGTCGATCTTTGTCAAAGCGAAGATCTCCTCTATATCGGCAAGACTGCGCCGGAAGGCTTCGGCAATACAGAAGATCCGCTCATCATCACAGCTGCCCAGCTTTTCCATAAGACGGCGGTCGTCAAGGCCGGTCACATAGGGGATCCGCAGCCCGCTGCCTTCCACCTCCAGAGAGGCGATGGCCTTCAGAAGAGCGCTCTCAAAATTCCTGTCGATGGCCATGATCTCACCGGTTGCCTTCATCTGGGTACCCAACTTTCTGGAAGCCGTGCGGAACTTGTTAAACGGCCACTTCGGGAATTTGACCACGCAGTAGTCCAGTGCCGGCTCAAAGCAGGCGCTGGAGCCCTCCGTCACATAGTTTTTCAGTTCGTCCAGGCTGTAGCCGATGGCGATCTTTGCCGCGATCTTAGCGATAGGATATCCTGCCGCCTTAGACGCCAGGGCGGAAGACCTGCTCACCCGCGGATTTACCTCGATGACGATATATTCGTCCCTGTCCGGATTCAGCGCGAACTGGACATTGCAGCCGCCTTCTATCTCAAGACTCCTGATAATAGCAAGAGACGCGTCACGAAGCATCTGATACTGGCTGTCTGTCAGCGTCTGCGTCGGCGCTACTACAATGCTGTCGCCGGTATGCACGCCCACCGGATCCAGATTTTCCATGCTGCAGATGATGATGCAGTTATCCTTGCCGTCACGGATGACCTCGTACTCGACTTCTTTCCAGCCTGCTACGGATTTTTCCAGCAGGATCTGTCCGATGGCGCTCTTCTCCACGCCCAGCCGGCAGAAATGCTCCAGCTCTTCATCGTTGTGAGCGATGCCGCCTCCTGTGCCGCCCAGCGTATAGGCAGGACGAATGATCACAGGATATCCGATTTTTTCCGCGAAATTTCTACATTCTTCCAGTGTCGTGGCTATAACACTCGGCGGAACAGGCTGACCGATCTCCTCCATCAGAGACTTGAACGCTTCCCGGTCCTCCGCTTTACGGATGCTGTCTTTGTTGACTCCAAGCAGTCTGGCTCCATATTTTTCAAAGACGCCTTTTTCGTCCAGGGCCATGGCCAGATTCAGGCCGGTCTGGCCGCCGAAGCCTGCCAGTACCCCTTCCGGACGCTCTTTGGCAAGGATCTGCTCTACGGCGTCCTCCGTGATCGGCTCCAGATAGATCCTGTCGGCGATACCCTGATCCGTCATGATCGTAGCCGGATTGCTGTTGATCAGAATGGTCTCGATGCCTTCCTCACAGATAGCCTTGCAGGCCTGGGTCCCGGCGTAGTCAAACTCAGCGGCCTGCCCGATCACGATAGGACCGGATCCGATGATCAAAACCTTTTTCAGTGTAAAATCCTTTGGCATTACAGTTTTCCCCCTTTCATCAGATCGATAAATTTATCAAAGAGATACCCGGTATCGTTAGGTCCCGGACTGGATTCCGGATGAAACTGCACGGAGAATACCGGCTTTGACAGATGGGCCATTCCCTCAACGCTGCCGTCGTTGAGATTCAGATGGGTCACCTCCAGACCTTTGAGCACAATGCTCTCCGGCTGGACCGCATAGCCGTGGTTCTGGCTGGTTATATAGCTGCGGCCGGTGTTCTTATCGAATACCCCGTGATTGCAGCCCCGGTGGCCGTACTTCATCTTATACGTACTGCCGCCGCATGCCAGAGCGATCAGCTGATGACCCATACAGATCCCGAAGACAGGCATCTGTCCCGGCCCGTAATTGCTGTTGGTGATCAGCTTCTCCACCACCGTGATCGCCTCCTCCGCCGCCGCGGGATCCCCCGGCCCGTTGGTCAGAAATACCCCGTCCGGCTTTGCCGCCAGGATCGTCTTCGCCTTTGTTCCGTACGGGTAGATGGTCAGATCACACCCTCTGGCCGCAAGCTCCGCGAGAATGCTCTCTTTGACGCCCAGATCCAGCACGGCTACATGCAGACTGTTTTCCGGCTTTTTCCGCTCCATCACCGCGCTGACTCCCGCAGACTTCATCTGGTCTGAACAAAGGGTCTCAGCCTGAGCTATTTTTTTCACGGCATCCAGTGACAGGTTTTCCGTGGTGATAACGCACTTCTGGCAGCCAGACCTGCGCAGTCTCCGCGTGATCTCACGGGTATCCACACCGTATACCCCCGGCACATTCTGTTCTACCAGCCACTGGTCGATGGTCTTTTCCGACCGCCAGTTGCTGGGCGCAAAGCACACGTCCTGGGCGACGGCGCCGAATGCGTGGATACGCTCTGACTCGTAATCTGTGCTGTTAACGCCGTAATTCCCCAGCAGGGGATAAGTAAATGTAATAATCTGCTGACTGTAGGACGGATCCGTCAGGGTCTTCTGGTAACCGGTCATGGCGGTATTGAAGACCAGTTCCCCTACTCTGGTCGTCTCCGCGCCGAAACCCTTTCCTTTATATACGGTACCGTCCTCTAAATAAATGAGTCCTTTCATGGATGCCTCCTCTTCTGGTTTCATGTTCTAAACAATGAGTATACTACCAGAATTATAAACATGCAAGAGTTTATTTATATTTTTTCATTTTTTGTTATTTTTATTTAATTACCCCCTTGATTTCGTCACTCAGTTGTGCTATAGTACCTATATTGTTTGATTTTTATTCACGATTTTAAATATTTATGAATTGCAGGAGGAAAAGACATGGAAAAAGAAAAAATCGTTCTGGCCTACTCAGGCGGCCTGGACACATCGATCATTATCGCCTGGTTAAAAGAAAACTATAACTGCGAAGTCATCGCCGTATGCTGTGACACCGGACAGAAGGAGGACTTCGACGCGATCGAAAAAAAAGCCTACGCCACCGGCGCAGACAAGGCGTATATCCTGAACATTCAGGAAGAATTTATCACAGACTACATCTATCCGACCCTGAAAGCAGACGCCGTCTATGAAAACGACTATCTGCTGGGCACCTCCATGGCAAGACCTCTGCAGGCAAAGAAAATCGTAGAGATCGCGGAAAAAGAAGGCGCTTTCACCATCTGTCACGGCTGCACCGGCAAGGGCAACGATCAGGTACGTTTCGAATCCACGATCCACGCCCTGAATCCGGCGATCAAGATCATAGCACCTTGGCGTATCTGGGATCTGAAATCCCGTGAAGAATGCATCGAATACGCAAAAGCGCACAACATTCCGATCAACCAGACGGTGGAAAAGATCTACTCCAGAGATGAAAACATCTGGCATATCAGCCACGAGGGCGGCAACCTGGAAAATCCGTGGAATGAGCACAAGCCGGATATCCATGTGCTCTCTATTCCTCCTGAGGATGCGCCAGATCACCCTACCTACGTGGATATCGACTTTGAACAGGGCGTTCCCGTCGCTGTCGACGGCGAGAAGCTGCCTCCGGTAGAACTGCTGCGCAAGCTGAACAAACTGGGCAGCGAAAACGGCATCGGCACCATCGACATCATAGAAAACCGTCTGGTCGGCATGAAGTCCAGAGGCGTTTATGAAACTCCGGGCGGAACCATTTTGTTCGCAGCTCACAAGGATCTGGAAAAACTGATCTTAGACCGTGACACTCTGCAGTACAGAAACATCGTGTCCCAGAAGTTCGCGCAGCTGGTATACGACGGCCTGTGGTTCACGCCGCTTCGGGCAGCCATCTCTGCTTTCGTAGACGAAACGCAGAAGCAGGTCACCGGAACAGTTAAGATGAAGCTGTATAAAGGCACCGCATGGCCGGTCGCCAGCAAATCCCCGTACTCCCTGTACAATGAAGAATTTGCGACATTCAGCGCTGACGAGGTCTACGACCAGTCCGACGCCGAGGGTTTCATCAACCTGTTCTCTCTGCCTCTGAAGATCAGAGCGATCCAGAAGCAGAACATGGAAGGTATCCCAGAAGCTCAGAAGGCTCTGCCAAAGCAGGTCTTCAAGGGCGGATCCTTTGTGGAATAACATACTTACGCAAAAAGCCCTGCGCCGGATTCCCGGACAGGGCTTTTTTGTCACTATATTTTATCTTTATGCAAAGGTGATCACTGTACCAGTCTTGCCTTCTAATGCGTCGATCGCTTTATCCAGAGAAGTGATGATAGCCTTCTTGTCCGGATATGCTCTTACGAACTTCATAGCAGCCTCAACTTTCGGCAGCATGCTTCCTGGAGCGAACTGGCCTTCGCCGATGTATTTCACCGCGTCTTCCAGATTCAGCTTGTCCAGATCTCTCTGATCCGGCTTGTTGAAGTTTACCGCAACCTTTTCTACTTCTGTCAGGATCATCAGAACATCTGCTTCAACCTGCTCAGCCAGCAGCTCTGCAGCAAAGTCCTTATCGATAACAGCAGCAACGCCTTCCATGGAACCGTCAGCGTTCTCAACTACAGGAATGCCGCCGCCTCCGCAGGAGATAACGATGGAGGAATCCCACAGTCTCTTTACTGCGTCGATCTCAACGATCTTTCTAGGCAGCGGGGAAGCAACAACTCTTCTGAAGCCTCTGCCTGCGTCTTCCTTCATGGTATATCCTTTTTCAGCTTCCATAGCTTTCGCTTCTTCTTCGCTGTAGAAAGGTCCGATCGGCTTGGTCGGATTCTGGAAAGCCTTGTCACTCTTTTCAACGACCATCTGCGTCGCAACAGTCAGAACAGGAATATTTCTGCCCTTCTTGCTCAGCGCATATTTCAGCGCCTGCTGCAGATGATAACCGATGTAGCCCTGGGACATAGCGCCGCAAACGTCAAACGGCATAGCCGGAGTAACGTCCTTTGCTGTCTCAGAAGCCAGCAGGATTCTGCCGACCTGCGGACCGTTTCCGTGAACCAGACCGATCTCGTAGCCTTTGCAGCTGATGTCAGCAATATATTCACAAGTCTTTTTGACAACTTTTAACTGCGCTTCCGCGGTAGCTTCGCTCTTGCCGGACTGCAGAGCGTTGCCGCCTAAAGCGATAACAATTTTTTCTGCCATTGGTGTAATTCTCCTATAATCAAATTTATTGTTCCTGTAATGCATGCCGTCATGCGAATGCGCAGGAAAATTTTCACAGTACACAGACAGCCTGAATGAGGGTGAGGGCGCGTACTCGAAGTACGTAACCGAACCCGAATAAAAGGCTGGCGAAGTAATGCGGAAATTTAACAAGCATCACCTTACAGGTCGTCTCGGTTAACAGGGCAGGACATACATCTCGGGCCGCCTCTGCCTCTGGAAAGCTCTGCACTTGGGATAGTCAGAACCTTTACACCCTTCTTATCGAGCAGGTCGTTGGTTACGTAGTTTCTCTCATAAGTAACTACAGTTCCCGGTGCGATGCACAATGTGTTGGAACCGTCGTTCCACTGTTCTCTCTGTGCTGCCATCAGGTCTGTTCCTCCGCAGCGGATCAGTTCTACTGCAGGCAGTCCCAGATATTTAGCCAGGATATGATCCAGGGAATCGGTTACCGATTTGAAGTTTGCTTTTCCATCCTTGCCCAGGGTGATCTCAAACAGCTGAAGCGGTCCTTCGATCTCAGGGTGGATGGTGAATTTATCATAGTCAACCATGGTAAATACGGTATCCAGATGCATGAACGCACGGCTCTTTGGAATATCGAATACCAGTACTCTCTTGAAAGTAGACTTGTTCAGCATGTTTTCCGCGAATCTTTCGATAGCGGGAGCTGTCGTTCTCTGGCTCAGACCGATGGCAACAGTCTCGGAATTGAGTACCAGAACATCTCCGCCTTCAATGGAGTATTCGTGGTCATAGTCATACCAGAGCTGTGATCCTTCCGGAGCAAAGTCCTTGTTATGCAGGAACATGTACTTCAGAAGCAGCGCTTCTCTTCTTCTTGTCGCAGTGCTCATATGGTGGATGTTCAGGCCGTTTCCTACACATGCGCCCGGATCTCTGGTGAAGTACAGGTTCGGCATCGGATCCATATAGAACGGATAGGAAGAGGAAATAAAATCTGCCAGAGATTTGCTCTCAACATTGATCTCATCTCTTCTGACACCGGCGATCAGCTTAGCGACCATTGCTTTTTCTTCCATGTTGATCAGGTAGTCATAGACAGCTTCTCTGACGCCCTGAGAATTGAGATGGCTCTCATCTAAGAATTTGTTCAGGAACTCTGCCTTGACAGCAGGATCCTTCAATGCTTTTGCAGTTTCGTCTACGTAGTAGATAACTTCTACGCCGTTCTCTCTGAGAACTTCTGCAAATCTGTCATGCTCCTGCTGTGCAACCTTCAGGAAAGGAATGTCGTCAAACAACAGTCTTTCGAAGTTATCAGGAACCAGACCTTCGACCTCTTCACCGATTCTGTGAAGAAGTACTCTGTTTAATTTACCTATTTCAGAATAATTATGGATTCCAGGATGCATAATTGATCTCCTTTTCTTTTCCCGCGGGCCGGATGCCCGCGCTGTATGCGGAATACTCCGCCTTGTTTCAAGTTTTTGAAAACACCGCCGCCCGGCCCGGCCGGGCGACGGCAAAATCATGGGTTACATAACTGAAAACTCAGTTTATCGTGGGCGGCAGCCCAGTCAATGCGCAAGACTGCATGCTGAAAAAAATGTTCGAATCATTTTTCAGTGCAAACGTCAATGCGCAGGACTTTTCGTTCACAGCAAGGAAGCAAGCTGTCGAAGCGCGGAGCGTACTTAAAGGTACGTGAGCACTGCAGAGCAGCGCAGCTGACACCGCTGTGGGCGAAAAGGACAAGCATTAAGCGATTGTAGCAACAATAACAGCTTTGATCGTATGCATTCTGTTCTCTGCTTCGTCAAATACAACGGAGTTCTTGCTTCTGAATACTTCGTCGGTGACTTCGCGGATGTCGTAACCAGCTTCCTTCTGAGTCTTTGCCATCTTTGTTTCAAAGTCATGGAAGGAAGGCAGGCAGTGCATGAACAGGCAGTCAGGATTTTCGGTTGCTGCCATTAATTCTTCTGTTACCTTGAACGGAGTCAGAAGTCTTACTCTTTCAGGAATTTCTGCTTCTTCGCCCATGGAAGCCCATACGTCAGCATAGATAACGTCTGCGCCCTTCAGGCAAGCCGGATCGGAGGATACTTCGATAGTTGCGCCGGTTTCCTTTGCAACTTCCTGTACCTTCGCGATAACATCCTGATTCAGTTCTGCTTTCAGTTCGTCCGGTCCATAAGCGACGTAGTGCATGCCCATCTTTGCGCAGCCGTACATCCATGCGTAGGACATGTTGTTTCTGATGTCGCCGCTGAATACTACCTTAACTCTGTTGAGAGGTTTTGCGCAGTGTTCTTCGATCGTCAGAAGGTCAGCCAGGATCTGAGTCGGATGGTCAACGTCAGTCAGACCGTTCCATACAGGTACGCCTGCATATTTCGCAAGACCTTCAACAACTTCCTGATCGAATCCTCTGTATTCGATACCATCGTAGAATCTGCCTAATACTTTTGCAGTGTCTTCCATGGTTTCTTTCTTGCCCATCTGGGAAGAACCGGAATCCAGGAAAGTAACGCCAGCGCCTTCATCCATTGCTGCAACTTCAAAAGCGCATCTGGTTCTTGTAGAAGTCTTCTCAAACAGCAGAACGATGTTCTTGCCCTTCAGGATCTGATTGCAGATGCCTGCTCTTTTCTTGGCCTTTAAATCATGAGCCAGGTCAAGCATATATCTGATTTCTTCTGGTGTGAAATCCATGAGTGTTAAAAAGCTTCTTCCTTTTAAGTTTACTGCCATTGGTATAATCTCCTTTTCATTTTGTTAAAAATCGTTCATTAAGATAGTTTAACTCTCTTTACTGAAATGATACTATATTTGTCAAAAAATTAAAGTACCAGTACTCTCTTTTTTGAGAGTACCAGTATGTGCTAAATTCATGTAAAAATATCAAATCAAAGCCCTGCATCCGCCTCTGCGCAGATCGCGTCGATTTCTCTCTGCACTGCGTCAGGCAGCGGATCCACCATCGGTCCTTCCAGGATCTCCCGCACCCGGCGGTTTGCGATCTCTATGCTGTCACGCTTCTCATAAGTCGCCGCGCGAAGGGTTGCAGGAAACATCTTTGAATAGTACATCTCGTCAGGATTTCTGAAATTCTTAACAGAGGATTTATGGGCCAGGTACGTGCCTCCCGGTCCTTCCGCCATGATCTCTTCCGTCAGGTCAGTATCCTTTCCGATGCGGATTCCTTTTGAAATACGCAGACACCGCTTCGCGATCTCATCCTCGGTGAGAATCATTTCCAGACTGACTGCCATGCCGTTGTCGGTGGTGCCTATCCCGTCGATCAGATCCGCACGGCCCAGATAAGTCGGCATGGTCTCAAAACTGCCGCCGCCTGTCACAGCGCAAGGCAGTCCGTAATACCGCGCCATCTCCGTGCCCCCAAGGCTGACCAGAGCCGCCTCTCCGCTTTTTACATATTCTCCGGTAATAGGATCCGCCATGCCGGACGCCACGCCGTAGATCATCGGCCATCCCGGATGAATCGTCTGAAACAGCACCAGCGCAGAAAGCACTTCCGCGTTGATCTGGCAGATCGTTGAAAAAATAGATGCAGGGGACGTGAGTCCGATCATCGGCATCGGATAAATATTGACTGGAATTTCATAATCAGCCAGAGCCAGATACGCTTCCAGCATATTTTTATCCTGTGTCAGCGGTGAAACCGGGCAGTACAGCACTGACGCGATCTTTCTGCGGATGACTTCCTCTTTGCTTCCGAGGATCGTCTCCAGGATCCGCCCCGCGAACGCCGCTTCATAAGGGCTGCTCAGCTCAAACTGCACATGCTTGGACGTACCTGACAGAATCGCTGCCATTTCGTGAAGACAGTGAGTCGGTTCCGGCACATCCGCGGCACTGCACCCGGTCCAGCAGGCGATGCCCGTTTCCGCATGCTGGAAGATCCTTCCGACATTCACTACATCGCTTTTCAACGATTCACGGCGCTGCCTGGTGTACGGGTCATAAATATTCGTCGTGATGCCGCTCATCAGATGGCGGCTTTCTTTTGCCGGCAGGCTGAAATCATATGCCGGATTCCGCGCGCCGAGGGTAAACTCTTTCGGTGCCAGAGATAGTGCACGTGACACCATTTCTTCATCAAAATACACGATCTGCTTTTCCTCACAGACCTTTGCGCCTGCGTTCTTTAACGCCTCAAAAGCCTTCCGGCTCTTGATCCACACACCGGTGCTTTCCAGGATCTCCATGGTGCGCTGATGAACCAGCTTCTTTTCTTCCTCCGTAAAAACTTTGATCTCTATCTGCATAGCAATGCCTCCTCACGCGCAATAATATCCCGGATCTTCTTCTGTACTTCATCAGAAAGCGGCGCCGCGAAATGCTCTGCCAGAATGCGTCTTGCCTCTTCTCTTGCTCTCTGCGGCATATCCTTTGCTCCGTCCTTTTCCCATGCCTCACGCATACGGCGGTCGATCAGCTTCGCGTCGGAGATCTCTCCGCGCATATGCGCAAGAGTATGCTTCTGGCTCAGGTAATTTCCAGCCGGTCCTACGGCTTTGATTACATCCAGCGCCAGCGCATCCTTATCGACTTCCACCGGTTTTTCTGTCCGTTTAAACATACGTACAAATTCCGCGTCCATCAGGAACTGTTCAAAACTGACCGCCATGCCCATGTCGATCATGCCCAGTCCGTAGATCAGGTCGGTTCCTGCCAGAACAGGCATCAGCCCGGTCAGGGTCTTTTCATGGCCGATCTGCACGTCCATCACCTTGCTGTCCGCCTAAGTACCACCCACCTTGGTAACGATATCGTAGTAATCGCCAAACTGTGCCACCATGGCTCCAAACATGCCGTGCTCCGGCGCGCCCACCGGCGATGTCGCGCGGCGCATATCCATCACTGTCGTCGAGCTGCCGTAGATCACCGGATTTCCCGGATGTACAAGCTGCGCCAAGGTAATACCTGCCAGAATTTCCGCATTGGTCACCACAAAGGTTCCCGCAAGGGTCGCAGGCGTCGTTCCGCCGGTCAGACCCATGGACAGAATACTGATCGGAAGCCCTGCCTTTGCGGTTTCTATGATCACCTCTGACGCGCCTGCGTGAATTTCCAGCGGACTGTTCGGGCACATGCAGAGGGTGAAAAACGGCCTCTCTCGCAGCTTTTCCTCACTGCCGGCAATGGCAATGCCCATCTCTATGATCGCCCGGGCATTATGCCCGTTTTCCGCGTCCAGAATGGCGTGTTTGGTAGTATTCTTAAAAATCGCTTCCGCTTCATAAAAATCTTTCAGCTTGCCCGGCGCGTCCTGAGCGGCAACCGCCGTAGTAAACGCGTTGATCTCCGGAATCGCGTCGACAAACCTGGCGAAATCCTCCAGATCCTTTGTGGTCGTATCCCGGATCTCCCCGGTTTCCAGTTCATACATTTGCAGCCCCGTACCAAAGCTGGTATAGGAAACCGTGCCGTCACCCAGCACAAAATCATCCTTCGGATCTCTGCCGCACATGGTGAAACTGCCCGGCGCCTGCTCGATCGCCCATTCCACAAGCTCCCGCGGAAACCGCACCATATCGGTTTCCCAGTCTACCGTGCAGCCAGCCTTTTCGTAGATTTCTTTTGCTTCTTTTCCAAAAATGCGCACCCCGTAGTCTGCCATCAGTTCCATGGTCGCATTATGAATTTCTATCACGCCTTCATCGCGCAAAATGTGATAGCCTCGCTTTTCTTTGCTCATCTGAAATGCCATCGCACATATCTCCTTTCTGTCTATGCCATATATAAAAGCAATATTCATGCCAAATATGCACCTGCAGATTCCGCGGAAAATGCCCGTTCTTCGCCTTCCCGATTCTCAAATTGTTCTCAATTTCTCAATAAAATTCACTATACTCTAGGCATATATTCGTTGTAAAATATGTATATATCAATATTTTCTCATATTCGCATTGATTCTCACGTTGTAAACTGCGACGGCAGCACCGATTTTCACATACCAAAAATCAGAGGAGGGATTACGATGAGTGATTTAACAGATATCAAAAAAGAAGTCCAGCAATTCGCGGAGGTCATATCCGAAGCCCTCCATGTAGAAAGCGAGATCATCGACGAAAATTACGAAGTAGTCGGCAATACCAGTTTTGTATTTCAAGGTGACAGAAACGACTGGAGCGACAGCAACTCCAAGATCTGCCGCCACGTATTTGAAACCATGCGTCCTCTGGTCCTCTCCGATCCCGGAAAAAACCAGCTCTGCAGTGACTGCATCGAGAAAGACAGCTGTTTTTATAAAGCCGGCCTATACTATCCGATCCTTCTGGAAGGTCAGTGCCGGGGCGTCATCAGCCTTGCCGCCTTCACCGAAGAGCAAAAGCAGAGCCTCCTTGAAAACAGCTATTCCTTCATGCGCTTTACCAGCAAAATGGCTGAAATACTGGCATCAAAGATACATGAAAAAGTCATGCAGCAAAATCTGATGCGTGCCAATGAGTTTCTCCAGACCACACTCAGCGCTGTTCACGAGGGCATTATAGCCTGTGATGCGAACGGAATCGTCACCTGTTTTAACGATACCGCACAGCACCTGCTGGGCATTCCGAAAAAACAGATCCTCGGCACACCGCTGGCAGACGCTTTGCCCGACGCTGCTCTGCTGACAGCGCTTGCTCAAAAGAAAAATCTGGTGGAACATCACGTCCAATATCCCGCTAAAGGAGGAGAGCCTCTGCACCTGATCAGCAACGTCAGCCTGATTCGGCAGGGAGGCGCGATTCTCGGCGGCGTTGAATCGTTCAATACCGATGCGTCTTTGTTCCGTATTGCTCAAAAGCTCCTAGGCAATGATGACGCTGCTTCTTTTTCCGCAATTATCGGAGAAAGCAGCGTCATGCAGGCTGTCAAAGCACAGGCCGCCGCCGTAGCAAAAAGCCCTTCTACCGTGCTCATCACCGGTGAAAGCGGCACAGGCAAAGAGCTGTTTGCCCGCGCGATGCACAGTGTCAGTCTCAGAAATGACGCGCCATTTCTTGCCGTAAACTGCGGCGCTATTCCCGACACACTTCTGGAAAGTGAACTGTTCGGCTATGAAGCCGGCAGTTTTACCGGAGCAAACAGCAGCGGAAAACCCGGCCTCTTTGAGATCGCCCGCGGCGGCACCGTATTTCTCGATGAGATCGGCGATATGCCGCCTGCGCTGCAGGTCAAGCTGCTGCGCGTTCTGCAGGAAAAAACGATCACCCGCATCGGTTCCGCAAAAGAGATCCCGGTAGATGTACGCATTATCGCGGCTACGAACAGAAATCTGACCGAAAAGATCGCCGACGGCAGCTTCAGGGAGGACCTGTATTACAGACTAAATGTCATTCCTTTGCAGATTCCGCCTCTGCGCAGCCGCACAGAGGACATTCCGCTGCTGGTCGATCACCTGAGCCGCAAATACGCCCTTATTTTAGGCAGAAAGATCGACAGTATCACAGAAGACGCGCTGCAGCTGCTCCTTCACTATCCGTGGCGCGGAAATGTACGCGAGCTGGAAAACGCCATTGAATACGCGATCAATTACACATTTACCGGCTCTTCCATCACGGTTTCCGCACTGCCCCCATGGCTCCGTACAAACGATCAGCCACAAAATCCGGACTTAAACGCAGGTGTTTCTGGAAGCGCAGAAGACGTACCGCGGCAGCTGCGCCCGCAGGAAATCATAGAAAAGCAGAGACTTTCCGAATATCTGGCAGAAAAAGGGCGCTCTCTCAACGCAAAAAAAGAAATTGCCGCCAGTCTTCATATCAGTCTGGCGACACTCTATCGCAAAATCAAAAAATATCAGTTATAAGCCGCTGGGGTCAGCCGCAAGATCGGTGATGATATCAATGAGATTTTCCATTCCCAGGCGGATCCGCGCTTCCGTCTCAAAGGAATAATTCAGGCGTATATAGTTTCTGCCGCCGTTTTTATTGGGATAAAAAATATCACCCGGCACAATGGAAATCCCCCGCTGCGCGCATACCGCCGCGACTTCCTTGCCGTCAACCCCCTCAGGGAGCCGGCACCACACATATACGCCGCCCCTCGGCTTTTCATAAGTAAGACCCAGAGGCACCAGCCGGTCCAGAAACGTACACATCAGATCCCTCTTCTGCCGGTTCAGATGCGTGATACGTTTCGCGTTCTCATAAAACTTTCCGCTGGTAATGTACTTGGCAAGCAGCTTCTGGGTGATCCAGTCCAGCTTCATGATACGTATCGAAACCAGATAGCTGAGACTTTTGATCAGCTTTTCCGGCGCTACCACAAATGCCATAGAAAGGCCCGGAATAAAGGTCAGAGAAAAAGAGTAAATGTAAATCACGTTCTCACTTCTGTCCATCGCTTTCAGCGTCGGCAGGGTAACGTCCTGAAAGGAAAGCTCTGACGCGGCGTCTTCCTCTATGATGGGAAGCCTGTACCGGTTGGAAATCTCCAGAAGCTTTCTTCTGCGTTCCACCGACAGAATATTTCCCGTAGGATCATGATAGCTGGAATTCACATAAATAAATTTAGGCTTATGGGTTTCAACCAGCGCTTCCAGATGATCGCAGACAATGCCGTCCTCATCGACCGGTACAGTGACCGCTCTGCACCCTGCCAGCTTAATGATGCGGTACACATCAGGAGACACCGGTTCCTCCACAATGACCCGGTCTCCCTCTTTCAGCATAGCCGTCACGATAAAATCCAGTGCCTGATTGGTTTCTGACAAAATCTGCACCTGATTGATGCCCGCCTTGATGCCCTTTGTCCGTAAATAAGAAATAATCCTCTGACGCAGCTCCAGATCTCCCTGATAAGGCGTTAAGAAGGAGGATTTTCCTCCCTGCTCATTGAGGATCGCCGCAAAGTCAGCCGCGAGATCTGCCTCTTCATACACTGCCGGCGGAAGACCTGTTGCAAAAGATATATTATTGGCGTCGGTGGACCTTTGAAAAATATCGTCAAAAGTACGCTCCATATCCTGATACTCGTCCTTAATCACCGCGCTCCAGTTGACCTTTCTGCGCACGTCCGGCTCGCAAAACTCTCCGCTTTTATAGCATACTCTGTAGCCTACGCCCCGCACAGACTCCACCAGTTCCTCGTCCTTCAGGGCGGCGTAGGCTTTGATGATCGTGTTTCTGTGTACACCCAGCATCTGCGCAAACGCCCGCTCCGACGGCAGCACAGATCCGTCAGGCATCTGCCCGCTGAGTATCTTCTCCTTCAGCTGATCTGCGATCTGCCAGTAGATCGGCGTTCTCGTGTGCTTGTCAATGTGAATATTCATTGCGCATCCGCCTTCTTCCCGTGGAACTGATAGTAGCAGACTTCCAGTCTTCCGTTATACAGCTTGCGTCTTCTGTCCGCAGGTCTTCCCATGACTTTTTCTTCCACCGTCTTGTCCGTGGTGATCAGAAAGAGAGACCATGTCGGGTTCTCACTGAAAAAGCTGCGGTATTTTCTATAGATATTCTCGATCTGCTGCGCCTCTCCGATCCTCTCGCCGTAAGGCGGATTGGTGATGATGATGCCTCCGGCCTCTCTTGCCTCCAGCTTCTGCATATTCATCCGCTTGAACACGATGCAGTCATCGACTCCGGCCTCAATGGCATTCTCCTGAGCGGCTTCGATGGCCTTCGGATCCACATCAAAGGCAAAGATATGCAGATCGGCGTCGTAATCCACGGCCTCAAAGGCTTTCCGGCGTTCTTCTTTCCATATCTCCTGCGGTATCAGATCCCAGCCTTCTGCGGCAAAGCTTCTGTTCAGTCCCGGCGCGATGTTTCGTCCGATCATGGCTGCCTCAATGGGGATGGTCCCGCTGCCGCAGCACGGGTCGATCAAAAGGCGTCCGGCCCGCCAGAATGACAGCTGCACCATAGCGGCGGCCAGAGTCTCTTTGATCGGCGCGGCTACATCGCAGACTCTGTAGCCCCGCTTATGCAGCCCCGGTCCGCTGGTGTCCACGGTCAAAGTCACATTATCCTTCAGCAGAGTGACTTTGATAGTGTATTCCGCCCCGATCTCCTCAAAGTGATCCACATAGTAATACTCACGCAGCCGCTCCACTACAGCCTTTTTTACGATGCTCTGGCATGCCGGAACGCTGTGCAGCTTTGATTTTACTGAGGTTCCCGTGACGGTGAATTTCCCGTCAATGGGGATCAGCTCTTCCCAGGCAAGACCTCTGGTCTGCTGAAACAGCTCTTCAAACTCTGCTGCCTTAAATTCAGCCATTTTCAGAAGCACCCGATCTGCGCTGCGAAGCCACAGATTGCTTCTGACGATAGCCCGCTCATCGCCCATGTAAGTGATCTTTCCGTCTTCAGATTTAATGATTTTATATCCCAGATTCTGTATTTCGCGTTTGACAACTGCTTCCAGGCCAAAGGTCGCAGTCGCGATCAGTTCTAATTTCATTTCCTATGTGTACTCCCGTCTTTTATTCTTTTGTCTGATCAGGCAGACTCGCAGTTTCTATCTTTTATGATACCCGTTTTTTGAGATAGTGTAAAGAAATTCTTGCAGCCGCTGCGCGATAAAACTTACGAAAGATCACAGATGACAAAAGCGGCCCGCCATCACTATACTAAAGTAACGGGAGCCGCCTTCGACTTATTATGGGTCTTATGTATTCACTGGACGTTCTGCTTTACCTCTGTCCGTTCCGCCATGGTCGGGCAGACCGCTTTATACCGCAGTTTATATGACGGCCTGACGATCTAGACAGCTCTGTTTTCTGACGCCGGATCTGATCTCCTGAACCAGTCCGGCTGCAGCAGCTGCGACAGCTTCCGGTTTTCTCCGCAAATAACGCTGTCGATCTCTCCGGCAGAAAAATCCATTTTCTTCCGCAGACTGTAATCCCGCATCCGCATCCTGATGATCGCGTCTTTAACTTGTCCATCAAAAGGGGCGGCAAAATTCATTGCCCTGTAATAAGCGGTCCTCAACTGTTTCTGTTTTTCCATCTTTTACACCTCCAGAAATTCACCATCATTTTTTTGATATCCGGACGTCCCTGTTTATGGTTTCAGCATAGCATAACTCTTGACATTAGTAAAACGAATAAATATAATGAGTGTATCAGTTTTACTTATGTTTCAGATATCAGGAGGTTATTATGCTCTCTCGTTACGGAATTTTCTGCCGTGCTGCAGAAAACGGCAGTTTCACTCGTACTGCGGAAGAGATCGGTTATACGCAAAGCGCCGTAAGCCAGTCTGTCAAGTCACTGGAGCAGGAATTGGATACCGCCCTATTTCACAGAAAAAAAGACGGCCTGACTCTGACAGCAGACGGACAGCAGTATTATCCCTACATTCAGGCAGTCTATGCAGCTGAGCAGGCCCTGCTGCGAAAGCACACTGAAATGCAGGGTTTGGAACACAACGTTATACGCATCGGCTGTTTTGCCAGCGTCAGCCGGGTCATACTCCCCGCCCTGATGAAAAAATTCAAAGACCGTTACCCTCAGGCAGAGTTTCTTCTGCAGCAGGGAAACAGTGAGACGATCCCCGAATGGATCGCCAGCGGCGCGGTTGATTTCGGATTTATCAACACCTCGTGGATCTGCGGAGATTCACGCCAGAGCGGCAGCGCTGCCGCGGCTTCATCGGAAAGCCTGCAGCTGATGCCTTTGTTTCGCGATGAAATTCAGGCTATCCTGCCGAAAGCACACCCTTTGACGGCAGAGAAAGAGGTCTCGCTGGCACAGCTTGCGGAATACCCCTTTCTCATGCTAAACGAGGGTTCCTACGATTCTATGGAGCATTTTTTTCACGAACAAAATCTGTCTCCCAAAATCGAATACAACCTTTCTGATGATTACACAATTCTGAGCATGGTCAGTGAAGGATTCGGTATTTCCGCCATCTATCATCTGTTTCTCTCCGGCGTCGGCATCAGTACGGATCTGGCGGTCCGCCCCATAGCTGAGCATCCCAGCCGCACCCTGGCGATCTGCTTCAGCAACTGGAAAACCATGCCGAAGGCTGCCCGTACATTTGTGAGATTTATTGAAAAAAACATTGGCGAGATCGCTGATGCGCTTTAGGATGGATCAAAGCGCGAACTTTTTCAAGGGACTTTTTCAACAACATAAAACTTTTTCTTAAATGCAGAAAGCTCCGCAGACATTTCCCAGTTAAATTATGATGGGAATATCTGCGGAGTTTGTAATCAGATTCTTATTATACTGCACGTTCCTTGCCGGCTAAAGCCGGGAACGTCAGCATAAGGTCTGCCTAGCCACTCGCGATTTCGCTCGCGGGGCAGAACCATTATAGATACGGAGCTCTCCGGTTGAGAGAGTTGCCTTCTAAGGATTCCAGCTCGTTCAGGGCTTTGCCGGTTCCAATGGCAACACAGGAAGTAGGATCTTCCGCGATGCGCACTTTGATGCCGGTCCGCTCTTCGATACGGCGGTCGATGCCATAAAGCAGCGCGCCCCCGCCGGTGATCACAATACCGGAGTTACTGATATCAGCTGCCAGTTCCGGCGGAGTCTGTTCCAAAACGCTGTGAACAGCCTCGCAGATCGTATGCAGCGGCTCTTCCAGAGCCTCCATGATCTCTTCCGAGCTGACCTCTACAGTTTTCGGCAGACCGGTCACCAGATCGCGGCCTCTGCACTCCATAGTCATGTTTTCTTCCCGCGGATAGGCCGTTCCGATCGTCTTTTTGATCTCCTCGCCGGTACGCTCGCCGATATACAGCTTGTGAACTTTTCTCATGTATTTGATAATGGCGTCATCAAATTTATCCCCTGCCATCTTGACGGAAGTGCTAGCAACGATACCGCCCAGAGAGATCACTGCAATATCGGTCGTACCTCCGCCGATATCGATAACCATAACGCCGTCGGGCTGTGCAATGTCGATACCCGCGCCGATAGCCGCAGCAACCGGTTCTTCCATCAGGTAAACATCTTTGCCTCCAGCCTGCGTCGCCGCTTCTCTAACAGCTCTCTTTTCGACCTCTGTCACGCCGCTCGGCACGCAGACCATGATTCTAGGCTTAAAAAATCTGCCGCTGCCGCAAGCCTTGCGGATGAAATACTTCAACATCCTCTCCGTAATATCATAATCAGAAATAACGCCGTCCCGCAGAGGCCGGACCGCAATAATATTAGCAGGCGTTCTGCCGAGCATCTGTCTCGCTTCTTCACCAACTGCCAGAATATCATCCGTATCCTTGTTGAGCGCCACAACAGAAGGCTCGTTTAGAACAATTCCTTTATTCTTTATATACACTAAGACATTTGCTGTCCCCAAATCGATTCCTACTTCACTTGCCATTTACTTACTCCTTTTCTCTAAAAATAATATACCCGTCTCATTCCTTCATAACATATATCATTTACATTTACTGAAACAATATTCAAGGATTTCCTACGCTCAGTTTCTTTACAATAATTATATACAATTTCCAGTCTGATTTCAATGTAAAAGCTGTGAAAGCGCAGGGTTTTTTGCCATTTTTTACGGGCATTTAAATCAAGTTTTTAAATTAATGCTGAATCTAAAAGGAATATTCGGCAAGAAAAATCCTGGATCACCGCGTTATGTGGCGATCCTGGATCCCTAAATTTTTATTAGATTATTGAGGTAGTTCGAAAGAAACTTACAAATACATTAAATTAGATATAATTATCATACATCCGGCCAATCAATTTCTCCATGACCGGAATGTCGATTGGTTTCAGGGCGCAGCTGACAAACCAGTTTTTCTCTATAGCACCCTTTGCACAGGCCATAGCCTGCTCTTTTGTAATACCCTGCTCTTGCATAGAGCGGATACCGACAGACCGCATCAAACTGCGAATCTTTTCGGCGCCCAGTCTGCCAGCCTCCTCACCTGTCATCTCATCAGTCACTTCCAGACCCAGTGCAGCGGCGATTTTTTTCACTTTGTCTGGGATAAGATCCGATGCATAGGTGACAACCTCCGGAAGCGTTAAAGCACAGGCAACCCCATGGGATATATGGAACTGCAAACCCATCTCATGTGCTGCGGCATGGCCAAAATGAACGCTGGCATCATTAAACGCCATGCCTGCTAAATTACTTGCAAGACTCAAATTCGTCCGAGCTTCTATGTTGCAGCCGTCTTCACAGGCTGCCTCCAGATTGGAGGCGATCAGTTCAACAGCAGCCAGAGACAGGATATCTGCCTTTGGATTTCCGCAGTTCGTGGTATAACTTTCGATGGCATGAGACATAGCATCAAGACCTGTTGCTGCGGTTATCTGCGGCGGCACAGTTAGAGTCAGTTCAGGGTCAACGATAGCCAGCGTGCCGGCTTTGAGTACAGTTTCCTTTCCCTGGGTTTCTTCATCATGAAGGACGGACATGATGGTAACTTCCGAACCGGTTCCTGCTGCAGTAGGAATCAGAATTAAAGATGTTTTCACAATCTGATGTTGATTCTTCTGCATATAGTATAAATTGATTGGAAGAGGATTGTCCGTCAAGACCGCCACAGCCTTTGCTGTGTCTAAGCTGCTGCCTCCACCGATACCGATAACCACGTCTGCCCCGGCATCTTTTGCTTTCTGTCCCGCAGCATTGACCGAGTCTACCGGTGCATCAGGCAGAACGCCATCAAAAGTCTCTACAGCGAGTCCACTCTCTTTCAGGATCCCAAGGATCCTATCGGCGATACCGCAGGCTTTAACACCTGCATCAAAGATACAGAAGGCTTTCGTACCGCCCAGTTCTTTCACCCTATCAGGCAATTGACCGATAGCGCCTGCCCCGAAGAGAACGGGGCAAAGCTGTTGATATGTGCTGATCATAGTGCAAACTCCTAGTCTTTATAACGCTCTATCCTATGCTAATCCGGGAAAAAGCATAAACAAGCCTGTTGTGATAAATGTACATACCAAAGGGATCAATACCGTGGTAACAAAGCAATAGATATACCCTTCTCTCATGCTGACTCCAGCTGCTCCCATAGAGATTATGGCCGCTCCGCAGTAAGGCATAGATTCAAAGGTCGTTGTCGCAATGACGGCTGTGCGATGCAGCGCTGTTGCAGACAGCGTTCCTGATTCAATGGCAGGTAGATATGCCGGCAGCCCCAGCTGCAGCGCCGCCGGAGGCGATGTCGTGAAGAGTACAAAGATCACTACGCCGATCGTTGCCACCAGCAAAGGGTTTCCTTCAATCCCTATAAATATTTTCATGACCTTCTGAAATGCCTCTGTCTGCTGCACAACACCTGCAAATCCCATCAGTGACGAAACCTGGAAAAATACTGTCGTTCCATTGGTAACCCCCTCATTCAGCATATCAAAGATGCCTTTGATGCTTGGATTTGATAAGCAGCTTGACAGCAAGATTACAGCCAATGCAATACCAGCAGTTAAACAAATGGTAATATTCAGATTAAATACTGCGTATGTCAGGAATACAACCAGCAGCGGGAGCAATGTGATCCAGAAGTTTGGCCGTTTTCTCTCCGCCTCCTCTTCAACAGTTCTTTTTTCATCTATCTCCGTGAATATCTCTCCTTTTTCCACAGATCGAACGATCACGCGATACATGAAAATTATCCCCAATACAACCATCAAAAGGGCAGATACTAAACCCGGCACCAATCCAGCCGTAGAAGTTGTCCCCAAAATGCCTGATGCAGTAAGGTTGCCAATGCTCGGAGACCCCGGGGCTGCCATAGCAGCAGAGGCACCTGAAGACATCATCATCGCAGGGATAAATTTTCTTGGAATATTTGCAGCGCGAGCGATAGAGAAAGCAATTGGAATCGTTGACAAAACCACTACGATACCAGAAACACCTGTCCATGTCAAAAGCAGCCCCACCAGATTCACCGCAATCAAACTCATTAAAATCACTTTGTTTTGCGAAACATCTTTCCCTGAAGTCAACTTGCCAAGGACAAACTCACCGACCGCTTCCGCCGCGCCAGTACGTTCATACACTTTGCCAAACATCGCGCCAAGAATTGCAAATGCAAATCCTACAGTCATCCAGTTTGCAATGGAGCCAAGATAGACCCCGAGGAATGTATCCAAGGCTGGAAGTCCGTTGGTCAATATTACCAAAACCGCACATATAGGAGCCGCATAAATATTTGACATTCCTTTAAACACCAATATAATCAACAGGAGCATTCCTGCAATGATACCTACCAGACCTATACTCATTTCTGTTTCCTCATCTTTCTATTAAGTCTCAGGTTCCTATTTCTCTCCTCTGGCCTTCTTCACTACATCTTCTGCAACCTCTGCAAACCAAGCATTGTCGGGGAAAGTAAGGATCATATTTGTTCCCTCTTCTGCCAACTGCTTCATCTGCTCCACATCTGGTCCCGGCCAAATCATATTCTGCTGGATCAAACCACGTTCCTTCGCCGCCTTCTGAATAACCGGTACGTATTTGCCGAGAATTTCTTTGGAATTGTCTGCTTCGCCAGCTCTCAGCAGTGAGAAACTCAGGTCTCCCATTCCAAATCCGATTCCATCTCTTCCCGGCTGCAGCTCATCAAGAATCTCTTCCCAGTTTTCCAGAGCACAGAGATCCTCAAACAAAACGATAGTACAGAAGTTATCGTTGATCCACTGACGATATTCCACATAATTGTCCAGGCCAAAATTACTGTGACGAACAGCCGGGCACATGCCTAATTCTCCGCCGCCCTTTGGTCCTCCCGTCGGGTTAAAATGACAATATGCAACTGCATTTCTCGCATCCTCACCATTTTTAATATGCGGAACAACAACTCCTTTGCCGCCAATCTCTACACAGGAACGAATCAGCATTGGGTCATTCTTTCCCACACGGAAAATCGGCGTAAGTTCATTGGCCTCACAAGCCCGCACTAGATCCGCCATATTGGAAAAGTCCACACGAGTATGTTCCATATCAATCATAATATAATCATACCCGGCCTGCCCATACATGTCCATCATAATCGGATAATGCAGATAACATTGCACCCCCAGCGCAGCTTCTCCTGCGCGAATTCTTGTCAAAACGTTGTTTTCTCTTGTTTTATATGACATTTTCTTACCTCCTTAGTCCTCAGTCATTAACGTTCACGGCAGTCGATCGCCGCCTTCAAATCCTCTCCGTGCAGCATGCGTTTAAAGGCATCATTGAGATGTTCCAGAGGATATTTTCTCGAAATAATCTCGCCAAACGGATAACGATTCTTATAGGCTTCGATGAATTTCAAGGCTTTCACAAAGTGCCTGATATCAGCTGAACCACTTCCGAAAATACATGCGTTCTTATTCATGATATCATTCGGAATAATTTCGACACTGCGTCGGGAAGTCTGACCCATGATCAAATACTTGCCTTCCTTTGCCAGGTAATCAATGCCCTCATTGATTGCCGGCGGATAACCACTGCATTCGATTACTACTTCTGCGCCAATTCCATTGGTCATCTCTCTGACCTTATTGGCCCTCTCGTGAGAATCCTGGATATCGTTTAAGCTGATCGTATCTGTTGCTCCCCACTTTTTCGCGAATTCCAGTCTGGAGGCCACACCATCAACTGCGATGATTTTTGCCGCCCCCGTCTGCGCTGCCATAACGACAGAATAAAGCCCCACAGGTCCCACGCCCTGCACAACGACAGTTCCACCAGTTGGAACGCCTCCGTACTTCATAATTTTGTCAAACCCGTTAACAACAGTACGGAATGCGCAGCCAACGCCTAATGCTTCTTCATCCGTCACGGAATCGGGAATTCTCACCACATCAGTTCCTTTTGTAACCAGTTCATATTCAGCAAAGCCGCCTCTCAGAGCCTTCGGCGGCGCGAAGCCATAACCTTTGCTGTGCGCACACATATAAGGCTGCTGCAGAATTTTACAGTAATAGCATTCTCCACAAAACTGGTGCGCCCACAGAATTCTGTCCCCAACTTTCAGAGGGGTACCTGTAACGTCTTTATCAACACCCTTCAGCTCTACGATCTTGCCAATCGTCTCATGGCCCTGAATCATCGGTTCAGGCGGCTTGATCGCCAGATCGCCTAGGTTTTGATGCACATCCGTTCCACAAATGCCCGCCAGCTGCACCTTTACCAGGATATCTCCATCCTTTACTTTCGGGATCTTCACTTCCTCCATTACATCAGCTTCGCCATACTTTTTTAAAATCATTGCTTTACAGCTTATCGGGGTAGTTGCCATTTTCAATTCCTCCTCATTGCATTTTGCCAGACGCTTAACCGGTATTGCATCCGCATCCTCTCTAGATATTTCGTACTACGTACTACGTACTACGTACTACGTTTTGAATATAGCACAAGATGCTTCCCGTGTCAATGATTTTTTAGAAAATTTAAAAATCCGTTTTCTGACGTTTTCTGAACTCCTGAAATATCCTTGACAAAGCAAAATCAATTCAATATAATTTTATAAGATAGTACGTAATACGTATCTTAAGAGAGGTGGTTTGGATCATGAAAAGAAATCCTTTATTCATAGAAGTTGCAAATCAATTGACACAATTAATCCAGGAAAAATATCCTCCTGGATCGAAAATTCCAATTGAACCTGAGTTAATGCAAATGTTCGGTGTCAGCAGAACCACAATACGTTCTGCCATCAGTTCACTTTGTTCCAAAAATATTTTAGAGATCCGCCGCGGTGCAGGTACCTTTGTTACGCAATCCCCTGGATTAGCCTCCGATGCCCTCGGCATCCAATTTCTAGATCCAGAAATCGTTTCTAAGGATATTGGCGAGATGTCAAGATTGGTTCAGCCAGCAGCAGCCGCGATGGGAGCTGCCCGTATAACGGACGCAGACAAGGAGCAGTTAAAGGCAGCGTTATCTGACCTCGAAGAGGGTTGGAAGCTCTACCAACACAATATGATCAGCTATGCTGAGTTGAGAAAGCGAGACTCTCGGTTTCATTCTGCAGTCATCAACTCCAGCCACAATTATATTATGGAACGACTAGATACCGTGTTCATTGAATTTACCAAGAAAACCAGAGAGCAGGACAATATTGATATTATCACCGATAGCCTGGAGCTCCATCCAAAAATACTGGACGCTATCATCAGCGGAAACGCTGAAAAAGCTTCGAGGCTTATGGCCGAGCACATGGATAATATCCGTAATATACTAGATCCGAATTTCAGCGATAACAGTTAGACATGCATTTGTCCATGATTGAAATGCGAAATCGGCGCTACTTTTCCCTTGACCCTATTACAGCAAAGGACTAAAATATTACCATCAAAACCAATTGACCAAAACCTGAATGGAAGAACGTTATGAAAAGAACAAAGAAATTGCTCAGCGTCCTGCTGATCTGCATGGTCGCTATCATGGCATTCCCTGCCGTCTCCTACGGCGCGACCAAAGTCAACAGCGCCGACGGCAACTGGACGATCCTGGCCGACTACAACAAAGACACCTGCACCGTTATCGCATACAACGGTTCTGACGCCAATCTGGTCATTCCGTCAAAGATTGACGGCCTGAAAGTGACCGAGCTGTACTTCGGCTACCAGGTTGGAAGTCCTGATTCCAACAGATGTGCGAACCGCAATGCCATCGTCACTATCCAGATTCCAAATACCGTAACATCCATAAAATATGCCAGCTTTGCCAATCTGCCTAACCTGAAGAGCGTGAAAATCCCGACTTCCGTCAAGACCTTTGGAACCGACCTCTTTGCAGGATGCACCTCTTTGGAAAGCTTTACGATTCCGGCAGCCATGAAGGAGCTCCCCAACGGAATCTTCGGCGGCTGCACCTCCCTTTCCAAGGTAACAATCCATTCCAAGGTGACCGCTCTCAAAGACAGCGCCTTTGCCGGCTGCACCTCCCTGAAATCAGTCAAATTGCCTTCCGGGCTGAAGACAATCGGCTACAACTGCTTCGGTACATACTACACGGACAAATGCGGCCTTGAAAGCATCTCCATCCCAAATACAGTGACCTCCATGGGTTACTACACCTTTTCCAACTGCGAAAACCTGACCTCCGTCAAGCTTTCCACCGGCTGCAAGCTGATTCCGATGAGGGCATTCATCGACTGCACCAGCCTGAGGACCATCACCATCCCTTCCGCCTATACGGAGATCAGCCACCAGGCTTTTGAAGGCTGTACCAACCTGACCACCGTGGTATGCAGAAGCGATCTGGATATTGCCAGTCTCTACACGGCCATTGAGCCAACGGCAATTCTGACGATCTACTCGCCGTCATCGGCTGCCAAGGTCAAAAGCTACTGCAAGAGCAAAGGCATCCGCTGGAAATCCCTGAACCCTCCGGCCTGGGTCAGCAAAAAGCGCACGACTTCTGCCGCGACCCTGAAATGGAAAGCTGTCAGCGGCGCGACAGGCTACAAGGTTTATAAAAAAACCGGCACCGGTTCCTACAAATTAGTAAAGACCACTACAGGTACCAGCTACAAAGCCACCGGCCTGAAGAAAGGAACCACCTATCGGTTCTACGTGACCACTCTGAAGAAAGATGCCCTCGGACAGACCATTGAGAGCAAAAGTTCCACCGTTTACAAGACTTATCTGAAGAAATAAGCTCATAAAAATACAAACCGCTTCGATGCAGGATCAGTTTCCACTGACTTTCCTGCCGAAGCGGTTTTTTAATCACACACTTTATCAATTCAGCTAAGAGTTTCTCATTGGCCCGGCTGAAAAGCCATGGATTTGAGCAAAATGTCTTAAATCGACCTGATTTGCTCAAATCGGTCCAGCCCAGAAGCTATAAACTTGAGCAAAATGCCTAAAATCGACCCGATTTGCTCAAGTCGGCCATCCCCAGAAGCCATGAACTTGAGCAAAATGCCTAAAATCGACCCGATTTGCTCAAGTCGGCCATCCCCAGAAGCCGTGAACTTGAGCAAAATGCCTAAAATCGACCCGATTTGCTCAAGTCGACCATCCCCAGAAGTCATAGACTTGAGCAAAATGCCTAAAATCGACCCGATTTGCTCAAGTCAGCCATCCCCAGAAGCCATAAACTTGAGCAAAATGCCTAAAATCGACCCGATTTGCTCAAGTCGGCCCAGATTGGCCGAACCAATTCTCAGCCAATCCTCAGCCAATCCCCAAACTGCCGTTACACCGCGTACTTATCTCTATACTCGGCATACATCTTCCGAAATCCGGGATTGTCCATGGTCTTCAGTTTGTCCAGATACTCGTGGGTATCAAATGATGCCTTCGATAATTCGATCATCGCCACAGCAATATTGGAACAGTGATCGGATACCCTTGCGTAATTGGTCATGATATCAGAAAGGATAAAACCCTGCTGGATCGTGCAGACCCCCGCCTGCAGTCTGCTGATATGATTCAGTTTGATCGTCTCGCTCAGCTCATCGATGACCTGCTCCAGCGGCTCTACGCAGCGCGCCAGATCCAGATCTGCTTCATCAAAAGCCTTAACAGCTGTATCCAGAATTTCCCGAAGCGCTCTGGTAGCCGTCCTGATCTCGCGCATCCCCTCCGGCGATAAGGTTATTTTTTTCTCGTGGATCTCTCTGGCCGCGTCAACAATATTGACAGCATGATCACTGATCCGCTCAAAATCCCCGATCGTATGGAGCAGCTTTGATATCTGCTTACTGTCAGAGTCAGACAGATCATAGCCTGACAGTTTTACCAGATAAGATCCCAGTCTGTCCTCATAAATGTCTGCCTCGCTTTCCAGTCTGGCTACATCTCCGGCCCTTTTTTCATCATAAGCAAAGAGGAGATCCATCGCCTCCATCATGGCGTTCTTCGCCACGTAAGCCATCTCCGTAGTGATATGATTGCACTCTGATAACGCGATGGACGGCGTGTTCAGCAGCCTTTCGTCCAGGAAAGCGACCTCCTTCTCCGGCTCAGTTTTCACACTGCGTTCAGCTATCCTTACCAGATGGCCTGAGAACGGCAGCAGAAGAACTGTAGTCGTAATATTAAAGATACTGTGAGAAATCGCGATGCCTGCCGGCCCGGCCGCCTCCTCAAGAAACGGCAGTTCCACCAGATAATGGAGCACAAAATACGCCGCCATACATATGATCGTACCGATGATATTGAAAGAGATATGGATCACCGCTACTCTCTTGGCGTTTCGGCTTACACCGATGCTGGAGATCAGCGCTGTAACACAAGTTCCGATGTTCTGCCCCATGATGATAGGGATCGCCATGCCATAAGAAATGCTCCCCGTCAGAGACAGCGCCTGCAGAATGCCCACCGAAGCGGATGAACTCTGAATCACAGCCGTCAGCGCCATGCCCGTGACGATTCCCAGCAAAGGGTTGGTGAACGCCGTCAGCATCGCCGCAAACTCCGGCATGTCCGCAAGAGGGCTCACCGCGTCGCTCATAAAATTCATGCCGTACATCAGGATCGCAAACCCGATCATGATGCTGCCGATGTCTCTCTTCCTGCTGTTTTTCGCAGTCATCATCAAAAGGATTCCGGCCAGCGCTAATATAGGAGAAAAAGATTCCGGCTTTAAAAGCTTTATCCATACGTTATCACTTTCGATTCCCACCAGGCTGAGGATCCACGCAGTGACAGTTGTACCGATGTTGGACCCCATAATCACGCCTACCGTGCTGGAAAGCTGCATAATTCCCGAGTTTACAAGCCCGACCAGCATAACAGTCACCGCTGATGAGCTCTGAATGACCGCCGTGATCCCGATACCTAAAAATAAACTCTTTACAGGATTAGAGGTCATTTTCTTTAAGATCCCCTCTAATTTACCTCCCGCCAATTTCTCTAATCCTGCTGACATCAGATTCATGCCATAGAGAAACAAAGCAAGTCCGCCAAACAGACTGATAAATGAAAATATATCCATGTACTGATTTCCTCTCCTATCTCAATGTCTATTATGTTTAAAAAATGATCGTAATATGTGTGCCTTCACCCAGACGGCTTTCCAGTCTGATGTCAGCCCCGTGGTAAGCCGCTCCGTGTTTGACAATGGACAGTCCCAGGCCTGTACCGCCGATCTCCTTGGAATGGCTTTTGTTCACCCGGTAGAACCTCTCAAAGACCCGATCCAGATCCTCCTGCGGGATGCCGATCCCGGTATCAGACACTCTGACAGCAGGGCGGCCCTCTTCCTCATAGACCGTTACCGTGACGCTGCCGTTCTCCTGATTGTATTTGATGCCGTTGTCGCAGAGGTTATAGATGATCTCCTCCACGATCTGATCTACCACTTCCACATACAGATGACTGCCCTCAAGCTTCAGGGTGACGTGCTTTTTTTCCGCTGCCTGTTCCAGCGTGTAGAGTACATCCTGACACAGCAGATACAGATCTATCCGCTCCTTCTTTGCCGCGATCTGCTTTTCATCCAGCTGTGACAATTTGATAATATCCTCCACCAGAGTGATCAGCCGCTGTGCCTCATCATAGATCCGGCCCGCAAACCGCGGAATATCCTCTGTCTTAACGATGCCGTTTTTGATGATCTCGGCAAATCCGCTGATAGATGTCAGCGGCGTCTTCAGTTCATGAGACACGTTGGCAGTAAACTCCTTCCGGAATTCTGCCTCGCGTGTCTTCTCATCCACATCAGTCTGCAGACGGCTGATCCGGCTGTTCAAAGCCAGATTCTGCTCCGCGATCCTGTTGACCAGAGGACGGACTTCCTCATAAGTCTCCGCCGCCTCCGGATCATCCAGATCGATCTGATTCAGCGGATCCACGATCCGCTTGGAGATCCGCGCCGCCAGCAGAATCGAAACGAAAACCGCCATGAGCAGAATGATCAGAATCGGCTGTATCATGCTGAGTACCAGTGTAAAAATGCTGAACTGGACCTGAGATACTCTGAGCACGCTTCCGTCAGAAAGACGGACAGCGCTGTACATGGTCTTCTCAGCCAGTGTCTTGGAATACCTCGTATCCTCGCCATAGCCTGTCCGCTCAGCCTCCGCCACCTCAGGTCTGTCTGCGTGATTTTCCATTTTTTTCTCACTGACAGAAGAGTCGTATTTTACGGTTCCGTCAGCGTCGATCCATGTGATACGATGATTTTCCTCCAGTTTCAGGCTTTTCAGATAGTCCAGCCCGCTGATCTCCACAGCCCGGGCCACGATGTTCGCCTCGTTTTTCAGTTCCCTGACATACTCGCCGTTGTACTGCAGATACAGCGCTCCCATGATCAGAATCAGGCAGGCCAGCCACACTAAGATCGCTACCTGAAAGATCCCCTTAAAAATCCTGTTTTTCATCTGCGTCCTCTCCTATTTTGTATCCGATACCTCTGACCGTTTCGATGAGTCTGCCGCAGTCTCCCAGCTTCTGGCGCAGAGACCGGATATGAACATCCACGGTCCTGCTCTCTCCATCAAAGGCATAGCCCCAGATTCTTGTCAGGATCTGATCTCTGGTAAATACGATGCCCTGATTTTCAGCCAGAAGAGACAGCATCTCAAATTCCTTCAGGGTCAGCGAAACCTCTTGTCCATCTACTTTGACCATGTGCTTTGACGGTGAAAGAAACAGCTTTCCGATGCGGCAGTCCTTCTCGCTGTCTACCGCCGCGGCCCGGCGTAGCAGCGCTTTGACCCTTGCGATCAGTTCCATCATGCCGAAAGGCTTTGGCACGTAATCATCAGCGCCATAGTCCAGACCGATGACCTTGTCGTACTCACTGCCCTTTGCCGTCAGCATCATGATGGGTATTTTTGATGTCTGGGCCGACATGCGCAGCCGCTTCAGAATAGACAGCCCGTCCTCTTCAGGCAGCATGATATCCAGCAGGATCAGCCGCGGCGTTTCCTCCGCCATAGCCGCCCAGAACAGCGACGGCCGCTCAAAGCCTTTTGCCTCATAACCTGCATTATTCAATGTATACAGCACCAGTTCCCGAATGCTGTTGTCGTCTTCCACGAAATATATCATCTTTGCTTCTCCTTTATCTAAAGTCTACTATATTACGACATGAAAAGCCAGAATTTAAATGTTAAATCTATGTTAAGTTTTCCCGTCTGCGCCCTGTTTATCCGGCATCCTGCATGCTGACAGCAAAAAATGCCGAGACAGCTTTGACACGCCCCGGCATTCTTTGTTCCTGACTCTATTGTTTCTCTTTTTCGTGATGATATTTCTCTCTGGTCGCAAGGCCTCCGCGGATATGGCGTTCCGCCTTGTTCACGTCCAGAACGTTCTTTACTTCTGCGGCGAGGGAAGGACTGATCTCCTGCAGTCTTTCTGTCACATCCTTGTGTACCGTGCTTTTGCTGACTTTGAATCTCTTTGCAGCGGCTCTCACAGTCGAATTCGTTGAAATGATGTAATCGGCCAGCGCAAGCACTCTCTCCTCTATGTAATCCTTCATATGTTCTTCACCGCTCCTTCAATCAAAGTTATGACCAATATATGCGGCAAAAGCGGCGGATATGAAGGATTTGCCGGATTTTTTAAGAGGAGGTACCGGAGCGTCTCTGTCTGCCGGAAGAGCGGCCTGGCAGCCGCAGGCAAAAATAGAGATAAAGATACGCACGAACTTCCATTATAACTTAATTTTTGAATTTTATTTCATCAAATCTAAATTTTTCCTTGCATTTATTTCCTTTTCAATATATGATGGATATAACAGAAAGGGGAAGGTCACTATGTTTAACACAAGCGATTACGCGGCGTCGGATCTGGCTTATCAGCACAGACTGAAAGAAATTTATGAACAGGAACTTCAGGCTCTTCCGGAGGGAAGTCTGTCCGTCCACAAAGTGGGCGACAAAGCATATTACTACAGACATCTTAACGGAACTCGCACGTACATTCCCGTATCAGAAAACGAACTGATCCAGCAGTTACAAAAGAAACGTTTTGTACAGCAGTCTATCAGCAATATCAATCAAAACTGCAAAGCTCTGACACAGCTCCAAAAAAGTTACCAAAGTATCAATGCTGATGATATCATGAACGCACTGCCCGATACATATCAGGGGTCATCTGCATGGAGCATGATGCGCACTCCTGCTACAGATCCTGAAAAATGGGCATGCGCAGACTACCGAAAAAACACCGCTTACCCGGAGGAACTGCGGCATCGAACCATCAAAGGAGATCTGGTCCGTTCAAAGTCAGAGGTGATCATAGCCAATGCGCTTTTCACAAAAGGAATTCCCTATCGCTACGATGAGGTCATAACAATAGGGAACGCAACTGCTTCTCCGGACTTTCATATTCTCATTCTGCGTACCGGCGAATCCAAATGGTTAGAGCATTTCGGCATGATCCATGATGAGAACTATCGAAAAAACGTCATGTGGAAAATCGAATCCTACTTAAAAAACGGATTTAAACCCTGGGAGAATATCATCTTTACTTTTGACGACCTGGATGGAAACATCAATGCCCAGCTCATCGATACCATTCTGAACACGTTCTGTATGTAATCCGGCCGCGGCAGTTTTCTGGATCGGGCGAATTGAGCAAATCAGTCCATTTCGGCTCATTTTGCTCAAGTTATCAGCTGCGCGGCGCGAGCGAATTGAGCAAATCAGTCCATTTCTGCTCGTTTTGCTCAATTTATCAGCTGCGCGGCACGGGCGGATTGAGCAAATCAGTCCATTTCAGCTCATTTTGCTCAATTCGATTCTGCCACCCCCTCTAACGCCGCAGCCTGTGACGTGCCAATGCCATCACGACAGACTCGCTTTGATAAATTCTCTGAACAGCGGGTGTGCGTTGTTCGGTCTGGACTTAAACTCCGGATGATACTGGACCGCGACGAAGAATTTCCGGTCGGGCAGTTCCACGGCTTCGACCAGACGGCCGTCTGGAGAGGTCCCGCTGACGACCATGCCTGCGTCCTCCACTGCCTGACGGTAATCATTGTTGAATTCGTACCGGTGCCTGTGGCGCTCGTGGATCAAAGGCTTTCCGTAGGCGGCTTCCAGACGGCTGCCCGTTTTGACTGCGCAAGGGTACGCGCCCAGACGCATGGTGCCTCCCTTCGGAATATTACCCTGCTGGTCTGCCATAAGGTCGATGATATTATGGGCGCCTTCTGGAGCAAACTCGCCGGAATCGGCATCGGCACATCCCAGCACGTGTCTGGCAAATTCGATAACAGCAGTCTGCATGCCAAGGCAGATGCCCAGGTAAGGCACGTCATGTTCTCTGGCATATTTTGCCGCCAGGATCTTTCCCTCGATACCCCGGTCGCCGAAGCCGCCGGGCACGAGAATACCGTCCACATCGCCGAGAATCGCTTCGGCTGTTTCTTCTGTCACGTCCTCTGCTTCGATCCATTTGATGTCCACGCTGGCATCGTTTTCGTAGCCGCCATGGCGCAAAGCTTCTGCAACAGACAGATATGCGTCGTGGAGCTTCACATATTTTCCCACCAGACCAATGGTCACCTTTCTGCTGCGGTTTTCAATACGGTCGAGCATCTGGATCCACTCCTGCATCTCGCATGGTCCGGCATTGATACCCAGCTCACGGCAGACGATCCAGCTGAGATTGGATTTTTCCAGCATGACTGGCGCCTGATACAGGATCGGCAGCGTCATATTTTCGATGACACAGTCCTTTTTGACGTTGCAGAACAGAGCGATCTTGTCGATGATGTCCTGATCCACCGGCTCATCCACCCGCATGACGATGATATCGGGTGAGATGCCAAGGGCGCGCAGCTCCTTGACCGAATGCTGCGTCGGCTTGGATTTGTGCTCGCCGGAGCTTTTGATGTACGGCACTAATGTCACGTGAATGAAGAGGCAGTTCTCTTTCCCGACTTCCAGAGACACCTGCCGGATCGCTTCGAGGAACGGCTGGCTCTCGATATCGCCTACGGTGCCGCCGATCTCTGTGATGATGACGTCCGCGTCGGAAGACTTGCCTACATTATATATAAAAGATTTGATCTCGTTGGTCACATGGGGGATCACCTGTACCGTACTGCCAAGATACTCCCCTTTCCGCTCCTTATTCAGCACATTCCAGTAGACCTTTCCGGTGGTCAGGTTGCTGAACTTATTCAGATTTTCATCGATAAAGCGTTCATAATGGCCCAGATCCAGATCTGTCTCAGCCCCGTCTTCGGTGACAAAAACTTCGCCATGCTGATAAGGACTCATCGTGCCGGGATCAATATTGATATACGGATCCAGCTTCTGGGCTGCCACCTTCAGTCCTCTCGCCTTCAGCAGGCGGCCGAGGGACGCCGCGGTTATGCCTTTTCCCAGTCCTGAAACTACGCCTCCGGTCACAAAGATATACTTTTTCATACTATTCACTCCTCTCGCTCTCGTGTTCCGTGTTAAACTCCGTATTAAAACAAATGCGCAAAAACGAAAAAAAATAAGGAGACCGGCTTTTTAGTGAGAAGGATAGTTGAGATCCCGAAATCCACTAAAACTCGCCATCTTTTCCTTATTTCTATATGTCTTTGCGCAATTTTTTAAAAATAATATTACTGAGACATTATACTTCTTTTTTGCCGCAATGTCCAGAAGTTTTTAAAAACGGCCCGCGATAATCCAGAAAAATATTTTTGTTAAATCTATGAAAAACAGATGAAATGCAAGGCAGTTTATTCTATAATATAGATATCTGACAAATCATTAGACAGAAGTACACTCAGGAGGACAAAATTATGATATATTTCAGAAGTGATTACAGTCAGGGCGCACATCCCCATATTCTTGACGCTCTGATCCGCACCAACGAGGAACACACCGACGGATACGCGCTGGATGCCCACAGTGAACACGCCGCCCAAATGATCAAAGATATGATCGGCAGACAGGACTGCGAAGTTTACATGATGGTCGGCGGCACACCGACCAATATCATCACCACCGCCGCCGCTTTGAAACCATGGGAAGCCGCAGTCGCGCCGAGAACAGCCCACATTTATACCCACGAATGCGGCGCTTTGGAGGCTACCGGCCACAGAGTCATTACGATGGACGGCGTCGACGGCAAGCTGACCCCGGAACTCATTGACAAAGCGTGGCTGGAATACGAGGATGACCACACTGTCATTCCAAGACTGGCCTATATCTCCCATACTACGGAAACCGGCACTGTTTATACGAAAGCAGAACTGCAGGCGCTGCGGAAATGCTGCGATGAACACGACATGCTGCTCTATCTGGACGGCGCGAGACTGGGCGCCGGTCTCACCTGCGAAGACACCGATCTTACCATTCGGGATATCGCGCAGCTGACAGACGCTTTCTATATCGGCGGCACCAAAAACGGACTGCTTCTGGGAGAAGCTGTCGTGATTTTCAACGACTATATGAACGATCACTACCGCTGGATGATCAAACAGAAAAACGGCATGCTGGCAAAGGGCCGGCTCATCGGCGTTCAGTTCGAAGCTCTGCTGGAAGGCGGCGAGGATAGCGTATTCTATCAGATCGGCCGCCACGAAAACGCCATGGCGAAGAAGCTGCGGGAAGGCATTGAAGCTGCCGGATACAGCTTTGACGGAAACTCCAGGACCAACCAGCTGTTCCCGATCCTGCCGGAACCACTGGTCAGAGAACTGGAAAAGGATTTCTTCTTCTACGACTGGGCACCTGCCGAAAACGGCTGCCGCGTGATCCGTCTGGTCACCTCATGGGGCACCACAGAAGACGATGTAAACGCCTTTATTCAGGCTTTACATAAATAGTACACTTTATTTCTTATGTTGAAACTCCGGCCCTGCGGCAAAGCGGACAGATCGCTGCTGCCAGGTCGGGGAAGGGATTCTAAAGGAGAAAGAACATGAAGAAAAGCAGAAAGTTATTGACAGTTCTGCTGGCATTCTGCATGGTAGTGGTTATGATGCCGACCATGGCGTTTGCAGCAGAAGCAAAGAGTGGAGACATCGTGATCCTGCATACCAACGATGTCCACTGTGCCGTAGACAAAAACATCGGCTATGCAGGTCTGGCCGCATATAAAGCGGACAAGCTGAAAGAGACCGACTATGTTACACTGGTCGACGCAGGTGATGCCGTTCAGGGCGACACCGTAGGCGCTCTGTCCAAAGGCGACTATATCATCGATATGATGAACGCCGTCGGTTACGACATCGCCATTCCGGGCAATCACGAATACGATTTCGGTATGGATCAGTTCATGAAGCTGGTAGACAAATCAAACGCGAAATACATCAGCGCCAACTTTATGAAAGACAGCAAAACCGTCTTTGATCCATATGTTATCAAAACCTATGGAGACAAAAAGGTCGCGTTCGTGGGCGTTTCCACACCGGAATCCATCACAAAATCCACCCCGACCTACTTCCAGGATGAGAATGGAAACTATATCTACAATTTCTGCGCCGGCAACGACGGCAAAGATCTCTATGACGCTGTACAGAAAGCTGTAGACGCAGCAAAAGCAGAGGGCGCAGATTATGTCATCGCAGTAGCCCATCTGGGCGATGATGCGCAGAGCGCGCCGTACAGATCAGCAGACGTCATCGCGAACACTTCCGGTATCGACGCCATGATCGACGGACATTCCCACCACGTTGTGACGGATACTACCGTCAAAGCAAAGGACGGCAAAGAAGTCGTTCTGACCCAGACCGGCACCGGCCTGGAATCGATCGGCGAGATCATCATCTCCGCTGACGGCAAAATCACTTCCAGTCTCGTCAAAGATTATACCGCAAAAGACGAAAAAGTCGCCTCTGTGGTAAAAGGGATCAGCGACAAAATCACCGCTATCACCTCCAAAGTTGTGGGCAAAGCGGAAGTGACGCTGAACGACTACGATGCGGCAGGCAACCGTCTGGTCAGAAATCAGGAAGCTACCGTAGCCAACTACTGCGCCGATGCCTACAAAGCAGTTACCGGCGCTGACATCGGCCTGGTTCAGGGCGGCGGCGTCCGTGCGCCGATCAAAGCCGGCGACGTCACCTATGGGGATTTAGTAGCGATCAACCCATGGGGTAACTTCCTTGGCGTATACGAAGTCACCGGTCAGCAGATCCTGGACGCGCTGGAACACGGAGCAAGGAACACCCCGGGCGAAAACGGCGGTTTCCTGCAGGTATCCGGCATGTCCTACGATATTGATACCACCATTCCTTCCACAGTTAAAACCGATGAAAACGGTACTTTCGTTGAAATTACGGGAGCAAGAAGAGTAAAGAACGTCAAGGTCGGCGGCGTTGACATTGACCCTGCCAAGACCTACACCGTCGCCAGCACGCTGTACATTCTCATGGAAGGCGGAGACGGCTACACCATGTTCAAGGATGGCAAGGACGTTACCAAAGGCTCCATCATCGACTCCGACGCTCTGATCCAGTACCTGGAAAAAGATCTGAAGGGAACCATTGGCCAGCAGTACGCCAAGACCGAAGGCCGCATAGGTATTATCAAAACCTATAACAGCAAAGACGTTGAAGCTGCCATCGAGCAGGCAGGCAAAGACGCTGTCAAAGCATACAAGGCAGCCCTCGCCCGCACCACGAAGATCACTTCTGCAAAAGCTGCAGCAAAGACCAAAAAGATCACTGTAAAGATCAGCGGCAACAGCAAAGCAGACGGCTTCTACTACAGCGTTTACAACACAAAAGGCAAGAAGGTATCCAGCCTGTCCAAGACCGGCAAGACCTTTACTACCAAAAAGCTGTCCAAAGGCAGCTATACTGTCAAGGTTCGTCCTTACACCACTGTTGTAGGCGAAAAAGTATACGGCAAGACCGTAACAAAGAAAGTGACTGTGAAATAGATATTCACACATCAAAAACAGCAGCAGCGCATACCTCCGCGGTATGCGCTGCTTTTTTATATGCCTGCTTACTGGATCCGGTTTCCATCTTTATCATAGAGATATTTTCCGGAATTTTTGTACTTACCCAGGAGTTTTTCCATCCGTTCATTGGTCCCCAGCTGTTTCTCACGAACGCCCTGCTCGTACGGCGTCAGGCTGTGAATATCTTTGATATGCTTTCTCACAGGCTTCGGCACCACGGCGAAATACATCAGCGGCGATACCACAAAGATATCGAAGATCAGCCAGATGACGGCAGCGATGAGACCGGTCATCTCATTGCCGCGGGTCAAAGCCAGGCCTGCGGCAATGCAAAGCCCCAGGACTCCCACAAAGAAAGGCAGATAAATCTTCTCCAGCTTGCCTATAGCCTTTGTCAGTTCCTCATCAAACCACTGATTTTTCAAATTCCGGAAGATAAATTTAGCTCCACGGAACTGAATATTGGCCAGATAGATACAGGCCTTAAAATCATCAAAAGTCGCCTTCTCCGACGGGATCACCGTCGGCCCTATCTCTTCCGGGTGATAGTTGTAAAAGATCTGTGCCCGGATCAGATGTCCTTCGCCCATGACCGATATATCAAAGATCTCGTCTGCTGTGCCGTTTATCACCAGCTGCTGCCCCGGGCTCATCATCACAGTTTCCTCTCCTATGGATACTGCGGCAAAACCCTCGCGGCAGAAAAACGCTGCGGTTTTCCGGTCATACGCGCAGTCTTCATCAAAGGTCAGATGACAGCTTTCCGGGGTCAGGGAAAGGGCGTCGAGAAACCCTTTGTTCCCTTTGGCGACCATCAGGTTGTAATCCGTGATCTTCCCGAAACTCTTTGTCCGGTACGCGCCGTCAAAGCGGTCCTGCTCCAGCTCGGAAAGCCGGGCAACGCGCACGTCCTGATGGGCCAGGACCACACTGCCTGAAAGCACCATCAGCACTCTGTCAAAATCAGGAAGCTTAGAAAATGTGGATTCCTCCTGCTCACAGGTGGCTGTGCTGAGCCGCCATATAAAACGCCGCTCCAGATAATTGCCGTCCGCAGGAAAGATCGCCAGCTGCCTGGTCGTGCCGCCGGTCCATTTTGATACAGAAAAATCTTCCTCTTTATATAACTTATATTCCATTGTCTCATCCCGTTTCTTAGCATTTTCTTAATTATAACCCGGATTCCTTGCTTTCACAACCTTTTTATAGTATAATGGCAGGCAGTAAAAAAGCAAATGGAGAGAAGAAATGAGCAGATCAGACGGATACAAACTGCGGGGATGCGATCCTTTCTACGAGATCATCCCCCACATCATGTCTCACAGGTATGATGCGACCAACTATATCGATCTGGAACTGGATTTAGAGGCGATGCAGAGTTACATACGCCGCTGCCGTCAAAAGGGGATCAAAATGGACCATATGAGCGTTATGATAAGCGCGTATCTGCGGCTGGTATCCCAGAATCCAAATCTGAATCGATTTATATGCAACAAGAAGATATATGCCCGAAATCACTTTTGTGTATGCTTTACGACGCTTAAACCTTCCGGCGGACAAGGCGAAGAAACCGTCACCAAGGTGTATTTCAATCTGGATGATACTATATTCGAGGTGAATCGGAAAATCAGTGAAGCTATTGAAATAAGCCGTATTTCCGGCGAAAGCAATTCCGTCGACACACTTCTTCGGAAGGTGATGCGCATACCGTTTCTGGTCGGCGGCACTGTTTCTTTCTTAAAATGGTGGGACAGACATTTCGGACTGCCCTTTGCTGTAATAAACGGAAGTCCGTTCCACACTTCCCTGTTTATTACCAATCTGGCGTCCATCCGGCTCCGCCCGGTCTATCACCACATCTACGACTTCGGCACCACCGGCATTTTCATCGCTATGGGACAGCCGGAACGAAGGCTGGTCAAGCTGGGTGAGATCGTGGAAGAGCGCAAGGTAATGCCCGTAAAGGTCTCCTGCGATGAACGCGTGGAATCCGGCTATTACTACGCCCGCTGTTTCAGGGAATTCCAGCGGTACCTGCGCAATCCGGAGCTTCTGGAAACATCCCCGGAAGAAGTCGTTGCCGATCCGAATCTTCCGATCACAAACCCGAAATTCATCATAAGATAAGCATCTTATGATAAACATCATATGACAATAGCAAGATCACGAAAGGAGAACTCATTCAATGGATAGAAAAGAACTTGCAGTATCGCTGCATGAAAAAGGATTCAACTGCGCGCAGGCCGTTGCCTGTGCTTTCTGCAATGTTATGGGCTACGACCCGGCAACCGTATTCAAGCTTTCTGAAGCTTTCGGCCGCGGCATGGGAACCTACGGTACCTGCGGCGCGGTTTCCGGCATGGCCATGGTCATCGGCATGAAGAACTCTGACGGTGAACTGGACGCCCCTGCAACAAAGGAATCCTCCTACGAGTTAATGCATCAGGCCACCGAGATGTTCCTCGAAAAGAACAAGTCCATCGTCTGCAGCGAGCTGAGAGGCATGGAAACCGGATGCGTGCTCAGAGAGTGCAACGGCTGCATCGAAGACGCCGCAGCCATTCTGGACGAGCTGCTGCTGGGTATTAAATAAGCGTGAAAAAAAGACATGCCGTAATGGCAGTAGCCCATAAGGAAACATTACAAAACTTATGACTTACGCCAGGTAAACGGAAAAATAAAAAACTCTATGTGATTGAAAAATCTTTCGCATAGAGTTTTTGTTTATTCAAACGTCTATCATGGTATTTGGATATTAATCCTTGTTCTTTAAAAACGCAAATCGTTCCTAATAAATAATAAATTGTTCTTGCTTTATTAAATTTCGTTCTTTACATTTTACATTCGTTCCAGTATAATAATAGGGGAGGTGCGAAATGAAATATTCAATTGAAATAGGAAAAATCATAGAGGGCTCATTAAAACATGATCAAACCAAAGTTATTAACTATACAAACCAATTGATTTCTAAACTTGAAACAGATGGTGAAACACGAGCAGTCGCTAAATTCAAAAAATTATTGTCGGCACAAACAGAAATGTCTTTGACTGCCATGGGAAACAACGCAAAGAGTTTATCGATTCCTGTTGATACAGAATCCAGAACTACGCTTGCTGATATTATTTATCCAGATGAGAATAATATCGAGGTGATATTATCCAAAAGAAATGCTGATAAATTGGACTCATTTATTTTGAGCTATAAAAATGCCGATAAACTAAATGACTTAGGTATAGGGGTATCTAATACGTTGCTGCTATATGGTCCACCTGGATGCGGAAAAACAAAATGTGCTTATTTAATTGCAAAACAACTAAATCTACCACTGGTTATTGCTCGACTTGATAGCCTTATCTCATCTTACCTAGGCACAACGGCCAAAAATATTCGTAATTTATTCGAATTTGCTCAAAAAATCCCATGTGTTCTGTTTTTAGATGAATTTGATGCAATAGCAAAGGCGAGAGACGATAATAATGAATTAGGTGAGCTGAAACGTGTGGTTAATAGTTTATTACAAAATGTGGATTCCATGAGTAAAGATAGTCTGCTTTTAGCCGCAACAAATCATCAACAACTATTAGATTCTGCAGTATGGAGAAGATTTGATTATAAGTTAGAAATTGAGTTACCTGATAAAGAAGCAATCAGTAAACTAATATATTTGTTTACCGGTCACATGGGAACTCTTAGCGAAAAAGATGTTACTGAACTTTCAACATTATTTTTTGGACTGAGTGGTGCAGAAATTGAGGAGCTGATTACAAAATCAATAAGAAATGCTGTTATTCACAACCACTCTTTTGATAAAAAAAATATTTATGAGGAATATTTTATTCTTCAAAATATATTACCTCAAAATTGTAACGACACTCGAAAACTACTTCAAATCAAAGCAAAATATTTAAGGAAATGTAACGAGAAAATATTCAGCCTACAAGTTATTGCTGACGTTTTAGGAAGTTCCAAAACAACTATACAAAAAATTATAAAGGAGGCTGATATACATGAGTAAAAACAATCTACCAATAAAAATAATTCTTCAAAAGACAGATGATATCTTTAGTAATTCCGGTGGTGGAAAAACCAAATTTTTCAGTGAGGTAACACCACAATTACAAATAGACATTTCTAATAAATTTGAATCTTTATTGGAATATTATAATGATGTTTTTGAAGAAAATGAAAATATTCCCGCTATCGGTAAGGTGATAGTTAAGCCTGAAGCAATTGCCAAGTCACATAAACCGGATGATTTATGTAGAAACTGTCCTATTATAGGAACTGAAGATTTAAATGAAATCTATATTAAGGTGAAGAAAAAATCTATACAAGAAACGGTTAAATTGGTTATGAATCCACCGTCAATTAGTGCTAGACTAGAAAGTGGATAGGAGTTTTGAGAAATTCTTCCGTGTGATATAATATATACATAAAGGAGAATTATCATGGGAAGACATTATGACAAACAATTTAAAGAAGACGCTGTCCAGTACCTTCTGGATCAT